>CASGDQ010000021.1 GCA_949300325.1 uncultured Spirochaetales bacterium
AAGGGCAAAGCCTAACAGTAGGGTCTTACCCCCCCCCCATAAGAATCGAACGTCTGATTTTTTCCATAGTTTCCTCCTATTGTGTTTTCTATCGACCGGAGGTGTGGACCATTGATCAATAAGGATATTTTAACATGGGAAAAGGGTTTGAAGTGTTTTTTTCGCAAAAATGGATGTTTGAAATGGAAGGAGGTTTGAATATGTCCTTTCGCTCTTGACCGGATATTCCACCCTTAAAAGCGGAAGTGAGGCATGAGCATTTGACTCCTGCGCCGGTGGAACCCTATTGCTTTTAATTAGGATTGAAAGTCCAAGGCCATCCCTAAAATAGTAGGCAAAAAATATTAAGGGACCATGGAAAAACTTCTCCTTTACTTTTCAATTCAAAAGTCGAAGCAGTCAGATTCTTTAATGCTTAGTGGGGGCGTAAAATGTTGTAATACACCTCTATCCAGCGGAATATAATGCTCCAGATTTATGAATGTCCCGCTTTGGACGCATTCGCGTTTGAGCATCGGGAAAAGCTTTCCAGGGAGGCTTTCTCATCCAGGAAATGTCCGATGGTCGTGAAAGACTAAATGAAATGCCGTATTTGTCAAAGTTTTGCATTATGAATCTGAATTTCCTGTCTTTTTGTTCATGAAGAAGGCCACAGCTTTTTATATTTCAATTGTCTCCTTCTGCTTTCTTATGGTCTTTCTTGCCCGGAACCCAGTTCTCCACGGTCTTGAGTGGGATGCCGAACTCCTCCGCCGTCTTGCGGAACTGTCTTAAATACTTCTTTGGCGTTTTTGCCTCCTTTGCATTATACCCTTGGTTTTTTGTGTCCACTAAAATTGGAATATTCACACAAGATGTCAGGTTTTTTATTGACATGGATGGGGGGGGGGGGTGCTGTATCTTCTGAGTTTATAGGAGGGGAATATGAAGAAGTATTCAAAGCCTGAGATCAGTATTGTTGAATTTGAAAAAGATGATGTTGTCATGATTGTGACGACAAGCAGTTTCACCGGCGAGCACGAAGGATTCGAAGATGGAGGCACAGTCGACTGGTGATTGATTCAACCATCGCTGCTCCACTGGACTAGTCAAGGAAAACTGGATACTAAGCCAAGTTGATTTGCCAATGCCTCTTTCCAAACGGGGGAGAGGCATATCTTAGAGAAGAATGCATCCTGATGCTGACTTATAATATAGTTTATTTGAGTTTTGGGATCAGGCCGGCATAGTTTATAAGCTGCTCAGGCCTGGAGAAGCCTTGATCCATCCCCGGCATTACAACCTGATAAGGTCAAATGTACGTCCGCTCCGGAAAGGGCGGACGTGTCTTAACGACAGGTGCTGATCCTGCGGGAAAGTCAAGAACCGCAGGACAGCGGCAGCGCTGCCTTACTTCATGAAGGAAGCATTATTGCAAGTATTACGTATACCAATCCGATCGGAAAAAAACCGGAGAGGATGAACGATACGATGGCTGCAATCCTTATTATGCCCACGGGGATTCCGCTCCAATTGGAAAGGCCTTGGCATACGCCGGCAATAAGGCCGTACCGGCTTCTTCTCAGACGCGGCCTCTCGTAATAAGGGTAATCATCGTAATAGTCCCTCATCAGACATTCTCCTTGTTTTCGTCTTTCATTTTGCTTTTAAGCTCCGCTAGTTCCTTTTCCACTTCCGCATCCTTCTCGAGGTCGCTGAAGCTAGGCTTATCGGCTTCTGTCCTCACGCTGTCGTGATGTATGTCGGCCAGGGCCTCCCAGCGCTCGATCTTCGCCTTCATCTCCTCCAGCCTGCGTGCATATGATGCGCTTTCGTCGGTCTTCGCCTGTTTCTCAACCTTGAGACGGGCCTTCGCAAGCTTTGCTCTGGCCTTCAGGCTCAAGCTTGTCTCCTTGAGGGATGTGAGCTTGCCGTTCGCCTTGTCAAGGCTTTCCTCGACACTATTGATCATCTCTTTGAGAGTGCTTTCCGCTTCTTCTGCGCCTTTAAGGCGGTCCTTTGCGGCGAGCTTTTCTTTTATGGCTTCTCTAGCCATGTCATCAAGACCCTTTTCAAGCGCCATACGGGACCTTTCCTCCCAGCGCTCCACGCTCTCTTTGAGGTCTTTCACCATATTGCCGCATTTAACGAGCTCGATTCTCTTTTCTGCAAGAGTGGATCTCATTTCAGCAATAGCATCTTCGAGTTCCCTTATTGAAAGGTCTATCATCTTTTCCGGATCTTCCATCTTATCCAGTGCCGAGTTTACGTTTGATGAGATTATGTCTCCAATTCTTTTGAATACGTTCATCGTTTTCTCCTATAGGCTGGTTGCCTTACTGACATAATTGCAAAGTACGTGCCAAGTGTATTTTTGCCTTTAAAAAAGCGCTTTTTGAGGCTAAAACGGCTGTTTTTACCAATAAAGAGGTATTTTTTACCACTTGCTCCAGCTTGAAGATATCCAATCGGGGGAATAAAATCATAAGCTATGAGCACCCTTTACATGATAGCCACTCCGATAGGCAACCTCGAGGATATAACTCTTAGGGCGCTTTCTGTTTTGAAAAGCGTCGACGTCATTGCATGCGAGGATACGAGGCATACAGGAATCCTGCTCTCGCATTATGGGATATCGAAAAAACTCATCGCTTGCCATGCGCATAACGAAGAGAACAGCAGCAGGGGGATACTGATGCTGCTTGATGAAGGAAAGGATGTCGCCTTCTGCTCCGATGCCGGCACGCCCGGGGTATCGGATCCGGGGGCAAGGGTTGTCGATCATGTGAGGAAAAACAGCAGCCACAACATCGTGCCGCTTCCAGGCGCGAGCGCCTCGGTGACGCTTGTCAGCGCCGCAGGCATGGTCGGGAAGGGGTTTTTCTTCGAGGGCTTTCTATCCCCGAAAAAAGGAAGGAGAACTAAGAGGCTTTCTGAGCTTCTTTCAAGAAACGAGCCTTTTATCATATACGAATCCCCGTTCCGTGTAGTAAAGACGCTCAAGGAAATAGCAGATCTTTTCCCAGAAGCCTGCTGCGTCGTGGGCAGGGAGCTTACCAAGCAGTTCGAGGAGATATTCTCCTGCCCTGTATCTGAAGCTGTGGAGAAGCTTGAGAAGAAAGGTGCTGTGAAGGGGGAGTTTGCAATCCTTGTCTATTGCGAAAGGAGGGAGGAAGAGGATGCTGACGATACGCAAGATACGGACGCTTAAGCCCCGCGTGCAATTGAGGAAATGCGGGCAGTATTTCCATCTTGCCTCCGCATCCATCCGCCCAGAAGAGGAAATGGACGCCTATTTCCAGCTTTTTACCTCCCTTCTTCCAGATGAAAGGAGAAGTGAAGCCTCATACTCCTTTGAGAGGATGCGCTACGACGATCTCTATTATCTGAGCCTGGATGTGCTCGGAGAGGCCCCTGCCGATTGGGATATTGTTGAAAACGGGGATGTGGACTATTCAAAAAGGACTGTATTCCCTCATTTTCTGTATCTTGATTTCATAAGAAGCCCGTATAATCTCGGCTCCATATTCCGCAACTCCGAGGCCTTCGGGGTTGAAAAGATATTCATACGTCCAGGCTCTGCAAGCCCGCTGCACGAGCGTGCGCTGCGCACCTCGCGCGGCACTGTGAACGGTGTTTTGTGGGAATTCAGGGAGCTGGAGGAGATTAGGGATGATTACCAGCTCTTTGCCCTCGAGCTTGGCGGGAAGGACGTCTCTTCTTTTGCCTTCCCCGAACGGGGCCTCTGCATAATCGGAAGCGAGGAGAGCGGAGTCTCGAGGGGCGCGCTTGATGCTGCCGATTCATCCCTCGGACGTGTTTCAATCCGGCAGTACGGGGCAAAGGGGAGCATAAATGTCGCCTCGGCCTCTGCCATCCTTCTTTCTGCGTGGGCTAATTCTTCTGGCTTGAGGTGCAGAGCCTTTTAAGGCTGTCCTCGATCATCCTGTTGAAGCTTCCGGCTGGAAACTGCCCTTTCAGGTTCCTTTCTCCTGCCTTGAGGCCTGATATTAGTTCGAACCCTTCGTCTATCTCGCTTATCGAATAGATGTGGAAGGAGCCTTCATTCACAGCATCTTCCACCTCATATGGCAATATCAGGCTGGATATGTTCTGCTTTGGAATGATGACTCCCTGCTTTCCGGTCAGTCCGCTTGTCAGGCAGGCATTATAGAATCCTTCGATCTTCTCGTTTATCCCCCCGACTGGCTGGAGCTGGCCCATCTGGTTCACGCTTCCTGTGATTGCGATATCCTGCCGGATCGGGATCTCTCCGATTGCGGAAAGGAGCGCATAAAGTTCGGCGGAGGATGCTGAATCCCCGTCCACCTCGGCATAGCTCTGTTCGAAGCAGATTCCGGCATAAAGGCTTAAGGGAAAGGTTCTGGCATAGCGGTGCCTTAGATATCCTTCGAGAATAAGAAGACCTTTGTCGTGTATGCCCCCAGAAAGCCCCGCTTCATGCTCGATGTTGACTATCCCCTCGGTTCCCGGCGCGACGGTGGCGGTTATCACAGTAGGGGTTCCAAAGGAGGAAAGCCCCCTGTCCATCACCGCCAGTCCGTTCACCATTCCGATCTTTTCCCCTGTGAGGTTGATCAGAAGCTCCCCTTCTTTTATCTCCAGATTGATCTTTTCTTCTGTAAGTGCTGCCAGGCGGTTCCTCTTTTTTATGGCCCTGCGTACGTGCCGGCCTCCAATTTCTTTCTTCTTATCCTCTTTTGCTTCCAAAAAGGATTCCTCAACAACATCCCCCAGAAGCGAAAGCTGTGTTGAAAGCATGTTGCGGTTTTCAGCAAACCACGAGGAATATCTTAAAAGCTCCTTGCAAGCCTGATCGGATAGGGGCAGAAGCTCTTTTGCGACCCGTCTCAGATAGCCGACAGTGGCGAGCATGTTCTCCTTGTTCCTGGGCATTTGGTAATCGAATTCCGGGGAAATCTTGAAGAGCTTCAGAAATTGTCCGTCCTTTTCTGCAAGCTCGTCATATGTTGCATCGTTTCCTATGAGGATCACTTTTGTGGAAAGTGGAATGGCGGCTGGCCTTACAGTCCCCATGAGCTCTCCTGCCACAGCTGTAGAGAAGCGGGCCTTGTCGCTCATGTCTATGTATCTTTTGAGCGTAGTCCAAAGCCCTTTTTCCGATAAAAGCTCCTCGGCGTTTATAACCAGAAATCCTCCAAGCGCCATCTGATAGGAGCCGATTTCTATCGCCAGATGGGGCCTTTTATCCTTGTTTATGAATCCGAACAGCGAATCATGGGAAGGATGGCTTTCTATCACCAGCGGCCGCCTTCTGGTATTCGTCCTGTCAAGGATTATGTTGAGCTTGTAGCTCTCGGGATCCTCTGTTATTTCTGGCAGCGAGGATACGAAGCGCTCTATTCCGCTGTCAGGAAAATCTTTGAGCAGCTCTTCCTTTGATATCTCTTTCTTTCCATAATCCAGCAGCCTCTGGGCAAAAATCCGGGCCATTCCTTTTTCGAATATAAGGCATATGGGGTTGTTTTCATGCTTTGCATTATATGCATAAGCGACGTCTTTAAGATTTGAGACGTCATTCTCAATTTGTCCTATCTCTTCTTTTACAGCTGTAAGACGGGCAGTCCCTTCGTCGCCGGAAACAAATATGTTATACCCTGGACGATCTATGGCAAAACCGAGGGCCAGGGCTTCCATGGCCTTATCCTGGCCGATTATCGCCCGGCCTTCCTTCGCCTCTGAAATATCCAGATCCTGGAAATCAAGGATCAGATCTTTTCCACCAAGTTCCCTAAGCATGGCTTAAGTGTATTTTCCTCCTTGCTTGCTGTCAATCTATATGCCCTTCTGTGGAAGACGTGTTGAATTTATTGTATACTCCTCTTATGAACCTTAAAGAAACATGTGAAAAATTCTATGGTCTGCTCGATATCCGTTCCTACCAGGACATATCCCTGAACGGATTGCAGATAGAGTCTTCGAATAAGGAAATAAGAAAAATCGCTTTTGCTGTCGATGCATGCATGGATACGATCTGCCAGGCTGCAGATGAAGGGGCGGACATGCTTTTCGTCCATCATGGCCTCTTCTGGGGCAAGCCGCTTGCGATTGCGGATTCGCATTATCATAGGGTGAAGAAGTGCATTGATAACGATATGGCACTCTTTGCCTGCCACATACCGCTTGATGCTCATCCTCTTTATGGCAATAACGCACAGATGGCCCTCCGCCTTGGAATGACCAGCTACGATCCATTTGGAGAGTTCATGGGCAAAAGCGTCGGTTTCAAAGGCAGATTGCCTTTCCCGATGACGGCGATGGAAATTGCCCGCCTTCTTAATTTCGATGCTGAAAGCGGACTTGAAATCATATCCTTTGGCAAGGACATGATTGAAACAGCCGGCATAATTTCCGGAGGGGCAAGCGAAGATGTGGCTGTCGCGATCGATGAGGATCTCGATCTTTTCATAACAGGGGAAGCCCGTCATGAGGATTATCATTTTGTTAAAGAACATAATATGAACATGATCGCCGGAGGCCATTACCGCAGCGAAGTTTTCGGAGTGCAGGCTGTAATGCGTTATGTCAAAGGCGAGTGGGGCATCGATGCATTCTTCATCGATTCGGAGACGGGGTTATGAAGCGCTTCAAGCCTTTTCTGCTCACTCTTTCAATCATTGCGATCGATCAGATAACCAAGGCTCTTATCGTGCATTATGTTCCGGAAAATACGATTTTATGCTCGCTGTTCGGTGATTTTCTGCGCATAGTCCATGTGCGCAATACCGCTGTGGCGTTTTCAATGGGGACCGGATTGGCCTTGCCGATAAAGGTTGCTTTGTTCATAATCGTTCCTTTGCTGGTCATGGCTGCCGTATGCGTCATGATAGTCAAGGATGAAAAGGAGTTCACCTCTCTTCAAAGATGGCTGCTTGCAGCTTTTGCCGGGGGAGGCATAGGCAATCTCATTGATAGGATATTCCGGGGTATGAGTGTTGTGGATTTCATAAGTACAAACAATTATGGATGGTTCGGCATGGACAGGTTCCCTACATATAACGTGGCCGATGCATCCATAACCGTGTCTGTGATACTTTTGCTGTTTACCATATTATTTTCAAGAAAAGGGGATAAGAAACAAAAATGAGTAAGAAAACCAATTCTTTATTGTTCATGCTGATTGCCACAGTGCTGAACCTTCTATTGCTGATCGTTCTTTTCGTGCTCGGGTTCATCATCCTGAGCTTTTTGCCGATACAGGATAATCAGAGCCTTTTGATGATCGGAATCGCAGCAGTCTTTATCCTATCCATCGTATTGTCCTTTCTGCTCTATTCCAAAATTGTCAAATGGGCCATTGCTAAATTCAATCTTGAGGATAAGATGGATCCGCTTTTCGGCAAGGGTGGAAAAAAACGCTAGAGGTGTTTGGTGAGATATATCGCTTGGGAGAAATTTGAAAAGGCCTCATGGTATTCTTTTACGGACAACTATGTGCAGAACACTGCGTGGTATATGCCGCGGCTCAGTGATCCAAGCATATTGCTGCCCTCGGAATCCCCTGACGGGATGTGGCATCTTTTTTCCCATACCTGGGTCGGCATCGAGCATTTCATTTCCACGAGCGGGCTCAACTGGACCAGGCGCAGGCTTTTGTTTTTCAGAGGTCATTCCCCGTTCATATTCAAAGAGGGCAGCATGTACTACCTGCTGTTTGAATGCCATGACCGCGACTGGGGATCGGAAAAGGCTAAAGATGTTACAAAAAAAGGCTCAAGAATCCTTCTCTCGTCTTCCAGCGATCTCAAATCCTGGTCCGATCCCAAGATAATTCTGGAAGCCGAAAAGATCAGCCTTTCATCCTACAGGGGCGGCCCTTGCAGATTGGCCCGTCCTCAGCTTATCTGCTGGGAAGGAAAGTACCGTCTGTATTTTGGTGCAGGGGAGTGCCGGATGTTCGATTCCCGGCAAAAGACATCCTGCCGTCTCATGTGCGCCGAAAGCCGCTATCTTGAGGGGCCGTATAAGATAAACGAAGAGGCTCTTTTGACAATAGAACCGGACTCTGAGTATATGAATCTTGCAGTAGGTGCTGTAAGGGTGTATCCCTGTGCGGATGCTGTGGCGGCTGTGGAATGCGCCTATTACTATGATAAAAAAAAGGACAGGAGCAGATCTGTAATGCTTCTCTTGAAAAGCTCGGATGGTCTTGATTTCCAGGTTGCCAAGGTGATGCATACGCAGCCTGATGAAGGCTGGTCGTCCCGGGCCATAACCAGCTGCGATATAAAGTATATGGAAGGGGAGGACTCCTTCTACTGCTATTACAGTGCCAACAGCCGGCCTGAAAAGGGTATTTTGAAATTGCCGGTGAGGGAGGCGCTGGGCTTGCTTTTAGGCAAGGTCAGACCTTAGGTGCTTTTAAAAAAAACATTTTTTGAACCCTTCATCTGTGAGATGGTATTCCTCGCCGTTTGCTAGAGTGAGTATGTTTTGCACCACTTCTCCTTTGAACCCGCGGCCTGAGCCTCCATCATAGAGCCCCATGTATTTCAGGTTCTTTGAATGGGGATGCTTGCAATATATCTGCAGCATCCGGGAGCAAAGCTTCGTATCCCTCATTAAGACATTGAACATAGCTTCGGCTACAGATTCGGTCTCTTCCTCCGCCTTTATGAATCTCCTGCTTTCCATGCTCAATATGAACAGCTCGTATCTGAATGCCATATTTGTCCGTTACCTGCTTTATTTCATGAAACTATGATTAAAGTAGCATGTGAAAAAGGAAAAATGTTCTGGTTTCAGTGTAAAAAAACGGGCCGATATACGACCCGTCATATGTGTTTTTCCTGATGGCTTCAGGCCTTTGCTTCTTCTTCTTTTCCGAAGAGCTTCTGGCAGCACTTCACCACAACGATGATGGCAAGCGCAATCAGAAGGACGGCGAAGATGATCTGAAGGCTCTGTCCCATGACGGAAATCGAAGCTTTTCCAAAAGTCCTGATGTTGTTGATAGCGAGCTGGAAGAGCGCAACGAGCGTTACAGCAAGCATGAAGAACATCGGGAAGAACATCATCTTGTTGTTCTTTTTGATCTTCTTGAGGTAAACAGCTACGGCAGCAAGGGCAAGTACGCTCAGAAGCTGGTTCGCAGATCCGAAGAGAGCCCAGATTTCTGCGTATCCTACCTGTCCAAGCAGATAAGAGGGGACAAGCACGAAGATTGTTGCAACCCAGCGGTTTGTCAAAACCTTCTTTGCTCCTGTGAGCTTTTGCTCATCATCCTCGTTATCGAGGAACAGCTCCTGCCAGGAAAGCCTTCCTACACGGGCAACCGAGTCGAGGCTTGTAAGGGCGAATGCCGATACTGCAAGGCTGATGAGAGTGAAGGAGATGTCATGCGGCAATCCGATTGTGGTGAGGAATCCGGATACGGCTTCAGCAAAGATCACCTGCGGAGTGCCTGCAGGGATTACGCCGCCTGTGGCGATTGCACCTACAGCGATGAGGCTGATGATTCCAAGAAGGGATTCGATGAGCATTGCTCCGTAGGAAATCGGAAGCATGTCTGTTTCCTTCTCAACCTGCTTGCTTGCAGTTTCCGAAGACACGAGCGAATGGAAGCCGGAAACAGCGCCGCAGGCGATTGTTACGAACAATATCGGGAACATCGAACCAAGGCTGGATGTGAAGCCTGTGAACGCCGGCAGCTGCATTGCAGGATTGGAAACGAAGATTCCGACGACTGCTCCGAGGATCATGAGGATCAGCAGATAGCTGTTAAGGTAATCCCTAGGCTGCAGAAGCGCCCACACCGGTGTTACGGATGCAATAAGGATGTACGCAAATACGAGATACATCCATGTGTTCACGGAAAGCGAGAACGGGAAAAGGCATCCGAGCGTTACACAGAGCACAAGCAGCACGATGGAAATTATTGTGTTGACGAGTGATGATGGGTTGAATTTCTTGATATAGAAGCCAAAGCCTACAGCCGCAACGATGAAGAGTGTCGATGTGCAGGCAACCTGGCTGTTTGCATGGTTTATGGCTTCAGTCTGTGCAGCTGTTACGCCGAAGGACTTTGCAACGATGTCTGCAAATGCCGCTACAACCAGAATGGAGAAAAGGTATACGAACAGGAGGAACAGCCTCTTTCCTGTTTTTCCCACATAACATTCGATTATGTATCCGATGCTTCTTCCCTTATTTCTTACTGATGCGAACATCGATGAGAAGTCCTGCACCGCACCAAAGAAGATGCCTCCGATAACACACCAAAGGAATACTGGAACCCAGCCGAATACGGCTGCCTGTATGGGTCCATTGATAGGACCTGCTCCTGCAATTGATGCGAACTGGTGTCCGAATACGACCTGTTTCTTCGTAGGAACATAGTCGATATCATCTCTAAGTTCGTAGGCAGGAGTCTTGATTGAATTGTCCACACCCCACTTCTTTGCAAGCCATTTTCCATAGAAGATGTAACCTGCGCCAAGGGCGAGTATGGCGATGACGAGTACTAATACGCCACTCATTTTAATCTCCCGATTTATACTAATTTACCGCGGATTTTATGACTTATTTTGTGTTTTGACAATATTTTACACGGTCGGTGTAAAAAAAATTCCTGATTTGGTGATTTTTTTTGTCCGTCTTATAGGCTTTTCTTGTCAAAATGTGCCAAACATTTTAGAGTGTATAGCATATTCTAGTCGATCCATGGGAGTTTATATGGAAACAGTTGCAGATTATTTCGGTTCCTTGGTTTTCAATGACGAGACTATGCGCTTACGTCTTCCAAAAGATGTATATAGGCAGCTTATGCAGACCGTACAGGAAGGAAAGGACCTGGATTTGAATATAGCAAACGCGGTCGCCCATGCCATGAAATGCTGGGCTATCGAGAACGGCTGCTCTTATTATACCCACTGGTTCCAGCCCATGACTGGGATAACTGCGGAAAAGCATGAATCCTTCATCCGCCCGGTTCCGGGGGGAAAGGTGATAATGGAATTTTCTGGAAAAGAGCTTGTGAAGGGAGAACCGGATGCATCCTCATTTCCTTCCGGCGGCCTCAGAGCTACTTTTGAGGCCAGGGGATACACCGCCTGGGATCCGACCAGCTATGCTTTTATCAAGGATGATACGCTTTGCATACCTACCGCATTCTGTTCCTATTCCGGGGAGGTCCTTGATAAGAAGACCCCGCTTTTGAGGAGCATGGAGGCGATCTCCAACGAATCGTTAAAAATACTGCATCTATTCGGCAATGAGGATGTTAAGCGGGTCGGAACGACAGTCGGCCCTGAGCAGGAATACTTCCTTATCGACAAGGAGGATTATTCCAAAAGGGAGGATCTTGTATTGACCGGCAGGACCCTTCTTGGAGCCAGAAGTCCTAAAGGGCAGGAGATGAACGACCATTATTTTGGTGCGATCAGGACCAGGGTCAGCGCTTTTATGCATGATCTTGACAAGGAGCTCTGGAAACTCGGCATCAACAGCAAGACCAGCCATAACGAGGTTGCGCCGTGCCAGCATGAGATGGCCCCTGTCTATTGCACTACGAATGTCGCAGTTGATCACAACCAGCTCACAATGGAGCTGATGAAGAAGATTGCGGAAAAGCATGGCCTTGCCTGTCTCCTTCATGAAAAGCCGTTCAAGGGTGTGAATGGATCTGGAAAACATAACAATTGGTCCTTGAGCACCGATACAGGCGAAAACCTTCTTGATCCGGGGGATAATCCTAGGGAAAACATTCAGTTCCTATTGTTCCTGACGGCTGTGATAAAAGCAGTTGATGAGTATCAGGATCTTTTGCGTTTGAGTGCCGCAAGTGCTGGAAATGATCATAGGCTTGGCGCCAGCGAGGCTCCTCCTGCCATCGTTTCAATCTTCATAGGTTCCGATCTTGAGGATATCCTGGACTCGATTTCCTTTGATAAGGAATCTTCTGGAAAGATGAATGAGAGGATGGGCTTCGGAGTGCATGCCCTTCCATATATCGCCAGGGATACAAGCGACAGGAATAGGACGAGCCCGATGGCTTTCACGGGAAATAAATTCGAATTCAGGATGCTGGGCTCCTCGTTCAGCGTCTCCGGACCGAATATCGTGCTCAACACGATTGTTGCCAATTCCCTTTCCGAATTTTATGAGGAGCTGAAGGATGAGAAGGATATCAAGGCTGCAGTCCTTGAGCTGATCAAGAGGGAATATGCGGCGCATAAGAGGATAATATTCAATGGCAACAACTACTCGGAGGACTGGGTCAAGGAGGCTGAGAACAGAGGCTTGCTCAATTTGCGCACAGCCCCTGAGGCGTATGATACATTCCTCTTGAAAAAGAATATGGATGTCTTTGCGAAATTCCATATCTACAGCGCCATCGAAATCCATTCCCGTTACGAGATCGTGAACGAGGAGTATTCGAAGACTATACATATCGAAGCTCTGACGATGATCGATATGATAAGGCGCATGGTCCTTCCTGCTGTGGAGAAGTACACATCTTCACTGGCTCTGGGGCTGGAAGCGAAGTTCAAGGTCAGCAAGGCTCCTTTTAAAAGCGAGAGGCAGCTTTTAGATAAGCTGTCGTCCCTTACCGATGAGCTGGATGCCGCTGTTGCAAAGCTGGATTCGGTCACAGCCGCCGCTGAGAAGTATGCAGGATCCTCGCTAAGCCATTATTCATGCAAGATAATAATACCGGAAATGGATGAGGTGAGAAGAATTTCCGATGAGATCGAGCTTCTGATGCCATCCGAGTGCTGGCCCTATCCGACGTATGCGAAAATGCTTTATTATATCTGAATTTATTGGAGCATCAGTTTCGTCCAAGTTTTTCAGTTGCATCGGATTTGACATCCCAATGCCTCTTAGGTAACATTCATAAAAGAAGGAGGAGCCTCTTATGCAGGTTGTGGTTATAGTTACAGTATTGGTCGCCACCATATTGGGATCCATAAGCGGAATCGGAGGAGGCGTACTCATAAAGCCTGTTATGGATGCGATCTGCAACATGGAGACTTCTCAGATAAGTTTCATGTCTGGAACGACTGTCCTTGTGATGACGATCGCTTCGCTTCTCAGAAGCCGCAACGACAGCACTCGTATAGATTACAGAGGTATTTATCTTGCCATCGGCGGAGCCATAGGCGGGTTGCTCGGCAAAATGGTTTTTTCTGCTTTGGTGGCCTCCGTCAGCTCATCCTATGTCAGCTTGGTACAGAACATCATAATGGTCCTTTTGACAGGGCTTGTTTTCGTCTATGTCCTTAAAAAGTCGTCCATAAGGCTTCTTGATATGAAGAACAAGGTGTTTGCTGTGGTCTGTGGCCTTTTTCTGGGCATTTTCTCCTCTTTCTTAGGAATAGGAGGAGGCCCCATAAACATCATGGTGCTTTCTTATTTCTTTTCTATGGAGACGAAATGTGCGGCCCTTACAAGCCTGTACATAATTTTCTTTTCCCAGACGGTGTCCCTTTTGGGGAATATCGTTTCAAAAGACATACCGGACATAGATTGGATCCTTATGGCCGTCATGGCCTGCTGTGCCGTCATCGGAGCCACGATAGGGCGGAAGCTTTCCAGACGCATGGATGACAAAATGGTCGATAAGCTGTTCATGGGCCTTCTTGTCGTGATCATATTGATTTCTATATATAACTGTTTCCGGTATGCATTATGATAAAAGCCCGGCTTCCCGGGCTTCTGCTTATTCCATTTTTAAGAATGCCTTGTAGCATGACTTTGCTGATTCGATATCATATGTCGACGTGATCTCGAAAGGTGCATGCATGCTTAATACGGCAACCCCTGCATCGATGACCTGCATGCCGTAGAAGGCTGCGAATTTGGCAATAGTGCCGCCTCCTCCTATATCGACCTTGGCCATTTCTGCCATTTGGAATTTCACGTTTGCCTCATCCATGCATTTTCTGAGCTTTGCAATGAACTCCGGATTGGCATCGCTTGCGCCTGCCTTGCCGCGCGAGCCTGTATACTTGTTGAAGACAACACCGCTACCAAGCCTGGATGAATTCTCCGCATCATAAAGATCCATATTTAGCGGATCGAGCGCGCTGTTGACATCGCTGGAGAGCATGTATGAGTTCTGCAGGCATCTTTTCACTTTAAGGCCGCTGTATTGGCCGAGCCTTTCGACCAGCTCTGCAACAACATTCTCAAGCATGAGGCTGTTCATTCCGGTTGCGCCGGTGCTTCCGACCTCCTCTTTATCCGTGAGGATGCAGCATGCAGTCCTATTGACATGCTCGGTTTCCAGAAGGGCAGTGAGGCTTGTAAAGGAGCAGACCCTGTCATCCTGTCCGTATCCGATTACCATGTCGTTTTTGAGTCCAAGCATCTTTGCACGGCCCGCGGGGACTATTTCTATCTCGGCAGAAAGGAAATCCTCCTCTTTGATTTCGTACTTTTTTTCCAGAATGTCCAAGATGGCCTTTTTGCCGGCATCCTTGTCCTCTGTCGTGTTGAGGCCCATGACAAGATCGAGATCCTCGCCGGCAATGAATTCCCCTGCGGTCTTTTTCATCTGTTCCTGTGCGATATGCGGGAGGATATCGGAGATGGCGAATGTGAAATCATCCTCTTCTTCTCCTAATTTAAGATCGATGCGTGAACCATCTTTTTTGAATACCACTCCGTGCATCGCAAGGGGATGTACAACCCATTGGTATTTTTTGATTCCCCCATAATAATGGGTGTTCATATAGACAATTCCATTGCTCTCGTAAAGAGGTTTCATTTTCAAATCCAGACGGGGACTGTCGATATGGGCGCCCAGGATGTTCATGCCCTTGCTTATATCTTCATCTCCGACTATGAACAGGATTATGGATTTGTCGTACACTGTGCTGTAGACCTTGTCTCCGGCTTTGAGAGCTGTCGTATCTTCAAGCCTCTTATATCCGAGTTCCTCGGCCATCTTCACCGCAGCTTGGACACATTCCCTTTCCGTCTTGTTATTGCTTATAAAAGAGATGTAATCATTAATTGTGTTTTTCATATGTACTCCTTTCGAAATATATAACAAAAAGTTTGATGAGACACAAGAAACAGTTATTATTTATATGAGGGTGGATAAATGGAGGATAAGAAAAAGACAATCGAGGAAAGGGCCAGAAAAGAACCTGTTTTATTTTCCGTATATATAATTCTGCGGTTGCTTGTCGTGTTTGTGATGATCGCCCAGTTTGCAAATGGGCATTATAAGAATGTCTTTCTGTGCTTGCTGACTTTATTGGTGTTCATGATGCCTTCTTTGATAGAAAAACGCTTGAAAATCGATATACCGAATACTCTTGAGGTCATCATAATAATCTTTGTTTTCTCAGCTGAAATACTTGGAGAGATAAGCGCCTACTATCAGAGGTACACGCATTGGGATACCGCGCTGCATGTCATCACGGGGTTCCTTGCCGCCGCTGTAGGATTTTCTTTAGTCGAGGTTTTGAACCGCAATTCGAAGAATATCAGCCTTTCTCCTTTTTATCTTTCGTTCGTAGCCTTCTGCTTTTCCATGACCATTGCGGTGATGTGGGAATTTCTGGAGTTTTCCTTGGACATGTTTTTCGGTATGGATACGCAAAAGGATTTTGTCATACACACCATAAACACTATTGCATTGGACAAGTCAATGACTAATACTGTAGTAAGCATAAAAGATATAGACAGCGTTGTTGTGAACGGCGTGGATCTCGGCCTAGGCGGATACCTCGATATCGGATTGATAGATACAATGAAGGATATGGCGGTATCTTTTGTCGGTGCTGTGGTCTTCTCCACCTTCGGCTATTTCTATGTCAAAGGCAATTTCAAAGGCAAATTTGCAAAAAGGTTTATTCCTACAAGAATGAAAGAAGAGGAGTAGTTATGATAAGAAAGTTCTTATTGGTGCTGCTGATTCCTGTTTTGGCCGCAACCGGGCTTTACGCTGCAACCTGGTATTGGACCAGCCCATATGAAAATGTGACGACATATCGTTATCAATTGGATTCCGAGGTCGGCAGGTGGACATACCTGGACGGCTCGATAACCTCGGTCACTCTGGATGTTCCGGATGATTCGGTCCTTTATGTGCAGCTGTCCTTGGATGGGGGAAGATCCTGGAGCCCCTCGGGGAAAGCCATGTATAAGCCTGAGAGCAATAATCTCATGGCTCCTTCTGCTTCCGTTGTTTATGATGAGGATTTGGAGTTGATCCCGGATGAGGATGAATTGGAATTATTTTTTGATGAAGAGGAGATCCTGGAGGATGCAGGCGCAGAGCCGAATGCCAGCGTACAGGAGGAATTTGCTGAGCCTGTTAAGGCCGTGCGGCCGTTTGATTTTAATTTCGGCATCGGCATTGGCGCTGAAATAATACCTTATACAGGGCGCACGGATGTCAATCCGCTTACTACTGTCAACATTGATTTTGAAAACATTGCAAGCTCAGGAAAGGTCTTCGGTCTGGATCTGCTCCTTTCTGTCAATATGTATTTGGAACCTGCCGGCGGAAATTTTCTGGATATGTTCATCAATCCTCAGGCAGGGCTCGAATGGTATAAGTGGAATTCTTACAATAAGAGATATTCCGCCGATGCAATGCTTGGCTTTGACTTCCTTTTGGGCTCGACAGATATAAATATCGCGCTTGGCGGAGGAATGGCTATGTTCATGACCCAGAACCATCCGGTATTGTTCACTTTCCAGGATTATTCTTTCAATGCATATGCCGCCGCTTCCTTCAGCCTTGATAAATATATCGGATCGGTATTTCATATCGGCCTTGGATATAAGTTCAAATATACCTTTGCAAAGGAAGATATTTTGAAGAACAGCGAGATGACCCATGATGTGGTTTTGAAGCTGGGCTTCACGTTCTAGCTCTTTTTTCCAATAGGCTTTAATGCAATAAAGCGGGGAACTCCCCGCTTTATGTTTCAAAGAAGCTTTTTCAGTTCCTTCAACAGGTTCTCATCGACCTTTTCCCAAGGGTAATCCTCAATTCCGAAATGGCCGCATCGCGCCGTTTTCAGATAAATCGGCGCTTTTAGCCCGAAATGCCTGATTATTTCATCAGGACGAAGGTCCACGTTGTCTAAAACGCAGTTGAGGATCATCTGCTCCTCCACTTTTGAAGAGCCGAAGGTGTTGATATATAGCGATAATGGTTTTGCCACTCCGATGGCGTAGGCCACCTGCAGCTCGCATTCGTCTGCAAGTTTTGCCTTTACAATCGTTTTTGCGATATTGCGCAGCGCATAAGCTGCCGACCTGTCGACTTTCGATGGATCCTTGCCGCTGAAGGCTCCGCCTCCGTGATGCGCATAGCCCCCATATGTGTCTACGATGATCTTCCTGCCGGTGACGCCGGTATCTGCTGCGGGGCCTCCAAGCACAAAACGGCCTGTGGGGTTGATAAAGATTTTCGTATCAGCGTCCATGAGCTTTTTGCCGATGACAGGTGTGATGACATTGTCCATTATGTCCTTGCGGATTTTTTCCAGATCCAGATCATCATGCTGGGCAGAGACAACGATTGCTTCTATCCTCTTTGCTTTTTTCCCATCGTATTCGACCGTCACCTGGCTTTTCCCATCAGGCCTCAGGTAGTCCAGCATTCCTGACTCCCTTACTTCTGTAAGCCTTGCGGTCAATCTTCGCGCCAGAGTGTGGGCAAGAGGCATGAGCTCTTCTGTCTCGTTGCAGGCATAACCGAACATCATTCCCTGGTCTCCCGCTCCAGAAGAAGATGAATCATCATAGGATCTGTCGACCCCCTGGCTTATATCCGGGCTTTGGCTATGTATGGAACATGTTATTGAAGCCTTGTCCGTAAAGCCGTATTCTTCCTTGGTATATCCTATCTCGCGGATCACCTTTCTGGCGGTTTCAATATAATCGACAGCTGCTTTGCTGGTCACTTCTCCCATTATATGCACAGCTCCAGGCTCTGCTGCTACCTCGCAAGCTACGCGCGACGAGGCATCTTTTTCAAGCAATGCATCCAGTATCCCGTCTGCAATCTGGTCGCAGACCTTGTCAGGATGGCCTTTTGTTACCGATTCTGAAGTAAAGAATCTCTCCATGATTTTCTCCTCGGCCTACAGGATAGCATGTTGTTGCCGCTAATTACCAGAAAATCGGAAGAAAACCCCGTTTGGAATGCAAAATTAAACATCCGTCCGTTATTGAACTTCTGCGTTCATGGGAGTATCATTTGTGCATGCTTACATTAGACACTGTTTATCAGGCGGCTTTTGCGCTTAAAGCCGTCGCACGCTGTACCGATCTCATAAGAGCTCCCCGGATGTTCCCGGATGAAGAGGTTTACCTTAAGACCGAAAACCTGCAGGTTACCGGTTCTTTCAAATTGCGCGGCGCTTATTACAAGATGAGCAAGCTTACCGAAGAGCAGAAACGCAAGGGTGTAGTCGCATGTTCTGCAGGAAACCATGCCCAAGGGGTTGCCCTTGCTGCACAAAGGCAGGGAATAAACGCCTTGATCTGCATTCCTGAAGGCGCGCCGATCTCAAAGGTCGAGGCAACTAGAAGCCTTGGTGCGGAAGTCGAGCTTGTTAAGGGTGTTTATGATGATGCCTATAACAGGGCCGTGGCTATCTGCAAGGAAACCGGAAAGACGATGATTCATCCTTTTAACGATGAAGATGTCATCGCCGGCCAGGGAACAATAGGCCTTGAGATCCTTCAGCAGCTTCCAGATGTGGATGCGGTTATAGTTCCAGTCGGCGGAGGCGGTCTTATCGCCGGTCTTGCCTATACGATGAAAACACTGAAACCGACTGTCAAGGTCTATGGTGTCCAGGCTGCAGGAGCCGCATCGATGGTGCATTCTTTGGAATTGCATAAGGTCGACAGCCTTGATAGCGTCTCGACTGTAAGCGACGGCATAGCGGTCAAATGTCCAGGAGACCTCACTTATTCATATACTGAAAAATATGTGGACAAGGTCGTTACTGTCACCGATGACGAGGTGGCCTGCGCCATACTCTCCCTGATGGAAAGCCAGAAGCTTGTTGCCGAAGGGGCAGGAGCCGTAGCAGTAGCGGCTGCCATGTTCGGCAAGGTGGATATAAAAGGCAAGAAAGTGGTATGCCTCGTCTCCGGTGGAAACATCGATGTGACCATCCTGTCGAGAGTCATAAACAGGGCTCTGCTCCGTCAAGGCCGGTATGCAGATTTCACCGTTGCTCTCGCCGATAAGCCTGGCCAGCTTGTGGAAGTGGCTTCCGTTATAGCAAAGCATGGCGCCAATGTCGTCGGAGTGTATCATGAGAGGGGCGGATCCGATACTGATCTCAATTCCTGCACTCTCCGCGTGTGCATCGAGACAAGGGATCACAATCATGTGAGGGAGATAAAGAAAGCGCTTGCCGCTGCTGGCTACAAGATCGTTGCGGAGCTTGTTTGATGAAGTGTTTTTTTCTTGATATCGACGGAACTCTGCTTCCATTCGGAAAGCCTGCTCCAAGAAGCGCTGTAATCTCCCTCAAAGCAGCCCAAGCCCTCGGATGCAGGATTTTCATCGCAACCGGAAGGAGCCGGGCCGAGCTTCCGGATTTGTCCTTTTTGGATTTTGATGGCTTCATATGTTCTGCGGGTGCGAGCGTGGATGTCGAAGGGGAGTGCATACGGGATCTGTATATACCTGATGCAGATTATGCGCGCCTTTCTGAATATTTATCAGCGCATGGGCTTCATACTCTTGTCCAGACGGCCGAGGGTACGTACATGTCTCAGGAGGCCCGTGATCTTTTTTATGAGTATTTCATGAAATATATCGGGCGCATTGTAGCTTTGAATGGGCTGATAATAGGCGACGTCCCTTCCGGGGCCAAGGTCAAGAAGCTTCTTTTCCTGTCCCCTGAGGGCGGCTGGGGAGTAAGCAGGGTAAAGCAGGATATAGAGCCCGGATTCACTCTTGTCCCCAACACGGTCGGGCTTCCTTATGAGCTGATGGCGGAGATCGTCATGGCTGGCGTCGATAAGGCGGACGGGGTAAAAGCGGTGCTCGATCATTATGGATTGGAAAGAGAAGACGGGGTTGCCATCGGCGATGGTGCAAATGATATCGGGATGATAACTTATGCCGGTACAGGCATTGCGATGGGAAATGCCTGCAATGAGCTGAAAGAGGCGGCTGATTTTGTCACTAGCGACATAGAGGACGATGGCATCAGGAATGCCATATTCCACGTTCTGGGAGGTTCTTGTGGAGGAAGCAAGGAAGAAGGCTGAATACAGGAGCAGCTTGCGCAGCAAGGCTCTCATCAAGAGAGCTTTGCTGGAGCTGATGCAGGAAAAGAAATTCGAGAAGATCACCGTAAGCGACATAGTCCGTGTCGCAGATATAAACCGCGGCACTTTTTATGCACATTTTAAAAGTCCCAGGGATGTCTTCAATAAGATACAGGAGAACATGTTCACCGATCTTCTCGGAACACTTGAGACATTTCCTGTCGATTTTGTCATCTCCAATCCCAGGCCTGTGCTCGAGGCGGCCTCCAATTTCCTTTTGGCTGACATAACGTATTACAAAATGCTTTTCAACATAAGCGACACTCCTGAATTCATAAACCGGAATAAGACAAAGCTGTTTGACTATTTCATGAGGTCCTCGGCTGCCGGGATGATGGATAATGTGGGGAGGAAGGCGGAATTCATAGCCATCCTTGATTTCTGGATCAGCGCTACATTGACTTTATACATCGATTCGATATTGGGGCGCATACCGCTTACATTGGACCAGCTTCCTGATTTCTGCTCCAAGATGATGTCCCTTTCATCCATCACTTGGCTGGATGTTTTCCAGGAGCCGTCTTTTAAAGTGTAATATCTTACTGAAATGTCGTCCTGCACATGTTGATGAAGAGCTGCAATGCAGGGCTCAGATGCTTGTTCTTGTGGAATACTATGTGGTTTTCACGTGAAAAATCGGCATCTGATATCTCCCTGATTATCACATTTTTTCTATTCCTGTCTATCTGGACAAGCTCTTTCGGCAGTATGGATGCTCCGATATTGCACGAAACTGCTTTGATTATCGCCTGGGTGCTTGTGCTCTCCCATGCGGGATCTATTATCATGCCATGTATGCTGAATATGGTATCGACCAATGTCCGTCCCACGCTCCCTTTTTCCCTTAGTATCAGTTTTTCCTTGAAAATATCCTTGAGCGTTATCTCTTCTTTCATTGAAAGCGGATTGCCTTTTCCCACTACAAGCACGAGATGATCCTTTCTGAAGGGGATGGTTATCAGCTGATCGTCGTATGATGTCCCTTCTATCAGCGCCAGATCAAGGACATTGTCATAAAGATCGTTTTTCAATTGCTGTCCGTTGGTGATCTTCACCTTGATATCCAGTTTCGGCTTTATTTCCTGGAATTTCTGTATAAGGGAGGGGAGTATGATGTTGCCGAGCGTGATGCTGGCTCCGATTTTGATTTTTCCGGAATCATCCCAGTTCAGCAGCTCCTTATCGAGCATGTTCAGCGATTCGATTATGTGCACTGCCCGTGAATAAAGCTGGTCTGCGGCTTTGGTTCTGAAAAGATGCCGCTTGTATCTTTCAAAAAGCAATACGTCATAGTATTGCTCGAGCTCTTTTATCGCCCTTGTAACCGCCGGTTGCGTCATATTCAGGTTTTCTGATGCCTTTGTGATGCTTTCCTTCCGATACACTTCAATGAAGATTTCAAGATTTCGTAGTGTCATATTCCATATTATATAATGAAATCGTTATTAAATTCATAAAAATATAGTATTTTACTTATGTTTTGACATCCGATACTCTCTTCTATGGAAGTAGAAAGATGGTAAAAGGAAATAAGGCAAAGGTTCTTTGGAAGCTCTTCCTGACGACGCTCTACATAAGCGATTTCACGTTCGGAGGAGGTTTCGTGATCATCATATTCATGAAGAAGAAATTCGTGGATGAGATCGGTTGGATCAGCGAACAGGAGATGCTGGATTATACTGCGTTGGCTCAAGCTTCTCCTGGTGCGATCGCTGTCAATTCCGCAATCCTTGTGGGCTGGAAGGTAGCAGGTCTTGCCGGGATGCTGGTTGCTGTTTTGGGGACGATAATCCCACCGATGGTGATCCTTTCGGTGATCTCTGTATTCTATTCGGCATTCATCAACAACGTTTATGTCTCGCTCGTGCTCAAGGGAATGCAGTCCGGGGTGGCTGCCGTCATATTGAGCGTTGCGGCGAAAATGATCCTGCCGTCATTGAAAAAAGACGGGATCCTGCATGGGGCGATAATGCTTCTTGCCTTTTGCATGACATTTTTCTTCAAGATCAATGTCGTGTTCATAATCCTGATATGCGCCGTCATCGGATTGGGCACTCAAGCAATCCGCGTGCACTTAAGAAAAGGAGGTATGGAAAATGATTTATCTTGAACTTATGGTCTCCTTCCTCCAGATCGGATTATTCAGCATCGGCGGGGGATATGCGGCCATACCTCTTATCCAAAACGAGGTGGTGATGAATCGTGCGTGGCTTTCGATGAGCGAATTCACCGATCTGATCACGATTGCAGAGATGACTCCCGGGCCGATAGCTGTCAACAGCGCGACCTTCGTCGGAACGAGGATTGCAGGCCCTCTGGGTGCTGTTGCAGCAACTTTCGGATGCATATTCCCCTCTCTTATAATCGTGAGCATCCTGTTTCATCTTTATTCGAAATATGGGCAGATGTCGGTGATGAAAAACATAATGGATGCCCTGCGTCCTGCCATAATCGCACTGATTTTCAGTGCAGGGCTTTCCATATTGGCTGTTTCTGCATTCAATTCTGGCGTGTTCGATCTGAAAGACATCAATTATATCGGTTGTGCTCTTTTTCTCGCTGCGCTTTTTGCTATAGGGAAGCTGAAACTTAATCCCATATGGGTGATGGTTTCATGCGGATTCTTGAATTTGGCTGTTTACGGGCTTATGGAGGTGATGGGGTTATGATCAGTTATAGGTTGCATCGCATAGGAAACAGGGTAAGGCTTGAAGATGGCGGCGTGGTATTGTATTTGGTGCGCATGACAAAGGACGGCATACATGTCTATGATAAAGAAGGGCAGGAGATGGGCTTTTTGAAGCTAGGGGAGAAAAAGCTCTGGCATTATTTCATAAATGGCAGCAAGAGGGATTGCAGCATTGCATTCGCTGAAGTGGAAACACTTCGTCCAGAGCGGCCTCTGTTTGCTGAGATGGAGTTGGACGATGGCCTCATCGAAGTAAAAAATGATAAGAATGGAGAAATATTCTTGTATAAGGATACTGTTATTGGGTCAATAAAAAACTTATATTCCATTTATTCCATATTGAGCATAGAGGATGAATGCACTGTCCTGCTGCCTGTTCTGCTTGTTATGGCATACGCGATATACCTATCGGATGGATTGATTGTCGTATAGTTCAGATTATGCAGCAGCAGAAACGGAAGAAGAGTAGGGAAAGGCAGCATTCAAGGAAGCCTGATGTGACTCCGTAATAGCTTCTTTGGCTCTGATATGCATTCCTTCGCTGTCTGAACTGCTCTGCATATTGGCTGTATTTCCTATTAGACGGATCCATGGACTCGGCCCTTCTTATATCGGCTTCCGCCTCGCTGATATTTCCGAGAGCGCTGTTGATAAGGAAGGAAACGAAGAACCACTCTGCATTCCTGTCGGAGCCCGGCATGCGCCTGAGTTCGTTCATGGCCCTTTGGAATTGCCTCATATTGTAAAGGGCCTTCGCTCTTTCTATCGAAGGTCCGCTGCCATAACGGGCATCGAAATCCCTCTGGTCGAATGATGAATAGCCGAAGGATGAGAACCAGTCGAACGGATTTCCTTGATTCTGGTAATAGGAAGAGTTCCCGTATCCGCCGGATGAGTATGCGTTGGAAGATCCGGATGTGGAATAGCTCTTATGGTTGATCAGGATGTCGTAGGCCTCGTTGACCTTCTTCATCATCTCGGCGGCCTCTGGACTGTTGTTGTTAAGGTCCGGATGGTATTTCTTAGCCATCTTTTTATAGGCTTTCTTTATTTCGTCGTCGCTCGCACCTTTTTCAAGGCCGAGAATCTTATACGGATCGTCAATCATTTCTTATCATCCTTGTCGTAGCTTCTCCAGATTCCGGAGTAGATGATGTTCCTTAGTATTGCAAGATTGTCGTCAAGGGGGAGCTTCTCAAAGCTTGCGCTTGCATCGCTTGCCGCATTAAGGAGCATGTTTTCAACAATAGATTTATCATTGATGTCTTTCAAAGGGTTGTACAACCCCTTTTTCTCATCTTGCTTCTTGTCCTTGAATGCATCCATCAGATAAATGAAACGTCCAAGATTGGCCCCGAGCGACCTAAGCGCGGGAGCAAAGAAATCGGCCTCGTTCGGCGCAAAGATCTCTTTTATGGAGTCGCCGAAAATGAGAGCCATTTCCGGAGCGCTGTCAAAACCCTGCTTCTCCTTTTCTGAGAGTATTTCAAGACCTTTTTTCAGGCATCCGGCCTGCCTTGGATACTTCTTTGCTATGTCCGGAAGGTATTTTCCCAGCCTTTCAACGGTTTTTTCGCCCTTGCTCTCATCATTAAGCTGGTCTAAGGCTGAATAATATGAGAGCAGCATCTGCATATCCGCCGCATATCTGGTATATATGCCAGAAATGTATCTATGCTCCTTAATGGGGCGCACCACGCACTTTTCGTTTCCTTCTTCTTCCTCTTCGTTATATAGATCGGTTAAAAGAAGCGATAGGAATACCATGTCATAGCTGAGGTTGACTGTTCCGTCCTTCCCGTATTTTTCCTTGAGCTCGTGGCACAGTCCGCAATAATAGGCCCTGTATTTTCCTATATCCTCTTTTGTGAGGTTGCTTTTCGTAGGCGTTATGTATCCAAACATCAGGTTTTCCTTATGAACTGCTTTTTACAGTTTGGACATGTTATTTTTATCTTTCCCTTGTTCCTTGGTACGCGGCAGAGGGTTTTGCACTCCGGGCATTTGAATCTTTTGTAAGGATCCCTTTTGAACATGCTGGAGAATTTTTCCGCCTCATATCTCCTCTTGCCTATATTTGTGCTGAGCATGCGGAAGATCGCATAAACAAGACATGCAGCGGCTATGGCTGCAGGAATGAGCCTGTAGATTTCATTTGTCATCACGCTTGAAAATACTGCAAATACCACAGCAAGGATCAAAAAGAAGAATGCCAGGGAATCAAGTCCATTGCGTTTGTTGTCCATAATAAAAAATATCTTAATAAAATGTGAGATTGTCAATTGATGAGGGCGGGAGTATAGTTCTTTAACGGAGGAAAAATGAAAAATTACGGACATAGGGGTTTTTCAGGCATGTATCCTGAAAACACGATGCTTTCATTTGAGAAGGCTTATGAAGCAGGAGCGGATGGAATAGAATTGGATGTGCATCTTAGCTCGGATGGGGAAGTCATGATCATCCATGATGAGAGCCTTGAAAGGACCACGGGTAAAAAAGGATGCGTTTATGAATATAAAAGATCCGAACTGGAAAAGATCGATGCTTCCCTCTTGAAGCCAGATTGCGGTTTTTCCCCGATACCGTCCTTAGAGGAATACCTGGCATTTGCCAAAAGAACCGGCATCATCACGAATATAGAGATAAAGAGCATTCCGATGTATTATCCGGGTCTTGAGAAGAAGACCTTGGATCTGGTTTACAGGTTCGGTCTTGAAGATAAGGTTGTTTTCTCTTCCTTCAACTGGCTCAGCTGCGAGATTATGAAAGCATTGGATCCCAAGATGCCTACAGGGCTTTTGGTCGAGGGCTATAAATTGCAAAATCTTGGATCCGCAATCAAGGCCAGGCATCATGAGTATTACCATCCTTCATTCACTTTGATCGATAAGGACATAGTTGAAGACATGCACGCTAACGGCGTCGGCTTGAACGTATGGACTGTTAATGAGGAAAAGGACATACGGGATGTCAAAGCCCTTGGCGTGGACGGGATAATATCGAATTATCCCGACCGTGTATCTGAAATTCTTTCACAGTGAAAGGTTCTTGTCAGTCGATTTTCCCGCACCAGCGCTTAAGAAATACGGCGGCGGATCTGTTCATTTCTGCCATGAAATCCGAAGCGTATTTCTTATAGTACCGGTCTGCGATGGTTCCTGTGTTGTCGTAGGGGAGCGCCCCGTTCTTTCTCAGGGCCTCCTCCTGCTCATGATATACCCTTTCAAGCTCGTCAAAGCCCATCTTCTTATATCTGTTTTCCATGAAGATCCCATCTGCTTCAGGCCTCTTTGAAAGTGGGGCCTTGATGGTCCCCTTGGGATATCCCATTATGAGCATGCATGCCGGAGCGGCCCATTGCGGAAGGTCCAGCAGTTCCCTTACGGTCTCATAATTTTCTATGATATCCCCGATATAGCAGCTGCCGAGATTGAGGGCCTCGGCTGCAATCACCGCATTCTGCGCAGCAATGACAGCATCCTGCATTGCAAGGTGGAAGTCTCCTATGGAGGGCTTTCTCAAGGCCTTGCCCGATTTTTCATCGCTTTTGCTTTCTTTGAAAAATGTGTACCACTTCTCCACATCGGCAAGGAATACCCATACAACAGGAGCCTTTTCGATCATCATCTGGTTGTCGCAGCATTTTGCCAAAACCTTCTTCTTTCCTTCATCTGTCACTTCTATTACGGAATAGAATTCCTGATTGCCAGCACTCGGGGCTCGGAGCGTTAGCCTCTTAAGCTCGTCAAGCACATCCTTTTCGACTGCCCTGTTTTCAAAAAGCCTTATGCTTCTTCTCTTTTCAATTGTAGCGATCGTATCGTTCATGGATCCTTCCTTTATGATTTCCTACAATAATTTTCTACAGAGAAGAGGGGACCGATGCAAGCTTTTTTTGTAAGAAAACAAAACAAAAGCAGGCTATGACCGATGTATGGCTTTTTCTTCAGCTATGCCAAAACTGTCCGGCTAAATTGGCTATCTGGCGTCAGCTGCCATTTGCAATCCATTTTATGTTCTTTCAAGATATACACTTGCCGATTTGCTTGCAATTGATATTTTATTATTTAGGAGTATATTAGATGCAGGAAGTCAAAGAACCTAATAAGAGCCCTCAGCGGAAACCGCTTCTTTTCTATTACTTGATATGTTTGTTGGTGCTGATGCTTCTTAATGCGCTGCTTTTTCCGGCGATGAACGGAAGAAGAGTTGCGGAAGTGGGCTACAATAACTTTTTGGACATGATCGACCAGGGCGTTGTACGGCAGGTGGCTTACAACGAGGAGGAAAGCCAATATGTCTTTATCGCTGAACAGAATGGCAAGGCTGCTGTCTTCAAGACAGGAGTATGGCCGGGAGACGGTGAGAGACTGCTTTCCCAGCTCAGGTCTAATCCCGATATCGTTTTCAGCGCTTCAATCCCGACCCAGGCAAGTCCGATCCTTTCGTTCCTTTTGAACTGGATCGTTCCTGTGCTCTTTTTCATTGCAATTGGAAACCTGCTTTCCCGCATGATGCTGAAAAGAATGGGAAGCGGCGGGTTTGGAAATGCGATGCAGTTTGGCAAGTCAGGAGCAAAAGTGTATGTTGAGGATGCCCAGACCGGTGTCACCTTCCAGAATGTTGCAGGACAGGAAGAGGCTAAGGAATCCTTGCAGGAGGTGGTGTCATTCCTTCATGATCCTGATAAATACGCCGCTATTGGAGCAAAATTGCCTAAAGGCGTACTTCTTGTCGGACCTCCTGGAACCGGTAAGACCCTTCTTGCAAAAGCCGTTGCCGGAGAGGCTAAGGTTCCCTTCTTTTCCATTTCCGGATCTGAATTTGTGGAGATGTTTGTCGGAATGGGAGCTGCCAAGGTACGCGACCTTTTCAAGCAGGCAAACGAAAAGGCTCCTTGCATTGTATTTATAGATGAGATAGATGCGATCGGAAAGAAAAGGGATTCCGGCGGGCTTGGCGGAAACGATGAGCGCGAGCAGACTCTCAACCAGCTCTTGGCCGAAATGGATGGCTTTGATGGTAAGAAGGGTGTTGTTATACTTGCTGCCACAAACCGTCCTGAAACTCTCGATCCCGCATTGCTGCGTCCGGGAAGATTCGACAGGAGGGTTCCTGTGGAGCTGCCGGACCTTAATGGAAGAAAGGCGATCCTTGAAGTGCATGCCAAGGATGTGAAGCTTGAAGGCGCCATAGATTGGGACAAGATAG
The DNA here is from genome assembly GCA_949300325.1 of uncultured Spirochaetales bacterium. Classification (GTDB taxonomy): domain Bacteria; phylum Spirochaetota; class Spirochaetia; order Sphaerochaetales; family Sphaerochaetaceae; genus Ornithospirochaeta. The sequence goes on from CASGDQ010000021.1 coordinate 28,193, forward strand.
CCAGGGCTACGGCCGGGGCTTCGGGTGCAGAGCTTGCCAACATAATCAATGAAGCAGCGCTTCTTGCTGTCAGAAGCGGCAGGATGAGCGTCAGCCAGAAGGACCTTGAGGAGAGCGTGGAGACCGTCATCGCAGGAGCGCAGAGAAAGAATGCCGCGGTTTCTGAAAAGGATAAGGAGATAGTCTCCTATCATGAAATAGGGCATGCCATAGTTGCTGCAAAGCAAAGCAACAGCGCACCGGTGACGAAGATAACCATAATACCGAGGACCAGCGGCGCTTTGGGCTATACGATGCAGGTTGATGAGGATGATAAGCTTTTGATGAGCAAGGCGGAGATCCTCAATAAGATCGCAACGTTTACAGGCGGACGGGCTGCCGAAGAGCTATTATTAGGGAAGGACAATGTCACAACCGGAGCAAGCAATGACATCGAGCAGGCCACCAAGCTTGCCCGCGCACTGATCACCCGTTATGGGATGAGTGATGATTTTGGAATGGTTGCATTAGAGACTGTGTCCAATCAATATCTTGGAGGAGATACCAGCCTGATGTGCTCTGCCGAGACTGCAGGCAAGGTCGATGAGAAGGTGTTCCTCATTGTTAAGAATGCTTACGAGAAGGCCTTGAGCATCCTTAAGGAAAACAGAGCCAAGCTCGATGAACTCTCTCAATATCTTCTGAAGAAAGAGACCATAACGGGCGAGGAGTTTATGGAGATATTGAATAAGTGACAAAGCGGGCCATCGTTTGATGGCCTGTTTTATCCTAGCTAAGAAAATTTTACTCAGCACCAATAACGGTCATCATCCGCAAGGAGCTTTTCAAAATATTCGTATTCTTTTCTTTTGCGTTTTTCCTTGATGCGGAGGCTGATTCCATAGATAAAAAGGATAACTGATGCCAAAAGCGATGTTTTTGCAAGGCTGTCCGGGCATCTGGTATAGAAGGTTGTTCCTGTTTTTTTAAAAAGCGGCAGTTCAAAAATATGCCAAGTCTGTATAAAAGGTTCCACCATATCCAAAACCTTTCCGCTTGGATCTATAAGGCAGGTGATGCCGCTGTTTGTGCTTCTTAGCAGCGGGCGCCTGTTTTCGATCGCCCTGAAGACTGAAAGCTGCATGTGCTGCATTTCCGCCGCCACCGAACCGGACCATGAATCGTTTGAAAGGTTGATGAGCGCATCCGCACCGTTCTGGACAAACTCTGCAGAAAGGTATCCGAAGGTATCTTCAAAGCATATAGGTGTGCTGAATCGGAATCCGCTTGCCTCGAACACGGTCGATTCCGTTCCTGTCTCCCACCAGTTATAATCGTTGGCTATCAGCAGGGCTGTCAGGCGCGGAAACTGTTTCTGATATGGAAAATGCTCCGTGAATGGTACGAGATGCTGTTTCCTGTATGTCTTTTTCACAACTCCATCTGCAAAGTGGATGACGGTGTTGTAATCTGTTCTGTTCCATTCCCCGTTCTCAAGCAATGCCGGCTTGTTTTCATCGGCAATGACGCCTTCCGGATTGCCTGTCACCAATGGTACGTCCAGATTGAGGCCGAAGTTTACAAAATCCTCCACGAGTGCGCTAGTCAGCGCATTCGACGGATACGCCATATGCCATGATACAGATGGAACGAACGCAGTCTCGCTCCAGACCACCATTTCAGGATTCTCTTCCATCGCTTCCATTGTAAGCGAGCTCAAGGTCTCGAAGTTCTTCTTATATGTGGCATACCCGCCTTGCCAGCTGTCGGCAGAGTGCTGGATTGATGCTATCCTGACTGTTTTTCCTGCATCCTTATTAAGATAATAGTAATATGAGGCCGATCCCAGCAGCAGGTTCAATAAAAAGACTATCGAGTAAATCAAAATATCTTTTTTCCTATTTTTGAGCTTTATTCTTTTTGTGACCGATTCTGCTATGAATGTTTGAGGCAGCAGGATCAGAATGCAGAGTCCCCATATGCCGAAGATCGACGCGCTCTGGATCAGATATGGCATGTTCCATAATGCTGCAGCCGGATTGCCGTACGGGTAGGCCAGAAAGCCTTGCTGAGTGATATAAAGATAAGCAAGATGGAAAATGGCCTGTACAATATATCCTCTTTTCTTGAAAAGGCTGTCTGCACTCTTCAGGATGGGAAAAAGCAGCATATATTGCACGCTTTCAAGTATAGGGGCTATTAAGATGGCAAGAGGATGGAATGTCTTCAGCCAGAAATTATATACGAGATAGAAGACGAAACCGAAGGTTAATCCTTCAAACCAGATGTATGACCAGCTGGATCTGTTTATTGCTATATAAGCAGGTATGAAGGCTATGAATATCAGTACTCCCCATCCGTTGTCGGATATCGGATTTGGAAAGGCAAGGGGAGCAATCAAAGCGGCACACAGTGTCAGAAAAAGATTGGATATGAATTTTTTGAATCCTTCCACAGATAAAAAATATCAAGATGCATGCTCTCTGGTCAATCTGGGGAGCTGTCCTGCATTTGAAGAATTTTTTTGTTTCTGGTCAGATTTTAAGATTAGTGCGGATAATTCTTGAATTTGTGGCGTATGCCTTTATATTTAAACCTAAAATGGAGGATATATATGTTTTGGGAAGAGGCAGGGTCGTTCATATTTCAGGAAATGGAATTCTTCTTGCGTCTGGTTGTTGCTTCCATCTGTGGCGCCCTTATAGGGCTTGAAAGGGAGAAGCGGCTTAAGAATGCTGGAATAAGGACGCATATAATCGTCGCCATTTCCTCGGCTTTGATGATGATAGTTTCCAAGTATGGCTTTTTTGACGTGCTGGAATTCGACAGCATAAGCGTGGATGCCTCCCGTATTGCAGCCGGAGTCGTAACTGCAATCGGCTTTCTTGGCGCCGGGGTCATTTATGTGCGCAAGGAGAATACAATAGGCCTTACAACTGCAGCCGGCTTATGGGCGACTGTCGGCATCGGAATCGCACTTGGTGCGGGAATGTATGTGCTAGGTATTGCCAGCACCCTTTTAATCCTTCTTATCCAATTCATATTGCACAGCCATTTCTTCAAGCTTTCAATACAGATTTCTGCATCGGTTAAGATCGTCATCGGCCAGAACGGAATGGATTTTGATGGAGTGAGGAATTTTTTCAGAAGCAACAATATATCGATAAAGAATGCACAGCTTTCAAAAGATGAGGACGGAAGGGCGGTGTTTTCCGCATATGTGACATTCCCTAAAAAGTATGAGCTGAGGGATGTTTTCACGCTTTTGGATGATGCTGGTTTTGTCGAGTCCATCGAGGTCAGCACTGTGCAGTGAAGCTCTTTGTTGGGAAAAAATCCTTCCAATAATCGAAAAAAATGTCCATTGTTGATTTTTTGCCTCCGGGTTTAGACTGAAATTACAAAAGGAAAAACTCAGGAGGTTTTTAAATGAAAAAAGTTTTGGTTGCATTGCTTGTGCTCCTTCTTTCTGTATCCTTTGTTTTTGCACAGGGCGGCAAGGAAAACAAGCAGATCACAATCGAGTTCTGGACACACGAAGATGTTAACCGCCAGGCTCTCGAGGACAGATATATTGCAGAGTTCGAGGCCTCTCATCCGAATGTGAAGATCAATGTCACACGCCAGGCCTCGACTAAGCTCATCGAACTTATTCAGACAGCTTTCGCAGCAGGCGAAGGTCCGGACGTTTTCAATCTCTCCATCAATGATGAATATCCCTATATAGTCGCAGGAAGGGTTGCACCGATGGATTATGAAGCGGCAGGCTTTGCAGATGCCAAGGCTGTTCAGGATGCATATCTTTCCGGAATGATAGATCCTGTAACTTATGACGGAGAGGTCTATGGTCTTCCTCTCGAGCTGACCAACTGGAGCATCTTCATCAATAAGAAGGTATTCAGAGATGCCGGCCTCGATCCTGAAAAGGATTACCCGAAGACTTGGGAAGATATGGTCGAAGTATCCCAGAAGATCGTTATCAGGGATGGAGACATCTTGGTGCGCAGAGGATTCGATTTCCGCTATCCGTACTATCTCGAAGCGATGGTTCCGATGGTCGAACAGCTCGGTGGAGCTCTTTTCAGCGATGATGGGACTGAAGCGATCGTAGGAGAGGATGCTTGGGTGACATGGCTCACATTCATGCAGCAGTGGGGCCCGAACGGACTGAACCTCGGATCTCCGACATACACCAATGCCCGCTCTCTCTTCAATAAGGACAACAACGACATTGCAATGGCCAACACCGGTCTTTACCAGGAAGCAAGAATCAAGGCTGACAACCCCGAGTTCTATGACAGCGGAGAGTGGATGGTTGTTCCGTTCCCGGTTTTCGAGAATGCGGTAAAGGATGTTGCAGCATGCTACTACGGCCACTATTACATGGTCAACGCGGACAGCGATAAGGAAACCCAGAAGGTTGCATGGGAATTCATTTCCTATATGCTCAGCCACGGAGAGGAATATCTTACAGAAGTCAACATCATCCAGCCTACAAAGGCATTGATGGAAAGCGATACCTATAAGAATATGCCGTATTCCGATGTATTCACCAAGGACTTCGAAAGAGGCCACATCGTATACTACGGAGCAGCCAGCACCGAAATCCAAGCACAGCTCAGGACAGCAGTAGAAGCGGTCATGCTCCAGAATGTGGATCCGTACAAGGCTTATCTCGATTTGAAGAAGAACGTACAGGAAATCATCGACGAAGGCTGATTTTCCGAAATTCGGAACAAAAGGCTTGGCCGGTAATCGTCCGGTCAAGCCTCTTTAACGTAAAAGGAGTATGCAAAGTGGCAAAGAAAGCTAAAGTGTACAGCATCGAAAAAAAGCAGGCTCGCTGGGGATTCGTTTTTACAATTCCATGTCTTATTTTCTTTGCTGTTTTCAGTTTTTATCCTATCATCAATGCATTCTGGACATCACTTACAAACAGGCAGGCAATAGCCAGGACCAGCAAGTTCGTGGGTTTGGAAAACTACATCTACATATTCACAAAAGATAATGGAGGATTTCCTCTTTCAAATTCAATCAGAGCTACCTTGATCTTCACGATAGGCACGTTCATTCCGATGATAATAATTTCCCTGATCGTCGCAGTGTTCCTCATGCAGCTCAGAAAGGATAAATACAGGGGTTTTTTCCAGCTGGCATATTATACGCCTGCTGTTCTCTCCTCGGTTGTGGCCGCTTCGATCTGGATGATCATTTTCGATCCGCGCGGGCTTATGAACCAGGTATCCAATTTTGTAATGCACACATCCGGTGTCGATTATAACTGGCTGGTCGATTCAACTATGCTCCAGATCTCGACTATGCTGATCTATTTCTGGAAATATATAGGATACTTCGTAATCCTCTTCATAACAGGACTTGCGTCGATTCCTTCCGTGATATATGAGGCTGCTACGGTCGATGGCTCGTCCCGCTGGCATACCTTCTGGCATATAACGCTGCCTCTATTGAAGCCGACGACGGCCATGGTCTCCATTATGGCGATGCTGCAGTGCCTTAAGACATTCAGCACCCAGTACATGCTTTTCCAGGGAGGCTCATCAAGGGCGCCGATAGATGTCATCACTATGAACATCTATTTCACAGGTATCAGGAACGGACGTCTTGGAAGGGCGAGCGCCATGTCCATAGTGCTGTTCTTGATAATGCTTATCTTCACTTATCTGCAGCTGGTTGCTAACCGCTCAAGTGAGGATGTCGAATACTAGGAGGGCAGGGATGACAAAATTCGTTGGAAAAATAACAGTTGCAGAAGTCCTGATCTGGATATTCCTGATTCTCGTCCTGCTTTTTACCATTGTTCCTATACTTTTCATGTTCGTATCCTCCTTCATGGACAGCAAGCAGATATTGGCCATGCCGTTCCATTGGATACCTTCAAGAGCGTATTTCACTTCATCTGACAGGACGTTTTTTACAAACTTCTACCGTGCGATCATGGGGAACAACTCAGATCCGATATTCTTCAGGAATCTAATAAACTCGCTGGTGGTGGCCATAACTGACAGCTTCACCACCGTCATCCTTGCATCCCTTTGCGGATACGGGCTTGCGAAGTTCAAGTTCCGCGGCAGGAATTTCGTGTTCATCTCCATAATGGCTACGATGATGATCCCGTTTGAAGCGATCATGATACCGCTTTACATGGTTGCATCCTCTTTCAAGATCATAAACACATACCGTGGTCTTATAATCCCATTCATGGTGTCTGCTTTCGGAGTATTCCAGATGAGGCAGTATCTGCTCACATTCCCGTCAGAGTATATAGATGCGGCGCGTGTGGACGGGCTTCCAGAGCCTGGCATATATGCCCGGATAGTGCTTCCTAACTGCAAGCCTGTCATAGCAACCCTTGGAATCCTTTCCTTCAGAAACCAGTGGGATAATCTCCTGTGGCCTCTTCTTGTTGCTCAAAGCGAGAAGATGAAGACTATACCTCTTTATATAACCAAATTCAGCGAGGAGAAGATGACGGATGAAGGAGCTATGATGGCTTGTGCTCTTCTTGCTTCCATTCCGATGTTCATACTTTTCTTCACATTGAGCCGTTACTTTTTAGGCGGTGCCGCTGTTTATGATTCCAGAAAAGGTTGATGGATGATAAGAGGTGTACGGAATTTTCTTATAACCTTGGCTATTGTGGCCCTGCTTGCGCTTGCCGCTGTCTGTGTACGCATCATGTTCAAACCCGAGGATGGAGCAGCAGGCCCCGCAGAGCCTATTGTTATTGAATATTGGACCCACGTCGATGCCCAGCGCAGCAAGCTGGAGGAACGTCTTATTGAGGAGTTCATGCGGGATAATCCCGGCATAACGGTCCATAGAAGCGAATATACGGCAGTGGAGATGCTCAATGTGGTGAATACCGCATTCGATGCATCCCAGGCCCCGGATTTCTTCAATTTCCCCGCAGAGGGTATTGCGGAGCTTCTTTATTCCGGACGATTGGAGCCTGTTGATTATCAGGCATCGGGCTTTGGAAATAAGGAAGGCCTGCTGGATACTTATCTTGACGGGGTTTTTTCTGCTGTCACAATGGATGACAAGATTTATGGAATACCTTTGGAGCTGACAAACTGGTGCTTGTATATAAACAGGAATCTCTTTGAGCAGGCAGGACTTGATCCCGATAATGATTATCCGAAGACATGGGAGGAAATGGTTGCAGTCTGCCAAAAGCTCGTAAAGCGTGACGGTGCGGTGCTTGAGCGCAGAGGATTTGATTTCCGTTATCCTTATTACCTTGTGTTTTTCGTTCCGATGGTAGAGCAGCTCGGAGGGTCTGTAATAAGTCCTGATGGAAAGAGCTATATCTACAATGATGAAGCCTGGGAAAAGGCCCTGTCATTCATGGCGTCCTGGGGGCCGTTGGATCTCAATCTCGGTTCTCCGACATATATAAATGCCAGGACGATTTTCAACCAGGAAAAGATCGCGATGTGCCTTTCCGGGCTTTATCAGGAGAGCCGCATGGAAACGGATAACCCGTCTTTTTATAATAGCGAAGAATGGATGGTTGTACCGTTTCCGACATTCTCTTCTTCTGTTGAGAAGCTTGGAACCGCGCCTTATCCGCATTTCTTCTTGGTTAATTCCTCTTCTTCTGACCGTGTGAAGACCGCATGCTGGAAGCTTATAGGATATTTTGCTTCCCATGGGGAGGATTACCTTAGAGAGATAAACCTGATAGTCCCGCGCAAGGATCTAATTGACAGCCCACTTTTCAGCAACATACCTTACAGCAGTGTGTTTCTTGAACAGATGTCATACAGCCATCCTGTATATTCCGGCAGGCATGCCGCCCAGATACAGAACCTGATAGGCGAGGCTGTCGAGTCGGTGATGCTTTCAGGAGAATCCCCTGAAAAGGCTGTGATATCCTTAAGAGCGTCCGTACAGGAACTTTTTTATGAAAATTAGCATCCATCACGGAATTGTGTGGGTGTGGTGTTGAAATAGCGTTTGAACAGCTTTGTGAAATATCCAGGGGTTGGAAAGCCGCTGTTTGTGGCTATCTCGCTGATGTTCATGTTCGAATGCTTAAGAAGATATACCGCACGGTTCATCCTGAGTGCGTTCATATATTGCAGGAAGTTCATCCCTGTGACCTCTTTGAATAATGTGGACAGATGGCTTTCGGAAAGCCTTACCGCTTCTGCCACATCGGCAAGTCCTATCTGCTTGGTGCAGTTTTCCTTCATGTTGTTTATCGCCATTTGGACTGTATGGTTCTGTACAGTTGTTGGAAGCTCTATTTCCATCCCGTCCGCATTCTTATGTATTTCCAGCTCTTTATTCTCTTCTCTCACACGTTCTGCAAGGCGTGCCAGCGTCTCTTCCAGCTCATCATCGTCGATAGGCTTTTTTAAATAGTCGAACACGCCGAGACGGATGGCCCTTTTCGTATACTCAAAATCGGTATGCCCCGATAGTATGATAGCATTGTTGACCGGACAGGATGAGAGCATCTCCAGACCGTTTTTTCCTGGAAGCCTGATGTCTGTTATTACGATATCAGGCTCTGTCTCCTTTATCAGGGCCTCTCCTTTGATTCCATCGTCCGCAGTTCCTATAAGATTGATGCCGAGCTTGTCCCAGTTTATTGACAGCACAAGCTCCTTTAAGAATATCTGTTCGTCCTCGACGATTACCGCAGTAAGCGGTGCAATGCTCATATTTCTTCCTCCTGATAGGGGATTCCTATTATGATTTCTGTGTATTCATTCAGCTTTGAAGAGATTTTGAATACGAGTTTATCTCCGTATTTAAGGAATAATCTCCTATATACATTGTATATCCCTACATGGCCCTGATGGAACAGCTCTTCAAGGTCTATGTTTTCATCTTCAAATCCTATGCCGTCATCCCAGACGCTGAAGAACACATAGCTTCCGTCCCTTTTTATCTCGATCTTCAGATGCCAGTCTCCGCTCTTGGGTTCCAGTCCGTGTATTACGCTGTTTTCGACAAGGGGCTGCAGCATGAGGCGGGGAGTGATGATCGATTTCAATTCTTGCGGACATATTATCTCGTAGTTCAGCTTGTCTCCGAAACGGATTTTCTGGATCATGAGATAGCTTTCCACCAGATCTATCGTCTCAAACAGCGTGCAGGTGCTTTCATGGGTGTCTATCGACGATCTGAGAAGCTTTCCAAGCTTTACGCTTATCGTGTAGATATCCTTTTCCCCGTTAAGCTTTGCCAGCGCCTTTATGGTGTTCAGCGTATTGAATAAGAAGTGGGGATTCATCTGGCTCTCCAGCGCTTTCCTTTCCGCCTCGGACAGCTTTGCTTCCTCTTCCCTCGTTATTTCAAGAAGCTCCTTGATCTGGCTGACCATGACGTTGAACGATTTTGAGAGCGTGTCGAAATCGGATATGCCTGTCGTCTCCAGATGCGCGTCCAGATTCCCTTCCTCGATTTTCTTCATTGAAGAGGAAAGGCTTTTGAGCCGGCGGCTTATCGAGTGGGAGAACACGAGGGAAAGAAATACCGATATCACAAGCCCTACGACCAATGAGATTATAAGGATTGTTGTCCATTGCTCCAGATTTTCCGTGTATGCGTCTTTGGCGCTTATGGCGATCAGGAAAAAATCCGTGCCTTCTATATCTGTGTAAAATCTCGTCGAATCCTCATTGCTGAGCTCCGGTATGTTTGCAAAGGAACCGAAAAGGTTCTGGTGTATCAGGGAGTATGCGGAGTATGTTTCCTTATCTGCTATGACGAGCTCTGAAAACAGGTTGTCGGTATTGAGAATCCCAAGTGCGGAATTGTATATGTCGACTATCACGTAACCGACAGGATCGCCGTCAGGGGAGAATATCCTTCTTAAAATCGATGCGAATATCTGTTTTCCTTCTTCCGTCCTATGGTCTTCTATTGAGATTATCGAAGCCCTTTCTCCCTTTGCCTTCTGATTGGCTATCGATATTATGTTTGTGCTGTCCCACTGGTTGCTGTGGGTCCTCAAGTCATATATTTCAGGAAAATTATGTGTGCTGATCCTGACTTTGCCGGATAAGGATACTATGTTGGCGCTTGCTCTGTATGTATCGGAACGCATTGTAGAAAAAAGTACATTGTATATGTTTTTTATCTCCTCATCATCCGCAATCCCTGCATCCTTTTCGACTGCGGAGATGACAGCCGGATCTATCGATATCTGATAGCATTTGTGTCTGTACTCCTCTAAGACCATACCGATCTGGTTTGCATCTTTCTGTAGGCTGCTTTCAGCTTGGATCTGGAGTGCATTTTTAAGATTTGTTCCGCTTGATGACAGATAATAGACCATGAAAAGAAAGAACGGCACAATCATGACTATGAGGAAATAGAACAGCAGGCGTGCAAACAGCGAAGAGCTCAATCTTTTCATGGATATGAATTATAACCTGCTTATGCCCTTGGCAGAGATATTTTTTTATTGAATTGTATTCGATTGTGCCAGGTGAAAAGGATGGATTGTCCAATTTATGAAAGCATTGTAATGTGTTTTGGGGTACAATGCATAATCAGTATGAAAGACAGACTTCTTTTTCCAACTTGTGCACTTCTGATGCTTCTTCTTGGCGCCAGTGATGCACTGAGGGGGATTTTCTCTCCCTTGTTCATTGGAACATTCGGATATTCTACAGGACAGGTCGGTCTGATCGTCTCCGCCAGCTATTTGGGAAATCTCGTGTGTCTGCTTTCTGGTGGAATCCTGCTTGACAAGATAGGAATAAAGAAATCGTTCATGCTTTTTATTCTCATCATGATGCTCTCAGAGATCCTTCTTCTCTTTGGATATAAGTTTCCTCTGCTTGTCTCCGGTTTTTTTGTCTCTCTTGGAGTGTCCACGCTTTTAAACACTACGATAAATCTGATAAGCGATAGGTTTTCAAATGATAAGCCGATGACATATCTGAACATGCTTTTTTTCCTTCAAGGAATCGGCACCTCCGGATCGCAGTTCATCCTTTCCCGATATTCTTCCTCCTGGAGGGCTTGGAATCTGACTTTGATTACGATTGCTCTGCTGCTCATACCTGTGATGATTTTGATCAGGCAGTGTGGAAATATTGAGAGAAAAAGAGTGGATCAGGATTGTGCCTTTGAAGAAAACGATGAAAAAAAGCCGTGCATGACAAAACTGGCTTTTATCACTCTTGCTCTTGCTTTTTATTTGATAGCCGAGCATGGAGTGACAAATTATTTCATGATTTATGGGACTCAGCATCTTGCTTTGAGCCCCTCTTATGCAGGAAATGCTTTAGCCTCGTTCTCAATAGGCATCATGCTGGGCCGTCTGGTATTCGGGCTTGCCATGACAAGGATCGGAGAGAAAAGGATGCTTCTTCTTTCGCTTCTTTTCTGCTCGATCTTTTATATCGCCGTATATGTTTTCTCTTTATCCGCTTTACTCTTTTTTGCAGGACTGGCCTGTGCAATAGTTTATCCTACTCTCACAGCATCTGTAAGAAGCTTCGTCCCATCCTTCATGGGTGCAAGAGCAACGACCATGGTTATTGCCGCAGCCAGCATTTTCGACGTGGTGTTCAATTTCGTATTCGGATATATGATTTCCATTCTGGGTTATAGGATTTCGATGTATTTCCTTCCCCTATGCATGGTTTTGGCGTTGCTTTCTCTGCTTATGGCAAGATTGCATAAATGAGCTTCTTACTGTTCTTCGCTTATCCCCTCGGCACGTCCAGCCCATTCGAATACTATCCCATCTTCAGGATCATAGGCTTGTGATTTTATCTCATCGTCCTTGATGAGCATCTCCACTTGCCCGGTCTTCCTCGATTTCTCGGCTGCAAAGACCATCATATGGCTGTCGATAGATGCTTCCAGCGTGCTTGAAGCGCTATGGATTCCGTTCATCTCCATTATGAATGATTTGACTATTTCCTCATCCCCGCCGCCATGTCCGCTGCAGGTTTCTTCCAATGGTATGACTTGCTCTTCTTCTCCGAACCGGCGCAGCACCAATTGGTTTTTCTCCATATCGCCTTCGATTTCCCCCTCGGTGCCGAACAGCTTGATAGTACGGTGATTATCTGCGGTGAATCCTGTCATGGTGAAGGTTGCAGTCACGTTTGAAGCGAATTCCATCGATACGACCTGATGGTCGACCACGTCGTTATCCGAATAAAAGACACATCTGCCGTAGGGGCCGTTGCAGATCGCATCATACAGTTTTTCTTCATCCGGACTGTCTGCAAGTATGTTGCAGGGCCAGTTGTCTCCTGGATTATGCCTTATCCCTGTTCTTTTATTGGTAATGTAGATTTTTTCTGCATCGAAAGGACATCTTTGTTTTGCCTTGCAGCCGTCCATGCAGCGTCTGCTCGCTCCCTGCGGTGCGTTTTCTGCCTTGAAATATGACAGCCCGCCGTAGCTTGCAATCTTTTTGCAAGGACTGCCGACCAAATATCTGATGATATCCATATCATGACAGGATTTCTGCATCAGCATAGGGGAGGATAAGCTTTCGTTCCTCCAATTTCCCCTTATAAAAGAATGGGCTTGGTGCCAATAGCCTACATGCTCGATGGCATCAAGGCTCATGAGTTTTCCTATTGCGTTATTTTCAAGAAGGGATTTTATTGTTTTATAAAACGGGGTATACCGCAATACGTGGCAGACTACGACAAGGTGCCCTTCTTTTTTAGCTTTCTTTTCCAGCAGCTCGACTTCTTCTTTTTTAGGGGAAATCGGTTTTTCCAAAAGTATGTCATATCCTTTTTCCAAGGCCTTGACCGCTTGCTTGACATGCTCCTGATCTTGAGTCGCAATGATAGCCGCATCTGCAAGTTTTTCTCTATTAAGCAGTTCGTCTGCGTCATGAAAGACCATCGATGGATCAAGATTGAAAAGCTTTGCAGCCTTATCACGCTTTTCTTTCTTGGGGTCGGCAACAGCTTTTATTTCCATTTCCTCAGGGTGGGTGAGCGCATATTGGGCATAGCTGTCCAACCCCCTGGAGCCTAGTCCGATTATGGCAAATGAAATCTTTCTCATACCATGATTATATGGGCAACGTTTTTCTCAGGCAATAAAGGAAGGTTGAAAAAAATCCCATCGGATTACATAATAGCGGAATATGAAGATTCATCAGACAGATTTCTCAAAGGGTAGCGTAAGTGCATGCATAATGAGGGTATCCCTGCCTTTGATTGTTGCTGAGATAGTCAATCTTCTTTACAGCATGGTCGACAGGATCTATATAGGGCATATCCCGGAAGAAGGAAGCCTTGCTCTTACAGGTCTTGGCTTGTGCTTTCCGATAATCAGTCTGATCAGCGCTTTTGCCCGTCTTTATGGCTTAAATGGAGGTGCTCCTCTTTGTGCCATGGCCCGTGGCCGTGGAGATGAGGATGAGGCCGGATTCATAATGGGCAACTCGTTCCTGCTATGTTTTCTGACCGGCGTCGTGCTCACACTGCTTACGCTTATTTTCAATAAGCCGCTTTTATATGCCTTTGGAGCAAGCGACCTGACATATCCATATGCAAGGGATTATCTATCGATATATGCTGTCGGTTCGGTTTTTGTTTTGACAACCCTTGGCATGAATGCCTTCATCAACAGCCAGGGGTTCGCTTCTGTCGGCATGATTACGGTGCTTATCGGTGCGGTTTTGAATATAATCTTAGATCCCATCCTCATTTTTGCATTTCATATGGGAGTGAAAGGGGCTGCGATTGCAACAGTGATCAGCCAGACCTGTTCTGCTGTTTTTGTCCTGTGGTTTTTGACCGGCAAGAATGTGGAGCTGCGGCTTAGCCTGCGTTATATGAAACTTAAAAAGGCAAGATGCATAAAAATAGTATCGCTTGGAATAAGCGGCTTTACTATGGGAGCGACCAATTCAGTTGTGCAGCTGGTTTGCAATAAGGCTGCATATATCTGGGGCGGGGATCTGTATGTCGGGGTCATGACGATTCTCAATTCGGTAAGAGAAATATTCAGTACTCCGATAAGCGGCATCGGAAGCGGGGCCAGCCCTGTGCTGAGCTATAATTATGGCCGCAGAGATGGCAAGCGGGTCAGAAAAGCAAGCGATGTGATGCTTCTTTTCACGTTGGTCTATTCTTTGGCTGCATGGGCTGTGGTTGTTGTCTTTTCCCATGGCATGGCAATGCTTTTCACACAGGATAAGATGATGATTGAGGCTGCTGCCGGCGCATTGAGGATATATTTCTTCGGCTTTTTCTTCATGTCGTTCCAAACTGCGGGACAGCAGACCTTTGTAGCCTTGGGAAAGGCCAAGCAGGCAATCTTTTTCTCCTTGTTCAGAAAAGTTGTGATAGTTGTTCCTTTGACGATACTTCTTCCATATGTGTTCGGCATAAACGGAGTCATGCTTGCAGAGCCGATAAGCAATGTCGTCGGAGGCCTGGCTGCATATCTTACGATGCGCCATATCGTAATGCCTGAGCTGAAGGGGATGGAAGCGCGGCAGATATGAAAATAATAACCCTCCAAATTGGTTTCCAACTTGGAGGGCTGAGTGTACATTCAGTTTTTCTTTCTTCACATCCTGGAATACAGATCCTCGTAGATCCGTTTTGAATTGTTCCAGGAGAAGTCTTTCTCCATTCCACGCTTCTGCATCTTCATCCAGGATTCCGGCCTGTTGTAATAGAGCCAGGATGCATGGTTGATCCTATCCATCAGAGCCCATGCGGAATATTCGTCGAATGCAAATCCTGTTCCTGTTTCCTCATATTCGTTGTATGGCTCGACGGTATCCTTCAGCCCGCCGACGGCATGAACGATTGGAATGGTTCCATACTTCAGTGCAATCAGCTGCGTCAGACCGCAGGGCTCGAATGCCGATGGTACGAGGAATGCATCGACTCCTGCATAAATCTTATGCGACAGGTCATCAGAGTACATTATCCTCGCTGCGACCTTTTGCGGATACTTGCTTTGATAGAAGCGGAACATGTTCTCATAATTTGGATCTCCAGTGCCGAGTACGATGAGGTTGATTTCTCTCGAGCAGAGCTCATCCATTATGATATTCACAAGGTCAAGTCCCTTTTGATCGGTCAGGCGGGAAATTATGCCTAGGGTCAGGACATCTGGATTTATCGGGAGACCCAGCTCTTTCTGAAGGCTTGTCTTGTTTTCCTTCTTACCGTTTTTGAGTGATTTTTCGGTATACGTCTTATAAATCTTCTTATCTGTATGAGGATTCCACTGGGTATAGTCCAGTCCGTTGATTATTCCCCAGAGCCTTTCATGGCGCCAGCGGAGGATGTCGTCCAGCCCATCTCCGAAATTCGATGTCTGTATCTCGTTTGCATAGCTGTTGCTGACTGTTGTGATGTAGTCGGAGTATACGAGAGCTCCTCTCATCATCGAGCAGTTCCAGCTGTTTTTGGGTACGCTTCTGTCCTGGTATGGCGAAACGAGAAGTCCTGGCTCGAAGCATTCCCAGGGCAGTCCTGACACCCATTGGATATGCCCGACATCCCAGGTTCCCTGGAATCTGATGTTGTGGATTGTGAAGACGGTCCTTATTCCCTGGAAGAACCTGTCGCCCTGGAATACCGTATTAAGATAAACAGGAACCAGCGCGCTCTGCCAGTCATGGCAATGGATTATATCCGGACGGAAGCCGATGAGAGGAAGAGCAGAGAGGACAGCTTTTGAGAAATATGCGAACCGCTCCAGATCCTGGAACATATCGTAGTAGGGGACCAGGCCGCCGAAATACTGTTCGTTGTCGACGAAGTAATATCTTATCCCGTCAAGCTCGAGAGTCTTTATTCCCACATAGATCCTGTTGTCCATCTGGAAATAATAGACAGTCTCCATCTTGTTGCGATATTCCTCTTTTATTGCATGGTAGTTCGGAATGATTACACGGATGTCGTATTCGTTCTTATCGAAAGCTTTCGGAAGGCTTCCGCATACGTCTGCAAGCCCGCCGGTCTTGACAAAGGGAACACATTCGCTGGCAACATACAGTATTCTTTTCATAAGTTCAATTTCTCCCGTTTCAGCACATTTTCTCAGGGATGGAATCAGGCCTTTTCCCCTTTTATATCATAACCCAAGAAAAACAGTATTTCCACTTTAAAGTGGTTCTGAAAGCCGTTTTTATGATTTTAAACCGGCAATAATGGATTAATATGTTTATATGGAGGCCTTCAGATGTTGATACGGTATTTGGACCATAGCGGATTCATGGTGGAGGGAGATTCTTGCAATCTGCTTTTTGATTTTGTGAAAGGCGACCTTCCAAGTGCTGCCTTTTTGAAACCGCTTTATATATTCGTATCACATCGCCATGCTGATCATTTTTCCAAAAGGATATTCTCGTTGAATGCCGAAAAGATATTTCTCGATCTTAAGGAAAATGAATGCTGCTCATATCCCCTTTTTTCTTTTTGCACATATCCTTCGACTGATGAAGGGGTATGTTTTGTAGTGCGTTTCGAAGACAAGCTGATATATTATGCAGGGGATAACGGCGACTGGTATTGGGACGAGGAAGAAAAATGGAGGGACCTTCAGCATGTTGCAACCCTTAGGAAAATAGGGCATGTCGATATAGCGATAGCTCCTGCAGATCCTCGTCTTCCTGATCCTTGCAGGACTTTTTCTGAAATTATTGATATTATGGATCCAAATCTCATCATCCCGATGCACATGTGGGGCAGGGAGGCTGATGTGGTGCCGCTTCTTAAAGAAAAATTTGGACAAAAGGTGGAATTTAAAAATGAAATACAGCTTTGATCATAACAATTTCAATGTAATCGATCTTGAACGCAGCCTGGCTTTCTATAAAGAGGCCCTTGGATTATATGAGGTCTCCCGCAAATGCGCGCCTGATGGTTCATACACCATCTGCTTCCTTTCTGATGGAAACGGCCATCACAAGCTTGAGCTGACATGGCTGCGTGATTTTGAAAAGGATAGGTACGACCTGGGAGATGAGGAATTCCATCTTGCCCTCCGTACAGATGACTATGAAGCATCCCTTGAAAAACACAGAAAGATGGGGTGCGTGGCTATGGAAAATGAGAAAATGGGCATTTATTTCATAACCGATCCCGATGGATATTGGATTGAGATACTGCCACCGGCAAAGCCTTGAGATTTCATCTTGCCAGACAAGCCTTAAGCATGAAATCTATTTGATTATTCCTTATCTTATAAAAAGAAATATAATCACCATTCTACTTTTTTAAGTGTATGATATTGTATATTTCCATACATAATTACCGAATTTTCGATGTATAAAAATTCATTATTTTGCATCAATGTGTAGAACATCTTGCCAAGTTGGAGTAAAATACCTCTCAAGATTCAAAAATAGGAGGAATCTAGATGAAGAAAGCATTGGTTTTGCTCTGCATGCTTCTTGCTGCATCTTTTGTTTTTGCTGGCGGAAGCTCTGAAACATCCGCAACATCGACATCGGCAGCCGCTGCAACCACAACCGCAGCTCCCGAAAAGAACAATTTCCATATTGGAATCGTAACAGGCACAGTCAGCCAGAGCGAGGACGACCTCCGTGGCGCTGAGGCTCTTATCGCCGAGTATGGTGCTGTTGCTGATGGCGGCATGATCCAGCATCTCACATATCCTGACAACTTCATGGAAGAGCAGGAGACCACCATTTCCGTTATCGCAGGTCTTGCTGATGATCCTTTGATGAAGGCTGTAATCGTCAACCAGGCTGTTCCTGGAACGACTGAGGCTTTCAGAAGAATCAAGGAAATGAGACCTGACATCATCTGCATCGCAGGTGAGGCACATGAGGATCCGGGCGTAATCGCAAGTGTGGCAGACCTTGTCTGCAACAACGACTTCGTAAGCCGCGGCTATCTCATCATCAAGACCGCTCATGATCTTGGCTGTGACACATTCGTGCATATTTCCTTCCCGCGCCACCTCTCAATGGAGACGATGAGCAGAAGAGCCGCTATCATGAAGGCCGCTTGTGATTCCTTTGGAATGACATTTGTCATGGAGACCGCTCCGGACCCGACAAGCGATGTCGGAATCGCAGGAGCTCAGCAGTATGTTCTTGAACAGACTCCGTCCTGGATCGAGAAGTATGGACAGAATACAGCATTCTTCTGTACTAACGATGCTCATACCGAGCCTCTTCTCCGCCAGCTCATGCAGTACGGCGGCTACTTCATCGAAGCTGACCTTCCATCCCCGCTCATGGGATATCCTGGAGCTCTTGGAATCGACCTCAGCGCAGAAGCTGGCGATTTCCCGGCAATCCTCAAGAAGGTTGAGGATTCTGTAATCGCAAAGGGCGGCGCAGGCAGATTCGGAACTTGGGCTTACAGCTATGGCTACACAGTTTCAGCTGGACTTGGAACACATGCCATCAACGTCATCAACGGCGAGAGCGAGCTTCTCAGCAGAGCTGATGTCATGAAGGCTTATAACAAGTATACCCCGGGTGCAAAGTGGGGTGCTGCAAACTACACCAACGTCGATACCGGAGTTGCTCTCAGGAACATGTTCCTCGTATACCAGGATACATATATCATGGGTAAGGGCTACATGGGAGTCACCGAGGTTGAGATTCCTGAGGAATATTACACCCTTAAGTAAGTCTTTAAGAAAGAATTTCATCAAAGGGGAGGTGTATGCCTCCCCTGTATTTGCTTATAAAACTTTATTAACGCAGGAAAAATAATGGAAAACAAAGGATTGCCACTTCTTGAAATGAAGGGCATCAGCAAGGACTTTTTCGGCAACCAGGTCCTCTCCGATATCAATTTCTCCCTTTATCCGGGGCAGATACTTGGGCTTGTAGGTGAAAACGGTGCAGGAAAATCCACGCTGATGAAAATATTGTTCGGTATGGAGGAGATCCATGCCACGGGCGGTTATGGAGGCGATATTCTCATAAACGGCGAAAAGGTCGTGTTCAAATCCTCCGAGGATGCCCTTAAGGCCGGCATAGGAATGGTCCATCAGGAATTCTCGCTATTGCCGGAGTTTACAGTAGCGGAAAACATCCTTTTTAATCGCGAACCTGAGAAATACAGCGTTGTCAGCGAGCTTTTTGGAAAAAGACTTAATACAATCGACAGGAAGGAGCTCCAAAAGAGGGCCCTTAAGGCAATTGAAAAGCTTGGAGTATCCCTTGACGAGAATAAATACATCAAGGATCTGCCTGTAGGGCACAAGCAGTTTACAGAAATCGCCCGCGAGCTCAGCAAGGAAGATGACGGCAAAGCAGGAGAAAGCGGCATAAGGCTTCTTGTTCTCGATGAACCCACTGCGGTCTTGTCCGAGCATGAGGCTGAAGCTTTGCTGAAGGCTATGAAGATGCTCAGCAAGGCCGGCATTGCAATAATTTTCATCTCGCATCGTCTGCATGAGATCATCGATGTCTGCGATTCGATCATGGTCATGAGGGACGGATTGATCATCAAGCAGGTCGATGCAAAGGATGCCGATGTTGCAAAGATCGCTTCCTGGATGGTCGGCCGCACCGTTTCAACGGAAAGGATAGAAAGAGGAACGGATGTCCGTGAGGATAAGGACATACTTACCGTGTCCCATCTTAAAGTCAACATGCCTGGCGAGATGGTCAAGGATGTGAGCTTTGCAGTGAAGAAGGGTGAGATTTTCGGCATCGGAGGTCTTGCCGGACAGGGTAAGATCGGAATTCCAAACGGAATAATGGGACTTTATGGGGCAAAAGGAGATGTCAAGTTCGATGGCAAGCAAATCAAGCTCAATGCTCCGCGCATGCCTTTGGATGCTTCCATGGCTTTCGTAAGTGAAGACAGAAGGGGCGTCGGGCTTCTTTTGGACGAATCTCTTGAGTGGAATGTCGCCTTTTCTGCAATGCAGATACAGAACAAGTTCCTTAAGAAGATCGGCTTCATAAAATTCCGTGATGGAGAAGCCATCAAAAAGATTACAGAAGACTATATTTCACAGCTTGAAATCAAATGCACATCCTCAAGACAGAAAGCCAAGGAGCTTTCAGGAGGCAACCAGCAGAAGGTTTGCTTGGCTAAGGCTTTTGCTCTTGAGCCCAAGCTGCTGTTTGTCAGCGAGCCGACCCGCGGCATCGATATCGGCGCAAAGGCCCTTGTTCTCAAGGCTCTCAGGAATTACAACGAAAAATACGGAACTACGATCGTGATGGTCTCTTCCGAGCTTGAAGAGCTCAGAAGCGTATGCGACCGTATCGCCATCGTACAGGATGGCATGATCAACGGGATTCTCGATGCATCCTCGCCGAGCGAGGAATTCGGATTGCTGATGGTCGGAAATGTCAAACAGGGAGGCGCAGAATGAATTTGAAAGAAAGATTGGATTCGTTTATCAAGGCCTTCGGATTACCGAGGATCATCATCGGTCTCTTTTTGGTCTTTTTATTCATAATCTCTCCGTTCGCAGGAATAAACATCCTGACAGGACTCACCGATACTTTCAACAGGTTTGGCATGAATGCAGTGCTGGTGCTGGCAATGGTGCCGATGATCCACTCCGGATGCGGACTCAACTTCGGACTCCCGCTTGGAATCATTTCCGGTCTGCTTGGAGCCACGTTAAGCCTTGAGCTTAATTTTGCCGGAGCCGGTTCGTTCTTCATGGCGATTCTGCTCTGCACGCCGTTTGCGATAATACTCGGCTGGGGCTATGGCGTGCTTCTCAATAAGGTCAAGGGCGGCGAGATGATGATCGCCACTTATGTCGGATTCTCTTCCGTTGCATTCATGTGCATCATGTGGCTTCTGCTTCCGTATGACAACCCTGCGATGGTGTGGGGCTATGCCGGGCAGGGACTCAGGACCACGATCTCTCTCGATGGCTATTACTATCATGTGCTGCAGGATTTCCTTGCAATCCGGCTTGGCCGTCTTGAAATACCTGTGGGAATGTTCCTGTTCTTCGCATTCCTTGCATTCCTTGTGTGGCTGTTCTTGAGGACAAAGACCGGAACTGCAATGACTGCCGTCGGATCAAATCCGGTTTTTGCAACTGCAAGCGGTGTTAATGTCGATAAGATGAGGATGCTTTCAGTAATCCTTTCCACTTGGCTTGGCGCTGTCGGAATCCTTGTCTACGAGCAGTCGTTCGGCTTCATCCAGCTTTATATGAGCCCTTTCAATATGGCTATGCCCGCAGTCTCTGCGATCCTGCTCGGTGGCGCTACGGTCAATAAGGCGTCGATTGCAAACGTCATAATAGGAACCTTCCTTTTCCAAGGCATCCTCACAATGACTCCAAGCGTCATGAACGGCCTTATCCAGACCGATGTGTCTGAAGTCATCAGGATCATCGTCTCCAACGGCATGATCCTTTACGCGCTCACAAGAAAACAGGAGGTGGCAAGATGAAAAGTCTTAACATAAGACCGAAAGAAATTGTGATGAACAATATGGTCACCATCCTTTTCGTGCTCATATGTGCTGTCAGCATTCCCTTTTCCGGTTACAGCGGAACATATATCCTTAATGAGGTTGTGACCCGTTTGAGCAGGAACGCATTCCTTGTTCTTTCCCTTCTGATCCCAATCATGGCTGGAATGGGATTGAATTTCGGAATGACGCTTGGTGCGATGGCTGGACAGATCGGACTCATCTTCGTTTCCGACTGGAATATCGTAGGCATTCCCGGAATGGTGCTTGCTGCGATAATATCCACGCCTATTTCGATTATTCTCGGCTATCTCTGCGGTTCGATCCTGAACAGGGCGAAAGGAAGGGAGATGGTCACATCCTATATTATCGGATTCTTCATGAACGGCGTGTATCAGCTGGTTGTGCTTTATCTCATGGGATCCGTGATCCCCATCATGAGCAGCGCCTTGATACTCCCGAGAGGCTATGGTGTCAGAAACACCGTAAACCTCATCGCAATGAGGAAAAGCCTTGATAATCTTCTCACTTTCTCCTTCTTCGGCGTGCCGGTGCCCGTGGCCACTTTCATTATTGTGGCGCTCTTCTGCCTCTTCATCCTTTGGTTCAAGAAGTCAAAGCTTGGACAGGACATGAGAGCTGTAGGGCAGGATATGGATGTTGCAAGAGAATCCGGTGTGAAGGTGGAAAGGACAAGGGTCATCTCAATCGTGCTCTCAACGGTTTTCGCCGGTTATGGTATGATCATATATCTTCAGAATATAGGAACCCTGAATACCTATAACAGCCATTCGCAGATAGGAATGTTCTCCATCGCGGCCCTGCTGGTTGGAGGCGCTTCCGTCGATAAGGCCAACATCCGCAACGTGTTTTTGGGCATAATCCTTTTCCACCTGATGTTCGCCATCGCGCCGATGGTCGGCCGTAACCTGATTGGACAGGCTCAGCTTGGTGAATACTTCAGAGTATTTGTCAGCTACGGGGTCATCACCGTATCTCTGGTCCTTTATGAGGTACGCAGAAGAAGGGCTGCAAGGCTTGCCCTGGAACAGGAGGCTTGAGAATGAAGATAGCTATCAACAGGTCTTTCTATATCAGGATCGCTGCGATTATTGTAGTGATCCTGATCGGGGTATGGATGTTCTTCATAGGAAAGCAGCATACCATCCTCATCGATAATAACAAAACCGGCGACATAAAAGCTCTGGATGAGGTTTA
This sequence comes from uncultured Spirochaetales bacterium, assembly GCA_949300325.1. GTDB lineage: Bacteria > Spirochaetota > Spirochaetia > Sphaerochaetales > Sphaerochaetaceae > Ornithospirochaeta. Next base: position 50,767 of record CASGDQ010000021.1, read on the forward strand.
TGTCCAGATCGACAAGCAGCCTGAAATGGTTCTGTATAGCCGCATGAGGGATCAGTTTGTTGTTACGGGACAGTCCCATACGCTCAAGATCACTTATGTGGATGAGAACTGGAACGAGGTTACGATAGAAAAGAAGCTCGATATTCCGCTTGGTGAGAACATGATGCTTCTTTCTGTTCCGTATCTTGTTGCAAACCAGGATTCTACTCAAGAGGAATGGCTTACTCATTTCGAGAGCCTTGCTGTCTCAGTGGATACCGGTGCCAGCGAAGAGGTTGTTACAGATGAAACAGCCGCTTTTGCGGATTTTTAATCATTCCTGCGTTGCATCCTTTCCCGCTACTTCCTTTTGGAAGCCGGGAAAGATGCATCAAATATCCAGATCTCCGGAAACGGAGATTTTTTTTTGCACATTACTTTAACACTTTGTTTAAAAAAAGGAAAAAGAAAGAAAATTATGTTAAAAACTTTCGTTTTAAAAAGAAAAAACTTGCGTTATCGAAAATAGAGACTTATACTTTACAGTATGAAAATCATCGAAAGGTTTGAAATGGGTAAACAGGGAGACATGGAGAGCAATGAGGATGCGATAGTCTTCTCTGAAAATTTCGCTGCCGTTATCGATGGCTGCTCCTGCAGAAGCGGTGTGACTTACGATGGCAAGACTCCGGGTAAAATAGCTTCTGAGATCGTTGCAAACGCGATCAAAGCCCTTAATCCGAATGCCACAGCTGATGAAGCAGCATCGTTTTTGGATAGAAACATAAACGAATGGTACAGAAAAAAAGGCATATACGATTTTGTCAAAGATAATCCCCAGGCAAGGTGTGCCTGCTATTATGCCATATACTCGAAAACCAGGAGGCAGGTATGGGTATTGGGGGACTGCCAGGCTCTTATCGCCGGGCATCTGATCACATATTCAAAGCTTATAGATAAGCTCCATGAACAGTTCCGAAGTTTCATAATCAGGGCAAAATTGCTTCAAGGTGCGAAAGAGTCTGAGCTTTTAAAGAAACAGGCTGAGCTGAGGGTGATAGCTAAGGCCATCAGCGATTATCAGCCGATATTCCAGAACACAAACGATGATTTATTCGGTTATAGCTGCCTTGACGGCTTCTATCTGCCGGGGCCGATGCTTCAGGTTGAGGACGTTCCATATGGGACCGATGAGATCGTTTTGGCAACCGATGGATATACCAAGGTCTTGCCAAGCCTGGATGAAACCGAGGATGTGCTGGCGGGCATGCTTAGAAGAGATCCTCTCTGCTATAGGGAAAACATGTCCGTAAAGGGTGTGATGCCCAAGAATGTTTCGTTCGATGACCGTAGTTATCTACGAATCAGAATAGACTAATACGTTTCGAGGAGGATGAAAGTTATGAAACGGATGAGGTTATTGGTTTTGGCGCTTGTTCTGCTGTTTGCTGTATCAGGCGTTTTTGCAATGGGAGCGGAGGAAACTTCTTATCCGGATCCTGAGAAGACGATCACGATTGTCTGTCCTCAGGCCGCAGGAGGCTCTACCGATCTTATTTTCCGCACCTTGGCAGAGGAGATGAAGAATGCTTCCGGCGGACAGAATTTCATTGTTACAAACGTTACCGGAGCTGGTACCGCTACAGGAACCAACGAGGTTCTCAATGCAGATGCTGACGGATATACGCTCCTTGCTGGCGGAACCCATACTATTGCAGCTACAATGCAGGGCCTTACTGAAGGCTACAAGGCAATGGATTATGTTGTAGGACTCAATATGGATCCTTTCATCATCGCAGTCAGGAACGACAAGCCCTGGTATACTTTCGACGATCTTGTGAATGCTGCTGCAGAGAACCCCGGAAAGATCTCCTTCGGCAATGCTGGAATGGGTGGAGCAACCGGTGTTGCATGCGTGGGAATCAACCTTGCATTCGACAAGACTTTCAACGTTACTCCTTTTAACGGCGGCGCCGATCTCATTGCAAGCGTGCTTGGCGGACACTGTGATGCAGGCGTGTTCAGCCAGAGTGAGGTTGTTGCAAACATCGACAGCTTCAGACCTCTTGTAATCCTTGGCGATGCACACAGCGTCATTGATGAATTGAAGGATGTGCCGACACTTGCAGAAGCCGGATATCCTGATATCCATGTTCCTGCAGGATCCTACCGCTCGATCATGGTAAAAGCCGGAACTCCAGCTGAAGTGGAGCAGTGGATTGCAGATATTGCTGAAAAGGCTTTCAATTCAGATGCTTTCCAGTCATTCATGGAAGCAAACGGAATCATTCCGCAGTTCTCCAAGCTTGAAGGAGCAAAAGCCGACCATGAGGAGTTCATCGCTCAGTATGAACCGATTCTCAAGGAAGCCGGTCTTTACAATATGTGAGTATCCAGCCGGTCCTTTTGGGGACCGGCATATTTTGATTTTTCGAGGTAGGAAATGAAAAAGGTTAAACCGCTGCCATTTTTAATGACAATCGTTTCGGGATTGTATTTCATTTATGTAGTTTCAAACGGCAGCAGCAAGATGATAGGCGATGAAGTAGGAGGGGATCCAGGTGGAATGCTTCTTCCTCTGATCCTTTCCATTTTCATGTTTTTGGGGTTTCTTTACATTACGATAAAAGAAAAGCCGAACGGAGACGAGGTTTCGGATCCTGTTACAAGAAAGCTTTTCATAATCACTTTGGTAACTGCTATACTTTATGTATTTTTGCAGAGCATGCTGGGGTTTGTCATAACCTCTCTGCTGCTGCTTTACATTCTCACTTGCACATATTTGTCTGTGAACGAGGAAAAGGCCGGATGGAAAGCATCCGTTTTGGGAGGAGTTGCCACTCTTGTAGGCTCCATCCTGATCTATTCTGTTTTCAGGTATGTGACAAGGATGCTTCTGAGGTTGGGAAGAGCCGGAGCAATTCCTGCGATTTTAGGCAATTCGAATATGACAGCATTCATTTCCTGTCTGATTGTCACAGCTTTCCTTCTTCTTTTTGTCTTTGCTGTTTATAAGAAGATAAGTAATCCGAAGATAAAGAGGATTGCGGCCAGCGGAATCATATCCTATGCGGTCGTAATGTATTTGTACATAGTTTTCAAGCAGTTCTTCATGGTTACCCTGGCTCCAGGGTTGATCAATTGGTAAAAGGAGGTTTCAGATGGATGCGTTTATGCAGGGCCTGTCGATGGTCCTGAATGTTTCAACTTTGCTCTGGTGCTCCTTCGGGTCCATTCTTGGAATCATTCTCGGAGCGCTTCCCGGACTCACTGCAACAATGGGAATCGCACTTGTCATGCCAATCAGTTTCCAGCTTCCTGCTGCAACTGGAATCGGAATGCTTCTCGCTGTTTATTGCGGTGCAGTATGCGGCGCCAGCATTCCTGCAATCCTATTAGGAATTCCGGGAAACCCGAATGCAATAGCAACTGTCGAAGACGGATTACTGATGACAAAGAAGGGGTTGGCTGGCCAGGCTCTCGGAGGATCTGTTATCGCTTCTTTCATCGGAGGAATGGGATCATTGATCTGTCTCATGTTCTTTTCTCCGCTGATTGCCAAACTCACTCTTGCCTTCGGCCCTGCCGAAAAGACCACACTGGCTCTTGTAGGGCTTGTCATCATCGCTTCTGTAAGCGGAAAGAATATCTTAAAAGGCCTTTTGATGGGTGCTTTTGGAATGGCTTTGGCATTTTTAGGCACTGATCCGTTCAGCGGGCAGCTTAGAATACCGTTCAGCAGCGTTTTAGCTCACACCCCGCTTTCCAGAGGACTGGATCTTACTGCAACATTGATCGGGCTTTATGGAGTCAGCCAGGTTTTTGCTGAACTTGCAAATCTTTCGAAGCCTCAGGCCCAGGTGATTTCCACCAAGATCGAAAAGATTTTCCCGCCGTTCAAGAAAATAAGGCAGATGTGGAAGATCATCCTTTCTTCATTAGGAATCGGAACGATTGTAGGAGCGATTCCTGGCACCGGCGCCTCGATTGCTGTCTTCATGTCGCGTAATGCTGCAGAGGGGATATGTGCCTCCAGCAAGGGAAAACTCGAACAGCCCGGCACAGGATGTCTTGAAGGGGTATTTGCTCCCGAGGTTGCCAACAATGCCGTTACAGGCGGAGCCCTGATACCTGCTCTCGCTCTCGGTATTCCTGGCGATGCCGCTACGGCTGTTTTGATCGGGGCCTTGATGATCAAGGGGGTCACACCTGGCTTCCAGCTTTTCCAGCAGAACATGCCGCTGGTATATGGAATTTTCATCACCATGTTCTTTGCCAATATTTTCATGGCTGTTTATCAGCTGGCAGGAGTCAGAGTATATCCGAAAGTGTTGAAAATCTCCCAAAAGATCCTTCTGCCGATCGTGCTTATGCTCTCTTATATCGGATCTTATGCGGTAGCAGGGCAGGCGATCACCTCAGGCATCTATTACATGGGTATTTCCCTTGTGATGGGAATCGTCGGATATTTCCTCAAGAAAGATGGCTATCCGATTGCACCGATCGTTCTGGGACTTATTCTTGGCAGCATGTTCGAGGAGAATTTCAGAAGAGCTGTAAAGCTTGCTGGTGGAAATTATCTTACATTCTTCACTAAGCCGATCTGCTGGATATTCATCCTGATTGCGGTAGCAACGATAGTCGTTCCTGTGATAAGAAGGAAGAAAAAGGGGAACGTATGAGCGTAATGGATATCACCATCCTCGGAAGGAATGGAAGTCTTCAAGACCGTCTTTCCGGAAATACATCGCTTCTTGTTGATTGTGGAAACGTTTCGGTTCTTGTCGACTGCTCCTCGAATCTTCAGGAGGCTGTTGAGAAAGAGAATCTTCAGGCTGTGGTTGTTACCCATGGCCATGTCGATCATCTTTATGGCTTTCCTTCCCTCATACATCAGCTTTGGCTGAAGGGCAGGAAGGAGGCTTTGGATGTGTATGCAAGGCCGGAGGTCCAAAAGATCCTGGCCTCTCTTCTCGATGCTTTCCTCCTTCGGGAGAAAAAGGGGATGTTCGATATCGTTTTTCATTCCACCTCGTCATTTTCAATAGATGATTTGAAGGTGGAGCTGTTTGATACTGATCATGCTCCGGGCAGCATAGGCATGGTATTCATCAGGGATGGGAAGAAGGTGGCATATACTTCGGATACCAGGCCTATCGCCGCTCCTGATCAGGTTCTTATGGATGCTGATCTTCTGATCACGGAAGCTTCCGGGCTTTCGGATAAAAAAGACGATTTGGTGAAAAAAGGTCATCAGGGTGGACTTGAGGCTGCAGCCTTGGCTTTAGCTTCAAGAGCCCGCAAGCTTGTTTTGGTGCATCTTCCTTGCAGTGACAGCGCAAGAGATGCTATACAGTCGCAGGCCCGTGAAGTGTTTGCCTGCTCGTTTGCGGCCGTTCCGCTTGCACATTATGAGGTGTGATATGAAAGATTTGGATTTGGATGCATTCAAGGCGTACGACATAAGGACAAAAATCGGACGTATGGATGAGGAATTGCAGACGAGGCTATTCCATGCTGTAGGCTGCTATATGAAGAACTCCCTTTCAGTGCAGAGCGTAGTCATATGCAGGGATGCCAGGCTGTATGTTCCGCAGCTTGCAGAAGGGCTTTCAAGCACATTGCTTTCTTACGGAATCGATGTATATTTGAATCCTCAGCCGATTTCCACATGCCAGTATTATCATACGATGATGAAGCACAGGCAGAGCGCGGGAGTGATGCTTACAGCAAGCCATAATCCCGGTGAATATGTTGGGATGAAGCTCATGGAGCCCGATCTTTTCCCTGTAGCTTTCGGCTGCGGACGCGACGGCGGCATTGCAAAAATCAAGCAATACTATGAGAAGGGGGAGCGCATGTCCTCATTTTCAAGGGGAAAGCTCCATATAATAAACGATTTGGATTCCTATATAGATTATTCGCTCAAGCTCGCAGGAATAAATGAGGGGGATCTTAAAGGGCAGAAGATACTCTTTGAATTCCTTTCCGGATCGGCTGGAAACGAGGTTGCTCTTGCATTTCAGTATGCAGGTGCTGATATGGAGATCCGCAATGTCGTGCCGAACGGATTCTTTCCCCAAGGGGATCCGAACCCGATTATTGAAAAGAGCATAGCCCCCGCTAGGGATGCGATGCGGAAAGGGTCTTTTGATTTTGGATTCTGCTTTGATGGGGATGGGGATAGGCTTGATCTCATGGATGCAGATGGGAACCAGATCGTACCGGGATACAATATGTCCATACTGATTCCTCAGATAAACAGCATTTTCAAGGATGCATTCCATCCTTTTGATCCGCAGTACTATGCGGATGTGAAGGCGATTCCCGCAGCCCTTGTGGATATGGCTTCAAAGGGTGTCGGTGTCCATATAATCAGAAACGGTCATTCGTTCATCAAGGCAAAGCTGAGAGAGAATTTTTCAAAGCAGTATCTGGCTGCAGAGGAAGAGTCGGCCCATTATTATATGAACTTTCCATATGATCCGGCAGATCCTTCAAAAGGGTGTGCGGCTGTGGAATCCACGCTGTTCTTCTCCCTTTTGACTGCGAAATGCCATATGCTTGATCCCGAGGCCTACAGACAGGCGCATGAGAAGGAAAAGAGCCTTTTCAGAGAGAGGGAATGGCCGCTTCATTGCGATGGGCATCCTGAGATAATGCAGGGCCTTATGGACGAGGTTGAGAATACGATGAAAGCCGAGGGGGCTGAAATCATCCGGGAAATGGACGATGGATCCGATCTTGATGCGGTTTTAATGCGTTTCAACCTGCCAAAGGTATTTGATAAAAACACTTCTTTAGGTGATAATTGGATACAGGTTGCAGAGCGTATAAGCCGCAGTGAGGATGCTATGGTACGTTGGGAAGTGGCTTCCAATACCCATAAAGGGTGCGAGAAGATGAACAGCCTGATAAAGAAAATCACTGACAGGTATGTGGCTGACGGATATGCCCATTATTAGGAGATGTTTTTTGTATGAATATCCGGGAACGAAGGGATGAGATATTGAGGCTCCTTGATGAGAAGGATTACATTACCGTCGAGGAGCTTGCTCTCGGATTAGGAGTATCCCTTGTGACTATCCGTTCCGATCTTGCCAATCTGGAGCAGAAAGGTGTTTTGAAGAGGACGCATGGAGGAGCAAAGCTTGTCGAGAAGAAATCGCTTTCAAGGTTGATTTCCAAGACGATTTTTGAGTTTGAGAAAGAAAAGGATGCCATATCCCGTCTTGCTTCGACCTTTGTGGAGGAGGGGAATACCGTTATCGTCGATACTGGAAGTACTACATTCCATGTGGCGAAGTATCTCTCAGGAAAAGGTGTCACGATGGTCACTGGTTCCCTTCTGGCCATCGAGAGTGTGATGGATGACGAGAGCATTGAGGTTCTGGTGCTGGGTGGGATGCTGCGCAGGTATTCAAAGGGTTCCATCGGCACTTTTGCCTGCAGCGAGCTCGGGCAGATCAATGCCGATATCCTTTTCATGGGCGCCTCGGGGTATACGGATTCATGTCTGTATTGTTCCAATGTCATCGAAGCCGAGACCAAGAGAGCGATGATAAGGAGCGCCGGTACCGTATGCCTGCTGGCTGATTCCTCCAAGGCTGGCAAGAAAGCGTTTGCCAGCATATGCTCCTGGTCCGATATAGACATATTTGTTTGTGACAAGATTTCCGATGAGATGAGAAAAGAGCTGGAAAGCAAGGGCGTCAGGATTTTTATAGCTGAATAAACTGCAAGGTATTTTGATTATGGAAGATTTCTTTGTGATTTCTGAGGTTGAATACATCCTCAGATTCTTTTTGGCTGCCGTATGCGGCGGCCTTATAGGCTTGGAGCGTGAGCGCAGGGCAAAAACCGCCGGCATCAGGACTCATGTGCTGGTTGCAATATCATCTGCTCTCATGATGATTGTTTCCAAGTATGGTTTTTTCGATGTGGTAGGCATTGACGGTATTTCCCTTGATGCATCAAGAATCGCTGCAGGCGTTGTTACTGCCATAGGCTTCTTAGGTGCTGGAGTCATATTTGTCAGAAAGGAAAATACGATCGGCGTTACGACTGCGGCAGGATTATGGGCAACAGTCGGAATGGGAATCACAATCGGAGCCGGGCTTTATGTGACAGGGTGCGTATTCACGATTTTTATTCTGTTTTTCCAATGGCTTTTGCATAACAAGAGGATTCATCTCAATCTGCAGACCATCGGTACCGTGTCTGTGGAACTTGATAATACGGAAAGAACGACCACTTCGATTTCCGAGGCAATACGGAACGAGGGGCTTTGTGTCAAGAGCATGTACATCGAGCAGGGTGATAATGGCAATTTTGTATTGACTGCGAAAATCCTTTTTGGAAAGAACCTGTCGTTGAGCGATATGATGGAAAAGCTTGGCAAGATAGGAGAAATAAGGTCGATAGATGTTACCTCCTTAGGTTGAGGCCTTAGATATCTCTTAGCTTTTTCTGTTCCGGCGTGTATTTCATAAGCATGTTTTTGCTTGGGTGTCCTTGAGCTTGGACACAAGTAATGGTATTGTTTTTTTAGGGATATTCCAGGAGGGTCGCATGAGACAATGCATGGATGCGGAAAACCTTCATAGAAGGCTGAAAAAGATTATCGGACAAGTGCAGGCAATAGATCGCATGGTGGATGAGGATGTCCCCTGTGAAGATGTGCTTTTGCAGATAAATGCAGCCAAATCGGCCCTTCATAAGTGTGGGCAGATTGTTCTTGAAGGACACATAAAGCATTGTGTACGGGACGGAATTGAGCACGGGGATGCCGAAAAGACGATAGAGAGCTTTACTAAAGCGGTAGAGCGCTTTGCCAATCTCGATTGATTTTCAATAAGTGTTTGTTTTATGGTTGAAACCTATACCCCCTATGGGTATAATGTAAATAAAATAGGGGTTCTTCTCATGCATGCTTTCATGGATAGCCTTGAGGTCTTATTGGAAAAAGGTGGAATCCGCAAGGATGTTGTCCTGCTTGTTATTTCCGCATTATCTCTTCTTTTAAGCATTTTCAAAGTATTTCCTTTCGGCTTTGATACAGCGTGGATCGCGGTGGTCCTTTGCGGCATACCGATCATCCTTGAAGCCATAATAGGCCTTGTCACCAGATTTGATATAAAGGCGGACGTGCTGGTTTCATTAGCTCTTATCGCCTCTCTTTTCATAGGGGAGACTTTTGCCGCAGGCGAGGTTGCTTTGATAATGCAGCTTGGAAGCCTTTTGGAGGACCTGACGGTTGCAAAGGCAAGGGCAGGAATCGAGAAATTGGTGAAGCTTGATCCCCAGACTGCGCGCGTGATGAGAGACGGGGAGGAACGCATTGTTGGTGCAATTGACGTGAAAGTCGGGGATGTTGTAAGGGTGCTTGCAGGCGAGACTGTTCCGGTAGATGGGATCATCATCAATGGCGAGACCTCGATAAACCAGGCTGTCATCACAGGAGAGTCGCTTCCTGTTGATAAAAAAGCGGGAGACGAGGTGTTAAGCGGCAGCGTGAATCAATACGGACCGTTTGATATGAAGGCTTTGAAGGTCGGCAAGGACAGTTCGATACAGCGTATGATCCGTCTTGTCCAGTCGGCTGATGCCTCAAAGGCGAAGATCGTCGGACTCGCTGACCGTTGGGCCACCTGGGTGGTGGTTATCGCACTTTCTGCAGCTGCGCTGACCTGGGTTTTTACAGGTGAGATAATTAGATCGGTGACTATTTTGGTCGTATTCTGCCCATGTGCTTTGGTTCTCGCAACTCCTACTGCAATAATGGCTGCAATAGGCAATGCTGCAAAGCATGGATTCTTGGTCCGCCAAGGCGATGCGCTTGAACGGCTGGCCGGGGTGAAAAGGATAGCCTTTGATAAGACCGGTACTCTGACATATGGAACTTTGGAGGTCTGCAAAGCCGTTTCTGCAGAAAAAAAGCGCGAGGATGAAATGTTTTTCCTTGCTGCTTCAATCGAGGCCCTTTCCGAACATCCGATAGCAAAGGCTGTCGTAAAATCATATAAGAAAAATTATAAAAAGACGCTTGCAGAGGCGGCGGATTTCAAGATGTTTCCTGGACGTGGTGTGCAGGCGTATGCAGATGGAAAGATTGTGCTTGCAGGTAACAATGCATTAATGGATTCTTTTGGCATAGTGCTGCCGGAAAACATGGCATTAGAGGTGGATAATTGCAGTTTGGAAGGGGAGGCTGTGGTCAATGTTGCTGCAGATGGCATCTATCTTGGCTTTTTATCGCTTTCCGATACTCTGCGCCCTGAAAGCAAAGAAATGATCGATTCAATCAAATCTTTCGGATTTGAACCGGTGCTTCTCACAGGGGATAATGGCAAGGTTGCCTCAAAAGTGGCTGACAGGGTCGGAATAAGGAATATAAGATCGTCATGCCTTCCGGAAGATAAGCTTTCATGGATAGAAGAGAGCAGAAAGAACGGTCTTGGCGTATGCATGATCGGCGATGGCATAAACGATGCCCCTGCGCTCAAAACGGCCGATGTGGGGATTGCCATGGGCGGCATAGGCAGCGACATAGCGGTGGAAGCCGCGGATATTGCTTTGGTGGATGACCAGATCGGGCAGCTTCCACATCTTCTGATGCTTTCAAGAAGGATGATGAAGACCATCCGCCTTAATCTGACGTTCTCCATGGCCCTCAATTTCCTTGCGATTGTTCTGGCGATAACCGGAGTATTGAATCCTGTAGTTGGAGCCCTTGTCCATAATGCAGGCTCTGTTTTCGTAATAGCCGATTCAGCTTTTCTGCTGAAATGGAAAAAAAAATTATGACATATATGTGTTTTCCAAACAATCAACACATAATCTTCACCATTAAATTTTTATCAAGTGATAGAGTTAAGCCATAAATTAATAAGGGACATCCGCTTCACCATACTACCCCATGAATAAAATTAGAGGATGTCCCTTCTTTTTTTTCCTCGGATAGACTTGTCTTTGTTATTATTTTTCAAAAGGTGGTTTTTGATGGAAAAAAGAGTTTTCGTCGGTGGTCTTCATCACGAGTCTGATACGTTCAATCCGATTACAACAAATATTGATGATATTCATGTCTTGCGGGGAATAGATCTTCTTTGCTCAAAAAATAATGATTCCATCACAGGAATTATTGAGACTCTTGAAAAAGCTGATATCGATGTAGTTCCCTCTCTTTTTGCCAGAGCGGTCCCGAATGGAGAATGGGATGAGGAATGCTATACAGCCTTGCGTGACGAGCTTCTTTCGTCTCTTGAAAAAAGCCTTCCTGTAGATGCTGTATGCCTGGCCCTCCATGGTTCGATGAGAGTGCAGGGGATAGGAAAAAGCGAAAGCGACCTTCTTTTAAAAGTAAGATCGCTCTGTCCTGATATTCCAATAATCTGTTCGCTGGATATGCATGCGACGGTCACTAAGGATATGTTGGAATATGCTGATGGTTTTATCGGATACAAATGCGCACCCCATACGGACGAGTATGAAACAGGAGCTTCAGCTGCAAAAATGACGCTTCATGCCTTATCTGGCAGAAAGATCCATATGGCAGCGGTACGTATACCGCTGCTGATTTCCGGAGAACAGTCAGAGACCAATACGGAACCAATGAAAAGCCTTATCAAAGAATTGAGGCGTCTGGAAATTGAAAAAGAGAGCGTTATTGCAGCCTCTTACTTTCTCGGATTTCCCTGGGCTGATTCAGGTGATAACGGGGTAGTCTCCCTTGTTTCCGCTTCATCCAAGGACAAGGCTGAGTCTTCAGCTCTTTATCTTGCAGAATTGTTTTGGTCCTATAGGAATGATTTCGGTTTTTATAGTGAAACGTACGAGCCTGCAGAATGCCTTAAGAAGGCCAAGGAGAGTATCAGATGTGGTGTGTATCCTGTTATCATCTCTGACAGCGGGGATAATCCCACGGCCGGTTCCAGCCAGGATGTCACGAATTTTCTGAAGCTGATTTTGCAGGATAAGGAACTCTGCAGCCTCGATCCTCCGTTATGCTGCCAGGCGATATACGATCCTCAGGTGGTTTGTGATGCAGTGGAGAAAGGAGAGGGGAATATCTTGGATGTTTCGCTGGGTGCTGGTTTTGATAAGAAGACCAGCACTCCGATAAAAGCGAAGGCAAGGGTTATTTCCATTAAGAAGGATTGGCCTGGATTTTCAGGTGTATCCCTGGCTCTTTTGGATATCGGAGGCATTGACGTGGTGGTAACCGACCGCCATGTAGGCTGCTACGATCCTAAGATGATGGAAGCCCTCGGGGTGGATCCTTCTTTTCTCAAGGTGTGCGTTGTCAAACTCGGCTATCTTGAGCCGGAAATACGCGCCATAGCAAAAAGATCTTTGATGGCGCTTACCGACGGCAGCAGCAACGAGGTGTTTTCACGCCTGAGCTACAAAAACCTTCCCCGTCCGATATTTCCTCTAGATGATAGCTTTCCTTTTAATCCGTCGATTCTATTTTCCCGCTGATTCAGGAGAAATAGTTTACAGCTCCCTTGAAGAATTTTATTCCTGAAGAAGATGATACGTTCTTGTATAGCCCGTTTCTGCATCGCTCGATATGCCCCATGCGGCCGAATACTTTCCCGTCGGGGCTTGTGATGCCTTCAACCGCCATATCGGAACCGTTTGCATTATACAGCCCGTCCATGGTCGCATTTCCATCCAGATCTACATATTGCGTTGCAATTTGATTATTTCTGATAAGCTTCTCAAGCAGGGCTGGAGCAGCAACGAATCTTCCTTCGCCGTGGCTGATAGGGACCATCTGCACTTCTCCGGGCTCATAGCAGCTGAGCCAGGGTGATATGGTGGAGGAGATGCGGGTCGGCACCAGGCGCGACACATGGCGTCCTATCGTGTTGAACGTGAGGGTGGGGCTGAAGGGGCCTGCATCCCTGAATTCACCGTATGGCACAAGCCCGAGTTTTATAAGGGCCTGGAAGCCGTTGCAGATCCCGCCTATGAGCCCGTCGCGATTTTTTAACAAATTATCGATCTCTTCCATGATATCCCCGTTTCTCAAAAAGGCCGTGATGAATTTCCCCGATCCGTCCGGTTCATCCGCACCTGAAAAGCCTCCGGGAATAAATAGTATGTTTGAAGAGGAGAGTTCCTTTTTAAATCCCTCTATGCTCTTTTTCAGGCTCTCAGGATTGAGGTTGTTGATTACATAAACCATCGGATCTGCGCCTGCATCCTTCCATGCGCGCTTTGAATCGTACTCGCAGTTTGTGCCGGGAAAGACCGGAATGAGAACTTTCGGTTTTGCCGTCTTTACTCTTGAGTGGGCCATTATTGCCGGTTTTATAGAGGTTATGGTTTTTGCCTTGCCCTTATTCTCCGCTTTCAGCGGATAAATCTTTTTAAGACCGCTTTCATAGTATGAAAGGAGCTCCTCCAAAGGTTTTGAATTGAATTTCTTCTCTTCTTTCGTTTTTGCAATAAGCTTCAATCCCAAAATAGGATTCCTGCTTTCCACTACAAACGCCCATGCGCTTGCTTCCAGATTCTCTTTTACAGTATCCAGGCCGATCATGTTGCCGAACGAGAGTTTTGCGAGCGTAACATCGACATCCTTCTTTTCGACGGTGGACGAGGAGATTACGCAGTCCTGGCTGATGATGCCTTCTGCCCTGTCGAGATAGGTGCACATTTCCTCTTCTGCTTTCTTGTCGATAAGATATATGAAGGAAGAGGTGCTCTTGAACTCCGGCGACTTTATGCTGCCGATATCCGCGGTGTTTATTGCAAAGGATACGAGGGTGTTCGGCACATTAAGATCTTCGAAGCTGCCGGACATGCTGTCCTTTCCTCCGATAGCTGGGCACTTGGTATCAAGCTGCGCTTTAAGAGCGCCTAGGAGGGCGGCAAGCGGCGCACCCCACCGCCTCTTGTCATTTCCTGTTTTTGCAAAGTATTCCTGCAGGCTCAGATAGCAGCCCTTCCTGCTTCCTCCGGCAGCGATTATCTTGCAGATAGAGTTTATCACCGCCTCGTACGAGCCAGCAAAAGGATCGGCGTCGGTTTTATATGGCTCAAAACCATAAGAGAAGATCGATGCGGTGCTGCATGAGCCTTCATCGGTGGGAATAAGAGCGCACATTACGCCTGATGGTGTTTTCTGGTGGATGCCTCCGAAAGGCATCAGCACGGTTGCATCTCCTATTGTGGAGTCGAAGCGTTCGGAAAGCCCCTGCCGGGATGTGAAGGCAAGGCTTGAAAGCTTTTCTTCAAGGCTCATCTTCTCTTCTTTTATTTCCTTTTTCTTTCCAATAAGCGCCTTTGCCTTTTTTGAAGCTCCGTTTGTGTTCAAAAACTCTCTGGATAGGGAGACTATGGTCTTATCCCTCCATTCCATCTTGAGCACTGGATCCTTGGTGACCTTTGCCACCGTGGTCGCTTCAAGATTCTCGCTTTCAGCAAGCTTCAAGAACTCCTGCTCGTCCTTTTTATCGATGACTATTGCCATCCTCTCCTGGCTTTCAGAGATTGCGATTTCTGTTCCATCGAGCCCCTGGTATTTCTTAGGCACAAGATCCAGATTGATCTCAAGCCCGTCTGCAAGCTCCCCGATCGCAACTGCAACGCCGCCGGCTCCGAAGTCGTTGCACCTCTTGATCATGCGGGCTGCTTCAGGGTTTCTGAAAAGCCTCTGGAGCTTTCTTTCCTCGGTTGCATTTCCTTTCTGCACTTCTGCAGAACAGGTTTCTATTGAGCTTTTCTTATGGCTTTTGGATGATCCCGTAGCCCCGCCGATGCCATCCCTTCCGGTCCTTCCCCCAAGAAGGATTACAAGGTCTCCGGGAACTGGGGATCTGCGTACGACGTTTTCCTTTTTCACTGCGGCAACAACCGCTCCTAGCTCCATATGCTTTGCAACGTATCCGGGATGATATATTTCATCCACAAGCCCGGTTGCAAGCCCGATCTGGTTGCCATAGCTCGAGTTTCCCTGTGCTGATGTGATTCCTATCTTTTTTTGTGGAAGTTTTCCTTCCAGCGTCTTATTAAAAGGCATCGTGACATCGCCGGAGCCTGTTATCCTCATGGCCTGATAAACATAGGCTCGTCCTGAAAGCGGATCGCGGATCGCACCTCCGATGCAGGTGGCGGCTCCACCGAAGGGCTCTATCTCGGTCGGATGGTTGTGCGTCTCGTTCTTGAACATCAGAAGGTAGGGGACGGACTTACCGTCAATTTTTGCATCGATATTGATTGAGCAGGCATTTATCTCCTCCGACTGGTCGATTTTATCAGCCAGGCCAATGCTCTTGAGATATTTGGCCCCGATGGTTGCGATATCCATCAGGCATACCGGCTTCTTTATCCCGAGCTCCTTTCTCATCAAAAGGTATCTGGCGAACATCTCATCAGCTTCCTCATCCTCTGATACGACACTTTCAAGCTCGGTAAGGAATGTTGTGTGCCTGCAATGGTCCGACCAGTAGGTGTCGCATACCCTGAGCTCTGTGATTGTCGGATTTCTTCCTATGCTTTTGAAATGCTC
Organism: uncultured Spirochaetales bacterium; assembly: GCA_949300325.1. Classification (GTDB taxonomy): domain Bacteria; phylum Spirochaetota; class Spirochaetia; order Sphaerochaetales; family Sphaerochaetaceae; genus Ornithospirochaeta. The sequence goes on from CASGDQ010000021.1 coordinate 66,269, forward strand.
TTGGAAAACCTTGAGGTCTTCCGCATCCATTGCAAGGGCGTATTTCTCAAGGAGTGGTTTGAGTTCTTCCTCATCCAGCAAAATGAAGCCTTCGAGCGTTTCTACCATCTTCGGAGCCTCGTAGCTGTTTTCGAGCGTAGTGAGCTCTTCAAGCCCCGTCTCCTTTGCCTCCACAGGGTTTATCAGGTATTTCTTGATTCTCAGCAGGCTCTCTTCATCAATGCCTGAGACAAGGTATACCTTGCCGCTTTTTACGCTGCATGATGTTTCCGGACTTATGAAGCTTATGCATTCCTTGGCGCTTTCCGCCCTCTGATCGAACTGTCCTGGAAGATATGAGACACAAAATACATGATCGGCAATTGGAAGTTCTGTAAGAACATCGTCAACCTGCGGTTCGGAAAAAACCTGCTTTACCGCCTTTTTCAATAATTCTGCATCAAGGCCTTCGACATCGTATCTGTTTATTATTCTCAGCTCTTTAAGATCGATTCCGAGCGATTGGCGGATATCTTTTTCAAGAGCTTTTGCCTCTTCTCTGAATCCGGGCTTTTTCTCTACGTAAATCCTATGGACCATCTATGCCTCCAGAGCCTTTTTGCCTATATCCTTTCTCATCGTCTTTCCTTCGAAAAAAATCATTTCTGAAGCCTTGTAAGCTTTCTCAACAGCCTCTTTAAGATCCTTTCCCGTAGCAGATACATCCACCACTCTTCCTGAAGATGTGAAAAGCCTGCCATCCTTTTCCTCTGCCCCGGCAATAAATACCTCAGCATCGAGATTTTCGGGTATGGTTATCTCCTTTCCCTTCTCATAGCTTCCGGGGTAGCCGGAAGATGCAAGCACCACCGAGCAGGATGAGCCTTCGCTCCACTTTATTTCTGTTTTATCGAGATAGCCGTATGTGCAGGCTTTCATGATTTCAAACAGGTCGCTTTTTAAAAGAGGAAGCACTGTTTGCGTCTCAGGATCTCCGAAACGGGAGTTGTATTCGATTACTTTGACGCCGTCTCTGGTGATCATAAGCCCGAAGTATAGGCATCCTGAAAACGGACATCCTTCCTCTGCAAGCGCTTTTATTGTCGGCAGGATTATCTTATCCAAAGCCTCTTTTTCAATATCCGTGGTGTAGTAGGGGTTTGGCGCTATGCAGCCCATGCCGCCCGTATTGGGTCCTTTATCTCCGTCATATGCTCTTTTATGATCCATGCTGGAGATCATAGGCTTTATAGTCTTTCCATCGGTGAATGCCAGCACTGTCACTTCCGGCCCTTCCAAAAATTCCTCGATCACCACCTTGCATCCGCTTTGCCCGAATTTCTTATCAAGCATCATCTCTTTAAGAGCCTTTTTCGCTTCCTCGATCGTTTCGGCAATCACTACGCCTTTGCCGAGGGCAAGCCCGTCGGCCTTGATGACAGCAGGAAAGGTGATGCCCTTTATATAGTTCAGAGCCTCCTCATAAGAGGAGAACACTTCATATCCGGCGGTGGGAATCGAATATTTCTTCATCAATTCCTTTGCAAAGGCTTTGCTCGATTCAATTCTCGCGGCAGATTGCTTGGGCCCAAAGCAGGGGATGGAAAGAGCATCCACCATGCCGATGGCAAGAGGATCATCCGGAGTGACCACGCAGTAGTCTATCGCATAGTCTTCGACAGCCTTTTTCACACATCCGATATCTGTGACGGAGCCAGGAATGCATGTGGCATATTTTTTTATCCCTCCGTTTCCGGGCAGCGCATACAGCCTGTCGATTTCAGGGCTTTTTGAAAGGCGGCTTGAAATCGCGCATTCCCTTCCTCCCGAGCCGAGTATGAGAACGTTCATGGCTCCTCCTTAGTGGTGGAACAGGCGGACGCCTGAAAAGCTCATCACAATATCATGTCTGTCTGCTGCCTCGATTACAAGATCATCCCTGAGGGAGCCTCCCGGCTCGCTTATAAACGAGACTCCGGATCTGAAAGCCCTTTCAATATTGTCGCTGAATGGGAAGAACGCATCGGATGCCAAAGAAATGCCTTTGATGCTCTCAAGATATTTTTTCTTTTCATCCTTCGTAAAGGGCTCGGGGCGTGATGAGAAATAATCCTGCCAGTTTTCAAGAACATCTATTTCCGGATCCTCGGAAAGATACTGCTCGATGCAGTTGTCCTTGTCGTTTCTTGAAAGCTTTTCCTTAAACGGCAGGCTTAATACCTTATCGCTTTGGCGAAGATTCCATAGGTCGGCTTTTCCTCCTGCAAGGCGGGTGCAGTGGATCCTTGACTGCTGTCCTGCTCCGACTCCTATTGTCTGCCCATGGTAGGAATAGCATACTGAATTGGATTGGGTATACTTTAATGCTACAAGCGCTACAATGAGGTCCCTTTTCGCATCCTCTGTCAGATTCTTATTCTTTGTTACAATGTTTTCAAAGGTTTTTTCCGAAGGGATGAAATCGTTGTGGTTCTGGCGGAATGTGATGCCGTATACGGTCTTCATTTCCTCTTTTTCAGGCCTGTATTCAGGATCTATTTTTATCACGCAGTAGGAGCCGTTTCTTTTTTTCTTCAGTATCTCGAGCGCCTCTTCATCGTATCCGGGAGCAATCACTCCGTCGGAGACCTCCTTTGAGATTATCTTGGCAGTCGCTCTGTCGCAAGGATCGGAAAGCGCAATGAAATCTCCGAACGAGGACATCCTGTCCGCGCCCCGGGCCCTTATGTAGGCTGTGGCAAGGTCCGACAGCTCTGTCTTATCGGTGACGAAGTACATTTTCTTTTCTTTCTCGCATAGTGGTACGGCGATTGCCGCCCCCGCAGGAGAGACATGTTTGAAGGATGCGGCGGCGGCAGATCCGGTAGCCTCCTTTAGCTCCCTGACAAGCTGGTAGCCGTTCAAGGCATCGAGGAAGTTTATATATCCCGCTTTTCCGTTGAGCATGCTCACGGGAAGCTTGTCGGGTCTCGCTATCGAAGCCTCTTTTTGGTTTGGGTTGCAGCCGTATTTCAGATTAAGGATATCCATCATTCCTCCTCCTTGTATTTGTTGACTACTATTTCGTCGTCTCCGACCTTTACATAAAGGGATATCTTGTTCTCCTCGTTCAGCGACGACCATAGAAGATTCTTGAGGCTCTCTGCATCATCCGGTATTTCGAACATCAAAGGATTTCCTTCAAACGGCGGAAGCGGTGATGCATTCTCCTTATAGGTGTGGATTGCATGTGCGTATCCCGGAATTGCGGGGTAGGTGTATGCAAGGCGCACGTCTTTTCCTTCTTCCTTTTTAAGTATGAAAAGCGTATAGCTCATTTTTTCATTGTCATAAAGCACGCCGATGCGCGGGGTGAAGTTCGGGCTGTCGGGTTCCGCCTCTCTTATTGCTAGAGCCTCTTCAAGGCTTTTTTGCTCTTTTATCGCTTGTTCTACAGTTTCCGTATGATCCCCGTTTGTAAGTATCGTAAAATGTCCCTCTTCGAGTTTTGCCTTGTAGATTATCAGCGACGGATCTTCAAGCTTGCTCTCGTCTGCGGCCCTGGTTTCAAGAACCCCGTCTTCAAGTGTGAATACGCGGTTTCTGCTGTTGCCGCTTCTGCCCATTATCGCATATGCGAGCACCGCCTTATTGTCTCTTGTGCACCCTGCGAGGATGAACCTGCCGGGGTAGGTGTTGTTTTTTAAATATTCTTTCAAATCAAGCATCATGCTTCTCCTTGCTGATTATTTCGGCCATCATTTCCAAAGCTTTTGGAAGAAGAACCCATTCGGCTTCCTCCATTACCCTTTTTTGCAGAGCTTCGGCATCATCGCCGTCCTTTACATAGACTGCTTTCTGAAGCAGTATCCTTCCTCCGTCGGGGATGCTGTTGACAATGTGCACCGTGGCCCCTGTGACCTTGACGCCTCTTTCAAGAGCCGCCTCGTGCACCTTAAGCCCGTAGTATCCCTTGCCGCAGAAGGACGGGATCAGGGAAGGGTGGACGTTTATTATCCTGTCCGGATACTCGTTTATCACCTCTTCTGATAAAATTGAAAGAAAGCCAGCGAGCACCACAAGGCCGATTTCTTCTTGCCTTAGGAGCTTAAGAAGCTCTTTTTCAAAAGCCTTTCCTCCAAGCTTTCTGCGGTTTATCATTACAGCCTTCTTCCCATGGTTTTTAGCGCGTGTCAGGGCGTATGCGCCTTCACGGTCTGAAACGACAAGCCTGACTGCGGCATTCCTGATTCCACCATTTTCTTCCGCTCTCAAGATCGCTTCAAGGTTGGTCCCTCCGCCTGATACGAGGACTGCGACATTCACCATAGTATCACACCCTCGTTTGATTCGACGACCTCTCCAAGCTTGTACGCACCTTCTTTTTCAAGCAGCTTAAGCGTTTTGTCCTCATCCTCTTTTTTTACTGCAAGCACCATTCCGACTCCCATGTTGAATGTATTGAACATGTCACGCTCAGAAATTTTGCCTTCCTTCATGATATGCTTGAAGATTGGAAGGATTCTTACAGAAGCCTTTTCTATTTTGGCGCTGAGATTTTTGGGCAGGGCGCGCGGGATATTTTCATAAAAGCCGCCGCCTGTGATATGTGCGATGCTCTTGATTTTTACGCCTTCTAATGCTTTAAGAACAGGGCGTACATAGATTCTGGTGGGTGCAAGAAGCACTTCTCCAAGCGTCTTTTCTTCTCCAGGGACAGGGGATGAGAGCACATCGGGATTGTTGTCGATATCAAATATCTTTCTTATTAGGGAAAAACCGTTCGAGTGGACGCCGCTTGAAGGAAGGGCGATAAGAGCATCCCCATCTTCGACCCTGTTTTTATCGAGCATCCTTTCCTTCTCAACTATCCCTGTTGAAAAGCCGGCAAGGTCGTATTCATCCTCCTTATAAAAGCCAGGCATCTCCGCTGTCTCGCCGCCTACGAGCGCGCATCCTGCCTCGACGCATCCGTCGGCGACCCCTTTGACTATCGATGCGATCTTCTCCGGCCTGTTCTTTCCGCAGGCGATGTAATCAAGAAAGAGCAGGGGTTTTGCCCCTGTGCAGATTATGTCGTTGACGCACATTGCGACGCAATCGATTCCGATTGTGTCGTGCTTGTCCATAAGAAAGGCAAGCTTGAGCTTTGTCCCGACCCCGTCGGTGCCGCTTACAAGGATGTTCCCGCTTTCTTTGGAGATATCGGTGCAGCCGCCGAAGCCTCCGATATCATCGTATGAATTTTTCGTCCGGGTGCGTGCGACATCCTCCTTCATAAGCTCCACCGCCTTGTATCCTGCTGTGATGTCGACACCGCTTTTTTTATAGCTTTCAGAAAAACTATTAATCATTTTCCCTCTCCTTGATGGGGCTCTGGTATTTGTCTTTTTCATGCCCGTTTTCAGGCTTGCATGGATATAGCGATGAGAAACAGGCCGTGCAAAAGCCTAATGAAGGATTCTGCGTTAGTTTTACGACGTTCTCCACCGACAAAAATCCGAGCGAATCCACATTAAGTATCTTTTTCATTTCCTCATCGGTGTGCTTGTATGCAAAAAGATTCTCTGACGAGTCGATGTCGGTTCCGAAATAGCAGGGATAGAGGAACTTCGGAGCTGCTGAGCGGAAATGGACCTCTTTTGCTCCTGCATCTCTCAAAAGCTTTACAATCCTCATGCTTGTCGTGCCTCGTACGATCGAATCGTCTATAAGTATGACTCTTTTGCCTTTGACGGTGGATGAGACTGGATTGAGTTTTATCCTCACCCCGTTTTCCCTCATCGTCTGCTCCGGCTGTATGAAAGTGCGTCCGATATATTTGTTCTTGATCAGTCCGACTCCGTAGGGGATGCCGGACTGTTTTGCATATCCGAGCGCCGCATCGATTCCAGAGTCGGGCACTCCGATTACGACATCGGCCTGTGCCGGATGCTCGAGTGCCAAAAACGCACCTGCCCTCTGGCGGGCGACTTGTACGCTTTCTCCTTCTATTATCGAATCGGGACGGGCGAAATATATGAATTCGAATACGCAGAGGCTTCGTTTTTCCTTGCCGCAATGGCTCTTGTCGCTTGATATCTTTCCATCTTTGATGGTGATTATCTCTCCAGGTTCTATGTCGCGTATGAATTTGGCGCCGATCGAATCGAATGCGCAGGTTTCGCTGCTGATTACATACCCGTCATTGAAAGACGCAAGCGAGAGAGGCCGGAAGCCCCATGGATCGCGTGCCGCAATAAGCTTTTGCGGGGACATTATCAGCAATGAAAAAGCTCCCTTGATCTCGTCCATCGTCTTTGAGACTGCGGATTCCAGGGAGCTTTCCTTCAGGCGGTGCTTCGTAACCGTATATGCGATCACCTCCGTGTCGCTTGTGGTATGGAAGATGGAGCCGTTCATCTCCAGGCTTCTTCTGAGCACCGCATCGTTCGTGAGGTTCCCGTTGTGGGCGATCGCCATCCTTCCTTTGAGGTGGTTGATCACCAGAGGCTGGACATTGATACGCGGATCCTTTCCTGTCGTGCTGTACCGGACATGGCCTATCGCCATCTGGCCGGAAGGCAAAGTGCTGAAAGCTTGTTTGGAGAATACGTCGTTTACAAGTCCGGCGTCCTTGTGGCAGGAGATCACACCGTCGTCAGAGACGGCGATCCCCGCTCCCTCCTGCCCCCGGTGCTGCAGTGCATAGAGGCCGTAATAGGCCAGGTGCGCCACATCGCTCTTTTTGTTGAGCGCGACGCCGAATACGCCGCACTCCTCGTGCAGGTTTCCTGTCATCTGCCTTCTCCGAACACCCTTTTGAGCATTTCCTTGTAGGCTCCCTCCACGTCCCCGAGATCCCTCCTGAAGCGGTCCTTGTCGAGTTTCTCGTGTGTTTCCGAGTCCCAGAAACGGCAGGTGTCGGGGCTGATCTCGTCGGCGAGCACCATCGTGCCGTCCGAGGTCTTTCCGAATTCGAGCTTGAAGTCTATGAGGTCGATGCCGATGCCCTTGAAGAACTTCAGGAGGTATGAGTTGATCCTCAGCGCGTAGTCCTTGACGGTCTCAAGCTCCTCTGCGGTCGCCCATCCCATTGCAAGGATGTGGTAGTCGTTGACCATCGGATCCCCGAGCTCGTCGTTCTTGTAGCAGAATTCGAGTACAGGGCATTTCAATGCCGTCCCTTCCGGCGCGCCTAGCCTTTTTGAAAGGGATCCGGCAATCACGTTGCGGACAATCACCTCTAAGGGTATGATCTTCACCTTCTTTACTTCGGTGTCAGTCTCCGAGAGCTCGTTGATGTAGTGTGTGGGGATGCCTGCCTCTGCTTCAAGCCTCTTCATCAGGTAGTTTGTGAGCTTGTTGTTTATTGCTCCCTTCCCGTGGATAGTGCCTTTTTTCAGGCCGTTGAAAGCAGTCGCATCATCCTTGTAGGAAACTATGCAGACTTCCGGATCCTCCGTGGCATAGACCTTTTTGGCCTTGCCCTCGTAAAGCTGGGTGCCTTTTGTCATTTGTTGTATTTCTCCTCGATGGTCCTGTTCGATTCCAACACGCTTCTTGTCATGTCGGATCTTAAAGTTTTAAGCTTCTCCTTCAGTTCCGGGTCGGACAGCGAAAGGATCTGGGCGGCAAAAAGCGCCGCGTTCTTCCCTCCGTTTATCGCCATGGCTGCAACAGGGATCCCCGGCGGCATCTGGACGGTGGACAGAAGCGCATCCATTCCTCCAAGGTCGCTTCCCTGAGCGGGAATCCCGATGATGGGAACCGTGGTGTGCGCGGCAAGCGCTCCCGCAAGATGCGCGGCCTTTCCAGCAATCGCTATTATGACGGCAATCCCGTTTCCTTCCGCATTGTCTGCGAAGCTCGCGGCTTCCGCAGGCGTCCTGTGCGCGCTCAATACATGTACTTCGTAGGGTACGTCCAAGGATTCGAGCTGCTCGATGGCTTTCTCTGCTATGGGAAGATCGGAAGCGCTCCCCATTATTACGGCAACCTTTTTCATTGATACTCCTTGATGTGTTGCAAGAAAAATAATAAATACAACATATCGAAAAGAAGATTATTGTTCAACATGGTTTTATGTTGCATTTTGTAGTTTTTTACTGGACTTTGTTGCAATTATGTTGCTTTGATTTGAGTAATCCCTTGTGGGGTAAGATAATCTTGCCAATTGGACTTATGTGGAAATAGATTTCTTTCAGAATTTCCTTATATGTATGCTTTTACGTGATAAAATGGAATACGGGAGGTTGATATGAAAAAGGTGATGGTCTTCTTGGTGATTGCTGTTGTTTTCCTTTGCCCATTATCGGCCGCGACGCACAAAACCGCCGGTGACAACAAAACATATATTGGTTTGGCTGTCGGCTACAGCGGAATGCAGGAATCGCTTTTTTCCGCGCTTGGAAAGGCTCTTGCAACCGCGTTTGGTGCGGCGTTTACCTTTGGACAAGCTGTTCCTGATGTCGATGTCATAAATGAGAACACGATACCGATAGGCGTCGATGCCTATTTTGAGATAACCGACAGCTTTTCTCTGAGCACCACCACAGGTTGTGCTATCGCTTTTACCGAGGATACAGTCGCTCCCGCTCCGTTTATGGATTTGATGCTTTATTGGCGGCTAAACGGAGGGGAAAAGGGTGATTTCCTTCTTGGAGGAGGGGTTGGAAGCATGGGCATTTTCAAACCAAGCGGACTTTTCGGCGAGCTTGCCCTCCTCGGTGGCATGAGATACCAGCTGGATGTTGCAGACCATTTTGGTTGGTATATCGATCTTTTGCTGGGGTGGAATGCCTTTTCCTATACCGATGACAGCTTCGCCTTCAACCATGATAAGGATCTGTCATTCATGCATACAATCAGGACCGGGGTGTCGTATTCATTCTGAAATGGATTGTCCATTGATTAAAAAGAGGAAGGTTTGCGCCTTCCTCTTTTTGTCAGATGTCTATTCCAAGGAACTTTTTCACGAGTATTCCGATTACGAACGAGATAGCCGCAACCGAAAGCGAAATACCTGCCATCTCTAAGAACCTCTTTTTGAATGACAGCTCCTTTGCAACCGATATGTAGTAGCTGAAGCCTGCGATGATGATGACAACGACGGAGAGCATTATTATCAGAGCAAGCAGGAATGAGTGGGAGGGGAGAAGCAGGTATGGAAGCACCATGGCCGCAACTGTGAACAGGTATGCTATCCCTGTATAGGTTGCACTCTTTTTCGCATTCTCGTCACCGTCGCTTTTTGCAGAGAGGTATTCGGATGAAGCCATCGAGAGTGTTGCCGATATCCCCGTGATAAGTCCTGATAGTGCAATAAGCCTTGTGTTTTGCAGAGCAAATGTGAGGCCTGCCAAGGTTCCTGAAAGTTCGACAAGGGCATCCGACAGCCCCAGCACCATGGATCCGACATATTGGAGCCTTTCCTCATCGAGCATCGAGAGAAGCTGTTTCTCATGTCTGTCCTCATCCTCGCTTATTGCTTTTGCTTCAGGGACTTCGACAGAGAGGTAATCATAGTACTTGGTGGCCTTATCCTCTCCGTTCTCCATCTTTTTGAGGGCGAAAGTGAATCCAAAAAGACGTGCAAGGATGGTCCATCTCCTTACTTTGCCCATGTTCGGCTTCACTGTTTTTTTGGTATATCCTGCCCAGACTTTGGCATGCTTCTCCTCTTCTGCGGCAATGTTTTCAAGAACTTCCCTGTTATGCTCATCTTTTACAAAACGGGCTATGCGCCTATAAATCTCCGCTTCCGTTGCTTCATTTTTCTGCAGTGAGGTAAGAATCTTGATGTTTTTTTCAGAAATCGTATTGTTTCCCATAATTAATACCCTTGTTTTGCGATTTTATACTTAATGTAATGCGATAGCAACATATTATACTTCTGTTTACTTGTAAATTATTATATTAAATTATTGCTTTTACAGTTTTATACTGATTTGATTCTACTTTTTGATTGATGGTTGAAATAATAAACATAATGATGGTGATGTGAAAAAAAAGTACTATATCAAGTTAATAGACAATTCAAAAAAGTTTATAAATCCAGAACATGAAGAAAATGATGATTTGAAGGTATGGAAGATAGCTTTTTACTAAAAAAGTATTATCATATTTATCAAAAATAAGTGTAAATAATTTATGAATTACCGGTATAAATTTGAAGAATTACAAAAAGCTGATTTAGTTGTAGATGCTGTATATGAAGCATCTCCGTTGTATAAAAACGTGGGTGGGGAACCTTTTCATGTTTTATTTCCAAAATGTGGCAACATGGGTGGATTCAGGCGAGTGAATCGTGCCGGGTCCCAAAAGCTTGCTTATGTGGTTCTATATACAACAATGGAAGAATTGGAATGGCCGGATTATCTTGATGAGGAAACAGGTATTTTCAGATATTATGGAGATAATAGAAAGGCGGGGAATGATATTCACAATACAAAAGCCAAAGGTAATATTTTACTCAAAACAGTATTTGATATATTGTCGGAAAAATCACATTTTGAGGATATTCCTCCATTTTTTATTTTCAGAAAAGATGGTACCGGGCGTAATGTTAAGTTTTTAGGTTTAGCTGCACCTGGTAATCCTAACATATCGCCGGACAAAGATTTGGTTGCTTTTTGGAGAACACTGAATGGCGATAGATTCCAAAATTATGAAGCATACTTCACAATTTTGGATACCAATGAAAAACCAATAACAAAAAAATGGATTGAGTCTTTAATATATGATTATGAAAACAATCTGAAGTATGCTCCAGAATGTTGGAAAAGATTTGTTAAGTATGGGCGTAATGGAATTACTGCATTAAAATCACCTAGGATTATTTCTATTCCCAATAGATATCAGCAATTACAAAGTGATTTTGAAGGGAGAAAATGCATTGATATCATCCGTACCAGGTATTCTTCTAATCCATACAAGTTTGAAGTATGTGCTACTGATTTAATAAAGAAGCTTGACAGTAATTTCGTTGATTTTTCCATAACCAGGCCATGGCGGGATGGAGGACGGGATGCAATTGGGCATTACAATATTCAACCTGGAGGAAGATTTAATTATCCTCTGAAAATTGATTGTGCCTTGGAAGCTAAATGTTATGCTGATTCCCATGCTGTTGGCGTGCGGGAAATGTCAAGGCTGATTTCTAGAATACGATATAGACAATTTGGAATAATGGTGACAACAAGTTACGTGAATAAACAGGCATATAAGGAAGTTGTCGAGGATGGGCATCCCATACTAATTGTTACAGCAAGCGATATTGCCAGCATCTTGAGGAAAAATTCAATTACTTCAGGGAATATAGATGAATGGTTGCAAGAACTTAATGACAAACGTTTTGTGTAATAAGTATTTTCCAGCACTTCTAAAAATATAAGAGTTAAAGAAAAAGAAGATTTTATTTTTTTTATGTTTCCACCTCTGGCAAAAATTATGGACTATATATTATTTACCTTATAGGTAATTACAATATTGACTTTATTACTGAATAATGTTAATTTATTATTAACCTAAGTGGTGGAGAGCAGTTCGTGCAAATACTATATAGGAGTCACAAAATAGAGAAGATTTGTACGGTTGCCTCTGAGGCGGTGAAACTGTATGGATTAGATATGGCCAGGAAAATCCATCAGCGGATTGATGAGTTATCCGCAGCTGAAAGTGTCAGTGAAATGGTCCAGTATGGAATCGGGCGGTGCCATTTATTGAAAGGAAATAGAAAAGGAGAATATGCGTTAGATCTTGTTCATCCATATCGTTTGGTTTTTAAAATAGTAAACGATTCAATTGATATAGTGTGTATTCGTGAAATAGTCGACTACCATTAAGTATGTTGAAAAGAAGGCAAATATGAGAGAAAGCAGAAGTTATATCGCCACTCCGCCTGGAGCAACTATCAAGGAAATGATAGAAGAGAGGAAATTCAGTCAGAAAGAGTTTGCTGTGCGTATGGGACTATCCGAAAAACATGTTAGTAAACTGATAAACGGA
>CASGDQ010000022.1 GCA_949300325.1 uncultured Spirochaetales bacterium
ATGAAGGTGATTTGCTATGCTCCTGGATCTAAGACCCTGTTTCAATAATTCGAGAACCTTCAATTTTGTTTTTGTTGAAATTCGTTTTCCACCCATAAAAAAACTCCCAAATGTCGTCTCCAACATTTGGGGGTTGATTCATCCCGGAGCTTTTTTTTAGCTTTAGTTAGACAACGTATGATTTCCGTACTATGGTTATAATCAAAGGAGAGAAATATGAGAAAAACCCTGTTTATTTTCCTCTTGATTTCGCTACTGTTCATTAATACGCTTTTTTCTTCAACTCAAAAGACATTCACAATCGATTCCTATGAATGGAAAGCCGCCGCCGCACTTTGTATGTCGGCAGGCGTGCTTCCTCCATCCTCGGTGTCGCCTACTACAGGAGAAGAGATCTTAAGCGCTCTTAGCCGCATAAATGAAAACAGGCTCACTGAAGACGAAAGGCTGATGCTTGAAAAGCTCAGAGAGAAACTCAATTGGACTCCCATGATCAACACAGAGTATTTCGGAGCGGATGCAAATGTCATTCTTGCTCCGGAACTCTATGCTCACACCTCAAAGGATGTAAACCGGAGCATGGACTATCTTTTCCCGAAAAGGGATAGGCTGAACCTCCTCGACTTTTCCTTCAAGATGAACTTTGCAGACATAGGTTATGGCTTTGTAGATTACCTTGCATTCTCCCCTAAACATCTAAGCCAATATGACAAGACCTGGGGAACGAATGCAGATGCATTGAAAGACGGGCTGGAGATGATACATGAAGGCACTCTGGATGCAGGAATACTTTTCGGAGGAAAATGGATGAATTTCTCCGTAGCCTCCACTTCCCAAAGCCTTGGCTATGGGAAGAACGGAAATCTTGGATTATCCGATAATTTCATGCGCCAGCAATATATGAGATTCCATACCTTCAGCCGTTATTTCGACTACACGCTGAACATAACCAGATATAACAGCCTGGTCAACAATCAAAGTTCAGCCGAGGATTTCCAGAACTTCAACGGCAAGCAGCAGATGTTCCCTGTACACCGCTTTGAAGTGAAGCTGTTCGACAAGCTTCAGCTGGTATTCCAGGAACAAGCGATGATGTACATCGACAATGCATTTGATATCAGGCTGCTCAATCCGTTCTTAGTATTCCATGGATTCAACAGCTATGGAGATGGGATAAATGTTTCCGAAGGGGATCAGGAAAACAACAGCATCATCCTTGAATTAGGATATACAGTTCTTCCCCACCTGAGGATAAACGGGCAGTTCATAATCGACCAGATAACGCTTTCAGGAGAAATCAGGCAGGAGGACAATACCAGGCCGAATGCTTTCGGAGCCCTTTTGAATGTGGAATCCTCATGGATACTTGGAAAGCATTTCCTGAACGCCTGGATCGAGACCTCATACATGTCGCCATATGTATACCTGAACAACAAGGAGGAAGGAGGCGCACAGAATTATAATTTTGATTATATAGTCGGCTACGATTTATGGGGTGGAAACGATGATATCAACTATGCAGGGTATAAATATGGCCCTGATTCCATAGTGCTTTCAATCGGAGCAGATTTTGGAGATCTCGACAGTTTCCTTCTTTCAGGAAGCCTGACATATGTAATGCACGGAAAGTACGGACTGGGTTACCAGACCATGATTGCACAAATGGGACCGAGCCATATCAACGACGTAACTCCGTCCACGGAGACTCCCGAGCATCGCCTTGAAGCGCTTATAAAGGCCTCTTACAAGCCAGTTGAAGGACTTGAGATCAGCTCCGGCATAGGATTCGTTCAAGTATGGAACAGGAAATGCGTAAGCGGCGACAGCCTTACAGACATGCAATTCAAAATAGGAGTGAAATTCGATCCTGTTGCAATGTTCTGCTGAAAACGGGCAAAAAAAGAGACCGGAGATTTTGTCTCCGGTCCGAGAAGGTGTTTTCTATGATGATTGATTGGCTCAGCGCTGCACTCTTCCGCTTCCATCACCCTTTGCAAGCGCCTCGACCTCGCTCTTTCTTGTAAGGTTGAAGTCGCCGCTGATGGAATGCTTGAGACAGGATGCCGCTACTGCATAATTGATTGCATACTCCTCGTCCTCATAATGTGAGAGTCCGTAGATGATGCCGGCTGCAAAGGAATCTCCTCCACCTACCCTGTCCACGATGTTGTGGATGTCATAGTGTCTGGAAAGGTAGAAGCCTGTGGTTCCAGAGAGAGCTGCGGACCAACCGTTATAGTCGGCGCTCTTGCTTTCCCTGAGCGTTACTGCAACATACTTGACGTTCGGGAACTGCTTTTTAACCTCGGCGCAAAGATCCTCATAGACTTTGGTATCGAGCTCGCCTCTGGTGACATCGCTGTCAGCCTCGATTCCAAGGCACTTCTGGATGTCTTCCTCGTTTGCAATGATGACATCGGCATACTTTACGAGCTCCCTCATCACTTCTGGAGCCTTCTTGCCGTAATTCCAAAGCTTCTTTCTGTAATTAAGGTCGATGGAAACCGTAGCGCCGGCCTTCTTTGCTGCCTTCATAGCTGCAAGAGCACAATCGGCTGCACCCTGGCTGATAGCAGGAGTGATGCCTGTGGTATGGAACCATGTGGCGTCCTTCATGATCTTGTCAAAATCAAAATCCTCAGGTTTTGCATTGGCAACTGCCGAATCGGCCCTGTCATATACGACGAGCGATGGGCGCTGGTTGGCTCCAGTCTCAAGGAAATAAATTCCAAGCCTTGATCCCTTTACCTTGTTTATATGCTCGGTGCATACACCATACTTCATGAGCTCCCTCTCTGCAGCCTCGCCTACGGCATTATCAGGAAGGGCTGTAACAAATTCCGCTTTTTCCCCAAAAATGGACAGGGAGACGGCAACGTTTGCCTCTCCACCGCCGAAAGTGGCCTCGAGCTCGGGCTTCTGGAAAAGGCGCTCTCTCTCGTTACTTCTGAGACGAAGCATGATTTCACCGAATGTGACATATTTATGGGACATAATGATCCTCCTATTGATTTATGGTTTCATTCTAAAAGTAAAATTGACAATAGTCAAGCTTTTTCGAAACAATGTTTCATTTTTTGATTTTTTACTATTCCATTATCCCTGAACCCGTGATATAATCCAACTAACGAAACAAAAACAAGGAGAGACAGAATGACCAAAGAAGAACTCTTTAAGACTTTCCATAACATCGGACTCGTCCCGGTAGTGAAAATCGACGACGCCAGCAAGGCTGAAAAGCTTGCAAAGGCCATGATCGACGGCGGAATTCCATGCGCAGAGGTGACTTTCAGAACTGAAGCAGCAGAAGAAGCAATCAAGAGGATGAGCAAGGCATATCCTGAAATGCTGATCGGAGCCGGAACCGTGATCAACCCGCAGCTTGCAGAGAAGGCTGTGATGGCAGGAGCGAAATTCATCGTATCCCCCGGCTTCAATCCCGAGACTGTAGAATGGTGCCTCCATCACAACGTTCCCGTTGTTCCTGGTGTTGCAACCCCAAGTGAAATCGAAAAGGGTCTTTCCTACGGGCTCAACGTGCTGAAATTCTTCCCTTCCGAAGCCTCAGGCGGAGTACCCATGCTCAAGGATCTTTCCGGTCCGTTCTCCCAGGTCAAATTCATGACCACAGGCGGAATAAACATCAACAACCTTCCAGACTATGCAAAGGCCTCAAACGTTCTTGCAATAGGCGGATCCTGGATGGTCAAGGCCGACCTCATCGCCAACGATCAGTGGGATGAGATCACAAGGCTCTGCAAGGAAGCGGTAATCAAGCTTCAGGGCCTTTCCCTTGCTCATATCGGCCTTAACACCCCGAGCGAGAAGGATGCTCTTGATGTAGCCTCCCAGTTTGAGAAGCTCGGAATGAGTGTAAACAATGGCAACTCCTCTGTATTCATGAACAAGGAAATCGAAATCATGAAGAAGATGTATTATGGCAAGAACGGCCACATCGGCTTCAAGTGCTATGATGTCGAAAGGACTGCATACTTCTTTGAAAAACAGGGCTTTACCGTCAACAAGGATACTGTGACCTATGATGCAAAGGGCAATATGAAGTTCTGCTATTTCAACGAGGAAATCGGAGGATTCGCATTCCACATCGTAAAGGGCTGATTGCATTCTTAATTGATGAAAATCCGATCCTTCCCTTCGCGGGGAAGGATTTTTTCATATCTTCATTAAACAGTGCCTTTCAACAGAACAGTCTCGTTCCGACCTCCGTCTGCCCTTTCTTCCTGTCAAATACTGTAAGGCTTCCAAAGCCGGTGCATCCGCCGCAGCAGTAGGTATCTGTCGGCGAAGCATACTCGGTATGGGCAAAAACAACAACGAAATCCCTTTCTTGGCTAGTCAACGACAGCGCTTCGATCATATTTGAAGAAAAAGTTATGCCCTTAAATGAGCTCTTCACTTCGAGAGGAATGGCCTCAACCCTATCAGGGCCGAAATCAAATACCGTGAATACAGAGGCAAACCCATCTGCTGAAAAATCGGTTCTCAGATATTGATTGCCTTCTTTTTGATTATAATGCCGGCTTATTGCTCCGTTTCCTTTTGAAAGGTGCAGGCCGCATGCGGATATCTCAGTTATCCGGGCCTGCCCCACATCGGCGCACCTGCCGTCCAACTTCACATCCAGCCCTTCCGCAAAATGATAAAGCTGGCTGTACTCATGGCATCCCTTTGCAAAAAGCTCGTCGCAGACTACAAGCAAGCCATAATTCTTGAGCCACAGCACCTTGCGGTTGACAAAAACCCCGTCCGAATAATAGCCAAGATGTCCGCCCTGCATGGCAACAAAGCCGTTTTTTGCGCTGAATGCCGTATTTACGGCCTTATTCAGGCTATAGCATTCCCAGCTATCCTTTTCAGGATACAGCTGCTTATTGTCGACTATTACGGTATTATGGGCAAACTGATTCTTGAAATCCACCCTTTTGGGTCCGAAAACATAGCTATGCCGGCCTGCATCCACAAGAAAATCCTTTCCTTCATGAACAAAGCTGATATGGCCTTGATCAGCATGTCCATGACCTGCGCCAAGCGTTCCATTATGGAATCTGAGATAGCTTGCATTCCTCTTCCATAAAGTGCGGGAGAAAATGTTCCCGCTAGAGCTGAGGAACATTTCCGTATCCGGCTTCTTCTCTTCAATCGCCTCATACTCCAAGACAGCCTTCATACCCAAAGAGAAGGTTGTATCATAATCGAGAGTCTTGTATCCGCAGCTCTTGAGATAGCCGTCATTAAAAATATAGGCGCTTCTGGAAACCAGATCCCTGGCATCGATATCATCTGTGTCCCCCATCATCGGCAGCCTTCCATCAGGCTTGAGCCAAAAGGCATTCACATATGCCATTTTCCTAGCCTTCTCAACAAACTCCTTTGAAGGCTTGACCGCAGCTTTCTGGGATAAGAGGATCACATCAAAGAAATCCCTCGCAACTTCGCTATGATACATGGGGCTCTGCTCCCATTGCACCCCATCGTCATACACCTCGTTGTCCATCTCAATCTCAAGGCGCCTCAAAGCCTCTTTCTGCCAGGCGGCATTTTTCATGAACACACCTGCAACATACAGTCCATGATTGGAAAGCACACCCCAATTGCTCATCATGTGATAGCTGTTCCAGGAATTTGCAAGAATGAACGAGGCATGCTCCTCAACGGATTGGATGAAATCGTTCTTAATCTCTTTAGCTGCCTTGCTTGAAGAAAGCAGGCTATAGGCCTTGATGATGTTATCAAGCCGTATGCCGGCTTCGATCGTGCGCCATGCAGGACGGGCCTTCTCATCATCAGGACGCACTGTATGGAACCACAATTCGAATTGGGAAGCAAAAGACTTTGCATATTTTTCATCCGCAGTGAGCATATAGGCTTGGCCGAATGAGATGAAATGTCTTAGCCGGTTGAACTGATAAAGCCACTCGGGATCATCCTTGGGAATATGAAGAAAATCTATCTCATCTTTGAAAACGACATACTCGTACGTCATTTCCATATCCCATCGGTGGTTGAAAATAAAACGCTTTGCCAAGGCATCATCTGCATTGCGGATAGAGAATCTGCAATCTGCAGCATAATGTTTCCACTGATGCATCCTAAGTTCTTTAAGTTCGTTTTCTTTCATTTTTCCTTATCCTCCGGATCTCATTAAGCTAGAGACCAAGGCTTTCCTCCATCATGTCATATGACTGGATGGTTCTGCCTTGCCATTAAGTTTACGCATATAGCCTGTGGGGGTCATCCCAGACACCTTTTTGAAGACCTTTGAAAAATAATATATGTTGTCATAGCCAAGCGCAGTAGCGATCTCGTTGATCTTATCCATTCCGGAGGCCATGAGCTCCTTGGCTTTCACAACCTTCATCTGATTGATGTAATCGATCAGCGAGATTCCTGTCACCTTCTTGAAATACTGGGAAAGATAGCCAGCTGATACGCAGGCGGAGGAAGCCACATCGGAAAGGGAAATGCGCTTGCATACATTCTCAAGGACATAGGACCTAGCCCTGTCGATTATCTGGTTGCGTCCGTCCCCGTTCATGGAAGCCAAGGTCTGCTCAAGCTCCCTTTGCACGTCATCGATGAAGGAGAGGACCAAAGAACGTCTGGAAAGATAAGGGATGACCGAAAACAGATCTTCAAAGCGCTCCCTGTCCGGAACTCCGATTGCTGCAATTGCGCTGTCGATCGCGGATTTCAATGCGTTCAAAAAAAACGATATCTGGCTGATTCCGTGATCCACCTCCCCGATCGTATCCTTCATTATCTTGAAATCCGCCTTCAAGGACGGGATATCCCCGCCCTTTACATCCCTTTCCACCTTCGGGAAAATCCCTTCGAGATCCAGGGGGGACAAAGATTCTGAAGCAGAACCTAGATAAAAGCTGGCGCAGGCAAGCTCAAGATCATTCCTGGCCTGTTTCAGATTCTCCTTTCCTGAATAATGGCCTGAAGTGCATACAGCCGTCTCAAGCCCCGTGACCATGATCGAGGCCTTTGCAAGACGGGAACTGAGCCTTTGCACGACCGCTGGCCAAGAAGAGGGATCCATCCCGCTCATAAAAAACAGGTACATGGATTTCTTCCCGGCAACGGGGGAAACATGGAATACCGACTTGCAGGAGGGAAGCATTATCTTATCCACAACTTCCCCTTCCCAGCCGTACAATCTGTCGTAATCCGAGACTGTCCAGGTCTTTTCAAGATTGGAAACCGGATACTCGAAAAACACTCCCAGAAAAGCATAGCTGTCGAGCAGCCCGTTCTTGAGAAGCAGGAGCTGCACCTCATTTGAAATATCGCGCATAATCATGAGATTGGAGATTATCGAGGATATCTCATCTTTTTTAAAATTCTCAAAAGTGATGTTGCGCATCAGGCTGTGGCGCCGGTCGCATTCCTCTTTCGCCCTTGCCAGAGCAGAAGAAAGGATCGCAGGATCCAATTCAGTTTTAAGAAGATAATCGCAGGCGTTATAGCGTATGGCCTCTTTCGCAAGCTTGAACTCCTCAAGGCTGGTGAGGATCAGGAAAACAACATACGGGAACTCGGACGAGCATTTTTCAAGCAGCTCCAATCCATCCATAACCGGCATCTTGATATCGGTGATGACGATATCCGGATGTTCTTTTCTGATGACTTCATACGCATCAAGACCATTTTTTTCCGTGGCGATGATCTCGCAATCATATTTTTGCCAATCCAAGAGGAACCTTATCCCAGAAAGGATGATAGGTTCATCGTCTACAACAAGTATCCTATACATCACAACTCCAACAACAGCTTCACCGTGGCGATGGTTCCTCCCGTCTCAGGAGACGAATAAGAAAGACCGCAGTCATCCCCGTATCCGAGCTTCAGCCTTTCGTTTATGTTCTTAACACCGACTCCGGTCATATTTCCCTTGAAATGGGATACCTCGTCAAAAATGTGCTCCATCTTATCCTTTTGTATCCCCACCCCATCGTCTGCAACGGTTATATAAAGGTGCTTCTCATCCCTATATGCATCAAGGGTTATTGTGCCTTCCCCGCCTTTTGGTTCTATACCATGGAAAATCGCATTCTCAACCAAGGGCTGAAGCGTGAATTTCTGGATGCGGTAACGTTTGAGATCCTCGGGGATGTTATCCACAATCTCATACATGCCCATATACCGTACCTGCTGGATAAGATCATAATCATGCAAAAGTGCAAGCTCCTCTTTGAGCATGATATGGTCCTGGGTGCCTTTTGCCATATTTTTCAGCAGATTGGAAAGCCCTCTGGACATGGCCGCAATCCCATCGGCCTTCTGCACTTCAGCCAGATAATGGATCGATTCGAGGGTGTTGTAAAGGAAATGCGGATTGACCTGCATCTGCAGCATAAGCAATTCCGTATTCTTCTTCTCTTCGAAAAGCCTTTCATTTTTTTTGAGCAGATTGCTGATCGAAAGGCTCATGGCATTGACCGTATGCCCTATGCGCGATATCTCGTCGCTTCCTTTTTCTATGCTCTCATCCACCGTTCCATAATTGTTTGTAACTGTAAGATACCTTATATGCCTGACCAGCCTGTCCGTAGGCTTGGTGACCATCCTCGTAAACAGCGAGGCCATGAAAATAAAGAGGAATGAGGCTGCCGCTATTATGATCAGGAACATCGTCAACCCGTATGAGGAGGCAAGGGAAAACTGCTTTTTCTCAACGAACATCCTGGCACAGATGCCGTCAATCGAGAACGGTATGTCATTAGAAGTGAAGGATGGACCATAAAAACTGTCTTCTATCGTCTCTGGAAGAACCCAGGAATCCGATACTATGAAGGTTTTTCCTCCCAGGCTGTCTGTTATCAGGGAATCGAACATTGATGTATCCAATTCCGCATAAATCCATCCATCCGGCACCCCCACGATCCTGCCATATGCGGTAACAGCATTCTCATACGGCGCATTGAGCGTGGTTGAAAATAAAATCTTGACTATGGCTCCATTTGAAAGCTCAAGCTCCTTGAACTCTTTTCTCTCCTGTATAAGCTGCACATCCGCAAGATTTCCATAACGGGATTTTGCATACTCAAAAAAAACACCGTTGCCGTTGAAGACGACAATCTTATTGATATATTCCCACAAGGGGGAGGCGGACATGTATGTGCTTAAGCGGGATTGTGCGGCCAATACCTTCTGCTTCGTTTCCTTTGCTTCCGGATAGGATGATTCCAAAGCAGCCTTTACAGTGCTGTCCTGGCTGGCCCATGCGACGGCAGTGACAAGTTCGGAAAAGACAGAGTCTATTTTCTCCACCTCTGCATCCATCCATTGCGTATTTATCCTGTCCACCTGCTCATAAACAATCTCATTCATATATGAAAAAAGGATGAACAAGGATGGTATGCCTATCGCCATAAAACAGAATAAGGTGCAAAACAAAATCTTTCCCTTAAGTGTTGTTCTCCCAGATCTACCCATGACTAAGATTATAAATGAAAATAATACTAAAAAAAATAAAAATTTTACCAATATAGGGATTCACTACATTGAAATTTTGCTAATTTTTCTTTTTATTGTGCATTTCATGTTTGCAAAAACCATGTTGGAATTTTATTGTACCCAAATCTGAAAAAGGGGAAAAGGAGAATAAAAATGAAGAAAATCCTTATTTTTGCTCTGGTGGCCCTTATCGCCATCACCAGTGTATTCGCAAACGGAGGCAAAGAAACGGCTTCAAGCGATGGAACAATCTCTCTCAAGCTCGCTAACTGGGATACTTCCACAATGCCGTACCTCACAGAAGTTATCAATCAGTTCCAGGCAGAGAATCCTGGCATCAAGGTTGAAGTGATCGACATCCCTTCCGCAGAATATGTAACAAAGCTCAACGTAATGCTCAATGGTGGAAGTGATCTCGACCTCTTCTTCGTAAAGGAAGCTGATAAGACCAAGGCTTTCTATGATAAGGGACAGCTCGCAGACCTCACAGGATACATCAGCCAGTCTGGAATCGACATGGCAGCCTACAACGGCACCGATGCAAACTTCATCTACGATGGACATACATACGGCATGCCGGTAAGAACCGACCAGTATGTTCTCTTCTACAACAAGGACATCTTTGATGCCGCTGGAGTTGCATATCCTGACAACGACATGACATGGGCCGAGTTCGAGTCAACCGCAAAAGCTATCACAAGCGGAAGCGGAGCAACCAAAAAGTATGGCGCATTCATCCACTCTTGGCAGGCTTGTGTGCAGAACTGGGGAGTCCAGGATGGAAAGCACACCATCATGAGCGGCGGCTATGAGTTCTTCAAGCCATATTATGAAATGGTCCTCAGGATGCAGAAGGACGGATCGATCATGGATTACGCCACAATCTCAAGCTCCGGCATCCACTATTCCGATCCTTTTACACAGGGCAACATTGGAATGCTTCCGATGGGCTCCTGGTTCATCAGCACGATCATCCAGAGAATCAACAGCGGCGAATCTTCCATCAACTGGGGAGTTGCTGTAATACCTCACGCAGAGGATGTTCCCAACGGATACACAGTCGGCGCATCCACTCCGATCTGCATCAACAATGCAAGCAGCAAGAAAGATGCAGCATGGAAGTTCGTAGAATTCATCAGCGGACCGAAGGGTGCTGAAATCTATGCAACTTATGGACAGATCCCATCTCTCAGCGATCCGAAATATCTTGAGCTCCTCGCTTCCCAGCCGGGAATGCCGGAAGATCTTGTAGAAGGACTT
The DNA here is from genome assembly GCA_949300325.1 of uncultured Spirochaetales bacterium. Taxonomy (GTDB): domain Bacteria; phylum Spirochaetota; class Spirochaetia; order Sphaerochaetales; family Sphaerochaetaceae; genus Ornithospirochaeta. Next base: position 10,744 of record CASGDQ010000022.1, read on the forward strand.
TATACTACAAACATCGCTCCTGACCGCCCTGCAATGGATCACGTAACCGAAGTTGACCAGATGCTTGCTGAAGAGCACTCCCTCATCATGCTCGGAGAACTCTCCGTCGATGAAGGCATTGCGGAAATGGCAGAAAGGTATAACGAAATCGTAAGATAAACAATGCTTACACAGGCTGCCGACAGGCTGCGGCAGCCTTTATTTTTTCAGGGGGAAGAGCCCCTGCTCCATGAAAAGGAGGGTATCTTGGCAAATTCAAAAAATAACAACAATGGAGTATCCCTCAAGGCAAAGACAGCTTTGATCGGATATTCCTTCATTCTTCCTAACTTTTTGGGCTTTGCAATCTTTATCCTGTTTCCTGTTCTTTTCACATTCATCCTCTCCTTCATGAGCTGGGATGGATTCAATGCCATGAAATTCATAGGATTGGATAATTTTGCATATATATTTTCCGACAGGGTCTTCAAGGCCGCTTTCTGGAAAACGCTTCTGTTCGTAGTCTTTACCGTCATATTCACCTTGATTGCATCGCTTGCGCTTGCAATCGCCCTTAATACGAAGATCAAAGGCCGCGACGGATTCAGAGCTGCAATATTTTTCCCGTATGTCGCTTCAATGGTAGCTATCGGAGCGGTATGGAAACAGCTTTTCGAAAAGAACTTCGGACCCATCAACCAGTTTTTGCATTCAATCGGAGTAAGCGATCCTCCCGGATGGTTTGCATCCTCGCAGTGGGCGATCTACGGTATCATCATCGTTTACATATGGAAATTCATGGGATACTACATGCTCATTTATTTGGCAGGATTGCAGGACATACCCGCGCAGCTTTATGAAGCGGCAACGATCGATGGCGCGAACGGCTGGCAGAAGTTCAGGAAGATCACTCTCCCGATGCTCACCCCTAGCACATTCTTCGTATTCATCATGCTTACGATCAACAGCTTCAAGAGCTTCGACCTTGTATATGTTCTTACCCAAGGCGGACCAGGAACCAGCACCACCCTGCTTGTAAACTATATTTACAACCAGAGCTTCAAGTACTGGAATTATGGAGCGGCAAGCGCTTCCTCCATCATCCTGTTTGCCATAGTCTTGGCAGTAACGATAATCCAGTTCCGTGGTGAAAAGAAATTCACCGATTATCTATAAGGAGGGAAGAATTATGATGATAGAAAAAAGAAGCCCGTGGAAAACAGCGCTTTTGTATGTTTTGCTTATTCTTCTCACAATCATAACCCTGCTTCCGCTTTTTTGGATGCTCAGTTCCTCCTTCAAGCTGTCCAGCGAGGTTTTCACGTTCCCGATCCAGTGGATCCCCAAAACCTTCCATTGGGAGAACTACATAACAATCTGGCAGAAGATAAACCTTGCAAGATACACCTTCAACAGCTTCAAGCTTTCGTTCATAATCACGGCGATACAGCTGTTGACCTCGTCTTTTGCAGCTTATGGTTTCTCCAAGTGCAGATTCCCAGGCAGAAACGGTCTTTTCCTTGCATATATCGCAACCATCGCTATTCCATGGCAGGTATACATGCTCCCGCAGTACATCATGATGCAGAAGTTTGGCTTGATAGACACCCATCTCTCGATCATCCTGCTGCAGAGCTTCACTGCATTCGGAGTGTTCCTTCTGAGGCAGTTCTACATGTCGATTCCAGACGAGCTGCTTGAAGCGGCAAGAATAGACGGACTCAATGAATACAGCACATTCGCCCGTATCGTCCTGCCTCTCACAAAGCCGGCTATGGCGACTCTCATAATCATGAGCTTCGTCACAGTATGGAACGACTTCATGGGACCGATGATCTACTTCAACAGCGACAACAAGAAAACGATACAGCTTGGTATCCAGATGTTCACCGGAATATACTCGACAGAGTACGGCCTCATCATGGCGACCAGCATCCTCGCCCTTATCCCGGTATTGGTGGTGTTCCTCGCTTTCCAGAGATTCTTTGTTGAAGGAATCGCCTCAAGCGGCCTCAAGGGTTGATTTATGGATTATTTCTGGATTAAAGATCCTAAGACTGCGGCACAAAAATGCCGCAGTTTTGCTTCGTGGGAAAATAATCTTCTCACTCTTGCTGATAAAGCATGCTCGAACACATTCGTTTTCACCGACCACTATGAAATGGAAAGATGCACAAAGGATGTCATCTTCACGAAAATAGATTGGGATCATATCCCCTTTAAAGATCCTGAATGGTGTTATGCATTCAACCGCCATACATTCCTGCTGAATCTGGCAAAAGCATACGCTCTTACCGAAGATGAGAGATACAGGCTTGAATGGATAAGACTTTTCAACGATTTTTACGACAATTCGCATCTCAATGAAAAGACAAAATCCCTATCTTGGAGAAGTTTGGAATGCGGCATAAGGATCGAGAACCATTTAAGGAGCATTGAGATTTTCGACCGCACCCACCCTCTCGAAGAAGATATACTCGATAAGGAAAGAGACCTTATCTCAAAGCATATAGCATTCCTGATTGAAACCCATACCGACTATCATAGGCTGTCCAATTGGGGGATACTGCAGGATCATGGCCTGTTTTTAGCCGGATGCTATTTGAAGAATAAAGAGGTGCAGGATATCGCGCTCTGCCGCCTCGAAGATGAATTCAGGCTGCAGACAATGGCAGATGGAAGCCATTGGGAGCAAAGCCCGATGTATCAGGCAGAGGTGCTTCATTGCGGCTTGGACACGCTGCTTGTTGCCGCAAGATTGGATAAGAAGGTTCCAGAAAGCCTGAAAGAAAATATCCATAATATGGCAAAAGGGCTGGCAAGAATGACCAGGCCTGACGGCAAGTGCTACCTGTTTGGAGACAGCGACGAAATCGATGTCACAGATCTGATCCTTCTTTCTGCAATACTTTTCGGCGATGAAGAGCTCTGCTGGCATGCTAAAGGCAAAAAGGATTGCGAGTTCTTCTGGGATTTCGAGGAGGACCAGGCAATTCCAGAAATGAGGGCGCCTGCGGAAAAATCCTATCTCATGCCTGACAGCGGGAATATCTTCCTGAGCCTGGATGAAAACACGCAGCTGCGGTTTCATGCAGGTTTTTATGGAAGCGGTCACGGACATATCGATCAGCTGCATTTCGATCTCTATAAAAACGGAACCGTGTTATTGACCGATACGGGAAGATATACCTATGTCGACAACAGCATGAGAAGAGCCTTGAAATCAAGCCATGGGCATAACACAGTCATCCTTGATGACAAGGATTTTTCCAATCTCGAGGACAGCTGGGGGATTTCAAATTTTGCAGAGCCGATGGTTGGAAAAGCTGTCATAAGCGGGGACTATAAATACATAGAGGCAATGCACTACGGCTATATCGGACTCTCTGCCGCCGTTGAAAGAAAAATCATAACTCTTGAAAACAAGGCAATAATAATTGCTGATGAGATAAGAGCCTCCGGAAGCCATACGGCTAAAGCGTTGTTCCATCTGGATGAGAATGCCGCTCTTTTTTCAGATGGGGATAAAGCCTTAATATCCCATGCTTGCGCCTCTCTTTGCATCTTCTTTCTCGATGATGGAGAAACAATCAAGGAAAGATATCCTCTAAGCAAGCATTACAACGAGATAAGCGAGGGGGATCTTCTGATAAGGAAGATCCAAACAGACAAAAATGGAATCATTTTGACAGTAATCCTTTTAGAAGAAGGAAATGTGGAAAAGCTTCCAGTCAAGAAAGCGCTTACAGGCCTTACCTTGAAAGACACTGACGCTTCCGGAATAAGGATAGAGGAATCTGGCGATATATATGACATAGCCATAATACACACGGAGCATCCGGAAGGCGGATTTCTGCTTCGATGCGGAAATGCCGAAGCATATGCAAGGGTATTCGTTTCCAAAAATGGAGGAAACACACATATAATCAAATATTGAGAGGAGCTTATGGAAAGAAAGGAACTCACTGAAAAAGAAAGGTTGGAAGCATTGGACAACGCCATTGCAATAATCAGAAGGAACCTTCCTGATTATACATACAAGTGCCAGCAGGCCAATACCGACGGCGGGATTTATGAGGCAATCGACAACATCGAATGGACAACAGGATTCTGGCCCGGGGAACTCTGGCTGGCATATCTGAATACGAATGATGAGATTTTCGCACATGTAGCGGGGATATTCGTAGAGGATTTCAAAAAGAGAATCGAAACCAAGACCGCAGTGGAGCATCATGACATGGGCTTCCTCTACACCCCCTCCTGCGTATCGGCATGGATGATCAAGCAGGATTGCCACGCGAGGCAAGCGGCCATCGAGGCAGCAGACCAGCTCATCTCCAGATTCCAGGAAAAGGGACAGTTCATTCAGGCTTGGGGAGTGCTCGGAGCAAAGGATAATTACCGCTACATAATCGATTGCCTCCTGAATCTTCCCCTGCTCTACTGGGCAAGCAACGAGACAGGCGATCCAAAATACAGGGAAATCGCTTTGAAGCACACAAAAACCTGCATAAGCAATTCATTCAGAAAGGATTATTCCAGTTTCCACACGTTCTTTATGGATCCGGAAACAGGAGCGCCTGTAAGAGGAGAGACCTGCCAGGGATACAAAGCCGACTCATCTTGGGCTAGAGGCCAGGCCTGGGGCGTTTACGGATTGGCATTGGCATACAGGCATACCGGCAACAGGGAATATCTTGATCTTTTCGAGCCCGTGTCAAAGTATTTCTTGGACAAGCTTCCAGAAGACATGATTCCTTATTGGGATCTTATTTTCACAAGCGGCGACGAGCCGAGAGATTCCTCCTCAGCATCCATTGTGGCATGCGGATTCCTGGAAGCGGCTTCCTCCTTTGAAAAGCTTGGGCAATACGACAAGGCTGTAAAATACCGCAAGCTGGCAAAACAGCTTCTCAAGGCCGTTTATGACACCTGCATGGTAAAAAAGGAAGAAGAAGGAATCAACGGACTTGTAAAGCATGGAACCTACAGCAAGAAGAGCCCATACAACACCTGCACACCGGCAGGAGTCGATGAGTGCGTGAGCTGGGGCGACTATTATTGGATGGAAGCATTGACAAGATTAGGCGGATGGAAGAGCTGGTGGTGATGAAAAATCTTATTTCTGACATAGCCGCATCCTGCGGCAGGATATCCGCTTTCTCGATGATGGGGATGGATATAAGCAACAGGGATTTTTGGCAAACGATACCTTCTTGGATGAAACAAGAGGCGGTAAAGGATGCTGAAGAGGCTCTTAAGGAAGACTTTGCATATCTTCCGCTATCGCTCTACAAGGACTTTTCTAAAACGGGAAACAGAAAGAATTACGAAACCCCGTTCTTCAAAAAAAGGAAAATGCTCTCGGATCTGGTGATTGCGGAATGCATTGAGAATGAAGGGCGGTTTCTAGATAAGATCGAAGATGGCATATGGTCCATTCTTTCCGAGCCGGGCTGGGCGATTCCTGCGCACAACACCTACATAAGGGATACTCCCCAGCTTCCCCTGCCCCTCATAGAAAGGCCGATTTTGGATCTTTTTGCCTGCGAGACCGGGGAGATACTCGCTCTTACCCGCATACTCTTGAAGGGAAAAATTGAAAAGGAATTGTCAGAGGATATCCGATTTGAACTTGAACGGCGCATCCTCAAGCCCTACCTTGATGACCATTTCTGGTGGATGGGAGGAGAAGGAAAGCTCAACAACTGGAGCCCTTGGTGCGTTCAGAACGTCCTGATAGCAACCCTTTCTCTTGAGACTCTCTCAGAAGACGGCAGGAAAGAGATAATCTCAAAAGCCGCCAAAACCCTGGACCTCTTCTTGGATGAGTATGCCGATGACGGATGCTGCGACGAAGGAGCCCAGTATTGGCATGCCGCCGCGTTGGCTCTGTGGGGATGCCTGTTTGTTTTATCAGAGGTAAGCAAAGGAAAGATAGACAGGGTATTCGACGATATGAAGATACGTGCCATGGCAACCTACATAGAGAAGGTCCATGTAGTGGATGACATATACATAAACTATGCGGACTGTTCTCCCAAGGCAGGAAAGCTTGGTGCAAGAGAATATCTCTACGGAAAAGCTGTAAAAGACAATGGGATGATGGCTCATGCCATCAAGGACTGGAAAAAATACGGGTATAAGGAAGACGATAATAATTACAACCTGTTTTACAAGGCCCTTGCCTTCTTTGCAGCCCGGGAAATCGAAGAGAAGCAAGAAGAAATCAAGCAAGAGGAAAAGCCGTCCTTTGTGCACTTTGAAAAGACCGGCATCGCTATCTATCGGAAAGACGGCGTAGTGCTCGGAGTCAAAGCAGGATGCAATGATGACAGCCACAACCACAATGATGTGGGAAGCATCACATTGTATTATAAAAATAAGCCCCTGCTTATCGATATAGGGGTTGAAACCTATACGAAAACGACGTTCTCAAAGGACCGCTACACGCTCTGGCCGATGCAGAGCGCATACCACAACACAGTAAACTTCCCGCCATATATGCAGAAGGACGGCCCAGAATTCAGAGCCACAGAAGTTTCATATGATCCGAAAACGGCAAGAATGGAAACAAAGGAGGCTTATGACATCAATGCCGGCGTCGAAACCTGTAAAAGGAGCGTGGAGTTTAATGGCTTGAGGATTCTGGTTGTCGATGAGGCCAAAGCAAAAGCGATGCCAGCACTCACCTTGATGAGCGTGGAGAAACCTGAAGCAGGAGAACATCTCATCTCCTACCCGTCCTTCAACATATGCTTCAAGGGGGATGGGGGCATTAAGACCGAGGAGATCGAAATCTCTGACAAGCGGCTTAGGATAGCATGGCCCAAAAAGGTTTATAGGACATTGGTAAATTTCAAGGAAAGGCTTGAATGGACTATTGAGATCAAACAGGAGGAAACATGGAAATAAAAATCATTGGCAAGGAAAATGTGAAAGCACAAGTATCCGGAGATCAGGAGATATATCTCGTATATCAGAGCGAATACGAGGAAGGGGATTATATTTCATTCATGCCATCAGAAGCCGGTTTCTACACATTGCAGTTCGATGCTGTGCTGGGAAGAGCCACAGTATATTCAGATGGAAGCGAATACAAAATGCCCATTCCCTTTGCACAGAAGCATGACTGCTACCAGGAATCCGTATATAAGGGATCGCTGCATTTTTTATGGGCGAGGAAGGCATATGAATGGGAAACAGGTTATCGCAACCTTTCATTGAACCCGTACGATGCACATGAGAATACCGCACTTTTTCCTCATGCAAAAGCAAACATAGAAACCAGGGGAGAATCCGTTTTCGCAGCAAGGAACGCGATAGATGGAATTGTGGCCTCAAACAATCATGGCAGATGGCCATGGTCCAGCTGGGGAATCAACAGGGATCCGAATGCCGCACTGACTTTGGATTTCGGCAGAAATATCATTACGGACAGGATCATCTTCTATACCCGCGCAGACTTCCCTCATGACGCATGGTGGGACAAAGGGACCATAGCATTCAGCGACGGAAGCGAAATGGTATTCAACCTCAAGAAAAAGGATGGCCCACAGGAATTCACATTCCCTGAGAAAAAGATTTCCTCTCTTATCCTCGACCGTCTGATCAAGAGCGATGATCCATCCCCGTTCCCAGCATTGATCCAGCTTGAAGTATATGGGCGGGAAGCCTAAAAAATGCAACAGGACCTTCGGGTCCTGATTTTTATTCGTCGAGAGCTGAAGCTCCATCCCTGAAGAAGAAAGGAATCTGCTCCAAAGGCGCATCCACCGTTATGGTCTCACCTCCCTCAAATCTTTCCTTTGTCCAGTAGCTGGTCCAAGAACATCCCTTCGGAAGATAAACATCCCTTTTAACCATGCCCTCATACATTATCGGGGCGACAAGCACATCTGGACCGAACATGTATTGCTCCAGATGCTCATCCCATGCAGTCTCATCCTGAGGAAAATCATAAAAGAGCGGTCTCATCACAGGAGTTCCTTTTTCGTGGGCCTCAGCCATGATTTTCTTAAGATAAGGCTTCATGCTGTTCCTCATATGGATATAGCGGGCAAGGATCTTCTCAACCTTTTCGCCATAGCTCCATATCTCATTGTCCGCACCTGAAACACATAGTGCCCCGCCTCCGGTCCCGAGAGGCTTCTTATGAGGATCCCTGTCCCCATGAATGCGCATCACAGGACAGAAAAGACCATATTCGAACCATCTTATAAGAAGTTCATGGAAAGCAGGATCATTTATATCTCCCCCATGGAACCCGCCGATATCGGAGGTCCACCAGGGAATTCCGGCAATCCCCATGTTAAGACCTGCTGCAAACTGATTCCTCAAAGAGGAAAAACTGGAATGGATATCGCCGGACCACACCAAAGCTCCATACCTCTGGCTTCCAGCCCAGGCACACCGTATGAGGTTGATGATGTTTTCCTGCCCCGCTTTTTTCATGCCGTCAAAAAATGTTTTGGCATACATCACGGGAAAGATGTTCCCGATCTTTACGTTCGGGCCAAGATAATAACGGTAATTCTCAAAATCATAAACCGCATATTCCGGTTCGGCTTCATCCAGCCAGAAAGCTCTTATTCCCTTATCGTAATAATTCTTCTCAACCTTTTGCCATACATATTCCCTGGCACCGGGATTGGTTGCATCAAAATGAAGCGTATTTCCCATATACACCATGCTTAACCGGAATCCTTTCTCGGTTCTTATAAGGTACCCCTTTTCAAGCATTTCGGAAAAATTGCTGCTGCGGTAATCCACTGTCGGCCATATGGAAACCATAAGCTCGATTCCCATGCTCTTGAGCTCAGAGACCATGGCATCCGGATCCGGCCAATACAAGGGATCGAATTTCCATTCCCCCTGCATGGGCCAATGGAAAAAATCGCATATTATCACCGATATGGGAATCCCTCTTTTCTTATATCCCCGTGCCACATCCAAAAGCTCCTCCTGCGTCCTGTACCTGAGCTTGCACTGCCAAAAGCCCAATCCATAATCCGGCATCATGGGCACCGTGCCGGTGACAGCGGCATAATTCTCTTCTATCGATGCAGGATCGCATCCGGTGGTGATCCAATAATCCAATTGATCCGAGAAAAAAGCCTCAAAACTCGTTATGTTCTTAGCGAATACAGCCCTTCCAACTGCAGGGTTGTTCCACAAAAAGCCATAGCCCAAGGAAGAAAGGAAAAAAGGCACGCTTGCCTGGCTGTTTCGATGTGCCAATTCCAAATCAGTTCCCTTGATATTCAGACATGGCTGCTGGTACTGCCCCATCCCGAAAATCTTTTCATTCTCCGAAAGGGATTCGAATCTTGCTTTTATCGAATAGCCGCCGCCGATCACAGGCTTGAATTCCCTGGCCTCAACCTCAAGTGCAGAGCAGTTGGGGCTTTTAAAATCAAGGCGGTTTCTGGAATACTCCTTCAATATCAGCCGGCCTGAGGAATCGAAGACCTGCAAGAAGCCTGTCTTATCAAGCACTGCCTTTATCCTTCCGTTCTCAATCGATGCAGAACCATCATCATAAATGTTTATTGCAGGCTTATAGAAGCGGGGCTTCAAAAGCGCCCAGTCATAGGATGAAAACTCCTTTCCTCTGACAGCGCGCACTCTCAGGCTGTCCTTTCCCCAAGCTTCGATCATGACGGTTTCATTGTCAAAAAAATAAAACAGCTTGCCTTCTCTCTCAAAAAATCTGGAATCCATCCTTCTCCTCCTTTTTGCGGAATCGATATGTTGATTGTATCATCTGCAGAATGCTATGAAAAAGAAAAACCGCTGCAAAGCAGCGGAAGCAGTCAAAAGAGCAATCCCTGCTCAAACGAGACGGGATGCCTGTTATCGTAAAGGGTTTTCTCCATATAGGCCGTATCGAGCTTGAGATCGGATACAATCTTCTGCAAAAGCGCTTCTCCAATAAGATTCTGCTCGCAGAACAGATAACATAACGCCTTTTCCGCAATATATCCGGGTTTGAGGGAATTCATATATTTTTCCCCGTCAGGCCCATCTGAATAACGGAGATTTATGTTTTCATACAGCTGGCTCTTGGAAATATCCTCCTTCAAAGCCCTTATCTCCTTTAAGAGCGGACCAGGATTGCCTCCTCCCGCCTCCTGCCCCAAGGGCTTTAGGGTGAAGAACGTATACTCCTTGCCTGGAAGATAATGGTGCCTGTCGCATCTTGCTGCGTAGTTGGGTTCAAGGGAACCGTTCTTCTCCCTATCACCGCCCACTACGATCAAAGGATCGAAATAAAGAGCAGGACACTCGACGCCATCCACCTGATAGTAGCGGTATGTATAAAAAGCGCTGTCCATGCAGTCATGATGCTCGCAATAAGCTGTAAGAGGAATGACATCCGTTGCAATATCCAGCATCAATCGCGCCGTCGAATTGAATATGTCCCTGCGGAAATTTAGGATCAATGTGGGAAATATGAACATGCATCCTTTTTCAAGGGAATAATTGCGCACGACATAAGCAAGCCGCTCATCAAAAAAAGAAGCCTCATCGATAATGAATGTGCCGACAGAAGGATTATCGTTTATCACCTGCTCAAGCCCGAAGCTATCGCGGATATGCGCAATATTCTCCCCGCAGCGCACATACCCGTTGCGGTAGCACAAGGCATCGGACGGATAATCTTTGAACCTGGCGGAGTCTATTTCACTTCTGATGAAAAAGACATTCCTCCGGTCAAGGCCCTCTGTGCTTGTGAGCTTCTTCACTACATCGCTCTTTTTCTGGGCAATTGCGGCATCCCGCCACACCCTTGCCGCGAATTCGGTCTTTCCCGAACCCATCGGCCCGATTAAAAGGACTCTGCGGCCTGGCTTTGTGAAATCGAAATGGGTGAACGTGTCATGGACATCGATGGTTGGGAAGCCGAGCGATTTGAGAAAATCCTCGCCTTCCCTTCTATCCTCAATACGAGGCATTGCTCTTTTCCCCGTTGATGATAGCGATTCCTGAGGATGTTCCGAGCCTGGTTGCACCTGCTTCAATCATGGCCAAAGCGGTTTCATAGCTTCTGATGCCGCCGCTTGCCTTGACCTGAACACGCTCAGAAACGGAGGCTCTCATCAAGCGCACATCCTCAACTGTCGCACCGCCCTTGGAAAAACCGGTGCTGGTCTTTACGAAATCGGCTCCAGCTTTTTCTGACAGCTGGCAGGCGATCTTCTTTTCCTCATCGGTCAAAAGACAGGTTTCGATGATCACCTTCAAAACCTTATTTCCTACGGCTTTTCTCACCGCCTTGATATCCTCTTCGACAAAATCATACATCCCGCTCTTCAGCGCGCCGACGTTTATGACCATATCCACTTCGCTGGCGCCATCCTTGACTGCTGTCTCAGCCTCGAAGGCCTTTGCAGCAGAGCTGGCAGCTCCCAGAGGAAAGCCGACAACCGTGCACACATTGACACCGGAGCCTTCAAGCTCCTTTTTTGCAAGAGCCACCCATGAACTGTTTATGCAGACCGAAGCGAAGTTGTTTTCCCTGGCCTCCCTGCAGAGGTCGATGATCTTCTGACGCGTTGCATCTGCCGCCAGAACCGTATGATCGATATACTTTGAAAGTTCCATAGCTTTCCTCCGTCCGATTATCATAGCTCAAGAAGAAGGAGTGCGCAACAAAACCTTGAAAACTTAGGCCAAGACATATAAGCTTTCGATATGCTTCTTAATTTTTTCAGTGCATCCTTCACTTGGATAATGCTATTCATACTTCTTTTGAACATGCAACAGAGGAAGTATCCATATTCGGCAAAAAAAAGGCGTGCAGTCCTCTTGTTGGCTGCACTATATCTGACTGTCTACATGATACTGATCGTTTTCAATACAGCAAAGCTGCCCTCTTGGACGCAATGGCTGGCACTTGCAATCGGAGCGGTCCTTCTTGTGATTTTCCGCAAGGCATGCTTTCCCTTCAAAAGAAAATGCACCGAGTGCGGGAAAAAACTCACCTTCGATTATTTCTTCGGCAACGACGAGAACCTTTGCGAGGACTGTTTTTATAAGAAACACCCCGAACTGAAAAAGAAAAAACAGGCTCAGAGCATGAAGAAGGAGGACATCATCGACTCCTTCAAGGATGCAAAGAAAATCGAAGAAATCAAATGGGGCCTGTGGGAACCGGATGAAAGGTGCGTTCTTACATACATAATCGACAAAACGGAAAAGAAAATCCTGCTTATTGAAAAGCTGAAAGGGATGGGAACAGGACTGTTAAACGGCCCTGGAGGACATATCGAGCTTGAAGAGACGGCAATGGAGGCGGCAATCAGGGAAACAAAGGAAGAAACAGGCCTGGATGTCTGCAATCTCGAAGAAAGGGGAACCCTGCGTTTCCAATTCACAGATGGCCTTAAGATGATAGGATATGTGTTCTTCACCGATAGCTATTCGGGACCCCTGCTGGAAAGAACCGATGAAACGATTCCAGCCTGGCATGACCTTGAAGATATCGATTATGGCCGCATGTGGGAAGATGACAGGATGTGGCTGCCAAATGCTATCGAAGGAAAACATTTTGAAGGTTGGTTCATCTTCGATGGCGAGACCATGCTGGATGGAAAAGTGGAATACGAAGAAGAAACAAACGAAGAAAATGAATGAAGACATCATTTTCGGCCTTTGGAGCCAAGGGGACTCATCAGGCTTTCATAGCCCTATCGATGCCAGGACGGCAAAGAATATAATCAAAACTGCTTATAAACAGGGAATAAGAGCCTTCGATACCGCTTTCAGCTACAAACAGTCTAACAGCCTCTTATATTCTGCACTCAAAGAAATCGGCGTAAAAACCGAGGATGTCAGCATCACGCTGAAAATAATGCCATATCCAAGTTTTTTAAAAAAAGCGGACTCAAGCCTGAAAGCGCTGAAAGCAGAGCATGTCAAAGCGGTGCTGATCCATTGGCCGGCAAAGGATGAGATGCTTTTTTCTGCACTGAAGGAGCTCGAGAGGATAAAGAATAAAGAAATCTGCGAGGAGATTGGTGTCTCGAATTTTCCCATCCCTCTTTTAAAAAAGATATCTTCCGACTTCGATATCTCCATCCATCAAAGACCTGTCTCTGCAATATGGAAAAAGGATCTTGAAAAGGAATTTCTTAATTTGCAGGGTTATTGTGCAATCGGTTTTGGGACTCTTGCCAGTATGGATATTCCCAATGATAAAAGAAGAGAACTATACATCTATAAAGAGGCGAAAACGGATTTTCAAAACCTTATCGAAGCAATAAGGGAGATTGCAGATAGGAATTCCTCATCAATGGCGGAGACTGCATTCTCTTATGCCAGAAGCTTATCACGTGGAACGACCATAATAGGAGCAAGCAGAGAGAGCCAATTATCCATACTGCAGCATCCTCTGACGCTTGAGAAAGACGATAAGAAGAGACTGGACGCGCTTTCGGATAAACTTATAAGATTCCAGATAGAGGACAACATCTTCAAACATGACTGGAGGGGCGATGGACACACTGATTGAAAGGGCAGAAGCAGAAATCACAGTCAAGAAATCCAGATTCATCGCCATTGCAATACCGGCATCCAATTTAGAAGAAGTCAAGAAAGCCGTGGAAAGCGTCAGAAAAGAACATCCTGAAGCAAACCATGTAGTACATGCCGCCGTTGTCGGAAATGCGGGTACAATCTACTCCTCTTCAGACGATAAGGAACCTAAGAATACTGCAGGACGCCCAGCCTTGGAGGTGCTGAAAGGACGGCACATCACAAATATCGCAGTCTGCATAGTCCGATATTTCGGAGGAACCCTTTTGGGAACAGGCGGGCTTGTCAAAGCCTACGGCGACAGCTGCAAGGCGGTATTGGAAAAAGTAAGGACTGAAAGGCTTGCAGAGAAGCTCGATTTATCGCTGATCATGGATTACACCCATCTGACACAGGCAAAAAGGATTTTCCAGGAATTGGAAGCGGTCATTATCGAAGAGGAGTACGGAACTGCTGTAAAGCTGAAAATAAGGTTGATAAAGGACAGACAAGAGGAAATTAAGCAGAAGCTGATGGATCTTGGACAAGGAAGGATAACAATACGCTGATCGCTTGGATCAGTCGATTTCCGTAAGCTTATACCGCTTCCCCTTCAATAGGCTGTCCTCTTCCACTGTTTTCTCAAACATAGACTCCTTTTCATCCATAGCATTTACATACTTGATTGCCATGCTTATCGCTTCTTCCAAAGTTTTCAAGCTTATTGATTGGATTATATCCCCTTTGCTATGCGCCGGGCTCTCCACGCCTGGAGCCATGCAGGTGATCGTCGCAGAAGTTATGCCGTATTTCCTTGCGCTTGATGCATCGGTTGCACCCGATAGCATATCCAGCCTGCCGATCTTAACGGCGTATCCCATCGCTTTTGCCGTATCTCCCAGGACAATTGCAAGGCTGTCGTCCACAGCTCCCCTGTCCACAGCCTCTCTTGAGATGACCGCAAGGTCCTCGCTTCTATAAAGGCCATCGAAATTGATGTTCTCCACCTTCCCTTCAAACCTGTTCTTCTTGTAATAATCCAAAGACCCCTGCCTGCAGCATTCCTCCCCATCGAAGGATACGAATATCAGACGGACCGAGTCGGGCCTGTTTTTTGAAAAATACTCGCTCAAGGCAAGGCAGACCCCCACTCCGCTTAAATTGTCCCCGCACCCGGGAGAAAACGAGGAAGAATAGAAATTCCAGGATTTCATGAGAGCCGATACCGAGAGTATCACAGAAAGAACGATTGCCAAAAAAGGCAGGAACGCAGGAATGTTTATCCTCAGCATGATTCCTTTGGAAATCTCTTCAATCGTAAAAGCTATGGAAATAAACAGATTGTATATGATGCTTGCCATCGTAAGGCCTAATGGAAGCTTGTCCTCAGCACGATTCTCAAGCCTTGCGCTATCCAGATGGGAAGAAAAAATCACCGTCCTCGATGCTTCTTTTCCTGCTTCCAAGACAGCTTCGACATTGTGCCCTGCATTCTTTACCATAAACCTTGAAAGCAGGCTGCGCCCTGCGGCAATCTCCAGAAAGAGCTCGAATAAGGACAAAGCAGAAATCAGGATGGCAACATATCCCAAGCCAACGAAAATAAGCAAGGACGATAAAATCATCAGCGGAGGAATGATCTTTGTCCAAAAGGTACCCAAAAGGGGATCGATCTTCACTGTATCCATTCTCACAGAATCGGTAAAACCCTCGAAAATGGATGCTATGTTATTTGCTGCCCTGCGCGACGAACGGGAAGCGGCAGGACGTTCTCCTATCATGGAAAGCTTTTCGATATGCGCTAAGGCTTTTTTTGCCATTACAGCAGGACTGAGGGCGCTGTTGACCTTATATACGGCCTCTTTAACCTTCTCCTCGCTCTTTTTCTTTCTTCCCCAAAACGGAAGCTTTCCCTTCAAGTCCCACATACGAGGGAATTCTAACAGAAAGGAAAGAGGCGATAAAGGACAAAAGAAGCAAAATCATAAAGAAAACACCTTAAGGAGAATAAATCCGCATCAAGAGAAGGCCAATTCATTTTTTTCCAAAGAGTTAGTATGCATATTGACAAAGAACACCTACTTTCATAATATGAAAAAGCTTGATTATTGGAGAGATGTCCGAGTGGTCGATGGTGGCAGTCTTGAAAACTGCTGTGGGGCAACTCACCGGGGGTTCGAATCCCTCTCTCTCCGGATTAAGAAAATGGAAAGGTGCGAGAGAGGCCGAATCGGGCTCCCTGCTAAGGAGTTGACCTGCTAAACCCGGGTCCGGGGGTTCGAATCCCCCCCTTTCCGTTTTTTTTGAGACCATAGCTCAGCTGGATAGAGCATCAGTTTGCGGAA
>CASGDQ010000023.1 GCA_949300325.1 uncultured Spirochaetales bacterium
ATGAAGGTGATTTGCTATGCTCCTGGATCTAAGACCCTGTTTCAATAATTCGAGAACCTTCAATTTTGTTTTTGTTGAAATTCGTTTTCCACCCATAAAAAAACTCCCAAATGTCGTCTCCAACATTTGGGGGTTGATTCAAATAGGGGCTATCCATTCTGTTTTCCTTACTCCCACTCGATTGTGCCACAGGGCTTCGGTGTAAGGTCGAAAAGAACTCTGTTCACACCTTTTACTTCCTTTGTGATCCTGTCTGTTATATGCTCTAAAAGGGCAAAAGGAACATCTTCTACAGTTGCACTCATAGCATCTACGGTATTTACAGCACGGATGATCACCGGATATTCGTATGTCCTTTTGCCATCCTTGATACCGACAGATTTAAAATCGGGGATGGCTGTGAAATACTGCCATACTTTTCCTTCCAGGCCGTTTTTGGCAAATTCCTCTCTGAGGATTGCATCGGATTCTCTCACTGCTTCAAGCCTGTCCCTGGTGATCGCACCAAGACATCTGACTCCGAGTCCAGGCCCAGGGAACGGCTGCCTATATACCATGCCATCCGGCAGGCCGAGCGCTTTTCCAACTACACGCACTTCATCCTTAAATAGGAATTTGAGAGGTTCTACAAGCTTGAATTTGAGATCTTCTGGAAGCCCGCCGACATTGTGGTGCGCCTTGACGGGACCGCTTTCAAGAATGTCCGGATAAATTGTTCCCTGCGCTAAAAATTCTATGCCTTCAAGTTTTCTTGCCTCTTCTTCGAAAACGCGGATGAATTCAGCTCCTATGATTTTCCTCTTCTTTTCCGGTTCGCTTACCCCGGCTAATTTATCTAAAAATCGGTCTACGGCATCAACGTATATCAGATTGGCGTCCATTTGGTTCTTAAACACTTCGATGACCTGTTCCGGTTCTCCTTTGCGCAGCAGGCCGTGGTTCACATGTACGCAGACAAGGTTTTTCCCGACAGCTTTTATCAATAAAGCTGCGACCACGGATGAGTCTACTCCGCCAGAGAGTGCGAGTAATACTTTCTTATCCTGCACCTGTGCTTTAATTTTTTCGATTTCTTTTGCGATAAAGGCATCAGCCAGTTCTTTCGTGGTTATCCTGGTCATGTCTTCGGGGCGTTTTTCTGACATAATTTTTTCCTCCGTACAGCTGAAATTGTAAACTAAAAGGCTTGATTGCTGGAAGATGCCGGATACCGTTGTTCTTCTAAAGAAAGCTTTTTTTTGTTATTCCAAGCTTTCATGGTACAATTTATGCAAAGGCACTGCTTGCAGGCATTAAGATCTTTGTAAGGGGTTTTATATGAAGCGTTGTTTGTTGATTTTTTTCATAATTGCAGTTGCGTTATCCAGTTCGCTTTTTGCAAGCGATCTTTTAAGTTTTACAATGAATGTGGTTGGAAGCGCCATAGATGCTTATGGCAACGGGGGCCGGCCTCCGTTGGATCAGCTTGAAAAGCATCTTGACTCCCTGAATGTCGGAAACATGACGCTTGAGGAGCGCAGGGAGATATATGAGGCCTACCATGTCGAGAGCGGAAATGCGATTTTCAGAAACGTGGTGATCGGTTTCGGCACAGGCTCAAAACGCCAAGGAGATGGCTGGGGGAGCTTCATCGGCGCATTAGGAGATGGCATAGGTTTTGGATTGCTTACGGCCAGCGCCACATGCTTTTTGATTGATCTTCTGACTCTCCAGACCTTGGGAGTCGCAACAGGAGGCCAGGAGGTTGGCACCCTTTCCGACTCTCCGCTGATGGAAATTACCAAGATCCTTGCAATCAGCGGCGGGGTGGTGATAGGAGTGAACAGACTGGTCGGCATAATACCTCCGCTGGTTTATAGCGCCCGCTATAATTCCAGGCTCCGCGGCGGCCTCGGGCTTGATAAGAAGCTGAATCTGGCAGCAGTCCCTGCCGTTAATCCTTACAGCGGGGATCTCGGAGTTGTCATGGTTGCCAGCATTTCTTTCTGATCATTGAATCTGATTTCAATAAATTTAAGCATTCCCGTAAATTGGCCAAGTTGGAGAATGATTCGTGTTTTTATGGGAACAGGCCTTTTGAGATATTTCTTAGGAGGCTTTTTTTCTACATCAATGATTCTGATTTTTCCCTGCAGCTGGCTAAAGAACTTTTGCTCGTCATCTATGGAAAAATACATGGGAGACCCTGAGTTGCCTGTTTTCTTTACAAGCTTGTTGGACTGTTTCATCGCCCAGGTGCTTTCTGCATCAAAGCAGAGGCCTCCGATTGGAAATTTATCAGCCATGGTCGAGATGAGGCTGAGCACGTCAATCGTTTTGAAATAGTGGAAAACGCCTCCAGCGATTACAAATACACCATGGCTGGTATCTATTCTATTCATCCAGGATTCGTCCGTTGCATCACACGATAGATTTTCTTCCCTATCCTTATTTTGGAAAAGCTGCTTCCTGAAGCTGATTACTTTTGGAAAATCCAGATTGACCCAATGGCAGCTTCCATTGTCGACTTTTGAAAAGGATGTATCCAGACCGCATCCAAGGTTGACGATTGTTGCTTTTGGATAGCTTTTGAGGAAATTCTTTGCCTTTTCTGCAAGTTTTTCTTGCCGTATGGCATAAAGAGCTCCTGCATAATCCGTCATATTCGACCGAGAAAAATCATAGTCTAAACGGTTGACGATATCTTCTGCATCCATATCTGAAAACAGGGCGGGGTAGGCCTTTGAAAACTGTGCTCTTCCCCAGAGCGGCAGCAATAATGTTTCCTGTACGCTGTTTTTTGTTATCGTGAGTTTTTCTTTCATGAAGTGACCTGCATTAATTTAATTAAGTTAGTTGATTCTAACTAAATTATTTTTTATATGCAATCACCCTATATGGCTTTTTTATTAGGGTTTGCTGAAGCAGGAGAAAACACAGAATGGATTGCAGAAAATACTTTAGACTATATTGACACTGCTTAAATTTTATTGTTATCTTTAGCTTGCAAGTGGGAGTAGCGAAGCTGGTTATCGCGCTGGCCTGTCACGCCGGAGATCGCGGGTTCGAGCCCCGTCTCTCACGAAGAAGTCAAGTCCTTACGCTGTAAGGACTTTTCTTATGCCTTCTTAAGCCTTTTTTTTGGATTTTGTGCAAATTGAGAATTTATCATTTGAAAAACTTTGGAGTTTGTAGCATGAGCGATTTTTATTGCTTTTTGCGATTCATGACATGGTGCAACAAACCTGCATTCCTATTTCTAAGCTAGGATTTTCTTCAAAGTCTTTTCCATATCTGCAGGTTTGACCTTCAATAGAGACGAAAACAGCATCGTCTGTTTACCAGTTAGAGCGGAGTACTGCTGCACATGCATTCTTTTGCCATCCCTTCTTATATAAGAGACCTAAACCTTATCGGGAGTCTTCCTCACATGGCGCTTCCTAAGATGTCAGCGTTTTTTGCGATATTCTTATTCATTGTTTTCAATTCTTGGCATTTGGTTGAGATCCGTAAGGATTTTTTCCCTTCAGGCGGGGAGGGCGGATGGGGATATCAATGCCGAGGGACGACCTTCAGCTGTGCTGGTATTCACATGCATTTTCGGAAAGCTGTTGCTGGGTCATCCCCGCATCGATTCTCGCTTTAAAAATCTCCTTCATTATTTGGGACTCGGCCTCGAGCTTTTCCCATTCCTTCCTGAATTCTTCGTTCTTCAGCTTTTCGTTAAGGTATCTGGTGTAATCATCCATTTCCCGGTCTCCTCCAAAACTCATAAATTTACAAAGGTCCGCGCTTCTTAATATTATACTTCAACAGATGAGGGTGAACAACGGAAGCGCACTCGCATCTACCTATCTCAACGCAGCGGGCACACCGATACAGGGTATCTCGAACGTCCAGGGCATGATGGAAAGCCTCGTCATCGACAATACCACACGCATCACATCGATAGAGATCACTGGCGGCAACGGGGCGCCGTTCCACTTCCTGAAGTCGTTCAGCGCGGACAAAAGCACGCTCATGTCGCTCAACATCCAGAGCGGGGCGAAGCTCGAGACCCTCCTTTTGAGCATCGGTAGTTGATGAGATGGCACATAATCTTTCTTCCTCAGACCAGTTCCGGATGCTGGGAAATGTATTCCCTGAGAGCCTCGTTTATTCTGGTCTGATATCCTTTTCCCTCAGCCTTGAAAATACCAGCAAGGGACGCTTTATGTCATAACATAGATATAGCACCTGCTGCGGCATGGTGAGTGTACAGTCATATCATGCTGCATGCCTGTTAATGCTTCCGAGGCAGGCAGATTATGGAAATTCTGTATTTTTTAGCGCATGCATCCATTTCGTGTTATCATTATAACACCGAAATGCGTTGGAGGGAGTTGGCTTATGAAAAAGTTGTTTCCTGGAAATATCATTATATGGGTATTGTCTGCTCTCGTTATCCTGGCTATCTCATGCGAGAATCAGGGCCCATCCACGCATGCAACATGCACTATCACCTTTGAGCTGGACGGCGGTACAGGGCTGACCTCGGTCACAGTCAGGCAAGGTTCAGATGTATACATCCCGGACTACGCGCCTATAAAAGAAGGCTTTGATTTCATGGGCTTCTACAGCAACCCGGAGTTTAGCGGCAGCTCCGTAGGCCATGTGACTGTAAATTCAGACATGACATTCTATGCAAGATGGCTGAAAAGCATACAGGTTCCTGAAAATATTACTACAGTAAATGGTCTGAAAGAGTTTATTGAAAATATCCAATCAGACATAGATGTTTCGCTTCATTTCCCGCCATGTAAAATCAGCGGAGAAAAAGGTGGTGAACAAGGTAGAATAACTAAAATTGACTTACAAAATACTCGGATAAAGGCATTTGTAGGGGCTGAATCACCAGTTTCTATTTCTCCGGTTACAGGCCGTGCAGAATCAGAATATTATGAAAATACAGGATCATCCGGATATTCAGTTATTTCAAGTAGCGCGTATGAAATGATTGAAATAAAAGCACCTGAAGATTTCGTAATTAGGGACATGGTTTTTTATTTTTCTGATGGTCACAGCAATATTGGTGGAATTGATATTTCATCATGCAATAATTTAGAAATAATAAATTCAGTATTGAGTAATAAATACAATAACCTGAAAGTATCATCAGAAGATTCCACAGTGACAGTAAGGCAATCTGTTATAATCGGAGACGGGACTTATGGAGTTGGAATTGAAGTCAATGGTACAGAAAATACCCTTATAGTAGAGGATTCTGAGATATCAGGCAAATCCGGAATCAAGGCTTCAGCAAGAGAAATCAGAGTCGTAAATTCGTCAATGATAGGTACAGGGAGTGGTTGTGCAGCTCTTTTGATTTCAAAAGGCAGCGTAAAAGCAGATATCAGAGATTCATTGCTGAGCACAGATGGTTCATCATCCCCAGAAAAAACCTCTGCATTGATGATAGAAGGCTATGGCAATGATGTGAGGATCGATAACTGCATACTGGAATCAGAGGCAAAGAATCTTTATGGATATGGAGTGATCACACTGGGTGATAATGAGTGGATGGGAGGTGCAGATGTAAGATATTTTCAAGATCTGGATACAGATGCAAAGAAAAATTCAATATCCATTACATCTTCAACGATAAAAGGATCATCAGAGGATAATACAGTTGTGAATGTTGGTTATCCTGATAAAGCTAACGAAGGCTATTTTGATGTATATATCAATGGATTCCGTTATGCTATTGAAAATGGAAAGCAGATGCAGATCTATAGTATGCCAACATTAGTACGCAACGGTGAACCTAGTTATTATAGAAACGGCCTTAATGTAGTCTTTCAGGGAAACAGTCCGGTGAAGAAAGATCAATTAGGTAATGATGATAAGGTTTACCTTGATTATAGAGTAGAAACAAATCATTCTAATATATCTAAGACAACAGCAGCGATGGAGATAGTCGGAAATGCTGATCTGATTGTGTATTCCAGAGGTGATGATTTAATTAATTTAATAAATTATCTTAATGTATCTACAATACAAGACGGAGCCTATGGGAACGCTATAAAACTGTTTAATGGTTCAAGCCTTTATATTGATTCGGATTCTGATTTGGCCATCGGATGCATTGAAGTCGAAGGGACTGCTTCCATAAAATCAAGCAGCGGCAAAACAATCACAATAAAAAATGCCGATGACTATAGTCCAAGCGGTTATGGTGAAGGTTCTTTTTCATCGTACTACGCAGCTACTGATAAGGGACTTTTATTGAAGAATGGATCAGTACTTACCATAGACACGGATGAGGACTTCATTATTGAGCTTGTTGATGTCGCAGAAGGCGGCAAGGCCGAAATAAAATCAGTGGGCACTGGAAATATTATGATAGAAGCAAGAACAGACACATGCGGGGAGTTGATTTTATCTAGTAATATTGAAGGCCGATCAAACATCTCAGAGTCATGAGCATGATGCAGTGAAGCACAGCATGGATTTGGGAGATTGACCAGATCCATTTTTTTGCTGAAGGCTGTCCTATTGCTGTCTTTGCGTGATTCTCTTCAGTTTCTCCATTCTCTGCTCTACTTTCCCTTATATATGCGGAATAGCAGAAAGGCAGCACGAAGCCTGCAGCGATCCATGCAAGGGGAAGAGGCAAAGCATATTTCCGCAATCGAGAGGGTGAATGCCGCTGCCGCCATTATTGCAAACTTGATGATTGATGAGAGCATCGGTAGCAGGCCGAAGCCGAGGCTCTAGCATCACATCGTAATCGGAATATTCTCAGCTATGGCCATCTTATAAATGCCTGCTTTTTCTTTATGGTGTTGCGGCATTGGAAAACTCGTTGTTTTTACATTTCCACAGCCTTTCCGAATTGTGAACAGAAAGGAGAACAAACTATGCGGGGTCCTCACAGTATGGAAATGCAAAGCAGAAGTCGTGTTGCGTTTTCCATTTTTGCTGAAGTGACAACTGTTGGCGAAACATGAATTACATTTCATGCAATTGTTCTTCCGAGATAGCAACAAGCACAATCAAGGCAGCATTATGCCACTCACCATCTAGTTTGGCAAATCAAACCTGCTATCAAAACCTTGCTTTCTGCAGCGGCAGGAATGAAAGCTTCCCGCGATTCAGACTGTTTCTGCAGCCAGTCCGCCCTTTCCCCTCATGAGCTTTCTTGAGACAATCCAGTATCCTATCAGCATCATCGTGGCCGTCACCACCCATGAAATCGGGTAGACCATCACGAGCACATCGAATGTCCTGAAGTGGGGAAATACCGCAAATACCCATAAAAGCCTTATGCAGCAGGTTCCGACTATGCAGATGATTGCAGGCATCAATGATTTTCCCATCGCTCTTAGAATCGAGGCTGTTATCTCGTAGAGGACTATCAGGGAATGGGGAAGCAGAGCATAATAGAATTTGATGATTGCAAACTCCTTTACTGCCATGTCCTCGGTAAAAAGTGAAAGCAGAGGATAGCGGAAGATGAATATCAGCGCATCGACGATAAGCATGCCGGCCATGCCTATTGCCAATGCATCGTGATACACCCTTTTCGTTCTGGAATAGTCGCCGACCGCATAGTTCTGGCTTGCGAATGTAAGGGCGCTTATGGAGAATGCATTGCTGATATTGTAGGAAATGGACTCGAAATTGCCGGATGTGGCGTTCCCGGCCATTGCAATCGATCCGAGGCTGTTTATGCCCGATTGTATGCAGGTGTTCGACAGGGAGAAGACTATGCCCTGGAGTCCTGCAGGGATTCCTATGCAGACTATCCTCCAGAGATGATCCAGCCTGAATACGAGATGATGGAGGTCGAGTCGGACACTGCTTTTTTCCTTCACAAGGAATTTAACGACCAAAAAAGCGCTGATCGCCTCCGAGCAGACCGTGGCTATCGCCACCCCGGATACCCCCATGCCGAAGCATGCGACAAAAATGATATTCAGCACGACATTTATCACGCCCGAGGAGGCAAGAGCGATCAGCGGCCTTTTGGTATCGCCTATGGACCTGAGTATGGCTGAACCGAAGTTGTAAACCATCAAGAAAGGCATTCCGACGAAATATATCTGCATATAGATCGTGGAGTGGTCGATGACATCGTCAGGAGATCCCATGAGGACCAATAGGGGACGGGCCAGCAGACCGCCGATGAAGATAAGGGCCACGCCGGAAATGAATCCGAAAAGTACCGCAGTGGAGACGGCCTCCGTCATTGCCTTCTCATCCCTCCTTGCAACAAGCCTTGCGATAAGCACATTAGCGCCTGTCGCACAGCCGACGAAGAGATTGATGATCAGATTTATCAATGCCGAAGTGGAGCCTACCGCCGCAAGGGCCACGGAGCCAGCGAATCTTCCTGCAATCGCCGTATCTGAAGCGTTGAAGAGCTGCTGCAGGATGCTGCTCAATGCGATGGGGATGGCAAATGCTATCAGCTTGTTCCAAATTGAGCCGTTAAGCATATCGATGCCATTGTTTTTATTGCGGATACCTATCATGGTATGACCTCTCTTGATAATATCTTCTATAGCAGGAAAGACGGATTTAATCATCATATAAAACAAAATTCATATGGATTCATGACGATAATGCATGCCGGAGCATTTTACAGCCATCGGAAGACAGGCTGGAGATTCCTCCTTCCAAAGAAATCCAATGCGATTCATCCATCCTTTCCATATCATTTATGTCAATATCTAGAATTCATATCCATCATAGCCCCAGGCTTCGATTGCAGGCTTTATGTGCATGTCACCTAGTTCATCCTTGTTTATTTTTGCACAGTACGGACAGAATCTCCTGATTCCTTTGTCAAGGGCGCTATAGGCCACAAGCCTCCTGTCGTCCTCCGACATGTCGATTTTGAAATTCTTATCCATATAGAACTTGTAGATATATTTATATACTGCGGGAGTCTCGTCGTTTCTGTACATTCTGCCCATTATCTCCCATTGCCTCTGTATTTCCTGCCAAGAGGTCGAGGGATCGGAAAGGATGCGGTTTGCCAATTCCAGCTCGCATTCCTTGGAGCCTTCCGCCGCACCTTTTCTCCAAAGCTGAAATGCCTTGCTATCATCGCCCCGCATATAATAATACTTACCCATGAAGTATTCTCCCCAGCCGTTTGATTTCCCCAGCGCATCATTCCAGTATTTTGCGGCCGTCTGGGCATATCCGCGGAAATATTGGACCTGTCCGCACCATGCGCGGTTGATGCCGTTGCTCCAGCCCAGGTCGGCAATATCCATCGCCTTATATAATTCTGCCATCGACGCCAATGCTATTGCCCCGTTGGTGTTGTAGTCGTAGCTGTAGCTGAAATCGGTTTCTGCTGCGATCTCGTAGTACTTTGCCGCCTTTTCGACATTAGGGAAGTTTATGTCGGGATCATAGGAATAGGAGTAATATGCGTTGCCCAACTCCCCATAGGCCATAGGCCTGAGATCGTAATTGTCAATCTTACCGCTTTCTATTCCTTTCTCCACCAATATGACCGCCTTATGCGCCCAGTATGCCGCATAACGGATATCTTCGCCGGATTGGAACCTGTAGTATTTCGAAAGAGCGACCAGCATCTCCACAGCCTCGTCGTCGCTTTTGATCACATCCAGCAGAAGATCCCTGATCGTCTCTCCGTAGAAACATTCGTAGAATTCAAATTCGCTGTCGTCCAAGTCGTCAGCTATCAGTTCGTCCAGCGTGTCAAGAATATCGTCCAATGAAATGGATAACTCTGTTTCCGCCTCCTCTGGAACATCCCTCAAAAGCCAACGACGGATTATTCCATCATCTGATTCATCTTCAACATCTTCTTCGTCTTCTTCGTCTTCTTCGATGCCGAATTCATTTGATGGATTGATGTCGTCAGGAGAATAATCGTCACTTTGTATAAGCTCGTACATATACAGCGACTCCTCGTCTTCGTCTTTCATCACTTCCAGTTTTTCCAAGATTTCATCTCCATCTTGTTCTGGATAGTCATCCCTCATTATCATTTTGCATAAGCCTTTATAGCCTGCAAGCATATCCAGATCGGCCGCTTCCCTATATAATTCGTAGGCTCTGTTATTATATTGCTCATCGGAGTCGAAGCCTTTGATTTCTACCTGCCTGAAATATATCATTTCCCCCAGAAACGCAGATGCTTTATCTTCTCCTTTTGAATAAGCTTTGCTCAAATAGTCCCAGGCCATGTCAATATCGGATGAGCCGTATTCTCCATAGTAATAATTGATTCCCAAGGTAAGCATTGCCTTCGAGTCGTTTTTTTCCGCAAGTTCCTCCAATGTTGATTTGGAAAGTTCGAAGTAATCTATATCCGCCATAATAACCCCTTTTTTCGACTGATATTCATGCTTTCAGGATTTAGGAAAGACATGTTTCTCTTCTTTTATGATAAACTTGATTTCGAATACAACAAAACATTATTTTAGGTTCTTCACGGAAAGATAGGGGAAGAAGAGCTAGATTGAAAAGAAGAGCATGCGCGTTCTAAAGTTCAGATACCACACAAAAACTAAAGGACGAACACATGCTCATTGAACAAAGTATAGCAAACTACCTATCTCTTCAA
>CASGDQ010000024.1 GCA_949300325.1 uncultured Spirochaetales bacterium
TAAAGAATATATGCTTGCAACGGGAACTTCTTTGGCCCCTTCCTGCTTATATCGGGTATACATCATGCCCATTTTAATGGCTTTTGTGTATTCGGGCAAGTATTTGCTCAGGCTTGGCTGCGGACGCGGATCTCCTGTTCGGCCATCTTCATGAGCTCGGGCAGGCACGCATCAAAGAATTTCTTATATGCCGGACAGAGATAAGTAAGGGAAAGCTCACCGGTGGAAAAATTCTCCCTGTCGCGTCTGCATCCTCCACGGCAGATGGAAAAATACCTGCATGCGCTGCATTCCGGCTCGATCTTCTTAGATTTTTCTGTAAATCCGATTTTTTTGCGCTTTTCATCGATCATCTCGAAGCTGTCGGTCTTGAGATTCCCAAGCCGGTAACCGTCAAGAACATAGAAATCGCAGGGATAAACGCTGCCATCAGCCTCAACGACATAATTTGAAGGGCAGAAGCCGAGCATGCCGCAAGATTCGGGAGGATATGAGCAGAGCATCATCACAAGATTGTCGAAATATCGTATCGAGACATAATCCCCCCTGCTCCAATCCTTGTAGTAGCAGGCAAAAAGGCGTATCAGGAAATCCGCATAAAGCTCCGGAGTAAGAGAATAATCGAGGCTTCCGCGCTGATCTGCAATCGGATCGAGGCATGGGATGTACTGCTGGTATCTGAAGCCGTTTTTCTTGAAGAATGCATAAATATCTTCAGCCTTCTTCGCCACATCCTTGGTCACTGTCACCAATATGTTGAAATCAACCCCAGATGAATCCAGATAGCGGGAAGAGCGGAAAACCCTGACAAAAGTCCCTTCGCCGTGCGCATTTCTGCGGTAAAGGTCATGGGTTTTCTTGTTGCCATCCATCGATAGTCCGATCAGAAAACTGTTTTCCTTAAAGAAATCCGCCCATTTTTTGTCAATGACATATCCGTTCGTCTGAAGTGCAAAATGTATGCGCTTACCCGCCTGGGAGGCCTTCAGTCCGGCATAAGAGGCAAAGTCTTTGAAAAAATCCAATCCTCTAACCGTGGGCTCTCCCCCCTGGAAGGAGAAGGTCACATCGTCAGAAACCCCGAGGGCCTTGTCGATGAGCGCATGGGAGACGAAAGTGTCCATAAGGCCGTAACTAGAAAACTCCCTGTTTTCAGCCTCGTCAAAATAAAAACAATACTTGCACCTCATGTTGCAGCTGCCGCTTGCAGGCTTTATCAAAAGGATCAATGGCCTCTTTATGGTTTTAATTGCTTCTACAGTATCCGACATAATTGTAAAATAATCTTAACTATCTTATATTAAACTGTATAGGGATAAACCTATTTTATTCCAATGAAATATATGAGATAAAAGAGGCTAGTTGTCTTTTTTCAGCAATTTTAATACAACAACGGCGAGGTCAGTGTTTATTGTAAACTGCTTGAAACAAACCGATTTGGAGGTAAAATGATCGAACCACTCGTGCTCAAAGGCTTCAGGGACAGCCTTCCGGGAGAAGAGATTCCGAAAAAGAAGATACAGAGAAAACTTGAGGATGTTTTTGAATCGTATGGTTTCGTGCCCATCGATACGCCGGTTCTGGAATATGAGAATGTGCTTTTAGGAAAAGGCGGCGGAGAAACCGACAAGCAGATATTCCATTTTGAGGATAACGGAGGACGCAAGGTTGCGATGAGATTCGACCTCACCGTCCCGTTTGCGCGCTTTCTGGCCCTGCACCATGACGAGCTTGCCATTCCATTCAAAAGATACCATATCGCAAAAGCTTTCAGAGGCGAAAACCCTCAAAAAGGACGTTACAGGGAATTCATACAGTGCGACTTCGACATCGTCGGCTGCGACAACGCCGCATCCGATTTCGAGATCCTTTCCATCATGAACTCATCCTTTTTGGCAATGGGAATAAAAAATGTGCAGTTCCATGTGGCGCATCGCGGGCTATTCAATGACTTCCTCTCTTCTATCGGAATTGAAGAAAAGAGCGTCGATGTGCTCCGCTGCGTGGATAAATTGAGGAAAATTGGCAAAAACGAGGTCAAAAAGCTTCTTGTGGATATCACAGGAAACGAGGAAAAGAGCGAGAGCATACTTAAATACATCACAAGCGGCGACGGCCATCAGTTTGATGAGACCTTGGATATCCTTTCAAAGCTTATTGGAAAAGAGACAGAAAGCCTATTTAGGATGAGGCAGATATATTCCTTGCTGCTTCAGGCGGGCATTGCAGACAAATTCATTTACGATGCATCGATAACCCGCGGACTCGATTATTACACGGGAATCGTATATGAAACCTTCCTGACGGATATCGAATCAATCGGATCAGTCTGCTCGGGAGGAAGATATAACAACCTTGCAAGCCTTTATACGAAAGAAAATCTTCCAGGAGTGGGAGCATCCATCGGACTTGACAGGCTTATGGCCGCACTGATCGAGCTTAAAAGCCCCCTCGTCAGCGACACATCGAATGCAGACATCCTCATATTCCCAAAGCCGGATGAGACGCAAAAGGCTTTGAAGGCGGCCATGGATCTCAGAAAAATGGGAATAAGGACGGATGTGTATCTTCTGCCGGAGAAGAAGATGAAGGCGCAATATGATTATGCTGCGAAAAACAGGATAAGGCATTCGCTAACATTTTTTGACAGCAGCTACATCGTCAAGAATCTCGAGACAAGGGATTCTGTTACTGTGGACAGCCTTGAGGAGGTTGCATCGCTTTGCCGATAGATTTCAAAAGCCTGCCTGTATACCAGCACAGGCAGGAGATACTCGATGCTCTTGCTAAGAACCAGGTCATCATAATCGAAAGCCCGACAGGAAGCGGGAAAACAACCCAGCTGCCGCTCATTCTCAAGGAAGCCGGTTATGATCAAAAAGGTGTTATAGGGATAACCCAGCCGAGGAGGATCGCTACCCTCTCCATCTGCGATTTCATAAAAAAGCAGATCGGGGATACCGGCTCGTATGTCGGATATACGATGCGCTTTGCAGACACGTCGAACTATGAGACCAGGATAAAGATCATGACTGACGGGATTCTCCTGCAGGAGGTCAAGGCAGATCCTTTGCTTTCTAGGTACTCTGTCATAATGGTTGATGAAGCGCACGAAAGAAGCCTGAACATAGATTTCATCCTGGGCCTGCTCAAGGAGATAATACCGAAGCGTCCCGAGCTGAAGGTCGTAGTATCATCGGCAACCATAAACACGAAAACCTTCTCCGACTTCTTCTTCCAAGCTCCGATAATAAGCATCGACGCAAAGACATATGATGTAGATGTGAGATATAAGAGCATGGTGCTCGACAAGGACAACGAGGATCTCTATTACCAGGGCATCGAGCGTCTGATCGTGGAAGACAAGAAGGAAAATCCCGGCGACGTGCTTATTTTCCTTCCTGGGGAAG
Source organism: uncultured Spirochaetales bacterium (assembly GCA_949300325.1). Lineage (GTDB taxonomy): Bacteria > Spirochaetota > Spirochaetia > Sphaerochaetales > Sphaerochaetaceae > Ornithospirochaeta. The sequence continues at coordinate 3,411 of CASGDQ010000024.1, forward strand.
CTGAGATAAAAGGGATGGTCAACACATTGACGCTTTCGCCTAACAGCCGGTCTTATCAGATATATCCCCTTTATGGTCGCCTGTCGAAAGAGGACCAGGAAAAGGTATTCACCCCGACAAAGAAGGGAAAGACTAAGATTGTAGTAGCAACCAATATCGCAGAGACAAGCATAACCATAGACGGAATTACAACGGTAATCGACAGCGGGAACTGCAAGATTAACTTCTACAACCAGAAGAACTTCACCTCAGCTCTTTTGCCGATGATGATCTCCAAGTCTTCTGCAGACCAGAGGAAAGGGCGCGCAGGAAGGACAAGGGAGGGAGTATGCTACCGGCTATATACAAAGGACAACTATGAAAAGCGTCCTGATTTTACAGAAGAGGAGATACTCCACTCCGATCTTGCAGAAGTCGTATTGAGGATGAGCGAGCTCGGGATATACAACTACTCCTCATTCCCCTTCATAACCCCGCCCAAAAAGAGCGCGCTAGAAAGCGCTGTCGAGACACTCATGCTCATCAATGCCATAAATGCCGACCACAGCCTCACAAGCATCGGACAGATGATGATCCGCTTCCCCCTTCTTCCTCGCCTTTCACGGGTGATAGTCGAAGCAATAATGAACTATCCCCAGGTTCTCGATGAGGTGTTGATCGCTGTATCGACGCTATCCACAAAGCAGCCCTACGCCATGCCCCTCGGGGAGGAATACCAGGCAAGGGAGGCGCACAAGGCATTCCAGAATCCGAGGTACGGAGACTTTATATCCATGCGCACGATGTTCCTTTCTTATAGGAGCCTTGCCGACAGGAAGGAAAAGGAAAATTTTGCCAAGAGGTTCTATCTTGATATCCAGACGCTGGATGAGATACAGAACATCCATGACCAGCTGGAGCTGCTCATATCCAAAGATGGCATCCCTGTCACAAAAGGCGGAAGTGTAGATGAATATTTCTGCTGCCTCATCTCCGGCCTCAGACAGTATGTGGCATGCAAGATGGATCGGAGAACATATAAAACAATCACGGCAGATAGCATCTTTATCCATCCGGGTTCGGCATGGTTTAAAGTACTTCCTGATTATATCCTCGCTGGAGAAATCGTGCAGACCACTAAAATGTACGCACGGACTGTGAGTCCTGTGGCAAAGCAATGGCTTGATCAAGTAGATCCCAGCCTTGCATTGCAGCTGAAAGAAAGCAGGAAGAAAGGAAAAGAGGAAAAGACGAAGGAAGCCCGTAAAGAAGGAAAAGAGGCTAAGAAGGCATTTGAAAACAAGAACGCCTTTACTGATGAATTCGAAGGGCTCGCCATCATTGAAAAGGGAAAGAAAAAGACAATATACGAAGCTACCATCAAGCAGATGGAGGGCCTTAGGACAAGGGATAGCAAAGTACGTCTCGCAATAAGGATAGGACAGTACCGTTCCAGATCAACGATAAAAGCTTCGAGAATAGATTATGAGGCAAAGCTTATCAGGGATGTTCCTGTGATGAAAAACAGGAAGCTTCCTGCCAACCTTGACCCATATTCACATATGGAGAAGATCTTATCTTCCTTGAATCTTCTTTTCACGCCAATTGCAAGCTCAAAAGGTTTCTTCGACTACATCGGGCTCAGCGAATATGACGGGACATTCTCTTTAAGGCCGTTTGCGTCAATACAGGATGCTGCGGATGAGAGCCTGGAAAGCCTCTATATCCTCGCAGAGACTGTAAGCAAAAAGGATAAGGATAAGAAGAAGAGCATATTCAAGCATATAAGGATCATAGAAGAAGCTTTAGGCCTTGAGTGACAACTCTCCAATTGAAGACAAGAGCATTCTCGATGAAGATTTCATAAAATCAAGGTGCTTTCTATCTCTGATAATCTCAGCAGAGCAAAGCCTCCCGAAGGAGGCGATATATCTTAATCCAAAGGATGGCCATGTCCGAACGCGCCATGAACAAGGCATGTCGCAGCTGCACGCTTTGCCGCATATTTCAGCGAAGCTGCTATATCCTGGCCATTTCCGTGTGCAGTCAAGAATCCGGCTATGAAGCTGTCTCCTGCGCCCATTGTATCAACAACAGAATCGACTTTCTCCACATAGCCGTCAAAGAATCTTTCTCCGTCGTAAAAAATCTGCCCCTCTCCGCCGCGGGTAGCTCCACAGATATGGCATCCAAGGGAGTTCATCTTTTTGAGGATTTTCTTGCACTCCTCCAGGCTTTTATCAGCTCCGGAAAAGAAGCCATACCAGAGATAAGGGCATGTACGGGCCAGATAATCATCATCTACATGCTCAGAGAAATCGAAAGCGATCTTGCATACTGCGCTTATTGCCGGAAGCTCATACTCCAGATTCGAATAGCAGCTTGTTATGCATATATCGTAGCTTTTAATAAACTCCACATCCTCTTTGGTGATCTTTATCGAAAAAAGATGCTGGCATGTATCCCGTGGGCCTGGTGCAAATGTCCTGTCCCCATCGACAAGGATGACGCGAGGCTGGGCACTGGGAGCATACACCTTCCTTGCTCTTGTATAATCCACTTTCTCTTCACGCAGCGCCTCTTTAATATGCTCTGCTTTTGCATCATCTCCAAAGACTCCGATATACGAGACCTTCTCAACTCCGTTCTTTTTACAGTTGACGGCAACATTGAGCGCGTTGCCCCCCGGATAGTACATGCGATCGTCGATATAGCAGTCGACCACATTGTCTCCAATTGCAATTAGCTTCATATGATCATCCTTTAACAGCACCGGCAGTAATGCCGCGCACAAAATTCTTTTGCATGATTATGAACATGGCAATTATTGGAAGGCAAGATATCACCATTCCTGCCATGATAACACCCCAATCGGATATCAGGCCATCCCTAAATACCATGAGTCCGACCGGGATTGTCCTAAGCTTCGAGCTGTCTATGAAAATGGTTGCAAACATGAATTCGTTCCATGCATAATAGCATGTCATGATGGCCACAGTCGAGATGATCGGCTTTGAGAGCGGCAGATATATGCTGTTGTAAATCTGCACAAGGCTCGCCCCATCAATTATAGCCGCCTCTTCAAGCTCCTTTGATATCCCTATAAAGAAAGTCCGCACCAGCATTATTGAAACAGGAAGACGGAAAGCGATATAAGGAAGTATCATCGCAAGATAAGTGTTCTTGATCTTCATAGCTTTCAAGAGCATGAAAAGAGGCAGAACGCATACCTGTGGAGAAAGAAGAAGGCATCCCATACAGAAAAGAAAGATAATATTTGCAAGCCGGCCTTTCATCTGGCAGATGCCGAATGCCGCAGTCGTTGCAATGATAACTACTCCGATCAGAGTACATATCGTAACGATGAGGCTGTTGATGAAATACTGCGAAATACCTTTATTCCAGGCATTCACATAGTTTTCGAAATGCCACACCTTCGGCATTCCCCACACATCGTTATATATGCTTGCATAATCCTTGAAGGAGGACATCAATATCCAAAAAAGGGGATAAACTATTATTATTGCAAGAAAGACGAGCAGGATGAACCATAAAATCTCACCTATGCCGATCCTATTACTTCCTATTTTCATCTTTCATCCCCCTTATCAGTTCCGAACGAGAAGAACTGGACCGTTGACAAAACGGCGGTTATCACAAAAATCAGCATGGCAATTGCTGATGCATACCCCATGTTGTTTTTAATGAAACCCGTCTGGTACATATGCAGACTCAAAACCATTGTCGCAGTTCCCGGTCCGCCTCCTGTGAGGATATACGGCTCATTGAAAACAGTGAAAGCCCCTACGATGGTCAGCACCATCGTTACAAAGAACATCTGCTTTACCTGGGGAACCGTTATGTAGAAGAACCTCTTGATCTTGCCTGCTCCATCTACAAGCGCAGCCTCATAAAGCTCACGGGGAATCTTTTGTATTGCGACAATGAAAAGCATCGTTATATATCCGGTGCTCTGCCATTGGGAAACGGCAATAACGGCATACATCGCAGTCTTTTTGCTTCCCAGCCATATTTTTGTGAATTCATCCAATCCGCAAGCTTTTAAAAGACTGTTCAGAAGTCCCATTTGGGGATTATATATGAATTCGAAAAGCAAGCAGACAACCGTCATGGAAATGATTGTCGGAATAAAGTAAATCGTTCTGAAAAAGGGAGCAACCTTCCTAAAAACAACATCTTCCAAAACAGCAGCCAGAACAAGGCCGAATCCTACCTGTACGATTACAGAAATAACGGCATAAAGAACATTGTTCTTCAAGCTGGTTAAAATGGTCTTGTCCTCGAAAAGCCTTTTGTAATTATCCAGGCCAACGAAAGTTTTCTCCGTTGCAGAAAGTGTAAAAGAATTGAAGCTGTAATATATGTTTTCTAAAAGGGGAAAATAAACGAATACAGCCAATATCAATAAAGCTGGAAGCGCAAACATGAGCGCCCCCATATTCCTCCTACGTGTCAACATGGGTATGGCACCTCCCATTTTTAATACCGGATGTCCGCAGACATCCGGTTTGAATAAGACTGTCAGTGTAGTGCTGCTGCAGCCTCCTGAACCTGCTTCATAACGCTCTCCGGCGTCTCATCTCCGGTTGCAATGGCCTGGGCTCCCTGTCCGTATACAACGTAAACAGCAGGATCGCAGGCGTTATCGAACCATGGTGCGAGCTGTGATGCATTACTAATGATTTCCAAAGCCTCTACATGCTGAGGAAGTGCATTTGTCTCATTAACAGCACCCTTGACACAGGAAATGTCACCGCATTCGGTAGTAAGAGCGGCCCCGCCTTTTTCGGAAACAAGCCACTTGAGGAATTTGATGCATTCTTCAGTGTTCTTAGCTTTGTTGCTGATCATGAATCCTTCAGGAGCACCTGTAAGCGCATTAGGATCGCCTTTTCCTTCTTCAAATGCAGGGAAGTTGAAGAATCCGTACTCAAAATCATCAGCAATAACCTGCTCAAGCTGGGTGATTTCAGCAAGCTGCAGATACATTATTGGAGACTGGCCTGTTGCAAAAAGCGTGTTTCTTGCTGTCTCATGATCGATTCCAGGTGCGATATCGCCCATATATGTGGTAAGCTGCTGCCACTTGTAAAGGGCATCCACATATGCCGGGTCAGTGAATTCACCGGTAGCGGCATTATAATCCCTTGCAAGAACTTCAGGATCAACCATCCTCTGGTTTATGGTTCCAAGATAGTGCAGCACGGCCCAGCTGTCTGCAAGGCCTGCAGCAAGAGGTATCTCATAGCCTGCCGCCTTCAGGGTATCAAGAACATTGATGAACTCCGTCCAAGTAGTGGGGATAGAAATATTGTTCTCCTCAAATATCTTTTTGTTATAGAAGAAAACCTTTCCATCCTGGGACCAAGGAATAGCGTAAGTTGTTCCATCGATTACGAAACCGTCTACGGATGCCTTTGCAAGCTTATCTGCCCATTCGGGATCGGATTCGTACACATCATCAAGGGCCAGAACATTTCCGCTGGCGACCATTTCCTCTGCAAATGTTCCCGACCAAGAAGAGAAGATATCAGGAACCTCGTCAGTTGCCACGATCATCCTGATCTTTTCCTTATACTGGTCGTTAAGGATGCAATCCATATTGATTTGAACATTTGGATTCTCTTCCATATACTCGGCAATCAGATTCTTGAACATGGTGTTCTTAGGATCGTTGGGCCATCTATGGAAGAAATTGATGACAACCTTCTGCTCGCCAGATTTTGTAGTTGAAGCAGAAGAGGTTGTAGATGATGCACTCGATGATGAAGATTCATCCTTGCTGCATGAGCAGATCATGCCCACTGCAAGAAATGCTACTAAAGCTAAAACCAGAAATTTATGTATTTTTTTCATTTGTCCTCCTAATCAGTATTCCATCTTCCACATGTATCTTCTTACTGAAAGCTCATGTCCTCTTTCATAAGCAAGATAGTCGGCGAAGCTTCTCAGCACCGCTCCAGAAAGCAGGGATCCGAAATACGGCCTAACTTCTTCATCGATACCGGTCATATCAAAATCGTTTTCATCGACGAGCATGATCTTCTCAGAATATTTAGAGCAGAAAGCATAAGCCCTCTCATCCAAAGGTCTTGTAGCGCCTCTTCCCTTGATGATGATGAACGGCACATCGAAATCAGTAACTTCGAAAGGACCGTGGAAATATTCACCCGAGTGGATACAGCTGGAATGCACCCACTGCATCTCCATAAGAAGACAGATTGCAAATGAGTACGCCTCTCCATAAGTGGCTCCGCTGCTCATGGTATAAATCAGCGGCTCTCTCTTGTATTTCTTAGCCCATTGGCTGAGCTTGGATGCATAGAGCTCCTTAGCTTTATTTATGCACTCGCCAAGATGGTCGACAGCCTTGACCGCCTTCTCATATTTCTCACAAGGTGAAAGCACATTGAGGATCTTGAAAAGAAGAGTATAAAGCACTCCCTTATTCAGGTCGCTCGCATCTGCCTCTTTTCCCCAGTCGTAATGAAGCGGATACTCGGCAGCAAGCCATAACGGAGAATCCACAAGATTCGACAAAGCTATTGTCAATGCACCTTTCTGCCTTGCAAGCTCCGTAGCTTTTACAGTCTCAGGAGTGTTCCCGCTATGGGAGCAGGTTATAACCACGCTATCAGGACCGAGAGCCTTTGGCTCGGTATGCACAAATTCGTTCGATGTATAAATGCTCGACGGTATCTCCGTCTCCATATCCATTATATACCTTGCGGGCATCATGAATGCCTGAGATCCCCCGCAGGCTACAAAATAGAAATGATTGATGTGTTTTTTCGCAGCAACAGCTTTTATTGCATTATCGATGCGATCCATGTGTTCCTTCTTCATCTGACAACCTCGCTAACTAAAATGTTATATAACGTTATATTTGGTTATAGAATAATATCACCATTTCAGGCTGTCAACGAAATTTTTTGCTATCAAGTCAAAAAAAATTGCCATTTTACATGCATAAAATCCCCATGCACGCAAAACGGCAGCAAAATCAAAGCTGAATCAGAATGACCAGCTTATGCCATTGTGGGTCATTCTATCACCATCAAAGCCGGTGATAGTGTAACTGGTTTCTTCCCCTTTTATAAGACTTATCGAAAGATGCACGGGAATGCCAGCACTGTCATATGTCAGCTTGAACAGATCAAAAAGAGGATCTCCCAGCGGGCAATTAAGATACGAGGATATCTCTTTATTTGCCTTACGTACTTTGAGAACCTTCTGGTATTTGCCCATTTTGACTCCATATTCGTTTTTTAGAATCCTAAATATCGAATCATTGTCATGAAACTTCTCAACTATGCCTGAAAAACGTTTCATCGGTATATAGCAGGAATCAATCATGATGGGTATTCCATCTGTAAACATGAGTCTTTTAATGAAAAACACATCATCGTCATCCGAAATCTCCATTTCCTTTGCCAAGGATGGCTTGAGCTTTATTATGGAGCGTTCCAAAATTTTTGTCTCGACCTTGCGTCCCTGCTCTTCCATATAATCATGGAAGCCGGTTAAGCGTCCCATATCTGCGCTGATTCCGTTGCCGACAACAAATGTCCCCTTACCCTGCTTTTTTATCAGCAGCCCTTCGTCGCACAACTCGCTGACAGCCCTGCGCACAGTAATCCTGCTGACGCGATAGCTGTTTTCTATTTCGAGCTCGCTGGGCATCCTTGCCCCCTTTTCATACAACCCTGCCCTTATATCCCGGGTTATCTGTTCCTTCAACTGTTCGTAAAGCGGTACAGAAGAATTCTGTTCCAGCATACTACCCTCCTTTAATTGCTTATATTACGTTTTCTAAAACTCACAAGTTCATAATCATCCGGAACAAAATCGGATACTGCTGAAAAATCAGCTCCGATATCTTCTTTTACGTGGGCATCCGAGCCAAAAGTGACAATCCGCCCGCCCAGCTCAAAAAACCTTGCAACAATATTTTTCCCAGGAAGGGCTTCTTTCACCCCTTGCCTGAGACCTGAAGTATTTATTTCCAATCCTTTTTTCCGTTCTGCAAGCTTTGAAAGTATCTTATCCACCATCTCGGGCCGCTCCTCTATTCTTATAGAATGGCCGGCAGAACAAAAGTATCTTTTCACCAAATCGATATGCGCTAGGACATCAAAATCACAAGAGCAGACCATTTCATACACATTATCGAGATAGCGGTCTAAAAGGCTTTGGTTTGCCGTATCCCTGCAATCGAGAAGCTTCAGCTCCTTATCATCGATCTTATGCACGGATGCAAGAACCAAGTCAAAAGGATAGTCAGAAAGTATACACTCAGCTTCTTTAAGCTGAAGATGAGGCTGCCCAAACTCTACTCCATATCCTATGAAAATATCGTTCCCATACCTATTTCTTGCCTCTGATATCCTTTTAAAACACTTATCCAGATACTCCATTGTAAATATTTTCGACCTGTTTGGCGTTGAGTAAAATTCAAAATGATCTGTGAACATTATCTCCTTCATGCCTTTCTCGCACGCTGCAAGGCACATGGAATCCAAACTTTCATGGCAGTCCGGAGAGTTATCACAATGGATATGGTAGTCGTAATATATCGTCATATTAAACTCGTCATAAAGTATGATATCACATAACGACTAGTATGGAAGAAAAATATGTCCTTCAGAATAAAAAAATATCGTATAGAATAATACATTACAAAAACTCAAGAAATTTTACAGCTTGAAATAATTCATTTCAAATGTAAATCAAAGTCCAACTGCTTAAGTCAAAAAAAATTACATGCTACAAAATCAAATATGGCATCAAATTGACAATTGCAGAAGCCTTTCTGGGGCTCTATAATCATTTCATGGAATATGACATAAAGGATCAGGCCGTTCCTCTTCCGGAGGCGGTTTCAAATGCGATTGCTGCAGGATATCTGGATTTTGCCATAAGCTTGATTGATGGATATCTGGAAAAAAACATACCTTCTTCTATGAGAAGACGCCTTTTTATGGAGAAGGATCTGATAAGACGAAGAAAAAGCCACTACATATACACATACGAGGAGGCTGAAGAGCTCCTTGAGAAAGCATTTGCAGATTACAGGCGCGGAATGCTCGAGGAATATATTTCAAACGGACTTCTCGATTGGTCATATATAAATGGAAAGCTGATGCTGGAAAAAAGGCTTGTAGACAATGCGGCAAAAAGATGCTCTCTCCTTCAAGATGGCATAGATCCGGATTTGAAAAGAAGGGACATGTGCATAAAGCTCATGGAGGAAAAAGGAGCGGCAAGGGCAAGAATAAGGGTCAAAGAGACATTGAGAATCAAGGATCCATCACTTTACGGCAAGAAGGTCCTTGTCAATCTTCCTTTCATAAAGCCTGTAGACAACATGATTTCATCAATCTCATTGGAAAACACGAGTGGAAACATCATAGCAATAGGCGACGAAATGGAAGAGATGCGTACGCTGCGATTTATTGATACAATCAAAGACGATACGTCCTTCTTTGCAGAATTCAGCTATGATATCGAAGCTATAAAAAACGGGCGCCCAGAGGAAGAGGCCATAATGGAGAATATGGAAGAATACCTCAAAGAGGAGGCGCCTCATATCCTGTTCACTCCTTACATAAAAGAACTTGCAAAGGAAATAACAAAAGGCATCCCCTCTCCTTGGAAAAAGGCAGAGGCAATCTATGATTGGATAACAACGCATATCCTTTATTCCTTCATGCGCAGCTATGCAACAATCGACAACATAAGCACATATGCTGCTGCAAACCTGAAGGGCGACTGCGGAGTCCAGGCACTGCTTTTCATAACGCTTTGCCGCGCTTCAGGAATCCCTGCCCGCTGGCAATCGGGCTGGTATGTCACAGAAGACGGGGTATCCTGCCATGACTGGGCAGAATTCAATATCTCTGATAAATGGTATCCTGCCGACTGCTCGTTCGGAGGAGGAGCATACAGGCGCGGAGAAGAAAAAAGATGGAAGCATTATTTTGCATCCCTCGATATTTTCAGGATGGTGGCCAACACGTCGTGTTCTAAAGCGCTTGAAGGCAAGAGAGCATTTGCAGACGATCCCGTGGACAATCAAAGAGGCGAGGTCGAGACGTGCGATGGCATCAGGATAGAAAGAGATGCTTTTGAAACAACACTGGAAACGGTATCTTTCCACACTTTGCAGCCTATTCGTAATTCCTGATAAGAAAAAGAGGCTTGATAGCAGCTATTTCCTCGTACTCCTCGCGGCTTACCTGCACGCTGCTATCCAGAGCTTTCAAATCCGATTTCAAAAGGCTGAACGCCTCATCCTCCGTCTCTGCCCGCCCCTCGCGTATTATCCTTATCATGCGATCAAGGCAGACAGGATGGGCATACCACGGCGGAAGGAAGAATCCTGGATAGGATGCGATGCGTTTGTTAATATCCGAAACTGCCTCATCCAAGCTTTTTCTTACAGCTTTTCTGTTGTTTTTTCCTGTAGGCATTACGCTTAATCCGGAAAAAAGAAAAATTGCGGCAAGACCAAAAAGAGTAAAATAGATGCCGAAGCTGCCCGCTTTCTTAAAAAGGCTCACCAGGCCATATATGAAAGATGCCGCGGAGCAAAAGACGATTGCAGTGGCAAGCCATTTCAAAGACTTTTTGGATATATCATCGGCTCTTTTCGCCTTTGCCGCATATTGCAGCTTCAGATACTCGTTGCCGGAAAGAAGGAAATCCCTTTGCTTTGAGAGGGATGAAACGCTTTCAGAGGCTGTAGGAGAAAGTTTTTTCAGGTATCTCATCTCTTCCTGCCTCCTAGCCTCTTTCAAACGCGTTTCAGCACTGATGCTTAAAGTCTTTATCCAAGGGGCCTGATATGCGACAGCGGCAAGGAACATATCGATATCCTCCTCCCTCCTGACTGCAGACTGTCTTTCCTCTCCTCCGTCGAACTGGACGACAAGATAGGAAATCGAGGCAAACAATCCTTTGCCGGAAAATCCTCCACGGCTCATCGCAACACGCTTGAAAACCCTGTCAACTGCACTTAATGGAATATAATGCCGCCGCTCTCCGAAAAAGGAGTTCAGGTAAAGAGCATGCTCTCCTAATCCCAAGGGCCCGAATTTCTTCAAAGAGGAAAAATCAGATTTAAGCAGATCGGGCTCTAGAACTTCACGGCTGATCGATGAAGGGTAAAACAAAGGCATTTCAGGCTCCCAACGTCCAGCAATCTATTTTTTCCTGTTCTTCTGAAGCGTCGAATAATCGGGCTTAGGATCTCTTTTGTATATCACAAAAAGGAAGAAAGCGAGGAATGCTGCGGCAATGACGAGGCCAACAGGATACGCGATTGCCGACGAAAGCCCAAGGCATTCAGGCGCGCTGAAGAAATAAGTCATGCTCACGGCAGACATGAAAGTCGCCGGAACAGCGGTAAGCCAGTAATTCTTCTTTTCCATGTAAAGATACATGCTTGCCGTCCAAAGCACGATCATAGCAAGAGTCTGGTTGGTCCAGCTGAAATAACGCCATACGACAGAATAGTCCAAAAGGCTTATCAAGCCTCCGATACAAAGGAGCGGCACACAAAGATACAGCCTTTTCTTCCAATCGTTCTGATCGATACCGAACCAGTCTGCAATGGTAAGCCTTGCGCTTCTGAAAGCAGTATCACCGCTGGTGATCGGACAGACTATCACACCGATCATCGCAAGGGCTATGCCCACACCGCCCATCGTCTTTGCGCAAACATCGTATATTGCAGCGCTCTGGCCCATGGAAAGCGCCTGCTGCAATCCGGTGGAAAGACCGCCTGTCTTCTCATAGATGGCACAACCGGCGGCAGCCCAGATAAGGGCGATGACACCTTCTGCTGTCATGGCTCCATAGAAAACGAACCTCCCCTGCTTTTCGCTCTTCATGCAGCGCGCCATCAACGGCGATTGCGTGGAGTGGAACCCTGATATGGCTCCGCACGCAACTGTTATGAACATGAAAGCCCATATAGGAGTGGAAGACGGATGCATGTTCGTGAAATTATTCCAAATCTCCGGGATAGTGTATGCAGGATTGGTATAGATTCCGAATATTACGCCTACAGCCATTATTATCAGGCAGATGCCGAATATCGGATAGATCTTCCCTATTATCTTGTCGATTGAAACAAATGTCGCCACAAAATAGTAGGCAAGTATGATGAATGACCAGGCTCTTGTATTGACCACGAATCCGGAGGCTCCATGCTCTCCTAAAAGAGTGGTGATAAGGCCTGCCGGTCCGACAGCGAAAACGGTGCCTACCATGACAAGAAGAATAACCGAGACCACCCTCATTATATTCTTCATCACACGACCCATATATATTCCGCTGACCTCGGATATCGAATACCCCTCGTTCCTTTCGCTGAGCATGCCTGAAAAGTAATCATGCACTCCTCCTGCGAAAATTGTTCCAAAGGTTATCCACAAGAATACGACAGGTCCCCATAAGGCGCCCTGCATCGCACCGAAAATCGGGCCCAGGCCGGCAATATTGAGAAGCTGCACAAGAAAAAGCTTCCACTGCGGCATCACGACATAATCCACCCCGTCGTCTATCCGCACGGCAGGGGTTTCCCTGTCATCCGGATGGAAGATGTTCTCAACGAGTTTTCCATATAGGAAATACCCGGCTATCAACACGAGCAGACAGATTACAAAACTGATCATTGATACACCTCCGTAGAAATCATCAGACTCCGGTAGAATTTTCTCACTAAAAAAAGAGCCTCTCAATATTGAAAAACGTATATTAGGTAAAATTTATCTATACATTTTTGACAAAACGAGGCTCAAATCAAACATTTCACAGTAAATAATGCAAGGAAGTTGCCATTTGCACTACTGGGCAGTTGCAAGCTGTCGCCATTTATGGCGGCGGTAATTGACTAAAAGACGGCTGCTAAAAAACAGCGGGCATATCAGAAACTTATTTTCGCGCTCTGCATGACAGCCGACTGGATGAACTTCTGCTCCAAAGGAAGAAGCAAAGGTTTTCCGAAATCCGACAGCAGGACGAACTTTATGCTGCCGGAAATCTTTTTCTTATCCTTTGCCAACGCTTGACTGTAAGCAAGCCAGTCCCCTCTTCCGATCCTGTAGTTCACGGCAAAGCCGTATTTCTTCAGCATCGACAGCGCCCTGTCACGCATCGCAGCATCAGTCACGCCTGCATAAACGCCTGCATCCAATGCTCTGGAAATACCCCAGGCTACAGCCTCTCCATGGCTCACGGTATAATTGCCCATGGACTCAAGCGCATGCGCAAACGTATGTCCGAGATTCAAGAAGCTCCTTATTCCCCTGGTTTCCGTAGGATCGGCTTCAATGAACGTCTTTTTCACAACAAGGGATCTGAAAACCATATCTTTAAGCACTTCCTTGTCGCGTGCAAGTATTTTCTGGCTGTTTTCATCCATGAACCTGAAAAGCTCGTCCCCTTCGGCTAAAAAGGCATGCTTTACAACCTCCCCCAGCCCGCACTTATATTCTTTTGCAGGAAGGGTTCTCAAAGTATCGATGGAAATCAGCACCTCGTCAGCAGGATAAAACGATCCCACAAGGTTCTTCCCGCCTTCAAAGTCGATCGCAGTCTTTCCCCCCAAGGATGCATCCACCATGCACAAAAGCGTTGTCGGCACAAGCGTAAGCCGGGCTCCGCGCATATAAAGCGATGCAGCAAGCGCGGTCATGTCGCATACAACCCCTCCGCCGAAGGCGATAAACCGGGTATCTCTGGCGCTGGAAAAAGAAAGGGCTGCAGAAAGGATTTTTTCAAGGCTCTCCATGGTCTTGTATCTCTCACCGCTTTCAAGCACTATCCTCTTTTCAGGCAGGCTGCTGAACAATGCGGCGCTGTTGTTGTCAAAAACCCAAAATACGTTGTTGCCATAGGAAGAGAGATGGGATGACAGGTCCTTGATGTCATTTGCAAAAAGCACATCTGTGACCTTTCCTCCGGATAATGTACATGACAGCTTTTTTTCCATCCTTACGCCTCCTAAAGAAAAAAGTAGCACATCGGGCGGTCTTGGTGAACCATGAAAAACAGTGAAAAGGATCTTTTTTCGAGCGTATCATCCACCTTGGCCGAAGACATTCCATGTCTTTATTGCATTTTTCATCCATTCCTATTTTAATAGTGGCTATGGATTTTTACTTTGACAACGCGGCTACGACACCGATCAGCAAGAGAGCTTTGGAAGAATACGCATCCACCTGCGCCAATTACCAAGCCAACCCTTCTTCAATCCATCGCGAGGGATTGAAGGCCCATGAATACTTGGAAGAGAACAGAGACAGGATCGCAAAAGTTCTCAAAGTGGAAAAAGAGAACATAGTATTCACAAGCGGAGCCACCGAGGCCATTGCCATCGTGATGGAGAACCTTCTATGGCAAAAGACGCCGGGACGTATCATCACAACCAGGATAGAGCATGAAGCAGTGCTCTCCTTCATCCCGCTTTTGAAGGAAAAGGGATGGGATATCGTCCAGCTTAAGACAAAGGGAGGTTTTGCAGACCCGTCGGATCTGAAAGAGGCGTTGAACGAAGAAACAAGGCTTGTCGCCATAATGAGCGTCAATAATGTCACCGGTGCAGTGCAGGATATCCGGACTCTGGTTGAGACTGTCAGGGAATATGAGAAAAACCTTAAGAGGAAGATATTCTTTTTCTCAGACAGCGTCCAAGCCCTGGGCAAGACAGGATTGGACCTAAAGGGATGGGATGTGGACGGAGCATCCTTTTCCGCCCATAAGATCACAGGCCCGAGGGGAATCGGCATGCTGTATCTAAAGAACCGTCAGCTTATCCGTCCCCTTGCCCCTGCGGGAGGACAGGAATCAGGGCTTCGCGGAGGAACCGAGAACCTGGCTGCCATATCCGCTTTCAGGGCGGCGCTCGAAGAGACATATGAAAATAGGCTCGAAAAGGAAGAGAGGGTAAGAGGATTAAACAATCTGATAAGGAATGCTTTCTCTGATTCAGGGAGCTTTCATATCAACAGCCCGGAAAATGCAAGCCCGTACATCCTTTCAATCGCAACACCGCTTCCTGCGGAAGTTTTCACAAGGATGCTTATAGACAAAGGATTCTGCGTATCTTCAGGATCCGCCTGCTCCAACAATGCAAGGAAAAAAGCCGGCGGCGTGCTTGAAGCAATGGGAGTGCCAGGCAAACTGAGCATGAACAGCATACGCATTTCCTTTTCCGATTCCACAGAAAAAGAAGAAACGCTTCTTTTGATAAAGGCAATGAAGGAGATCGCAAATGGCTGAAAAGCTTTATCTGATAAAAGTCGGTGAAATATCGCTTAAGGGCGGAAACCGTCCCCTGTTTGAAAAACGTCTGAGAGGAAACATAAAGGATAAGCTCCACCAGTACCATCCGAGGGTGGAGAAACAGAAAGGAAGGCTTTATCTCAAGATCGATGAAAGCGTTGATGACAGCATCGTGGGCAAGGCCCTGTCCACGACATTCGGCATCACGGGCTTCGCAAGGGCCTATGAGATAGAAAAGGATATGGACGTGCTCGATTCCCTTGTAAGGGAAATACTCCCCCTTTCATCATTTTCAAGCGGGAAAGGCAGTTTCAAGGTGGAATCAAGAAGGGAGGACAAATCATTCAGCCTCTCAAGCTACGACATCTCCTGCCATCTTGCAGATATAATCCATCTCATGTATCCAGACTTGACTGTGGATTTGAAAAATCCCGACCATGTCCTTCATGTGGAAGTGAGGAAAAAGATATTCGTCTATACCTCGGACCAAAAAGGACCGGGAGGGCTTCCTGTACAGAGCGCAGGAAGGGGCATGCTGCTTTTATCGGGCGGAATAGACAGTCCTGTTGCGGCATTCCACATGGCGAAAAGAGGCATGAAGCTGGACTGCATCTATTTCCATGCCTACCCCTATACAAGCGAACTAGCTTTGGAGAAAGTCAAAACGCTGGCAAGCCTCATAGCGCCATATCTCGGCGGAACCAGGCTCTATGTGGTCCCGTTCACCGACGGGCAGCTCAGGATAAGAAAGGAAGCGTTCGAGGATGAGACGACACTCATGTTCAGGGCTGCGATGATGAGGACCGCAGAAGAGATCGCTAAAGAAAGGAAGGCAAGCGCTATCGTTACAGGAGAAGCCCTCAGCCAGGTTGCATCGCAGACTCTGGAGGCGATGAGCTTCACGGACAGCATGACGGACCTTCTTGTGCTCCGTCCTCTTGTCGGCATGGATAAGGAGGAGATCATAGAAACGGCAAAGAGCATAGGAACATATGAAACCAGCATCCTGCCGTATGAAGACTGCTGCGTTATCTTTTCTCCGAAGCATCCCATAACCCATCCGGTCAAGCAGGTTGCAAAAAGGCATTATGAAAGCCTTAAAATGGAGGAAGAGATAGAAAAGGCAGTGAAAAACATGACCGTCTACTATTTCAACCCCATGGGAGAAGAAGAGGAAAAGCCTGTCATGGACAAATCAGAAGAATCATCTTCACTTCAAAACATGCTATAATTCCGCATATTCATCATCAGGTGGGAATCTCATATGGATCTGGATTTGAACATAGCAAGAATCAGGGTGCGGATAATCGATGCGGATGCGCATACGATAGTCATCAGCAAAAAATATCAGGCTGAAAACGACGGCAGGCTTCCAGAGCTGTTCATTGCAGCCTCTCCTGATGATATTTCAAAGGTCGAGGCGGAGGATCCTTCCATACCGCTTGGAAGAGAAATGGCAAAAAGCTTCGCGCTGCTTGAAAACCTTGATATGGCGATGCTGGAAAAGGATGCATTCTACCTGCACGCATCCTCTGTCGCAGTCGATGGCAGGGCTTATCTTTTTTCAGCAAAGTCAGGAACAGGAAAGAGCACGCATGTATCGCTTTGGAAAAAGCATTTCGGCTCTGATGCCACTATAATAAACGGGGACAGGCCTTTTTTGAGGAAAATCGACGGTGTCTTTCATGCTTTCGGCTCCCCTTGGGCGGGAAAGGAAGGATGGAGCGTGAATGATGGATTTCCAATTGCAGGGCTGTGCTTTATTGAAAGAGGCCAGGAAAACAGCATAGAAAGAATCGGACATACCGACGTCATAGACAAGATATTCAGACAGCTTAGGCTTCCGCATGAAATGGACAAGATGGAAAAACTTCTTTCCTTGCTTGATGAGTTTTTAAACAAGGTTCCATGCTACAGGCTGTACTGCAATATATCAGATGAGGCTGTCATGGTATCTTATAAGGGAATGGGAGGAGAAAGAACGCTATGAAGACCAGGGAAGGTTTCATGCTCAGAAAGCTCGGAAACGAGTATGTGGTGGTCGCACTTGGAAGTGCGGCGGAGAATTTTTCAGGGATCATAAGGCTCAATGAAGCTGGGTCGCTGCTATGGGAAAGGCTCAGCAAGGGCATAGATGACAAAAGCCAGCTTGTGGACATCCTCCTCTCCACCTACGATGTCGAACGTGACGTCGCAGTAAAGGACGTGGATGAATTTCTTTCCAAGCTGAAGCACTCGGGGCTCGTGGAATAACAATTTGATGGACATCGAAAGCATAATCAAAAAGGATGGATTCTACATGACTGTTGCAAAAGGAGTGAGCATGCGCCCCCTCATCCGTGCGGGGCGGGACACCGTATGCATCGTCAAGCCGGAGCCTCCCCTCCTTCCTTTTGAGATCATGCTCTACAGGATGGAAGACAGATACGTGCTGCACCGTCTGATCAAGGCAGAAGGCGGCGGAAAGTACATTTTTCTAGGCGATAACTGCGTCACACTCGAGCATGTCGATGAAAAGCAGATAGTAGGCAGGCTCAAGCTGCTTTATCGAGATGAGAAGGAAATCCATCTCGATTCATTCCTCTTGAGACTATATACGCTTCTATGGGCCAGGCCATGGAGAATCAGGATCAGGCTTCTTAGACTGAGAAACCGCATAAAAGGGAGATTGAAGAGATTCCATGCAGAAAAAAAATGATGCCACGGCATGGATATGGGCCAATACGGAAAAAAGCCATGCCACATTGTTCATTATAACTCTTGGCCATATCATCTATTCGCTCTGCTCGGTCATATCCGCCCTGGTCTCAAAAAGCATCATCGACAATGCGGTGGGAAAGGATTTCCCCCTTGCGCTGAAATTCTGCCTCATGCTGCTTTCTTTGATTGTGCTGCAGCTTTTGCTGAACATGGGCCTATCTTGGCTGAGGGAAAGGGTAAGGAGCAAAACAGCAATCGATCTCAGAAAAAGGCTTCTGGAAGTGTTGATGAAAAAGGATTACAGCCAAGTATCGTCAAAGCACTCGGGAGACTGGATGGCAAGAATCTTTTCAGATGTGAATATCGTCGCAGACGGATCGACAACGATAATCCCCGAGCTTTCCAGCCTGCTTACCCAGATGATCGGGGCCTTGGCTGCGCTGACCTTCTTAAGCCCTCTTTTCTCATTGATCCTTATAATAGCAGGAGCTGTACTGATATCGATCTCCTTCATCCTCAGAAAAAAGATGAAAAGGCTGCACAAGCAGGTACAGGAAAAATACGGACATGTCCATTCGTTTTTCCAGGAAACCATAGAGAACCTGCTGGTGATAAGAATTTTCTCCGCGGAAAAAAACAGGCTTGAAAAGGAAGAAAAAACCCAGAATGAGCTTTACAAGGCTGAGATGAGAAGGAAAAACTTCTCTATCTTCGCAAATGCTTCCATTTCTGCAATATTCAAATTAAGCTTTCTCCTTTCTCTCGGATGGGGAGCATTCGGAATCTATTCAGGGGCCATGACTTTCGGCACCCTGGCAGCAATCCTTCAGCTGGTTTCACAGATAGAAACTCCGGTCGCATACATCTCATCCAGCATATCAAGGATATTCACCATCACCGCAAGCGCCGAACGCCTTATGGAGGCGGAGGCTTTCAAGGACGAGGAAAAATCCGATGAAGAGGACCTTTCCTTCGAGGCCATGGACTTTAGGAATGTTTCGTTCTCCTACGGCAGGGAGGACGTGCTCACCAAAGCCACCTTCTCCATTCAGAAAGGGGATATCACAGCCATCACAGGCATATCAGGAGGCGGGAAAAGCACGCTTTTCCTTCTCATGCTGGGAATCTATAAGGTGGAGGAAGGAAATATAGCAATACATACCGACAAGGGAGAAAGAGAGCCCTCGAGATCGACAAGGAAACTCTTTACATACGTTCCGCAGGGCAACGGCCTTTTCAGCGGCACGATAAGGGAAAACCTTCTCCTTTCCTCCCCCGATGCGGATGAAAAGGAAATCCATCAGGCGCTGGCGCTGGCGGCTGCAGACTTTGTATTTCTTCTTCCTGACGGGCCTGATACAGTCATAGGAGAGCGCGGTGCAGGACTATCCGAGGGGCAGAAGCAGAGGATTGCGATTGCAAGGGCCCTTTTGAGCGGTGCGGATATAATCCTTCTTGACGAGGCCACAAGCGCGCTTGACGAGGAGACAGAGAGGACGATATTGAAAAACATCTCAACTTTGCAAGGAAAGACATGTTTTATCGTAACCCACAGGAAGGCCGCACTGGAAATCTGCAACAGGCATCTTGAATTATGCGGCTGCACGATAACGGAGGATGCAATATCATGAGCGTCGAAGAATATGTGGTTGAAATATTGGAATCGGTTCTGAACCAGACAACCTTGAAAGAAAAGCCGGAAGACATCACATTTGATCAGATATATGGTTTTTCGCACTTCCATTGCATCGAGGCCATGACATTCTACGGAATCTCAAGACTCAAATCAAAGCCGGATAGCATCCTATATAAGAAATGGGAAAAGGAAAGAGACAAGAACATCCTAAAATGCCTCACGCAGCAGACAGAAAGGGACAAGGTCATAAAAGCGCTCACAGCAAACGGAATACGCTCCCTTCCTCTCAAAGGCTGCCTGCTGCAGGAGATGTATCCTCAGCCCGACTATAGGCAGATGGCGGATCTCGATATCCTGATAGACGGCAAAAAGGCAAGCGAAGCCAGAAAACTGCTGGAGGATATGGGCTATGTATGCGACAGCTTCCAAAAAGGTCATCACGATAGCTACTCCAAGCTCCCTTTCATGGAGATAGAAATACATAGAAAGCTTCTGCCTGAAACCAATGAAAACCACCGATATTATGAAAATGTATGGGACAAGGCTGTAAAAGATGAGGACAATCCATTTCTGTTCCATTTCTCCTGGACGGACTACTACATCTTCCTCCTTTTGCATTTCGCCAAGCATTATTTCAATGGCGGAAGCGGGATAAGGAACATAATGGACATGCATATATTCCTTTCCAAGCATGAGGCGGACCTCGATAAAGGCTATCTTGAAAAGGAATTGGAGAAACTCGGCATTGCCGGATTCAGAAACACAGCCGAACATCTTGCAGCAGTTTGGTTCAAGGGAGAAAAGCCGGATGAAAGGACTCAGGAGATGGCCTCGTATGTCTTTTCAAGCGGCATATACGGAACACTGAAAAACAGCATAACCAATTCCGTAAATAAAACCAGCAAGACGCGCTACATACTCCAAAGAACATTCATGCCGTTTGATATGATGGCCTCCATGCATCCCATCCTAAGAAAAATCCCGATCCTTCTGCCCTTCTTCTGGATAGCAAGGCTTATAAGAGCTGCATTCACTAAAAGAAAAAGGATTTCTCAGGAAATAAGAATAATATCGAAGATAAAAAAATAAGGGGCTGATTAGTAGCCCCCTTAATCTTGATGCATCACCACGACTTGCCCAAAGACCCGCCGTCCTCATAATCCTGTCCGGATGACATTACAGTCAAAACAATATCATCCTCTTCGAACTCAGTGACAGATATTTCCGGCTTAACATATTTCTTCATAACAATAATCTCCCTGATTTAAAAAAAAACAGCAAAATGATAATGAAAGCGGACATCACCAAAATCCGACCGCCCCTCCATCTTCCAAATCATCCGCACCGACTCCACCGCTTAATGTTACATACAAAACGATATCATCCTTATCAAATTCTGTTATCGATACTTCAGGCTTGACATATTCCTTCATCGCAAAAATACTCCTTTTTCTATTAGGATAGTCTACGCTATCAATAATTTAAATAAATATCTTAAAAAAAATAAACCGGGCGGAAGTTCTTCGTTTCCGTAAAGAACTTATCCGTCCGGATGTTCCCGACTTACAGGTCAGGCTGTTCTTGTACCCTTTTCATGGAACCTCTTTCATTTTCTCTATTTTACCATTTTTCAGGTCGCACGTCCTTTTTCCCCGGAAACCTTTTCTTGGAGGGTGTGCTTCTTGTTCCATTACATTTCAGGTACACTTTCATCTTAATGCAAACAGGCTTTTTGTCAAGAAAAAAAAGCTCAGGGTAAAGAGCCAGCAACACAGAAGAACATCTGAAAAATGATAAAATGATTTCTATCAAGTTTATAACTTCTTTTCACAAAACCCATTAAATTTAAAAAAAATCCTACCTTTTTTATTCGAAAAAGACCGGTGCCAGACTTTTCAAAAATAATAATAACTATTATTTTTTAACTATGCTGAAAATCGGAATCGACGTAGGAAGCACCACCATGAAGGTGGTGGCGCTCGATGACGGAAACAAGGTCGTCTACGGCGCCTACGAAAGACATTATTCGGAAATCTTTTCAAGAGCCGGCAAAATGCTTGCCGACCTGCGTGACAAACTGGGAAACCAGGAAATAACATATTCCATCTCCGGTTCGGCGGGCATGGGTCTCAGCGAAGAGGCCGGAATCCCGTTCGTGCAGGAGGTTTATGCCACCAGGGTTGCAGCCATGACATACATGCCGGACACCGATGCCATAATAGAACTCGGAGGAGAGGATGCGAAGATCCTCTTTTTGAAGAACGGGCTCGAAGTGAGGATGAACGGAACCTGTGCCGGAGGCACCGGGGCCTTCATCGATCAGATGGCCACTCTTCTCGGCATCTCCAGGGATGATATCGATGCACTGGCTTCAAAAGCCACGGAGATATACACCATCGCCTCACGCTGCGGGGTATTCGCAAAGTCGGACGTACAGCCGCTCATAAACCAGGGAGCCAGGACCGAAGACATTGCGGCATCCATACTCGTTGCCGTAGTAAACCAGACCATCGCCGGTCTTGCCCAGGGCAGGAAGATAGAAGGGAACATAGTCTATCTCGGAGGTCCGCTCACTTTCATCAGCAGCCTCAGAAAATACTTTGATGAGGCACTGAAAACAACCGGAGTATGCCCGGAAAATTCGCTTTATTATGTTGCAATCGGTGCAGCTCTCACACCTGGCGGTAAAAAATCGACGATAACAGAGCTGCTTGATCTGGTATCGAATCTGAAAGGAACCGGAAAATATACAAAGCTCCCTCCCCTTTTCAAAGACAGGAATGAGTATGAGGAATTCAAGGCACGCCATGAAAAAGCAACTGTAAATTATATCGATGCTTCGAAATATGCGGGAGAGGCATTCCTCGGCGTCGACTCGGGAAGCACTACGATCAAATGCTGCCTCATAGACAGGGATGCTAACCTGCTTCTATCCAGGTACAGCCCTAACAACGGCAATCCCGTGCAGGCGATAAGCTCCTTTTTAAGCTCGGTGTACGAGGATTACCCGAACATAATAATCCGCTCCAGCGCCGCAACAGGATATGGCGAAGAGCTTTTGAAAACTGCATTCAACCTCGATTACGGACTTGTAGAGACGCAGGCTCACTTTTTAGGAGCAAAACACTTCATGAATGATGTGGATTTCATAATCGACATCGGCGGCCAGGATATAAAATGCTTCAAGATCCGCGACGGGGCGATAGACGACATATTCCTAAATGAGGCCTGCTCATCGGGATGCGGATCTTTTCTGCAGACGTTCGCCAACGCGCTTGGAAAATCCAGCCAGGAATTTGCTGACCTTGCAATAGATGCAAAGGCTCCTGTGGATCTCGGCTCCAGGTGCACGGTGTTCATGAATTCCTCCGTCAAACAGGCGCAAAAAGACGGGGCCGGAATAAACGACATCTCCGCAGGACTTGCGATATCGGTCGTCAAAAACGCGCTTTACAAGGTCATCAGGGCCACCAGCAAGGAACAGCTTGGAAAGAACATAGTCGTGCAGGGAGGCACATTTTTAAACGATGCCGTGCTCAGGGCTTTCGAGCTGGAGCTGGGCATAGATGTGATCAGGCCGCAGATAGCTGGGCTCATGGGCGCATTCGGCGCCGCACTCTATGCAAAGATCATGACAGAAAGGACTGGAAAGCAGACCGGGATAATCAGCAAGGAGGAGCTTGCGGAACTTCATCCGAATATCCGATCCATCCGTTGCCAGGGGTGCGCCAACCACTGCATACTCACCATAAACGACTTCGGCCTCAACAGAAGGCTTATAAGCGGCAACAGATGCGATAAGCCGATAACAGGAGTAAAGAGAGAGGAAAGCGACGAGGACAACATCTATCTTTTCAAACAGAACCTCATGAAGGGCTACATGGGAGAAAAGGGAGAAAATAAGCGCGGACGGCTCGGCCTTGCGCTCGCCCTCGGCATGTGGGAGCTTCTGCCATTTTACCAGACGCTGTTCGAGAACCTCGGCTTCAGGACCGTTGTCTCCCCGTTCAGCACCAGAAGCCTCTATATAAGCGGGCAGGCCTCGATCCCTTCCGATACGGTATGCTTCCCCGCAAAGCTGATGCATGGGCATATCGAATACCTTAAAAAGCAGAACGTGGACATGATCTTCATCCCCGCAAGCAGCTACAACGTGAACGAGGAAAAGGGAACGAACCATTTCAACTGCCCTGTAGTGGCCTATTACGGGGAAGTAATAAGAGCAAACCAGGACCTTGGCGGCATCCCGCTTAAGCTCGCCTACCTCTCGCTTGAAAGAAGAAATGTCCTCAAAAAGAGGATAATGGATACTTTCGGAACCAAATCGGGAGAGACCGCACGGGCTGTGGACAAGGCGTTTGCGGCCTTGGAGGACTATCATAAAAAGGTCATCGAAAAAGGTGCGCTCATCATCGAGAAGGCCAGAAAGGAAAAGCGGCACATAATCGTGCTTGCAGGAAGGCCTTATCATGTCGATCCTGAAATCAACCACGGCATCGACCATCTGATCGTCACGCTCGGAGCTTCTGTCGTCAGCGAGGATAGCCTGAGCTATATGATCGACAGGGGAAAAGTGGATGTCCTCAACCAGTGGACGTACCATGCAAGGATGTATGACGCGGCAAGGTACGTCCTTGATAAGCCGGATATGGACCTTGTGCAGCTCGTTTCCTTCGGCTGCGGGCTCGATGCGGTCACGACTGACGAGGTCAGGGAGATCCTGAGAAGCGGCGACAGGATCTACACCCAGATCAAGATCGACGAGATCACGAACCTCGGGGCTGTAAAAATCAGGCTCAGAAGCCTTTTCGCCGCCATGGAGCTTAAGTGATGCCTCAGTTTACGCAGCAGATGAAAAACGACGGCTGGACCATAGTGGTTCCAAACATGTCGGAGATACATTTCAATGTGATGAAGCGGATTTTCGAGAACTACGGATACAACGTGCTGCTTCTGGAGAACAACGATTCCACCCTAATAGACGAAGGGCTGAAGTATGTGCATAACGACATGTGCTACCCTTGCCTTCTCGTTATCGGGCAGATGCTGGATGCGATCAGGCGCGGTCTTGTTGATAAGAACCGATGCGCCCTCGCCATAAGCCAGACCGGCGGAGGCTGCCGCGCGAGCAACTACTACTTCCTGCTTATAAAGGCGCTTAAGAAGGCGGGTCTTGAGAACATTCCGGTAATATCGCTGAACCTTCAGGGGATGAACAGCAATCCCGGATTCAAGATTACCAAGACGATGATGCTTCAGGCGTTTACAGCCCTCATTTACGGGGATCTGCTGATGCTTTTGTCGAACCAGACAAGGCCGTATGAGAAAGAAAAGGGAGATACCGACCGCCTTGTTGCTAAATGGACGGACTATCTCGGGGAATGCTTTGCGAAAAACCGTGGATATTTCGGGCGCAACCTGAAAAAGAACCTCAACCGCATCAGCGATGATTTTGCAGGCATTCCAGTAGAGAGGGTCAAAAAGGTAAAAGTCGGCGTTGTCGGAGAAATATACATGAAGTACTCCGCGCTCGGCAACAACAATCTTAAGGATTTTCTTGAAAGCGAGGACTGCGAGGTGATGCTTCCTCCGATGCTGGGCTTCGTGTTCTACGGCTTTACAAACGGCATACACGACCATGATTTCTACGGAGGCCGATGGATGTACAAGCATATCGTGAAATACATCGTCATGCCGTATCTTGAGAAGTTCGAGCGCTGGAGCGAGGAAGCGGTTTTGAGGCATAAGGAATTCAACCGCGCCGCAAGCTTTAAAGAGCTCGAGGGCTATACGAAGGGAATCATAAGCCAAGGCTGCAAGATGGGTGAAGGATGGCTGCTTACTGCAGAAATGGTCGAGCTCATTGAAAAAGGCTATGGCAACATCGTCTGCACCCAGCCATTCGGATGCCTGCCGAACCACATCGTCGGCAAGGGCATGATCAGGCCGTTAAAAGAGAAATACCCCGATTCCAACATAGTCCCGATAGACTACGACCCGTCGGCAACGAAGGTCAACCAGGAAAACAGGATAAAGCTGATGCTCGCAATCGCAAGGGAAAACCTTGCAAAGCAGAAGTGATCATATCATCTTCCGCCTCTTGTAGTGGATAAAACAGCATATCAGGAACACTATCCCGCAAACCGTCGTGATCGGGGTTGCAAGCCCTATCAGAAAGAGGGAGGAATTTTCAAGCCTTGAGAATATCAGGGCCAAGGGTATCCTTATCAGAAAGGCCGAGCCCATCCCCTGCACCATCACAGGCACCGACCGCCCTGAGCCGTTGAAGAACCCGATCAGGGAAAAGAGCATGCAGGTAAGGATGCACTCGGGGGAAAAGCCCTTCAGAAACAGCGCGCTCTGATTTATGACCTCTTTTTCGGATGTGAAGAGCGATGACATTGCGCCTCCGAAGAAGAAGCCCACAATAAAAAAGAGCGTTCCAAGAGAACATCCGCATGCAATTGCGGTCTTAAGCCCCTTTTTGGCTCTTTCGCGCAAGCCGGCCCCTATGTTCTGCGCACTGAAGGCAGATACGGACTGCATGAGCGATGAGGGCAAGAGCATTATGAAGGACACTATCTTCTGCGCAACCCCGTATCCTGCAGACGGCATAAGACCCATTCCATTGACTATCGAATTGAGAACCAAGAACGATATCTGCACCATCGTCTCCTGCAGCGCGATCGGAACTCCTACTGAAAGGATCCTTTTGATCTCGACAGGGTCTATCTTGAGCTTCTTTCTATCGAATGCTATATCCAGCTTCCTTTTTTTAAGCGCGAAAAGCGACACTATTACGGAAACTCCCTGTGCGGCGACCGTGGCATAGGCCGCGCCGGATGCATCCATCTTGAAATATCCGACAAGAAGGAAATCCCCTATTATGTTCACCACACAGGCAACCGCCACAAATATAAGAGGAAGGTTCGCATCTCCCACCCCGCGCAGGATCGAGCTTATGACGTTGTAGGCTATTATGACGATTATGCCTGCCGAGCATATCCTTATGTATCCGACGGCCATATCATGGGAGGCCTCAGGCACACGCATCAGAGAGGCGATGGAACCAGCAGAAAGTTCCAAGACCACAGTAAGAACGATTCCGATGATAAGAAAGAGGATTATGCTGGTGCCGACAGCGCAGCCTGCCCTATCCCTATCCTTTGCTCCGACATGGTGGCCGATTACGACAGTGGAGCCCATTGCAAGGCTTGTTATCACAAACGTCACCATCTGCATGAACGCAGACCCTGTTCCCACCGCAGCAATCGATGCGGCCGAGCCGAACCATCCGACCACAAGCAGGTCCACCGCACCATATGCGGCCTGGAGTATCAGAGCCCCGAATACAGGGAGCGCAAAACGCACGAGGCTTGAAAATACAGGACCTTCTGTAAATGAGATTTCCTTATCCATATTGATGATTAAAAATATAAACGCCTTGTTTTTCAATTATCTGAAGGCGCAGGAAAAGCCCTTTTCCATGTTTTTTTCGTGTGGATGCAAATCAGCGCTGTCAGAAAAAGCTTTTGACATGAAGCGGGGTGTATTCCATATGCCCATCCACCCTCTTTGAAAGCATGAGGCTTATAGAGGAAACCTCCTGCACTATCGGGTTGACGCCCGCTTTCCCGTGAAATGGAGGAAAGGCCCTCCGGGCTAATGTCACGTGAGGCCTGAACTTTCCTTTCTCAAGGTTAAAACCTCTTTCAGAAAGGTTTCCCGCAAGATCCTTCTGAAGGCTTAAAAGCATATCAGATTTTTCTGCCCCGAGCCAGATTATATCCCCGTCGCCGCGGTGGAACGAACCGATATGGTCCATGCAGATTGAAAAAGGCTTATAATCAAGCGCCTCCATCGCAGTACATGCATTTTTCATCTCCTTGCCGCTGCATTCGCCCAGAAAGCTCAGCGTCAGGTGCATGTTGTCCCTGCGGGTATAGGAGGCC
Source organism: uncultured Spirochaetales bacterium (assembly GCA_949300325.1). Taxonomy (GTDB): domain Bacteria; phylum Spirochaetota; class Spirochaetia; order Sphaerochaetales; family Sphaerochaetaceae; genus Ornithospirochaeta. Next base: position 30,990 of record CASGDQ010000024.1, read on the forward strand.
TTTTCAAGCTTGAGAGCATCGCGGATGCAGCAGATCGCATCGAGGGCCGAAGGGCTGAAGGAGACTGCAATGAAAAGCCTCATAAGCTCACCTTCCATTCAAAGCCTTAAAAAGCGCTGCACATTCCTTTTCCAGCTGGGCAATCTCATCTTCATTCAAAATAAGCTCGGATTTGGAGAACCTTGCGCCGAGAGCGACCTGCGTCTGCTCCTCAAGGACCTCGCAGTCCAGCATCTCAAGCAGCTCCCTGAGCTTTGAAAGGGAAAAGGAGCCTCCGCTGGAGCCTGCAGCCGAGCTCAGTGCGACAAGCTTTCCTCTCCCCGCGGCTGTCGAGTAATCCCCTTCTATCACAGGGCGAGAAAGCCAGTCGATAAGATTTTTTACAGCGGCGCTGTAGCTGTGGTTGTACTCTGGACTTCCTATCCAAAGCGCATCGGCCTCCCCGACCGCTTTTCTTACCCTTTTAACTGCAACGGGAGCTGGAAACTCCTCATCCTGATTCAAAAGCGGAAGATCGCCATAATCAAGAAACGAGCAGTCAAAGGATTTGGATAGTTTATCAAAGGCATAGCGGAGAAGCTGCGTATTATAGCTTTCGGAGCGCAGGCTTCCCGAGATGAAAAGAATTTTCTTCATGCCTTGATGATAGGACGGCTTGAAGGAATAATCAATTCAAACATGCTTTTATAGGCCTGCTTGAAGAAAAACGGGCCCAAGCTCTTTTGACAAGTCCAGGCAATCTTCATGAAGAAAGCCTGCTTCATGTGCTATCATCTTTGAAAAGAGGCTTTTCATGCAGGACCGGACGTATATGGCAATAGATCTCAAATCATTTTACGCATCCGTCGAATGCCAGGAGCGCGGCCTCGATCCGCTTGATACAAACCTTGTGGTCGCAGATTGCTCCCGCAGTGAAAAGACCATATGCCTTGCAGTAAGCCCTACTCTCAAGGCCTACGGGATCCCTGCAAGGGCGAGGCTTTTCGAGGTTGTACAGAAAATAAGGGAGATCAATGCCGAAAGAAAGAGAAAAAACAGAGGAAGAAGCTTTTCCGGCTCTTCAGCAAGCATATCCGAGCTATTAAGAAATCCAGCCCTCGAATTCGATTATATTACCGCCACCCCGAGAATGTCGCATTACATGGCCACCAGCACTCAAATATACAACATATACCTGAAATACATCTCACCTGAGGATATACACGTCTACTCGATAGACGAGGTGTTCATGGATGTGACCGATTATCTTGCCCTTTATAAGACAACAGCCAAAGAGCTTGCCAAAAGGATGATGAAGGACGTTTTCAACAGCACCGGGATAACCGCCACGGCAGGAATCGGCACAAACCTCTATCTAAGCAAGATCGCGCTCGACATCATGGCAAAGCATGTAAAGGCGGATGAAGACGGGGTGAGGATTGCAAGCCTTGATGAGAGGAGCTACCGCGCCGCGCTCTGGGCTCATCGTCCGATAACCGATTTCTGGAGGGTCGGACGAGGGTATGCAGAAAAGCTTGAAAAGAAAGGCCTTTTCACCATGGGCGATGTGGCAAGATGCTCGCTTGAGAGGGAGGATGTGCTATATAAGCTGTTCGGAGTGAACGCGGAGCTTCTCATAGACCATGCCTGGGGCTGGGAGCCATGCACGATGAAGGAGATAAAGGCCTATAAGCCGGAATCAAGCAGCATAGGATCTGCGCAGGTGCTCCAAAGCCCATATACTGCAGAAAAGACCTCGCTGGTCTTAAGGGAGATGGCGGAGGCCCTCTCGCTTTCGCTTTTTGAGAAGCACCTTGCAACCGACCAGATAGTCCTTGGAATCGGCTATGACATAGAGAATTTCAGAATACCTGGAAAGATGGACGACTACGAAGGGGCGGTTACGACCGACCATTGGGGCAGGAAGATTCCGGCTCATGCCCACGGAAGCATCAACCTGCCCTTTTATACATCCTCTTCAAAAAGGATAAGCGAGGCCGCATTATCGCTTTTTTCCCGCATCGCAGATAAAAGCCTCCTGATTAGAAGGCTTTACTTAACTGCAAACCATGTAGAGGATGAAAAAGAGGCAGAAAAAAACCTGCAGCCAGATCTCTTTGACGATCAAAAAAAAGGGATGGAGGACATCAGGGAGCAGAGGCTTCAGGATGCAACGCTGAAGATAAAAAAACGCTTTGGCAAAAATGCGCTTCTAAAGGCCACAAGCCTCACTGAAGGCTCCACTGAAAGACTCAGGAACAGCCAGATCGGAGGACACAAGGCATGAAGGAAAACCCTTATTTGGACATTATCGACCTAGAGCACCCGACATCTAAAAAGCATCCGAGGATGCCGGCTTTGATGAGGGCGGCGCAGTTTTCGCCCTTTTCTGCTCTCATTGGGTACGAGGAGGAGATAGACGAGGCGGGAAGGCTCACAGAAGAAAAGATAAATCTTTCAGAAGACGAGAGGATAGAGCTTGACGGGAAGCTTAAAAAACTCATGTGTGAAAATACTGGAAAAGAGGCATGCTTCACCTATTTCAAGGAGGATGAAAAAAAAGAAGGCGGACGGTACATCACAACACAGGGGATTATAAAAAAACTGGATGGATATGAGAATGCAATAATCCTTTCAGACGGGACGAAGATAAATCTCGAAGACATTATTGAAATAGATTTTATCCAAAATAGTACGTGAAAGTCCTCCTTGTTTTAATGAAGGGCTTTAACTTCTCCTAGCCTGCTACTTCAAAGAAAAATAATGGTCCCCGAAGGGACCACGATAAAACTGCTTGAATCGCCATCAGAGGGAAACGTGCATCTTTTCCTTTATCTCGGCGATGTTCCTGTCGCCTATCTCATTGGCCTTTCTGGTGCCGGATGCAAGAATCTCCTTGACCTCGTCCATATGCGCTTCGTAATACGCCCTTTTTTCTCTCATGGGATCAAGAAGGTCGTTCAGGGCCTTGGCAAGAAGCTTCTTGCATGCAACGCATCCGATTGAAGCGTTCTTGCACATCGAGCAGATGTTTCCGCTCTCGCCTTCGTTGAAAGCCTTGTGATACTTGAACACTGTGCATATATCGGGGTTGCCGGGAATCTTGACGCTGATACGGTTGGTGTCCGTAACAGCCGCCCTCACCTTCTGGTTTATGACATCCTCAGGATCAGAAAGATAAACGGCGTTGCCAAGGCTTTTGCCCATCTTCGCATTTCCATCCAGTCCGCAGAGGCGGCCTACGCTGCTGAGCTTGTAATTCGGCTCCGTGATCGATGTGCCATACAGCTCGTTGAACTTGCGGACGATCTTTCTGGACATCTCTATGTGCGGCACCTGATCATCCCCCACAGGGACAAGATCGGCGTTGCAGAATGTTATGTCCGCAGTCTGGCTTACAGGATAGCCTAAGAACCCGTAGGTCATCTCCTTGTAGCCATAGTTCTTAGCTTCAGTCTTGATCGTAGGATTATGCGAAAGCTGGTTTACGGTCACGAGCATCGAATAGAATATCGTAAGCTCCGCTATGGCTCCGACCATCGACTGCTGCACGAACGTCACCTTCTCCGGATCCAATCCGGAAGAGAGGTTGTCGATCGCAACCTGGTAGATCGAATCATGAATGAGCTCCGGCTTTTCAAAGTGGGTGGTAAGCGCCTGCACGTCTGCAACCAGTATGAATTCCTCGTACTCGTCCTGAAGCGACACGCGGCTTTTCAGCGATCCCACATAATGCCCCAGATGAAGACGTCCCGTGGGCCTGTCGCCTGTAAGTATCCTCTTCTTCATTTTCCTTCTCCTTTATGGCAGTCTTCACACCTATGGTCGGTACAATAGTATCCGCTGCCATGATAGACCACCCCTGCCGGGGTGAACACCCTGTGTGCAGAGGCCCCGCATACCGGGCAGACTGCATCCTCATCAGCCTTGTCGAAAGTCCTGTAGGTCTCAAACTCGTTGCTGCAGGACGAACACCTATATTCATAATAAGGCATCAGACAAATCCTCCCACCATACCGGCGGCTTTTTCACTGAGAGCCGTAACGGCCTCTTTTCCTATCTCCATATCCTCGATGACTACAGCCTTGCCTTCCTGACGGATCATGACCGAAAGCGTCTTGAAATCGAGAGCCTCCCCTTTTCTTCTGAGATCGGATACGATATTGTTCCTCATCAGCGTATTGAAGGTCTTTGCGCTCTTTTCATCCCTCATGGTAATCACTGCAGAAAGCAGGTACCTTCCATCCTCGGACAGATCTGCGGACAACAATGCGCTTTCGATTTCAAGAAGGACAGTAACAGGAAGATCAAAGCCGAGATCCATCACCGTTTTCGGATCCTTTGCATAAAAGGAGAACATGCTCTCTGCCATTATCGATGCCATATCCTTCGGAATAAGCATCTTGCGCTCGGAGATCGTCCTTCTGTATGCTTCCTCGTAGCTGCCGGTCGAAAACAGCAGCAGTCCTGATTCAGGCACTCCTGCACTTATCGAGCCATCGGTATAATATTTTCCTTCTTCGGTCTTCACCTTCTCAAAACCGTCCATGTGATTCAATGCGGTATTGACGATGAAAGAACCGTAATTGCCTTCTGCCGCTCCGTATATCGTGTAATTATCAGACGGAGACGGATAAAGGCTCTCATCCTCCGCCTCAAGAGCCATGCTGATCCTCTCTGCACGTTTAATAAGCTCGTTAGATGAATCAAGAACGCCGGCATCCTTTGCTTTTGCAGCATCGACTGTAATAACAAGCTCACCCGGTCGTCCGAGCGCCTCGTAGTAATACGAGGTATCGAACGGGCTTTTATGCACACAGGAGGACAATGCGATGATTAAAAGCGGCAAAAGGAGAAGTCTTTTCATATCTTGGCTATCTTCACCACCACCTGGGCATCTGCGATCTCCGCGGCCTTTCCATCGTTTTCTGCAATCTCAAGGCTGTCTGCCAAAGTCTCTGCGGCAATATAGGACTTGAAGCTCTCAACGGCCTTGTCGACAATCTCGCTGCCCTTTATAAGCACCGAAATATGGTCGGAAACCTCGAATCCGCTTTCCTTTCTTTCGCTCTGGATGAAGCGTACAATATCTCTGGAGATTCCTTCTAAAAGAAGCTCCTCGGTAACATTTGTATCGAACCCGACTGTGATGGTGCCCTCGTTGAGGACCTTCACATGCTCCTTCTCGCTTCTCTGGACTGCAAGATCATCTGCTGAAAGCTCTATGCTTCCTGCAGAATACTCCACACTCTTATTATTGCCATCGAGAATGGAGGCAATCTCATCGCTTGAGAAGCCTGCAATTATTGCAGCGACCTCTTTCATGCTCTTTCCAAGCTTGGAGCCGAGAACCTTGAAATTAGCCTTTGCCGAATATGATACAAGATTGGACTCATCCTCTTCTATGAACACCTTCTTGACATTCAGCTCTTCGGCAATGATATCCCTGTTCTTTTCAAGAATGGCTCTTTCTCCTCCATCGCGGTCCACGATGAAGAAGGAGGAAAGCGGCTGGCGGATCTTGAGATTGGAGCTGCTTCTTAACGCGCGTCCCATTGCAATTGCCTTCATCGCAAGGCTCATCTCCTTCTCAAGCTCGATGTCGCGCTCGCTTTCATCGGCCTCCGGCCAGAAGCAGAGGTGCACGGATTCAGGCATATCCTCCGTCCTGAGATTCTGATATATCTCCTCCGTTATGAAAGGAATGACAGGACAAGCGATCTTGCAGAATGTCATGAGCACCTTGTAAAGGGTGTCGTAGGCCATCTTCTTATCCCCGTCGTTCTCGCTTCTCCAGAACCTTCTTCTGCTGCGGCGGATGTACCAGTTGTTAAGATCGTCGATGAATGCTTCCACTGCCTGGCATACTGCCTGGATGTCGTAGGTGTCGAACGCATGCGATACTTCAGCGCTGAGCCTGTTGGTAGCGCTGATGATCCAGCGGTCAAGCGGGTTAACAAGATCCTTGTAAGCCGTTTCGGAAGGCACATAGCCGTCGATATTGGCATATGTGACAAAGAAGGAATAGGCATTCCAAAGCGGAATAAGCAGATTCTTGAGAACATCCTTGACAAGGTCGTCGCTGAACTTGAGGTCATCCGCCTTTACAAGGCAGGAGTCTATGAGCGCAAAGCGGAGCGCATCCGCACCATATGTGCTCACCAGCTCCATCGGATCGGTATAGTTCCTCTCGCTCTTGCTCATCTTCTTGCCGTCTGCGGCAAGAACGATGCCGGAAGTGATGCAGTTGTAGAACGCAGGCTTTCCGAAAAGGGCCGCCGCAAGGACTGTAAGCGAATAGAACCATCCTCTGGTCTGATCGAGCCCCTCGTTTATGAAATCTGCAGGGAAGATCCTCTCGAACCTCTCCTTGTTCTCAAACGGATAGTGCTGCTGGGCATACGGCATGCTTCCCGATTCGAACCAGCAATCAAGAACATCCGGGATACGGCGCATAGTTCCCTTGCCGTCCGGGCTGGGCCATGTCAGGTTGTCCACAAAGTGCTTATGGATGTCATCAACCTTCTTGCCGCATTTCTTTTCAAGCTCCTCGATGGAGCCGATGACCTCTATATAATCAGAGCCGTCGCATTTCCATACCGGAATCGGGTTTCCCCAGAACCTGTTACGGCTGATCGCCCAGTCCCTTGCGCCTTCAAGCCACTTTCCAAAGCGTCCATGCTTGATATGCTCCGGCACCCATGTAATCTGCTCGTTGCAGTCTATCATAGTCTGCTTGATCTTCTGCACATCGACAAACCAGCAGCTCATCGCCCTGTAGATAAGAGGCTTCTTGGTCCTCCAGCAGAACGGATACGAGTGCAAATAATTTTCTCTCTTTACAAGCTTGCCATGCTCCTTGAGCCAAGCGATTATGCTCTTGTCGGCATCCTTTACGAAAACACCTTCCCAATCCGGAACCTCGGAGGTGAAGCGGCAAGCGCTGTCAATCGGGCATACCACTGGAATTCCAGTGCCCTTGAGGACATTATAGTCCTCCTCGCCGAAACCGGGAGCGGTATGTACGATGCCGCATCCATCCTCGGTCGTGACGTAATCGCCTGTCACCACTATGAACGCGCCCTGCTTCTTAAGATCTGCAAAATAAGGGAACAAAGGCTCGTACGTCATGCCTTTAAGATCGTTTCCCTTCACCTTCTTGACCAGGGTATAGCCCTTGTTGTCCTTGTAATATTTTCCTACAAGCTTTTCCGCCAGATAATAGCGGTCATGGGTCTCATCATCCTCTACGAGCACATAGTCGATATCCGGACCGACTGCAAGAGCGAGGTTTGACGGAAGCGTCCACGGAGTCGTGGTCCACGCAAGGAAATATGTATTCTCCTCCCCGTCCACCTTGAAGCGGATCGTAACGGCAGGATCCACCACATCCTGGTAGCCGCCGAGGTTGACCTCCATGTTCGAGACCGGGCACTCGAGAGCCGGGGAATACGGGAGGATATTGAAGCCCTCATAAACAAGCCCCTTGTCATAAAGGGTCTTGAAAACCCACCAGACGCTCTCCATGAATGACTTGTCCATGGTTTTGTAATCGTTGTCGAAATCGATCCAGCGGCCCATCCTGGTGACCGCCTCTCTCCATTCCTTGGTGTATGTGAGCACGATGGATCTGCATGTCTCATTGAACTTGTCCACACCATATTCCTGAATGGCCTGGTGCCCATGCACGTCAAGCTTGCGCTCCACGATATTCTCAATCGGAACGCCATGACAGTCCCAGCCAAAACGGCGTATGACCCTCTTACCCTTCATCGTCTGATAACGAGGGATGGCATCCTTGATGGTTCCCGGCACGAGATGTCCGAAATGCGGCAATCCTGTTGCAAAAGGAGGTCCATCATAAAACACGTATTCGTTTTCAGGATCTCTCTGGTCTATTGATTTCTTGAAGATGTCGTTGTCCTGCCAAAATTTCAGAACACCCTCCTCCATCTTCGGGAAATCAACTTTGTTGTTCACTGGATCAAACATATGAATTATCGACTCCTATTCCCAAACATATTATTAGAAAAGGCCGTGTCTTTACAAGTATCGCTTTACCTGGTAAAGGGCATTTGCTACTATCTCTATGATGAAAAAATTTCCTGTTTCGAAAGAACTTGCAGAACTTGAGAGCGTGTTTTCAAAGCACGGCTATAAAATATACCTGGTCGGAGGAGCGGTCAGAGACCACCTGCTGGGCATAAGCAATCATGACTATGACTTCACCACGGATGCAGAGCCGCAGGAAGTCAAAGCCATGTTCAGAAAGACAATCGACACCGGAATAAAACACGGGACGGTGACAGTCCTCTTCAAAGGCGGGAAATACGAAATAACCACTTTCCGAAGCGAATCTGACTACTTTGACATGAGGCATCCGAAGAAAGTGGAGTTCATAAAGAGCCTCGAAGAGGATTTAAGACGCAGGGATTTTACAATCAACGCCTTCGCTGCAGACCTTTATACAGGAGAGATCATCGACCTGCATGACGGCATCAGGGATCTCAAACTGCATCTCATCAGGGCCATAGGCGATCCTGAAGAACGCTTCAAGGAGGATGCGCTGAGGATGATGAGGGCATGCAGGTTCTCAGCAAAGCTTGGATTTGAAATCGAAAAAGATACGTTTGAAGCCATAAAGAAACTGAAAGGGAACATAGTAAATGTATCTGCAGAAAGGATAAAAGAGGAGCTTTTCTCGCTGATCTTAGCTGCTGATCCGCAATACGGCCTTGAGGCCATGAGGAAATCAGGGCTGATGGAAATCATAGTTCCGGAGCTGTACTCATGCTGCGGTGTGGAGCAGAAAGGCGTTCACAGCGACGATGTGTACACGCATTCTGTAAAGACTCTCATGCAGGCCCAAAAGAACGGGCACAATGAGGCAGTGCGCCTTGCAGCCCTTTTCCATGACATCGGAAAACCAGCAACGAGGAAGGAAGGCGAAAGCAGAAGCTATACCTTCTACAGCCATGAAAGCGTCGGCGCAGAGCTTTGGAGGAATATCTGCGCAAGGCTCAAGACTGGTAATGCCGAACGGGACAGGGTGGCGCATCTGATAGAAAACCACATGTTCAATTACGATCCCTCCTGGAGCGATGCCGCAGTAAGGAGGTTCATGAGGAGGATCGGGCTTGAGAATATCGACGATCTGGTGGATCTGAGGATAGACGATGCGATGGCGATAAGCGGAAGCTTCGATCCTTCGCTGCTGCTGTCCCTTCTAAACAGGATCGACTGCGAGAAGGAAAAGCAATCTGCAATAAGCCTGAAAGACCTGAAGATAAACGGAAAGGACCTTATGGAAGAAAAAATAATCCCCCCATCAAAGAAGATGGGCAGGATATTGGAGCTGCTCTTGGAGGAGGTTGTGGAGACCCCGTCGCTCAACAGAAGAGAATACCTTCTCGACAGGGCCCGCGTCCTAGCAGGAAAGGATATTTAGCGAAACAAGCGCAGCATGGGCCGCAGCCTGCTCGGCCCCCTTCTTATTCTTTCCCTTGGCAGGGCCGTACTTCTTCTGCATGACCTCGACCTCCACCAGAAACTCCTGGTCATGATCGGGTCCGCTTTGGCCGACAACACGGTATTGTGGAAGAGGCTTGCGCTTCTTCTGCAGATACTCCTGCAGCATGGTCTTATAATCTTTGAAATCGAGCTTGTCGGAAAGATACTTCTCAATCTGGGCCTTCATGAAAGAAAGGACAAAACCTCTTGCCCTCTCCAGCCCCTGGTCCAAGAACACAGAAGCAATGACCGCCTCCATGCAGTCGGCAAGCACCGCCTTCTTTTTCTTTCCGCCCTGCATCTCCTCTCCTTTTCCCATAAGCAGAAAACGGTCCAGATGCATGTCCAAGGCTACTTCGGACAAGCTGTCCTCGCTCACGACGCTGGCCTTTATCATTGAAAAATCCCCCTCGTGCAGGTTCGAGAAGGAAGAGAAAAGGTATTCGGCGGTAATCATGCCAAGCACGCTGTCGCCCAAGAATTCAAGCCTTTCGTTATTATCTACCCCGCCCCTTACCTCGTTTGCAAAACTCGTATGGGTGAATGCAAGGTTCAGAAGGGATAAATTGGTATACTCAAGATTGTGCTCGGCACAGAAAATCAAAAGCTCCCTCTTTCTGTCGTTATCGATCAAGGGAGCTTTTATCTGACAAAATTCCGATGTCAATTCAATTCCTTTGCAAGGTAGCTGACGGCATCGCCGACGGTCTCAAACTCGTTGGCCTTGTCATCGCTGATCGTCACACCGAGCTCTTCCTCGATAGCGTATACGAGCTCGTATGTGTCGAGACTGTCAGCACCAAGATCCTTTCTGAAATTGGCGTCCATCGTGATCTTCTTTTCATCGATGTTGAGTTTCTCGACGACCAGATCCTTAACTTTGGCAAATACTTCTGCTTCTGTCATCTTTCTTCCCCTACGTTGTTTTATTCCTCATCCTTCACAACTACAGGCTTGCCTGCATAGTAGCCGCATTTCGGGCATACATGGTGTGAGGGAATAAGGTTCCCGCATGTCTGACATTCTGAAAGATTCGGCATGGAGAGCTTCATGTTTGCTGCCTTTCTCGATGCAGCTCTGGATTTTGACGTTTTATACTTTGGAGTTGCCATTGTGTAACCTCTTCATTTGATGTTATTTATCCGACATCATCCGATATTACCAAAAGTAAATTATCACGTCAACGCCTTTTGCTACAAAAGGAGCAAGTCCTTCCATTACTTTTCTGACAGAAATGTCAGATATGTCATAATCAAGTAATAACACATATTTCCGGTTTTGAAAAGGATTAAATCCGACATAAGACCACGATTGTATCGGAAAATACGGCTTTGCTGCATATAATATGGGGCCGCAACGGTTTTTCCGCGGCGGCCCTTGATGTCACAGGCTGTCCTTGAAATCCTTTCTGAAGGCCTCGACAAGCTTATCCGGCCAGTTGGAGACCGGCTCGAGGCGTCCGAAGAAGAACCTCAGGGATGACGGCTCCTCTACGAAGCGGAGACCTCCGACGAGATCGCGGTGGTCATAGAGCCATTTGATCCTGTCCACCGCGTATTTCACCTGCGAAAGTGTGAACACCCTCCTTGGAAGAGCCAGGCGCAGCAGCTCCACAGAAGCTAAATGCTCGCTGCCGTCCACCTCCCTCTGCTCGGATATCGTCCCCCTTTCCATTCCTCTTATGCCCCCTGCGATATATACAGCTGCAGCCAGCGCGCCTGCAGGGTATTCCTCCTGCCTGACATGGGGAAGGAATCCGGAGGCATCGAGATGGCAGCCGAGTCCGCCGGCCGGGGTCACAACTGGAACGCCCAGCTTCAAAAGCTCGTCGGTCATGTATTTGATGAACAACGGGCCCTGGGAGACAACATCCATATCCATGGTTTCATCAAGCCCTACGGCCATGGCCTCCATCTCCCTCACGCTCATTCCTCCGTAGGTGAGAAATCCTTCGAACATCGGAACAAGCTCCCTCATCTTGAGATAGAGCTCCTTGTCATGGATGGCGATGCCGCCTCCTCTGGCAAAGCCCAGCTTTCTTGCTGAGAAATAGATGATGTCCATCTTTTTTGAAATCCGGCGCGTGATCTCGCGCAGCGTGAGATCCTTTGCTTTCTCCTCCCGTGTCTTGATGAAATAGAGGTTGTCCTGCAAAAGGCTTGCATCCATCACCACGAGTTTTCCGTGACGGTGCACGATATCGGCAACGGCTTCCATGTTTTCCAGAGAAACCGGCTGGCCGCCTATGAGGTTCGTTCCGGTCTCAATCCTGACAAACGGGATCTTGTCCCCGCTCTTTTCAAAAAGGGCCTCAAGCTTATCAAGATCGAAATTGCCCTTGAAGGGATGGGTGCTGGTAAGCCTTATCCCCTCATCTATCACAAGCTCCTCCACCGATCCGCCAAGCCTGGTGATATGGGCCTTCGTCGTGGTGAAATGGTAATTCATGGGGATTATGGAGCCTTCCTTCACGAAGGTCATGGCGATTATGTTCTCAGCCGCCCTGCCCTGATGGGCCGGAAGGAAATAATCGGTATCGAAAATCTCTTTCAGCTTATCTGTAAGACGCGTGAAGGTCGCGCTTCCTGCATAGCTGTCATCGGCGACCATCATCGCAGCGAGCTGCCTGTCGCTCATGGCATTCACACCGCTGTCTGTAAGCATATCCAGAAAAATGTCTTTGTTCTTGAGAAGAAAAGTATTAAAGCCCGCCTCCATCATGGCCTCGGCCCTTCTCTCAACAGGTACAAGATCGAGTTTCTGCACGATCCTGACCTTATGCAATTCAAGCGGGATATCATCCCCGCTGTAAAACTTTATTTCCGGCATATCATTCTCCTATTTGATAGAAGTTTCTGTTCAAAGGTACGCCAGTGTCAACAAAGAAGGGGGATGTTTTATAAAAAAACATGTAAAAAATAAATCCTCCCGAAGGAGGATAAGATGTCGGATTAATTACTAATTTTCAACATGTTTTTCAAATACATGCTCCAAAGAACTTTTGAATATTGCATCTCCACGGGAAGAGCGGCGCCAAACTCTTGGAAAACAAGCTCCCGGAGGATGAAGTCATAACCTTCCCCCACAGTTGCGGTAAGCCTGATGATATTGGCAAATGGTTCATCGGGCGTATTGTAATACCATAGCTTAACATCTGTCAAAACATATTCATTCCCATTTTTCGAATACTTCCCCGTATATGAGAAATTAGAAAACCTGCCGGTAAAAGATCCTGTTGCATCTTCATGATTATCAACCACATCTTTCAAAGCGGTTGAAGCCTGGTTGGCTCCTAAATATATTCTTAACATCGCCTTATAAGAAGCATCTTTCAGATACGTGTAATTCTGCATGTTATCTTTGCTGTCACCGATGAAAAGCCTGGAGAAAGAACCTGCAATACTGGAAGCATCCTGTCCGTTAAAAGTAAAATCCAGGAATTTGGAATCACCGTTGCTTTCTTTTATTTGAAGTTCCAGGGTAACGGAGTATGAAGATATATCTTCTTCTGCATCCCCTTTTCCATACAGGACAGCTCCATCGATCAATCCGGTCAGAGGCAAGCCATTGAACTCTATTTGCATACCATCGTTAGATACTTTAACATAACCTTGCAGATCTTCTGGACTTGCCAGCATTACAAAAGAATAGGCGGCATATCCGGCCTGGGAATAAGCTATGACCATATCCTCGTCGAACGATGCGTTCTCATCCTTCACGGCAGGGGTTTCAACCACCGGCTTCAAATCATCCTGTTGCAATCCCGATTCAGGAGTATATGAGAATTTGGCCCACCCATCGATTTCTATGGCATATGTTCCATTTTTCATCTCGACACTGAGCTTATGTATTGAGGAATCCCATGCATCAAAAGTGAAAGTTATGCTTATGATACCCATCTGAAGATTGATTATGGTTTCACTTTCAGCAATCTTCAGACCAGAAGGAAGAGGTTCCCCGGTCACTATGGCATTTATAATACCACTTATCTGACTGTTTATCGAACTGTCGTTCAATGCAAGGGAAACAGGTATGAAATCATCATTTATATCGTCAACAGGGTTGCCATTCACCTTAACATCCACGTTAACCGGATTTATATCGGAAATACCTGTTTCAGCGATGTCTGTCCACGCCTCATAATTTATAGAAACGTTTTTACCATCAACTGAAGCAATAATATCATTTACCTTGATTTTACCTGAACTTAATAATCTGGACGGATCACTTTCATAAACGATGGACCCTGAATCGATTTTTATGGTGGAATCACCAATTGTGTATTCGTTATTATTAAAATCGAAACGCGTGTTTCCTTCAGCCATGGTGGCGCTGAATTGACTGTAGATTGCTGAAACAACTTTCTCCACAGCAAACTTATCCATGGAGATGGAATAATTCTTCACATCTTCAATAGTTGTTACATTCCCCTCCCCCTCATTACCTGAAGACGGTGGATCAGAAATCTGTCCGCTGCAGCTGCAAATCAGCGACAATAAGGCAACGACAAACGTAAAAGCAATAATTTTCCGCATAATTTACCCCATAAGAATATTTTATTGCACCCATTGTACATTACCATGTTCCAATAATCAACTCTCAGAACAGTCAGGACCCGTATTCCCGCAAGCGTCCAGTCATACCAGGTCCGCAACTGAGAACTCAAGCACCTTCGGCAGGTCCTGCGAATCCAAGGTGACCTGCGCCCCGCGCTTTCCCGCACTGAAACTTATCTTATCATGCAGGATGTAGGTTTCATCAATGAAAGTGGGCAGGCCCTTCTTCATGCCCACGGGTGAGCATCCGCCATGCACATACCCGGTGAGAGGCAGAAGCTCCTTCTGCCTTATCATCGATATCTCCTTGCTGCCGGAGGCCTTTGCCGCCTTCTTCAGATCAAGCTCGGCACATACTGGGATGACAAAGACAAAATGCTCTCCTGTTTTTCCGCATACAGTCACAAGGGTTTTGAAAACCGAACCGGGATCTTCCCCCAAGGCCCGAGCGACATCCTCTCCCGTCGGATAGGAATCAGGATCATAGGCATGCGTGTCATAGCTTATGCCCTTCTGCTCCAGTATGCGCATGACATTGGTTTTTTCCGTTTTCATAGAAACACCTCACAAAACAAAGAAAAGCTGTTATATTATCCCTGATGGAAATAAAGGATCTTATCAGGAACATATTCCTAATACCCGTCTATCTTTACAAGGGGCTCATAAGCCCGTTTGCCGGTCCATGCTGCCGATATACCCCATCCTGCTCCACCTATTTCGTGGAGGCTGTGAAGAAACACGGGATAATAAAAGGATCGATCCTTGGCTTTGCACGCTTCTTCCGCTGCCGAAAATCGTTTTTAGGAGGTCCTGACGAAGTGCCTGAAACCTTTTCATTCAAAGAAATCCGAGACAGGCATAAGCTATATAAGAAACCGAAGGGGTTCGACAAGAATTAGGAAGATGTTATCGACTGCACGAAAGTGAACAGCACCTGCATCGCATTCTCGTTATAGCCGCCTTCCGGTATTATGATATCCGCATATTCCTTCGTAGGCTCGATGAAATTGTAATGCCCAGGGCGGACGACCTCTGTATATTGCTTTATCACGCTGTCCATCGTCCTTCCGCGCTCAAGGATATCCCTTTTCAGCCGTCTGATGAATCTTATGTCAGCAGGCGTCTCGACATAGATCTTCAAATCCAGAAGATTCCTGATCCTCTCATCATAAAGCACCATGAGCCCGTCGACGATTATGAGCTTCTTAGGCTCTAAAAGCACGCTTTCCTCTTTTCTGGAATGGGTGACAAAATCATATTGCGGCATCAATGTACTGCGGCCGTTTTTCAGATCGTACAGATTAGAAAGCATCAGATCCATGTCAAAGGCATCCGGATGATCGAAATTGAACGCCGTTATGTTATCGTTGCTCACCTGCGGCGCCGACTTGTAATAATTGTCCTGCTCGATCAGAAGGCAATCAGAAGAGACCTCCTCGATACGCCTGACTACGGTGCTCTTGCCGCTTCCAGATCCTCCGGTTATTCCTATCAGCTTAACATCCATCACAGCTTCTCCAGCTTATAGCTCGTGCTGAAATGCACGATGGCGCCTGCAGCAGAATAAAGCCCTTTGAAATCCGGGCGGTTCGGGAAATCCGGATAGTACTCGCTTTCAAGGCAGAAGCCTGAAAAAGAAGCGGGTTTCAAGCCATTCTTCATGATATTCTCATCCTCAAGGAATTCTCCGGTATAAAGCTGGACACCTGGACAAGTCGTCCTCATAGTAAGCCTTATCCCATCGCACTCAGCAACAAGCGCGCCATCATCATCGAGCACGAAGCAATGGTCATAAGCGCCGTTCCTTCTATCTCCGATCAAGGCTCCGGATCTGAAATCGAAATCAGTATCATCGACAGGATCCACTGAAATCGGGATAAGCTCGTCATCCACTCTTATGTAGCTTGATGCAGGGATGATGAGTCGATGGTCCCTGATATCCCCTTTTCCTTTGAGATTGAAATAGGAATGGTTGGTCATGTTGGCCGGGCAAGGACTGTCGCTTGAAAGCTGATAGTCCAATGTGAGGATGCCGTCTTCTGAGAGCATGTAAGTCACCATTACCTCATGCACCACATCAAATCCGCCTTCTGCCTGGCTTATGAGGGAGAATGTGACTGAAGAATCCGAATATCCTGCGATTTCAAATTTCTTGTTGCCGAAATTCTTGCTTCCCGAATGGAGGCTGTTATTTCCATTGTTCTTCTCAAGCTCGAATTCTTTTCCCTCAAGCGTGAAATGCGCACCTGCTATCCTGTTTGCAAAAGGCCCTACGACCTCTCCCATATATGAAGAGCATCCGATATAGCTCTTCCAGTTATCAAAGCCGAGCACGACATCCCTGTTTGCTATCTTAAAGCTCTGGAGTATGCATCCATAGCTCAAGACGGTTGCAGAAAAATCCCCTTGAGTGAGGGTTGCCGATTTCACACCTTCCCCTAAATCCTTGAAAAGAATCATCACTCGTCCTCCTCTGTTTTCAATACTGCAAGGAATGCGGACTGCGGGATTTCAACGTTCCCGACCATCTTCATCCTCTTCTTTCCTTCCTTCTGCTTCTCAAGAAGCTTGCGCTTTCTTGATATATCGCCGCCGTAGCATTTTGCAGTGACATCCTTGCGATATGCGTTGATAGTCTCGCGGGCGATTATCTGCCCGCCTATAGCGGCCTGGATCGGTATCTTGAACTGCTGGCGCGGAATTTCTCCCTTGAGACGCTCGCACACGATCCTTCCCCTGGCTTGCGCATTGCCTTTGAACACCAGCTGGCTTAATGCATCGACAGGATCCCCGTTGACAAGTATATCAAGACGCACGAGATCGGTCCTCTTATGGCCGATCACCTGATAATCAAAGGAAGCATATCCCCTGGAGATCGACTTGAGGCGGTCATAGAACTCGAAAAGAACCTCAGAAAGAGGCATGTCGTACCTCAGCTCAACCCTTTTCTCATCGAGATAATTCATGGATGTCTGCACACCGCGCTTTTCCATGCAGAGCGTCATTATCGGGCCGATGAACTGAACCGGAGTTATTATCGATGCTTCAATAAACGGCTCTTCTGCATAATCGACCCTCATCGGATCAGGGTATTCAAGAGGATTGTCGATCTCAAGCACCTCGCCGTTCTTCATATGGACGATGTAGCGCACCGAGGGGGAAGTGAACACTATGGACAGGTCAAACTCCCTCTCTATCCTCTCCTGGATAACCTCGAGGTGAAGAAGCCCCAAAAAGCCGCAGCGGAATCCGAAGCCCAACGCAGCCGAGCTGTCTTTCTCATATACCAGGGAAGCATCATTGAGCTTGAGACGCTCCATCGCATCATTCAGCTCCTCGTAATCGTTTGTATCGACTGGATAGATTGAGGAAAAGACAACGGGCTTGACTTCCTTGAATCCCGGAAGAGGCTCGCTGGCAGGAGATGAGGAAAGAGTGACAGTATCCCCCACCCTTATGTCGCTTATCGTCTTTATCCCGGCAATGAAATAGCCCACATCGCCGGAGGAAAGCTCCGGCTTGCTCATAAGCTGCAGCTGGAATATCCCAAGATCCTCTATCCCGTACTGTGCGCCGGAATGCATGAAAACTATCTGATCCCCTTTTCTCATCCGTCCGGAAAATATCCTGCAATGCACGATGACGCCCCGGTATGGATCATAATGGGAATCGAAAATAAGGGCCCTCAGCGGATCGGAATCCTTGCCGTTTGGAGATGGGATGAGGTTTACTATGGCCTCGAAAAGATCGTCGACGCCTTCTCCTGTCTTTGCTGACACCTTTACAGCCATATCTGGATCAAGCCCCAAATCATGATCTATCTGGTGTAGGCATGAATCTATATCCGCGCTCGGCAGGTCTATCTTGTTTATGACAGGGATGATCTCGAGATTGTGCTCCATCGCCAGATAAAGGTTAGCCAGCGTCTGCGCCTCAACCCCCTGGCTTGCATCTATCAAAAGCAAGGCCCCCTCGCAGCTGCTGATGGCCCTGGAGACCTCGTAGGTGAAATCCACATGTCCCGGAGTATCGACAAGGTTCAATTCGTAATCGTACCCGTCCTTCGCCTTATAAGGGATCGTCACAGCCTGGCTTTTTATCGTTATGCCCCTTTCCCTCTCGATATCCATATTATCGAGGATCTGGGTCTGCTGAGGCCCGCGGCTGGTGACCAGGCGGGCCCTTTCTATGAACCTATCGGCAAGAGTGCTCTTGCCGTGGTCGATATGTGCGATAATACAGAAATTCCTTTTTCTCGATGTATCCATCACTTGAGTTCCGTAATATGCTTCACAGGCGGGAAACCGAACATCTTGCGGATTTCGGCATCGTCAAGAGTTTCCTTCTCAACAAGGGCTGAGGTGAGCATGTCAAGCTGATCTCTGTGATCAGTCAAGATCTGCATCGTCTCATCCATGCATCTGCTAAGGATCTTGCGCACTTCCTCATCGATCTTGCACGCAGTCTCATCAGAGTAATCCTTATGCTGCGTTATCTCGCGTCCGAGGAATATCGGCTCGTCGCCATTTGATGAGAGGTTTATGAATCCAAGATCGCTCATTCCCCATTCGGTAACCATCTTGCGGGCAATCTCTGTCGATCTCTGGTTATCGTTGCTGGTTCCAGTTGTCGTTTCGCCATAAACAATCTTCTCTGCAGCATATCCGCCCATGAGCATCTTGATCATATCCTCGAGCATCGTCTTATTGCGCGAGTATACGTCCTTTTCAGGAAGGCTCATGGTTATGCCGAGCGCACGGCCATGAGGAATGATCGTAACCTTATGCAGGGGATCTGCAGTCTTGAGATAATAATGCATCAGCGCATGACCGGATTCATGGCATGCGGTAGCCGTCTTCTCCTCTATGGTCATGTATCTGGATTCCCGGGCCACGCCGAGGATTATCTTATCCCTTGCCTTTTCAAAGTCATCCATCGAAACGGTCATTCTGTTGCTTCTTGCTGCAAACAGCGCAGCCTCATTCACAAGATTGGCCAAATCGGCGCCGCTGGTGCCCGGAGTAGCTCTTGCAATGCGCTCCAGATCCACATCCTCCTGAAGCATAACCTTCCGTGTATGTATCCTGAGCACGTCAAGACGCTCCTGGACATCGGGCAGCTCGACTACAACCTGCCTATCGAAACGTCCAGGCCTGAGAAGAGCCGGATCCAAGACATCGGGACGGTTGGTGGCTGCGATGACGATTATGCCGGGATCCGAAGAGAATCCATCCATCTCGACAAGCATCTGGTTAAGAGTCTGCTCCCTTTCGTCATGGCCGCCGCCGAGGCCGGTGCCTCTGGCGCGTCCGACAGCATCGAGCTCGTCGATGAAGATGATGCACGGGGCATTCTTCCTTCCCTGCTCGAAAAGGTCTCGTACCCTGGCAGCTCCCATTCCGACAAACATCTCGACAAAGTCAGAACCGGAGGTGTGGAAGAAATTCACTCCCGCCTCGCCTGCAACAGCTCTAGCAAGCAATGTCTTACCCGTTCCCGGAGGGCCTACAAGCAGCACACCCTTAGGAATCTTTGCGCCGATCTTGACGAATCTTTCCGGATGTTTCAAGAAATCGACGACTTCCTCAAGCTCGTATTTGGCTTCCTTCTGCCCTGCCACATCGGCAAATTTGACCGGCTTGTCCTTCTTGTCGTATTTCTGGGCATGGCTCTTGCCGAAATTTCCCATCATCTTAGCTCCGCCCTGCGCCCCGGTCTGCCGGAATATCATCATAATCATGACGATGAATATGATCCATGGAAGCAGTTGAAGCAGTATGTACCAGAAGGGAGTCGGTTCGATTGCTCCCGTTACATCGACAGAGGCGTTGCCAAGTATGGTCATGAGATTCGGATCCGAATAAGGGATGCGGCATGTTCCTGAAAGGCCGTCTCTTGTCATGAATTCTATCTTGCTCTGATCGAGGATGGTTGCTGTCGCCACATTGCCGTTTTCCACCATGTTCAGGAAGCTGGTGTATGAAACATCGACGTTCCTCGTTACGTTTGCATCATTGAAGATCATATAGGCAAACGAGGCGATCAATATGACAAAAGCGATAAGCGCGACCTTGTTTGGTCCGCCGCCCTTGAAGGCAGGCCCCTTGCCTCCATCCCTGTTATCACTTCCCCAATACCGATATTGGTCGTAAGGATTTCTTTTCTGTTTCTTTTCCTTGCGTCCTTCATCGCTATCAGATGGCTTATCCTCTTTCTTTTCGGATTCGTCCGCTTTCGCCGGATCCGGAGCATTCTGCTCGGAAGCATCCTCCCGGCCTTTTTCCTCCGGGGTTGCCTGATCTTCCTTTTTAGGCGTCTGATCCAACTTCTTTTCTTCTTTATCTTCCATATTGTCCATTTGCTGATTTTTTTCCTATTGTTCTGAATATACCTAATTATAGGAAAAGGTGGAAGAGAAAAATTTTTTTCCCTCATCCATCCTTTCTGCTGCAATATAAAGCCCTTTTTTTCCGAGAAAGCGCCTGGAAAGCCTGTCACGGCCGCCTAAAAACGAGGAAAGCACCGCAACAAGACCATTCTTATCCTCCAATACATAGCAGTATGGTATGCCGTATTCCTTCTTCAGCTCGGAAATCCTTTTCACTCCCTCCTTCAGCTCTATCTCATCCAAAAGCCTGTCTGTACGGAGAACGAGGGTGCCATGCACAAATGAAAAATCGATACAGAGCATTTTTGCTTCTCCGCCGTTTTCTTCCTTCGCAGAAATGAGAAAGCCTGGAACAAGGGTTCCAGAAGGATCAAAAACAGTAACAAAGCAGAATGCAGGAGCGAAAAAGCGTATGATTCCATGACGCTTGAAAATGGAAAAACGCGAAGTTTCAAAATGAGATGAGCCTTTATTGAGAAGAAAAGCATCAATCTTGCCAAACTCGTTTCTCGAAAGCCTCTTTGTGTATCCAAAATAATGGTTGATATCAAAAACAGCCTTTTCGCGCCACCATACAGGGGAAGCAGAATAATCATCCAGACAGAAAGAAACATAACCAGGATTCCTGCTTAAAATGATTTCTTCACCTTTTTTCCGAAGGAGGCCGGCATTGCAGCATATGCGGCTTATCAGGTCCTTCTGCTCATCGGTTAAAAAAGGGAGCACCAGATGCCTTATCCGGTTCCGCTCATACGACAGGTCATAATTAGTGCTGTCTGAGGAATATTCCAATCCTTCCTCTTCAAGGTATCCCATTATCCAGGATTTCGGCACGTTTAAAAGAGGACGTATGATACGGCCGTCGCGGTATCTTATTCCTTCAAGCGAATATACTGGGGAGCCGGAAGATATCCTCATCAAAAACGTCTCCACCTGATCGTCCTGATGATGTGCAGTCAGTATATATGATGCCTCAGCTTTTGAAAGAAGGCTGTAGCGCAAACGCCTGGCTGCCGCTTCGATGCCCATCTTGCCTTCCCTGGAAAGCTCATCGACCTGGCCGCGTTCGATAGCAAGCACCTCAAACGGAATGCCAAAGCGCTCAGCATTCCTGCGGTTCAGCTCTATCTCCTTCTCCAGCTCCTGCTGCCCTCTTATGTTATGGTTTACATATACTGCTTTAGTGCGTTCAGGAGGCAGCAGCGACAATAAGGCCAAAGAGTCGGAGCCACCCGAGAAAGCGAGCACCAGATTCCCTTTATTCGGAATCTGGAGCCTGGAAAGAATTAGTTCTCTGTATGACAAGCTTCAAATCCTCCCCGTCCAACATTGCAGAAACCGCAGAGGCCGCCTCAGAAAACACACTCTCCAATTTCTTTTTATCCTCTTCGGAGAACCGGCCAAGCACATGATCGATGACATCCACCCCTTCTGCGGGCCTTCCTATTCCTATATATATGCGGATGAAATCGCTTCCGATCGCCCCTATTATGCTTTTTAGGCCATTATGACCAGCAGAGGACCCACCTTCACGGATCCGCAACCGGCCTACAGGAAGATCCATGTTGTCGACAATCACAACGATGCGATCCTCCCCCTCCACAAGCTCCGGGAAAACATCCCCGCTTGCATTCATATATGTCAAAGGCTCGACAATAGTCAAATCACCGGTCCGGGCCCATTTATAACGACGAAGGCAGCGCTTACGCATTTTCATGCCCTTCAGCGCTGCCAACCGTTCAACAGTCTTGAACCCGACGTTATGCCTGGTATCCTCATATGCCGGTCCGGGATTACCTAGACCGAATACGATCATCTCACTTGGACTCCGGAGCCGGAGCAGCCGCATCGGCTGCAGCCTCTTCTGCAGGAGCCTCAACCTCAACCTTAACAGGCTTTACAGTTGCAAGCGTCACTTCGAGATCGCCGAGGATCTTAACGTTCTCAGGGCAAGGAAGCTCTGCAAGCTTGACAGATTCATTCATATCGAGACCGGAAACATCCATCGTAAAGATTTCAGGAAGGTCCTTAGGAAGACATTCGATTTCAACTTCATGGATGACCTGATCAAGAACACCGCCAGCCTTGACACCGATCGGAGTTCCTGTAAGCTCAACCCTTACGTGGGTCCTTACAGCCTGGCCTCTGGTGATTTCATAGAAATCGATATGGTGTACGCAATTTCTGAGAAGATCTTCCTGATAGGTCTTTACAAAAACCTCATGCTCCTTCTCTCCGCGCACTTCAAGAACGATAAGCGTCGATTCGCCGAAACCGCTCTTTCTGTAATTGAATTCCCTTGCATCCACTGTCACATGAAGGGGCTCGCCCTTTCCATAAACGACAGCAGGGATCCTGCCTGCTCTCAGAAGCCTTCTGGAACCCCTAGTTCCGAAATCGGATGTTCTGAGCTCTGCTACAAGTCTTTTTTCACTCATTTCTTTCTCCTTGTACTCTCATTGGTTTTTTCCAACTACCATGGAGCTAGTCCAATATACCCCAAAGGGGCTGAAAATGTAAAGTCTCAGACAATAAAAAATCTTCCATGCATGATGGAAGATCCAGGGAAGGCAGGACTCGAACCTACGATGCCGGCACCAAAAACCAGAGCCTTAACCACTTGGCGACTTCCCTAACGCTAGAAAAAATATCAGATTATCAACCTTCTTGCAATACCGCTTCAGCCTGTCCGATGAGCTTATGATATCTGGCGATGATCTCATCGGTAAGTTTTTTTCTGAATGTCTGCGTTATAGGATGCACATAATCCCTGTATTCCCCGCCAGGCAGCTTCTTATTCGGCATGCTTATCATCAGCTTTCCATCCACCTGTATGATTCTGATATTATGGACAACCAGCTCATCATCGAAAGTCGCAGAAACGTAAGCCTTGAGAAACTGCTGGTCTTCTACAGGGACTATCCTTATGTCCGTAATCTTCATCTTGCCATCCTCCCAGATAAGGAGATAATAGCCCATTATTACTGACTTTTAAACAAGAAATTTTCAATTTTTTTTATTTTTTCATGCCATTGGTACAGTTCTATCTCATTTTCTATACTTTTTGTATGTCTTTTTTCTGCTTCTGTTTTTTCCCCGATTCCAAAATATGCGCTTCCGGAGCCGGAAAGAGAGAAATAGGAGTATCTTTCAGCAATCCTCTCAATTTCCGTCGTACGGGGAAATGCAAGCTCGAAATCATTCGGATAAGCCTCATGCTGCAATCTGGAAGAAAGATGAGAAGGAAGGGCTGTTTTTGTCCTATCCATTGCATCTAGAGAGGCAAAAGCGGATCCCGTGCTTATCCTAGCTTCTGGAAGATATATGTCAAGCTTGCCTTCCAAAGGGCTCTCTGGAAAAAGGATTTCTCCCCTGCCAAAAGCCTTTGCGGCATCAAGGCCGGAAACAAAGAACGGGACATCCGAGCCTATCTGCAGGGCAAGCGAGGACAAAGCATCAGCCTTGAGAGGAAATGAAAAAAAAGAATTCGCGGCAAGAAGGACCGCAGCGGCATCGGAGCTTCCTCCGCCAAGCCCGGCCTTAAAAGGGATATTTTTTTCGATTCTTATCTCAGAGGTGAAAGTCAGGCCCGTCTGGCTGGAAAACAGCCTCAGCGCCTTTTCCATCAGATCCATGCCCGAGCCTATGTAGGACTCATTGCCGCTTATGCAGACAAAAATTTCCTTCGAGGGGTAAAAATCGATATCTATATAATCGCAAAGGCCGATCTTGTGGAAAAAGGTCTCAAGGTCATGATACCCGTCCATCCTTTTGTTTTTGACCAAAAGACCTATATTGATCTTTGCATTAGCAGTAATCCTCATACAACCTCCTGATTTCCTTCATAGCTTCTTGAGGATAGAAATTTGCGGATTTCCTATTAAGCGGAGAGGGATGGGTAAATGTAATGACATTATCGAAGAATTTTGAAAGCCTTTCAGATGCAAAGCCTCCGATTCCAACGCAGATTTCAGGACTGATCAGATCCAGCACATCGCATAGATAACCATCGCAAAGGCTGAACACCGCCCTTCTGTCTTTCGCTGAAAGCTTATCGGGAGTCACATTTCTTCCTCCGGCATCCAGAAAAGCCAGAGGGCAATAATTGAAAACGGTGGCAAAGGAAAAAAACTGCTTTGGAGGAAAAACCTCAAAAACAGAACCCCAAAAGCGCCGTCCGCTCATCTCCCTTCTCTTTATTGCAAGGCCTTCTACAGGACGGGCCAGACATTGCCTTTCTGGCGCATTGACATGCCCGTCGAGCTTCAGATGATTCTTGACCGTTTCAATATCTCCGAACGGGACACCGGTCTGGCACATGCCGAACGGCCCCGGGTTCATTCCAAGAAAGAAAATCTTCTGTTTTTCCCCGACTGCGATATCAAGATATTTCTCATGCATGTCCCAAGCATAGGAGAGCGGATCATACACATATCCGTCAAAATCAAGGGCCAGGGAATCGAGATGGCTGGCAAGAAGCCGGCTTTTTTCCTTTATCAGAGTTTTTTTATCCACTCTTCAGATGTTAGCACAAATACCAGTATAGCCAAAACTCCTTTTATATCTTATTCTTAACACACCATGGGAAGGATAAAAGGCATTGTTATTGATAAGGACGGAACCCTTTTCAATTATGCTGAAATATGGGGGCCGATAGTCTCCAAGAGCATAAGCAACGGATTGAAGGGGCTGGCCCTTCCCGAAAAGAAAATTGAGAAAGTCACACTGAAATTCGAGATGATATTCGGAGTCGACCGCTATAAGAGAAACCATAGGCATGGCATACTGTTCCGCAATGATCTCATGTTTTGGAATATTCTGAAGCTTATTTTCATATCCATAACAAACGGCCTCAATCCGATCAAGGTGGAAAAGGCGATAATGGAATGCATCAGGCACATCTCGGACAATATAGAAGAGGACATAAAAGACCAGCAGTTTCCAGGAATATCCGAATTGTTCGACAGGCTTAGAAAGGAAGGATTGAAAATCGGGATTGTTACAAGCGACCACCTGGATTCCACAAGGACTTTCCTCAGCCGGATGGGCATAGAGGACAAAATCGATTTTTTATGCACAGGAGATTCCGGGCTGAGGAAAAAGCCCAAGCCAGATGCGATGCTCAGCTTCATGAGGCAGTTCGGGCTGAAAAACGACGAAGTGGCCATGGTCGGCGACAGCAAGATAGATATGGATTTTGCCAAAAATGCAAAAGTCGGCTATACGATCGCGGTATTGACCGGAAGCGGGGATGAACGGCTATTAAAAAGGAGGGCGGACAAGGTATATCCGACCATCCTTGATATTAATTCAGATCCCTTGATCTTCGAAGAGAACACCTGAAAGATATCTCTCTGCTGTGTCGGTAAGGATTGCCAAGACCGTCTTATCCGGATGCTTTACTGCAATATCCGATGCAGCCTTCAGAGCAGCTCCACTGCTTATTCCTGCAAATATGCCGCTTTTTCTCATTGCAAGCCGGCTCATCGCAACTGCATCAACGCCTTTTACAGTAACTATCTCATCCACCAAGGACTTATCGAAATTTGCCGGTATGAAATTCGCGCCTATTCCCTGTATGATATGGGCTCCCGCCTTTCCTTTGGAGACAAGAGGGCTTTCCTCAGGCTCGACGCCGACAACCATGACATCCTTTTTCTCTTTGAGATATCTTGCACAGCCGCTGATCGTGCCTCCTGTGCCGAAAGCACATACCAGCACATCGATTTCAGGAAGATCCGAGTATATCTCAGGACCGGTTGAAAGGTAATGTGCAAGAGGATTATCAGGGTTTTCAAACTGATCGGGAATAAATACATCGCCCCTTTCCTTCTTAACCCTTTGCGCTTCTTCCAGGGAGCCGGCAATGCCTTTTTCCTTAGGGGTAAGCACAAGAAGCGCACCAAAAGCTCTGACAAGACGCTTTCTTTCCTCGCTCATGTTTTCCGGCATGATTATCATGCACTCTATGCCCATGCTTGCACATACGGCAGCCAAGGCTATTCCTGTATTCCCGCTTGTCGGTTCGACAACAAGAGTATCCTTATTTATATCCCCTCTTTCTAGAGCCCCCTCGATCAGTTTGAACGCAACCCTGTCTTTTGCAGAGGAAAACGGGTTATAGTATTCAAGCTTGGCATAAAGCTTCGCTGGAGATGATACAAGATTATTTACCCTGAGTATCGGAGTATGGCCGACAAGGGAATTCAAATTTTCATATTTCATAGAAAAAAGATATAAACAAACGCTTGATGAATCAATGAAAAACATGAAAAGGCAGGATTCTGGCAGGCAAAAACCCTGTACTAGTCATAATTATCTATCTGGTGATTATTAACGTTATTGACACTGTGTAAACGATTTGTCAATATTAGAAGCATGAAAAACGCATGGGATGAAATACAGGACTTTAAAGGCAGTCTTGTGAACGGCGAATGGCCAACTGTTCCGGAACTTTTCTTAATGGCGGAGCAGCGTTATAAAAACAATGTATGCTTCAGCGTCTTCGATCCGGAAAGAAAGACGATGACCTATGGAGAGGCAAAAAAGAAAATTCTCAGCATTGCCTCCTATCTTAGGGACAAAGGTGTCCAAAAAGGCGACAGGGTTGCTTTGAATGGCAAGAACAGCCCGGAATGGGCCCTCTCCTATTTTGCAATACTCTTTGCAGGAGCGATCGTAGTACCTATCGATAATCAGATGAAGACGGAGCGCTTCATGATGCTCAGCGAGTATGCAGGGGTAAAATTCGTCATTGCAGATTTCGATGTCCTTGAAAAGATGAAGAACAGGTCGAATTCCTGGTTCGAGAATCTTGCCGGAGTCGGAATGCTCAAAGGAAAGAGCGACAGCTATACCAAGGTCACAGAAATGACGAGTGAAAACCTGATGGAGACCAGGGTCCTTTTGGATGAGAACGATACTGCGGCAATCCTATTCACAAGTGGAACCACGGGAAATGAAAAAGGTGCGGTGCTTACTCATAAGAACCTCGTTTCAAACGTATATCAGGCAGCAAACGGAATGAACGTCAACGAGCATGACGTGCTTTATGCCCTCCTTCCCCTGCACCACAGCTACTGCTGCACCGCAGTGCTGCTTGAAACTGTCCGGCACGGAGCAGAGTGCCTCTTTGGCCATGGCATCGTGGTTTCCAGAATGATTGCAGACCTCAAGATGGGAAAAGTCACAGTATTCATGGGCATTCCTCTTTTATACAACAAGGTGATTTCCGGCATTTTCGACAAAGTCAGGAAAAAAGGCGTTGTAACCTATGGCCTGATCAGATTCCTTATGGCTGTAAACGGATTCTTCAAGAAGACCACAGGAAAAGCGCCGCTGAGGGGATTTTTCAACAAGAAGATCCTCAGCCAGGTCGGACTTGACAATTCCAAGCTTCTCATCTGCGGAGCCGGCCCTCTTTCTCCAAGGGTTTTCAAGCAGTACCAGCAGATGGGGCTTAATTTCCTCCAAGGTTACGGGCTTACAGAAACAAGCCCTATCCTCACGCTCAACCCGCCTGAGCATTTCAAGGTGGATTCCGTGGGCAAGGTTTTAAGTTTTGTCGACATGATCATCGCAGACAAGAACCAGGATGGAATCGGAGAAATCCGCGTTAAAGGTCCGAATATCTGCAAGGGCTATTACAACGACGAGGAGAATACAAAAGCCCTGTTCGATGAGAACGGCTATCTCAGGACCGGAGATCTCGGCTATCTTGACGACGAGAACTACCTGTATCTCAAGGGAAGGAAGAAGAACATCATCGTCACCGAAGGCGGCAAGAACGTATTCCCTGAAGAGATCGAGGATATGTTCCAGCTCTATACCCAGGTCGAGCAGATCCTTATCCGCGGCTTCCAGCAGAAGAAGGATGTGCCATGCGAATGCATCGAGGCGGTCATCTACCCAAGCAAGGACTACTATAAGGATAAGAATCTCGACGAGGAAGCAATTGCAAAGGATATCGGACAGATAGTGCAGGAGGTCAATAAGAACCTCACCGGCTATAAGAAGATCGAAAAGATCACCATTTTGAAAGAGCCGATGGAAATGACAACAACCAAGAAGATAAAGCGCAACACTGTCCAGGCGTGATGAGAAGCGGCCCAGCCGCTTCTTTTTTTTGCGCAAAAAGCCCATAAACGGTTATACTGTATCGGATATGAAGACACTTGTTAAAAACGCATTAATAATCCCCATGACGGAAAAGAACTTTTCCTTTATCGGGGATATTCTTGTAGACGGGGAAAAGCTCGCCTACGTGGGAAAGACAAAGGATCTCGATGCAGATAGGATAATCGATGCAGACGGAAAGATCGCCCTGCCCTCTTTTGTCAATGCACATACCCATCTTGCCATGATCTTGATGAGGAATTACAAGGACGGGCTTGAAAATCTCCAGGCATGGCTTTCTGAGATCTTCCCGATCGAGGACAAGCTTAATGGTGATGATATCCTTAAAGCCAGCCGATTAGGGGCTGCAGAACTCATAAAATCCGGCTGCACATGCTTTGCTGACATGTATTTCTTCGCGGATCAGACCATACAGGCGGCTAAAGAAGCGAAAATACGCGCAATAGTCGGACAGACGCTTTTTGGAGATATCGAGGATACGGAAAAAAGAATATCGGAGCAGCTGCCTGCGATACTTGAGAAAATCGGCAATGATGACAGATACAGGGTCGATTTCGCGCCCCATGCCATATACACATGCACTAAAGAGACCTATCAGAAGGCTTTTGAGATGGCCAGGAA
Organism: uncultured Spirochaetales bacterium; assembly: GCA_949300325.1. Lineage (GTDB taxonomy): Bacteria > Spirochaetota > Spirochaetia > Sphaerochaetales > Sphaerochaetaceae > Ornithospirochaeta. Next base: position 60,180 of record CASGDQ010000024.1, read on the forward strand.
AACCGGATGCATGATGCATACGCATCTGAGTGAGACAAAAAAGGAGGTGGAAGACTCAGTAAGAGAGACCGGGCTCACACCTCTTGAATACCTGAAAAGCATAGGCTGCAGCGGCATACGGGGCTATATTGCCCACGGGGTCTGGCTGACAGATGAGGAAATCCAGCTTCTGAAAGATATGGACATAAGCGTAGTCCACAATCCCTCGAGCAACGCAAAGCTCGCCTCGGGCACTCTTGATGTTTCCAAGCTTCTTAAGGAAGGGATCAATGTCGCACTCGGCACAGACGGGGCAAGCAGCAACAACAACCTCAACATGCTTGAAGAGATGCATGTCGCGGCACTGATGGCAGCAACAATAAACAGGAGGCCTGCTCTTGTGAGTGCATACGACATCATCTCAATGGCCACGATAAACGGAGCGAGGGCTCTTGGATTGGATGACAGGATCGGAACGCTGGAAGAGGGAAAGGATGCCGATTTCATGCTCATTACACCGAAAATCAACATGAAGCCTATGAACGACCCGTTTTCTGCGATAGTATACAGTGCAAGCGAAGAGAACATCACTTCATTATGGTGTCGCGGAAATTGCCTTATGGAAAACAGGAAACTGCTCACCCTTGATGAAGATAAAATCATTAAAGACGTCGAAGAATGCTGGGACGATATAAAAAGGAGGTAGGATGTTTTTCATAGACAAAGATATTTTTGCATCCAAGCTGAACGATAAGACAGAAAGGAAGATTCTCGCCCATGACGAGGAGCTCATGTGCTGCCACTTGTATTTCAAGCAAGGGGCCATCGGAGAAGAACACAGCCATGATAATACGCAGATCGCTTATGTGATCAAGGGAAGGTTCGAGTTCAATCTCGATGGCAGCGAGCATGTGCTCAAGACCGGCGACAGCGTTTTTGTACCATCAGGGGTAAAGCATTCTCTGATTTGTCTCGAGGATGGAGAGCTTCTCGATATTTTTACACCGCAAAGGAAGGATTTTTTATAATATGGACGAAAACTTCAAAGCATTGGAATTCAAGAATGGAGAGCTGGTGCTCATAGACCAGCGGGTATTGCCGACAAGATTCGAATACTTCATATGCAAGAATTCGAAAGATGTTGCATTTGCAATTTCCGACATGGTTGTGCGCGGGGCTCCTGCGATCGGCGGCTGTGCAGGATATGGGGTATATCTTGCAGCATTGGAAGCAAAAGGCGATAGAAGCCTCTTTCTGGAGAAATGCCAGATGATCCGCTCCTCGCGTCCGACTGCAGTGAATCTCATGTGGGCGGTGGACCGGATGATGAAAAAAGCGGAAAGCTGCGGCTATGAGCCTTCCAAGCTGCTTGAAGAAGCCGATCTGATCGTTGAAGAGGATATCGCAATGAACCATAAGATGGCGGAAATCGGAAGTTCGGTGATAAGAAAAAACGATGTGATCCTCACCCACTGCAATACAGGCGCCCTTGCCACCTGCGGCTGGGGAACCGCGCTGGGAATAATCAAGAAGGCCCATTATGATGGAAAGAACATCCATGTGTATGCAGATGAGACAAGGCCCAGATTCCAAGGAGCGAGGCTGACTGCATGGGAGCTTGTCAAGGCAGGAATCCCTTCCACGCTTATTCCTGACAGCGCTGCCGCGACACTGATAAGGGATGGCAAGATTGATCTTGTCATACTTGGAGCCGACAGGATCACCGCAGAAGGGGATGTTGCAAACAAGCTGGGAACATTCGCACTCAGTGTGATATGCAAGCAGTATGGCGTGCCGTTCTATTCCGCAGCCCCTACAAGCACGATAGACTTCAATATGAAAAAAGGAAAGGATATTCCTATCGAGCAAAGGAGCAAGGACGAGGTGATACGCCCAGGCGGAGTCTTAGTCGCCCCTGAAGAAATCGATGTATACAATCCGTCGTTTGATGTCACACCGCATCAGAACATTACAGGGATAATCACTGAAAAAGGAATAATCCGCCCACCATTCGATTTGAATATCGAAAGGATCAAGAACGGAGAAAGCATATGATTCAAGGCATGCACCGCATGCCTTATTTTTTTCCGCAGATATAATTATGCATCAAGCCTAGTCATGCCAAGCTCTTCATAAAAAAAGGCTCCTGCAAAAACAGGAGCCATGACTTGATTGATTACTGAATCATTTCTTCTTGAGATACTTGATGCTGTCAAGGGAGACTGCAGCAAGAATGATGATGCCCTTGAACACGAACTGGAGGTTCGTATCTATTCCGAGGAACGTGAGGCAGTATGTCAAAGACGTGAAGATTATGACACCTATCGCGGCTCCGCCTATCTTACCGATACCGCCGTTGAACGATATGCCTCCGACGACGCATGCTGCGATAGCATCCATCTCATACCCCTGCCCTGTTCCTGCGCTTGCATTGGCCCTGAAGGCTTCCAAGAAGGATCCGCAACCGTAGAACACACCGGCCATCACGAACACAAGCACGGTGACCTTGAAAACGCTGATTCCGCTGACTGCGGCAGCTTCGCTGTTTCCTCCGACTGCGTACATGTTCTTTCCAAACGTGGTCTTGTTCCATATCAGCCAGGCAACGATTATTGCGATTACCGCCGGGATGATAAGCTTTGGGAAGGTTATGATCTGGCCGCCGAGCACACCGAGCGTCCAGCGTCCGCCGATAAGGCTCCTGATGCTGCTGTCGATCGATCCTACAGGAGTTCCGCTTGTACCATAAAAGAGGGTTCCATAGATGATCAGCTGCATAGCCATCGTAGAGATGAACGGATGCATCTTGAACCTTGCTGTGAAGAAGCCTGCAATGGAGCTGAAGAGCACGCAGAGGGCAATGGACAGAACGAGGGCCATCAGCACTCTCCAGAACATCGGGATACCCGAGAAGTTCCAGGTCGGAAGCCCGAAAAGCGATACGATGTTCATGCCGGGATGGAGGATCAGACCAGTAGTCACAGATCCGAGTGCAACCATTCTTCCTATCGAGAGGTCGGTTCCGGCAAGCAGGATGAGGCCGGCTACTCCGAGAGCATAGAACATGCGGGTCGAGGCCTGCTCAAGGATTGTGAAGATATTGGGAAGCGAGAAGAGGTTTCCAGATCCCACAAGAGGAGCGGCGATTATGCAGACGATGAAGAATATCACAATTGCGATATAAAGCCCGTTTGCAAGGAAGAATGATGATGCTTTGAAATTCCTGATGAAATTCTTCCATTTCATCTGGGTGTTTTCGATGAAATTATCCTTTCCATTGCGGAATTCCCTGTTTTTCTGGATATGGTCGACAAAAGCCTGATGCTTGATCGCCTTGGATTTGTCCAGCTGGTCCTCAAAGCGGTTCTTGGAATCATAGAGGGCGCTCTTGAGCTCGTAACGGCAGATCTCAAGCTCGCTCTTGAGCTCTTGCGGATCAGAAATCCTTGCCTTCACATCCTCTTCCCTCTTAAGGCCGTCGGCTTTTATCTTTGCTACCTCTTTCTCGTAGAAAGCCTTGGCTCCAGCCATCCTCTTATTCTGTTTTTCCGCAACCCGGGCCTCTATGCCCTTGGAAATGGAGTTGACATAGGCCACAGCTTCCTTGCTTATGGAAGCTATCTGGGCCTTGTTTTCTTCTGCAACCTTCTTTGCATCCAGAATCTCCTTCTGAAGCTCCTCGATCCTTCTTGTGCGGATATCGTCGTCAATAAGCTTGTTTTTCTTTATTGCGGCAAGTTCAAGCTTGCAGTCGGCAAGCTTCCTTACCCCGTTCTCCCTGAGGGCCCTCAGCTGCTCCGAGTACTGCTGGACTTTTACGTCCTCCTCAAGCGACATTATTTCATATACCTCTTTTTCTGCCATTTTTATTTTTGCTCCTTATAGATATTTGGCCGACAGCCTCAAAAGCTCTTCCTGGTCCGTTTCCTTGGTATTGACAATACCTGCGAGACGATGGTTCGACATCACAGCGATCCGGTTCGTAATACCGAGGATCTCAGGCATTTCAGAAGAAACGACTATGATAGTCTTGCCTTCCTTGGCCATCTTGATGATCAGCTGGTATATCTCATACTTCGCACCGACATCGATTCCTCTGGTAGGTTCATCCATCAAAAATACATCTGGGGATCTTTCCATCCATTTTCCTATGATGACCTTCTGCTGGTTTCCTCCGGAAAGTGCGCTTATGAGCTCGTCTGCGGATACACACTTAGTGTTCATGACCGCGATCTCCCTGTTCGTCGCATCATACATCTTCTTGTTATCAAGAAGCTTGAAAGTCTTATATGCTGGAAGATTGGTGATCGTGGTATTGAATTTTATGGTATCCTTTCCAAACATTCCGTTGAGCTTGCGCTCCTCTGTGACAAGAGCAAACGAATGGTCCATGGCATCCTTGGATGAATGGAATCTCAGTTTCTTGCCATCCACGGCTATTTCACCGCTTGCCACAGTCCTGATTCCGAACAACGATTCAAGCAGTTCGCTCCGTCCTGCTCCCACAAGCCCGTAAAGACCGAATATCTCACCTTTTTTAACAGTAAAGGAAATATCATGCAGGATCGGAGGGAACTTGGTATTCAGTCCGGTTACCTTGAGGTAATCCCTGCCCGGCTTATTATCTACATCGGGGAATCTCTTATCGAGAGAACGGCCTACCATTGCCGAAATCAGCTCGTTCATATTCGTATCCCCGGTATGTTTCTTGAATATCATCTTTCCATCGCGCAGGACCGCAACATCATCGCAGATCTCAAATATCTCATCCATCTTATGGGAAATATAGACAAAGGAAACTCCCTGCTTGCGAAGATCGTCGACGATGGAGAACAGCTTCTTCACTTCACGTTCTGTAAGGGAAGAAGTCGGCTCGTCCAAAACTATAAGCTTGGCATTGTAGCTTACAGCCTTCGCGATTTCAACCATCTGACGCTGGGAAACCGACATGGTCCTCATGATGGTCTTCGGGTTAACATTCATTTTCAATCTGGCAAAAAGGTTATTGCTTTCCTGAAGCATCCTGGCCTCATCCACAATACCGAATTTCTTTGGATATCTTCCCAGAAAAAGATTATCCATGACAGTCCTATCAAGACATTGCTGCAACTCCTGATGGACCATAGCCACCCCGTTTTCTAGAGCATCCTTTGGGTTTTTGAAGTCTATAGGACGTCCGAAAAGGGACATCTGTCCTTCATCCTTGGCATATATTCCGAATAGGCACTTCATCATCGTCGATTTTCCGGCGCCGTTTTCTCCCATGAGCCCGCATACGGTACCTTCTTCAACAGAGAGATTGATACCATCGAGAACACGGTTTTTTGCAAAGGATTTGGATAGGTTCTTTATTTCGAGTACTGTCTTGCCACTCATTTCTCATCCTTCCACAAATCAATCGAGTTGTTTCTTAATACGCCGCATATACACCCGTCTGCGGCCCTTGCCATCCACGCACCTTAATAAAGAAGAAAAACAGGTACCAGATGGCCTGAAAAATCCGAATAATGGCGGATACTCGCGCATCCGCCATCCAAAAGAGCTTCGGCAGGAATCAATAGGAAAGCCTGTCGAGATAATCCATACCGGAATTCGTTCTGACCATATTGATGGCATATGCATCGAAGTTGTTGAGGTTTGTGAACCTGTCGAGACAACTTGATTCGTTCTGTCCATCTCCCTGTACGATTGTCAGGTCGATATTCAGAAGCGGTGCATAGTACTGAAGAGCCGGGATGTAGGAAGACGAAAGGAAATTGTCTCCCGAGTTGTAGATTGTAAGGATAACCTTGAAGGAAGGTCCGGAAATCTGCTTGATTCCGGCATCTCTGGTGCCTTCTGTGTACTGTGTCCAGTTGGAGCTGTTTACACCGGAGTTCTCAGCAAGGAGAGCCTTGGTCTCGGCGACATAATTAACAGGAGCGGAAATCTTGTTGCCGTACTGGTCAGCCTTTGTGATGCCTGCTGTTACGACTTCATTTCCTGTAAGACCATCAAGAAGGTTCCTGAGGACCTGAAGAGTGGCTGTAGCCTGTGCATCAACGTTCTGGGAAACGGTTCCGGTGAGCTTGCCCTGTCCGATAGCCTCGATGGCATCAGCGTTGGCGTCATAACCGAAAATAGGAACTCCTGCCGGATAGTTGGATGCCTGCAGACAGCCCATTGCCATTCCATCGTTGTTGGAAATAACCATATCGATCTGATCTCCGAGCCTTGTAACCCAGTTGGACATAGCATCGGTTGCAGCGTTTGCGTTCCAAGTGGTTCCATCGGTTCCGGTCATCGCTCTGCTATCAAGCTCTACAACCTTCATCGTCTTTCCACCGACAACTGCCGAGCCTTCAACGGCCTGTCCAGGATCGGTCGAGCCGTTCCATGTTCCAAGAGCCTGTCTGATGCCCTGTGTTCTTGCCTTTGAATCGTTGTGGCCGACATCTCCGATGCAGAGAACATAGCCGATAACTCCATCACCGTTGCGGTCGAGTTTGGCAGGATCTGCGCTTGCAAGATAATCGACGATAAGCTGTCCCTGAACAGCTCCACCGCCAGCTGCATCGAATCCTACATAATAGGTCTTATCGTTCCAATTCATGACCTGCATATCTATCTCGCCGGTCACAGGATCTGAAGGCTGTCTGTTAAAGAATACAAGCGGTTTGTCTTTATTTGCAACGACTGCTGCAGCTCCGCTTTCTGCTGTTCCGCCAGCAAACACGACGGAAGAGAGCACAACCATTACGAAAATGGCCAATGTGAACTTTTTCATAGTTCCTCCTTTTTTTTTATCGGACGAGCCAAGCATCCGAACTGCTATGTAAAATTAGAACATCCCGGCAGTCTTCTTGCAAGAAAAATGTTTTATATTGAAGGGTTTTTAACAAAAAAAACAAAATGAATAATTAAAATTCCATGATACTTGCAAAGCTGAATGAAAAACCCTCCAAAAGGAGGGCTTCGACATATGTCAGATTATTACAATTTTAAAGAATCTCTTCTTGCCGGCCTTGAGCAGGAAGCTTCCATCTTTTGCCAAATCAAGGGTTATCATGGTCTTGGGATCGGTATATTTTATTCCGTTTATCTCAGCTCCTCCCTGGGTGACAAGACGCCTTGCTTCCCCGTTGCTCGCAGTCAGACCGCTTCTGGTATAAAGATTCAATATTCCCATCCCCTCGGGAAGGAACTCGCTCTCAGCTATCTCCATCTGAGGCATGCCCTGCATGTCCCCACCGGTGGAAAAAAGGCTCTTTGCCGCATTCAGGGCCTTATCGGCCTCCTCCTGGCCATGGATGATCTTCGTAACCTCGTACGCCAGACGCTCCTTGGCTTCATTGATGTTCCTGCTCTCTGAATCATACTCCGCAATCTCATCAAGCTCCATGAACGTGAAGAGCTTCATAAATCTGATGACATCGGCATCGTTGACATTCCTCCAGTATTGGAAGAAATCATACGGGCTGTAAAGATCGGGAGACAAGAAAACCGCACCCTTTTCGCTTTTGCCCATCTTCTTGCCATCGCTGCGCATTATCAGATTGAACGTAAGGCCGTAGCATTCAGGACCGCCCATGCGGCCGATCAGGTCGATGCCGGCGACTATGTTGCCCCACTGGTCGGCTCCACCGATCTGAAGCCGGCAGCCAGCCTTCTTATTGAGCATATAAAAATCATAGCTCTGAAGAAGCTGGTAATTGAACTCGATAAACGAGAGTCCGCGCTCAAGGCGCTGCTTGACGCCTTCGAACGTAAGCATCCTGTTCACACTGAAATACTTTCCGACATCGCGCAAGAAGCTTATATAATTGAGGTCCACAAGCCAGTCTGCATTGTTCATCATCCTAGCCTGCCCCATTCCATCTGCCGGGTGTTCGGAAAAATCGACAACCTTGGAAAGCTGCTTTTTGATATTCACGACATTGCTTTCAATCTGCTCGACCGAGAGGATCTTCCTCATTTCGGTTTTCCCCGACGGATCGCCGATCAGTCCCGTACCGCCGCCTACGAGCGCAATCGGATTATGCCCTGCCTTCTGCAGATGATGCATAGCAAAGAAAGGAACGATATGCCCGACATGAAGGCTCGGACCTGTAGGATCGACTCCGCAGTAGAAAGTGACCTTCTCCTTATCCATCAGATCGCTCAGGCCCTGCTCGTCGGTGAAATCCTTGACGAACCCCCTGTCGATAAGCACCTGTAAAGCTTTATTCATCCTCAAACCCTCTTATATTCCATATCCGCCTGGTGGATAAACGGAACAATCTGGGAAACAGAAACCCTCTCCTGCTTCATCGAATCGCGGAAACGGATGGTGACCGTCTGGTCCTGGAGGCTCTGATAATCCACTGTAATGCAATACGGAGTTCCAATCTCATCCATTCTTCTGTATCTTCTGCCGACAGCGCCAGACTGATCGAAGAATGTCGTGAATGAGGATCTGAGATCTTTCTCGAGGTTCTTGGCATACTCGCCAAGTCCGTCCTTCTTGACAAGAGGAAGCACAGCCACCTTCACAGGAGCGATCTGAGGATGGAAATGAAGAACCGTCCTGACATCACCCTCCGGGGTCTGTTCCTCATCATAGGCATCGCTTAGAGCCATGAGCACATTCCTTGTCAGGCCGGCACTGGTCTCCACAACATACGGTATGTATCTCTCATTGGTCTCAGGATCGAGATAAGTCATATCCTTTCCGCTGAACTTCTGATGCTGGGTAAGGTCGTAATCGGTTCTGGAATGGACTCCTTCAAGCTCCTGCCAGCCCATCGGGAAGAGGAACTGGATGTCATAGGCATCCTTGGCATAGAAGGCAAGCTCATCCGGACCATGCTGATGCCACCTGAGGCTTTCAGGACGGATGCCCATCTTATGATAATAGTTCATCCTCTCGTTCCTCCAGTACGGGAACCACTCGTCCTCCGTGCCAGGGCGGCAGAAGAACTGCATCTCCATCTGCTCGAACTCGCAGGAACGGAAGATGAAATTCTTGGTGGTGATCTCGTTTCTGAAGGATTTTCCAATCTGAGCGATTCCAAACGGAACCTTTACACGGGAAGATTGCAGCACGTTCTTGAAATCGACATATATTCCCTGTGCAGTCTCAGGACGGAGATATACAACAGACGCGCTGTCCGTATTGGCTCCAATATGGGTCTGGAACATGAGATTGAAATTCCTGGGGGCAGTGAAGCTGTCCTTGTTGCCGCACACAGGACATGGTTTCGTCAAATCGATCTGATCTGCACGGAAACGGCTCTTGCAGCACTTGCAGTCGACCATCGGATCTGTGAAATTTGAAACATGCCCGCTGGCTTCCCAAACACGGGGATGCATCAGGATGGAAGCATCAAGCCCGACAATGTCGTCGTGCATCCTGGTCATTTCCTTCCACCAGAAATCCCTTATATTATTCTTCAGCTCAACACCCATCGGACCATAATCATATGCTCCGTTCAAACCGCCATAGATCTCGCTGGACTGGAAGATAAAGCCTCTTCTCCTGCAAAGCGATATGATCTTATCCATTGTAACTTCACTCATTTTTCGCCTCCAAAATCCTAATTGCTCTGTCAATTCTCTTTTTAGTCTCATCCAAGCCGAGCAAAGCTATGGAATCGAACAGCGGAAGCGATACCGTGGAATTGGTGATCGCAACCCTGAGAGGCTGGAATACCCCATTCACCTTCACTCCGAGTTCGGTAGAAAGTGCAACCAGCTCCTCTTCTATCTTCTCATTCGCCTTGCCGTCCTTAAGTCCAGAAAGAAGGATCTCTGCTCCATTTTTAAGAGCAGACAAAGTCTTTTCAGCATCGCTTCCCTTCGCACAGTATACAGAAGCATCAACAACAGGCTCATCGACAAAGATGAATGCAGAAAGCGGAACAATGTCGCTCAGCACCTTCATCCTTTCCTTTGCTGCAGGAACGAGCTTTTTCACAAGCTCAAGCTCATCGCTTCCAGGCTCGCTTCCGATGTACCCCGCTTTGATGAGATATGGCAGTACGAGCTCTTCCAGCCTGCTGTTTTCACAAGCTCTGATATAATAACCGTTGAACCAGTCAAGCTTCTTATAATCAAATACGCCGGGAGCCTTGTGGATATTCTCGATCTTGAAACACTTCTCAAGCTCCTCTTTGCTGAAAAACTCCGTCGACCCATCGAGAGACCATCCCACCAGCGTCACATAGTTTATGATCGCTTCAGGAAGATATCCCTTTTCTCTGAAATCCCTGAGGCTCGTCGAACCATGGCGTTTGGAGAGCTTCTGCCCGTCCTTTCCCATGACCATAGGAAGATGGCAGTATACGGGAGGCTCCCATCCGAAGGCCTCGTACAAAAGTATATGCAGCGGCCCGGAGGGGATCCATTCCTGAGCCCTCATTATATGAGTGATGCCCATGAGATGGTCATCGATGACGTTCGCAAGGTGATAAGTCGGGAATCCGTCGGATTTCAACAGGATCGGATCGGGAGACACATCCCTGTTCCTTCTCGTGATATCCCCCATGAGGATGTCATGGAACGTGGTCTTGCCTTCGGTGGGAACCTTCAGCCTGATTACGGGTTTTATTCCCTGACGCTCATATTCGGCCCTCTGCTCATCTGTAAGATTTGCACAATGCCTGTCATACCCCTGATATTCGCTCTTAGAGGCCACCTGTTCGGCTCTAAGCTTTTCCAAGCGCTCAGGACTGCAATAGCAATAATAGGCCTTGCCATCCTTTACAAGCTGCTCTGCATATTTTTTATAAAGTTCAAACCTTTCCGACTGGATATAAGGTCCGCACGGACCTCCCACCACGGGGCCCTCGTCCCATTTTATCCCCAGCCAGTCCAATGTCTGGTAAAGATCATCAAGGGATTCATCGCTGTATCTCTCCCTGTCGGTATCCTCGACCCGGAGGATGAACTTGCCCCCGGAGGACCTGGCGAAGAAATAGTTGAACAATGCGGTGCGTACCCCACCTATGTGCTGCAGCCCTGTCGGCGACGGGGCATAACGGACACGAACTTCCATTCTTCCTCTCCTAATCAAAAGAAAACATCCACTTAAAGCGGATGTCATAATACTAATTATTTTCAGGCTTTTACTCAACCTTCAGAAAGGAATCCGACGCTTTCCGAAACAGCTTTGGCATAAGATTGCCTGTTTTTATCGTAATAAAGGTAATGGCTACCTCCTTCGATAAGGGAAAAACGCATAGATGGCGGGAAATCCTCATCTAAGATCGTAACCAGCTCATCGCATGTGCCATAAAGAACCAGGGATGGAATGCGGTAATCCGAAATCCCCTCCATCACCTTCTGCTGAAGATCCAGCATGTCCAAAAACGGCCCAGGATACAAATGGCTCCAATACTCGCGGCCGAGAAATTCATCATCACAAGGCGCATTCTCATAAAGGAGCTTATATGAAGGATCAGCCTTCCATGGAAGCGGTGAATCCTTTTTTGCCTTCAGCATGCCTTTTAAAAGGATCCTGGGAACCTTTGCCTTCAGATTGAAAGCAGGACTTGCCAGCACAGCCTTGGAATACGGATAGGAGGCAGAAGCCAATACAGCAAGCAGGCAGCCCATCGAATGGGCGACAATGGAAAGAGAATCATATCTGCCAAACAGATCTGCAGACGCCTTTTCAACCAAGGAAAGCCAATCTCCAGCACGGCTTGCTGAAAAATCCTTTCCGCTTGTACCCATTCCGGGAAGGCGTGGGACAAATACATCGAATCCGGCCTCAAACAGCTCTTTGGCCGGACTGACCAGCTCTCCGGGATAACCGGCATAGCCATGTATGAGCAGTACCGCCGCCTTCGTGTTGTCCTTATGCACCATTGAAAAGGATCTTGCCGCGCTGCAAGGGCTGTGCACATCCTTGTACAGCCCATCATACCACAGGGGATTAACAGAATATTCGATCACCAGGAAGCCTCCTCAAAAAGATTCAAAAGATCTATCCGGCAACGTACATTTGTCTTTCCGAATATGTTGGCAATATGGTTGTTTACTGTATTCACGCTTATGTTGAGCTTTGCGGCTATCTCCTTGTTGGTCAATCCGATCTTTATCAGACGGACAATCTCCATCTCCCTGTCTGTTATATGGAACCGCTCAGCAATCTCTTCAGCAAGCTCGGCTTTCTTCTCATCGCTTGCAGGTATGGACAAGAGCTGTATCTTTTTTTCGGAATTTGCAAGAGCGATAAAAAGAAAAACAAGCAGCATGATGAAATAACATAAGGCGATCAAAGGCAGGAAAAAGCTTCTGACCTTATCAGTTATCATGGATGAGATGAAAAGCGGAAGCATGGCCAAGGATACGATCATTATGGTCAATGTGGCATGCCTGACATTCTTTTCCTCTATCTTGCGCCTTACGCTTATCATTATTATCACGGTATAGACCAAGACGATGGAAAAAAGAGCATAATCCAGAACCACGAACAAATTTTTCGGCATTACCAGATCCAAAGCAGCAACGGATGTGAAAAGAATGCTCAGCAATATGAATAAGACCTTTTCCCAGGCAGGAAACGGACGTGCCACCACCCAGTTGATGAATCTCGGAATGAAAAATATCAAAAAGGCCACATCCAGAACGAAGATGCATTTCCATACGAGCATGAACACTGCAGAGAACGTGCTGTCGCCGAAAAGCAAGGCAAACTGCATCAATGAATATGAAAATACGACACCGATCAGCGTCGCAACGAAAACCACAAGGAAATTCGACCATTTAAGCTGAACCCTGCGCCCCCATACTATGGCGAGCGCAAGGTCCATTGAAGATATGGATATTGCAAAAATGCAAACCAGTAATGTCAGCCCAGTCATGCCTTATTTGAAAGCCTTCTGGTTGTGTGACATATCCGCCTTGCCGCAGACGGTCTGGATGCATTCGTCGAAGAGAGGCATTGTTGTTGCCGCAAGCCCTGTCTGAATCTCAACCCTGTCATTGTAATTTCTTGCATTAAGGTCTGCTGTCGCATGCCTTGAGAACAGCTGCAAATGCAGGTTGAGCCCTTTTGTCAGAAGGAATTCCGGAGTCATGGAGAAGCCAGGAATAGCCTGAGCCACCTTAGCTCTGATCGCATCAGCATCGGCTAAGAATGCGCTTGGCTGCATCAGGTGAAGAAGGAACCAGATTTCAAAACAAGGATTGAAATAGCAGAGGTTTATCTTCTTTTTCTTGGCATATTCCTCATATTCCTTTATCTCGTCGATATCGGTGCCAACCTCATCGAAGCCGAACAGGCACCAGACATGCTGATACTTGCCCAACAGCTTCTTCTTGCTTGTGGCATCGATAAGATGCTTCAAGGTAAGATCCTTGACATCCGCACATTCCACCGTCAGGTTCATATAGCGGCAGTCCTTTCTCATCTGGGAAAAGTAGATTGCTTCTGCCTTTGTGGCGGTAACCAAGAGAATCGTACCTTTCGCCTCTGTTGTATTTTTCTTACGGATGGCCATCACTTATCCTCCTTAACTTCTTCTTCCTCATCCTCCATCGGCGTACCGTCGTGAACGAAATAGAAGTCGCTGGTGACCGGAAGCGCTCCAAAGGCTCCCTGGAGATATCTGTTGTATACGGTTGTCCTGCTTCTGCCTTTGAAATCGGAAAGGCTGAAGAAAACCGTTGAACTCTCATTGTCCTTCTGTGCAAACCAGATTGCATCCTTTCTCAAAAGACCTTCCTTGAGCAGCGATGGATTGCAATCCACAACGAGCATCTGGCTGTGCTTGTTGCAGCTTTCGAATATCTCAACAAGGTGGCAAAGCACATCCGGATGCAAAAGCTGTCCGAAATCATCGATCAAAAGCGTCTTCTCGCTTACGAAGCTCGTGAAGAAAGCTATGCCGATGGCAACCAGACGACGCAGGGAAAGCGATTCCATAAGGAACGACTGGCTGTATCCGTCCACCTTCTTGTCGTTGACATAAACGTGGGTGAACACGACGGATCTTGTTCCATCCTCTTTCTGCTTGACCCCGACACGCCTTATATCGGTAATATCGAGAGCCCAGAGATAATTGACAAGCATGTCGCCCCAGCCCGGATGCTTTGCAAGGGCATCTGCGACAAACTGCTCGGCCTGAGTACCGACACCCATCGGCAGGACGTTCAAGGTATTCTTGAACCAGTTATACATCTGTCCGCTGGTCTGTCCTCCAGAAAGAGCCGATTCGCTCAAGAACGTCCGTGATTCAGGCAGATTCTTGGCAGCTCTCTTCTTATCGCCCCTGTACAGTTTTCCGAAGCGGTAGACATAGCCTTCTCCATCCTCGATCTTCTTTCTTTCAAACATAACCTTCTTGGAACCGTTCACGATAAAATAAAGCGATTCGCAGAAGACCCGTTCGCGGTTAGCAACCAGGGTGTATCTTCCAATAACGGTAGGCTTTTCTTCGTTGCCTTCTTCTCCTTTTTCAAGAAGCACATCTATGCTTATCGTCGCAGGCGTCATCTTATCTATGCCATAGGCAAAAACGGTTCCGGAGAGGCTGCTTGCCAGAGGGTTCACAGTCTCAGGATCTGAAAGGACGATCCTTCTCAATACCTCGAGAGCCCTTACAAAGGAACTCTTACCAGCTCCGTTCGGACCGATGACGGCACTTGTTTTGATCAGATTAAGCTTCTCGGTGACCTGGATGACCTTGGATGGATCAAGACGGTTGTCCTTGACAGCTTCGAAACTGATTGTCTGGCTCGACTTTACAGATTTGAAGTTTTCAATAGTCATGCTTAACAGCATCACACCACCTCCTTAAGAGTTTGAGCCAGATGGCTCATCTTTTCAAATATATAAGGATAGCGGACGACACCCTCGCCTAATGCGATGATATCATCCTTGTTTCCATGGCAATCGGAAGCAAGCAGATCGACAAAACCGCTTTCGCAGTACCGCCGAGCCTTATCCGATTTGCTCAAAGCCTTCCCATTCACCTGTATCAGATACCCCCTGTTATGGAATTCCTCGACAAGCGGGCTATCCACATCGAGCCAGCTGTAGCGTTCAATATGGGCTATTATAGGCACGCATGGACTCAAGGCCTCAAGCTTTTCCAAAAGATTCATTGGAGCGAATGTCGTGCTGAATTCGACAAGATAATATTTCCCCAAAAGCGGAATCCCTTTTATCGCAAATTCATCGCGCACATAAATTTCGGACCCTAAAAAAGAAAAAAGGCCGCAGGAACAGGCAATCTCCGATGCTCTCAAATAAGCAGTGCGGATCTCGGATACCTGCGTAGTCACATATGGGTCATAAAGATGAGGAGTGAAGCACACGCCATCAAACCCAGCTGCCTTGTAGGTAGCCAGAAGCGCCTTTAACCCATCCCATTTGGCAAAGGAATCATCGATTTCAGGCAAAAGATGGCAATGTAAATCAAATAAGCTCATATTGATAGTATTATAAACAGAAAAATACACAAAAATAAATTTTTTTATCAATTTCAGACTATCGTGAAATAATAGCCCAAAAAATAGTTTTTAATTACAAAAAATGGTGGAATATTATCGGATAAACCAACATTTTAACATAAATAAAGAATATTTCAGGATATTGATTTAAAAAAAATAAAAAAAACTACTTAACATATGCTAAGTAGTTTTATAAATCTTTAATCCTTTAAAAATCCAAATCGGCCCTTTTCTCTGCAACCTTGGAAATCATTCCGGGCAGATGATCATCCAAAACAACCAAGCTGGTCCTTTCAAACGCATCGACATGATCCTTTATCCAAAAGAGCACATCATCATCGCCAAAGTCGGAAAAAGCCTCAAGAAAGCCTGAAAAAACCAGAATATCGAAGCTGGCGCTGCTGATCCATCTCTTCATCTGGCTGAACGCCTGCGAGGCCTCACCCTTTTGAAAGCTTTTGATAAGAACGCCCTCCATGGCAGAAAAACCGGTATCATAATCGATCACAGCGGCTTTTCTGCCAATAATATCCTTTCTGATATCTACACCTTCATAAATAACGATTTTAGCCATATCAATACCTCACAGAATCATAGATGCTGCTTTCATAGGCATCTTGTTTTTCATTCAGCCCCTCTATCTGCTTTTTTGATTCGCTATTGCTCTTTTGTGCAAACAGCAGATTGCTCTGAAGCCTATAGGCATCCCCGCTTCCCGTGGAGGTGCACACTTCATCGATAAGCTTCAAAGCCTGATCGATATCGCCTTGCGCACCGGTAAGAAGTGCGGCATTGTAGCCGGAAGGAAGATGACCTGTCTTTTTCCAGTTATCCCAAAAGCCCTCGCTTGAGGCCTTGAGGTTCCCATCCTTTGCATAATCATAGAACACCTCTACCGATTTATCTTTGGGCTTGTTGTTCATCAGATCTACAGAAAGCGACATCCGCGTGGGGACAAGCTGCTTGAGAATGTCATTCTGGATCGACCTGAGCATTGAGCAGAAGTCCCAATAGGGATCGTTAGGAGAGAAATACAGATTATCAAGAGTTATATTATCCGAATCCTCCACATAAAACGAACGTTTTGCAACCACCTTCTCAGTTTGCGTGTCTATGATGGTGTATGAGAAGGTAAGGCTCAAATTAACCTGATAATAATAAATCCGGTCATACACCTTCCTGCTGTTGCCATCCTTGTCTGTGACAATACGCTCTTTGATCCTTGAATAGATATATTCATCCACTCCCATCGTCTCGATCTTTGGGATTATGACCGCATCAATCCCGTTATCCTTGAAAATCTTGCTCGCATCCACCCCCACGGCAGAGGCATCCAGCACAGCATCGGTAAACGAAGGTCCCTTGATGGTAAAGTATCCGCTGGAAGAAAGCGTCTGCAAAAATCTTTCCGTGGCATAGGAAGCAACCTGATCCCTGAGTCTGGGGCTGTATGAGGAATATACAAGATTGTAGGGGCCAGGATCGATGCTTCTGATATACGCAGGAGGATTGTTGAACCCGATATAGGGAACTGTAGATGCGACAGCAATATTCCTATAATGCCCCATGTCTATCTCGCTCGGAGCGATATATGAGATGGCCACACTGGTGGCGCAAGAGCATAAAGAAAACAACGCAATGACAAGAATTAATAACCCAAAAAGTCTTTTCATAAATCAATTCCAAAAAAACATAATATAAACCCGCCGAAACCTAGCAGGTTTCAATTCAGCTGCTGATCGAATGCTTGAGTATGTAACCGGCGACCTTGAGACCTTTGAGAAAATTGCTTTTCTCATTTAGGCAGACAAAAGGAAGCCCGTAATATATGCTCATAGCATCTGTAAACCCGAGATCGTCAAAGCTCAAAATGGCCTTGTACTCCTTCTGGAAGACCTTGCTGCTGTCATGGACGACCTCCACATCAAGGCCAAGGTGCTTGGCAATGCGCAAGATCTCATCCTCTCTGACATCCTGCCCTTCAGCACCAACAAGTGCAAACGGCAAGCTCTGGTCGAAATTTTCCGACTGTGTTATCGAGCCTATCGTTATCATCAGATCGATGACATTCTCCCTTGTCACTTCAAGCTTTTTCGGATAAGGAAATATCTTGACCCAATCCGGAGTGAAGATCAGCCTGTTGAGGATATTCGGACTGGCTTCAGAAATCAGAAAGTCCCTGTACTCCAAATCATCCCCGTATGTATATAGAACCCGGGGCGGAAGATTGTTCATCACTCCCACCGACTTGCCCATGATATCCTTTCCCGCATCAAGCAGGATGAGCTGTTCGGAATTCTTCATCTCTGCTAAAAGGGATGGATTATCGTATGCAAACGCAGAAAACGGAAGCGCCCTCGAATAGGAAAGGCACAAGGAACGTACACGATCCAAATCAGCTACGACGATCAATCTGGAAGACTTGTCTGATGCTTTTTGGGATAACCCATCCAAAGCAGATAAAACGGCCTCTTCCTCCCGTGCAAGAATTGCAACAACCGTATAGTTAACCATGGCTTAAGCATACCATATCAGGACATAAAAAAGAATAGGAAACAAAATGAGAGGTTTAGGAGGCTTTGAAACATTTAACACTTCCATTATAATATTAGGGCATATGTACGATTTCTATGATGACGACGAGATTGATGAGCAAGCGGAAGAAAGCGAAAGCTTCTTCACGGATATGAGAAAACTGCTCAAAGTTATGGAAGACGTGGAAGAAGAATTGGAAGATCTCCCTGACGAAGAGGCCGACGTGGATTTCTGAACGGAGCCTGCTTTTTTCCTTCAGATTATGAGAATTTCGGCTAAGAACCCCCTTTGTTATTAAAAAATGTAAAAAATTTGCATAAATATGCACCTTATGCATATTGAAGCTTAATTTCGGTTACGCTATCATTTTCTCATAATTTGGAGGGATCAAATGAAAAAAATTGCTCTTGTATTCACCTTGTTGCTTGTAGCTGGAATCCTTTTTGCAGGTGGAGCCAGCGAAGCGGCGGACGACGGTACCGTTAAAATCGGTGTATCCAAGCTCATGAGCCATGCAGCACTTGATGCGGTTGAGACCGGAATGCAGGATTATCTTGCCACCACCGACCTCAAGGTCAGCTATGACTTTCAAAACGCAAACGGCGATATCAGCAGCAGCGCATCCATCGCTCAGAAATTCAAGGATGACAACGACGATATCGTAATAGGTATTGCAACCCCGACTGCCCAGGCGCTTGTAAATGTCTTTTCTGACACTCCGATAATCTTTGCAGCCGTCACGGATCCTGTGGACGCAGGACTTGTCGATTCATATGAAGGAAGCGCGGATACAAATGTCTGCGGAGTATCCGATCTGAGCCCGGTTGAAGAGCAGATCAAGCTTCTTATGGACATCACCGGTGCAAAAACAATCGGAAATATCTACGCATCCGGAGAGGCCAACGGAGTAGCTCTCATGAACATGGCGAAGGAAGCAACGGAAAAGCTTGGAGGCACATTCGTTTCTGCAGCAGTCGCAAATTCTTCAGAAGTCATGATGGCCACCCAGTCGATCATCGACCGTGTTGATGCAGTATACATCGCTACCGACAATGCAGTAATCAGCGCTCTTGCATCCGTTGATCAGGTATGCTCGGACAACAACAAGCCGCTCTTCTCGTCCGACCCGTCCGGCGTGGATGGCCTCGATTGCCTTATTGCATGGGGATTCAACTATTATCAGATCGGAGTGGAGACAGGAAAGGCTGTTGAGAAGATTGCAAAAGGCACCAACGCCGGCACCCTTGGAACCATATACCTCACAGATCCTGCGGATTTCGAGCTCTGGTTCAACCTCGACACAGCCGCCAAACTTGGAATCACAATCGACCAAAGCTATCAGGATATGGCAGCAGTTCTGATAAAAGACGGTCAGAAGATTGTAAAATAATCTAAAAGGAATTAAAGTTTAAGGGCCACCTTTTCCGGTGGCCTTATTCACACCAGAGGGGTTTATATGATAGAAGGAATCTTTGTCGAGGGGCTGATATTCTCCATCATGGTTCTCGGCGTTCTCATCAGTTACAGGATACTCGATCTTGCAGATCTCACCTGTGACGGCTCTTTTGCTACAGGAGCTGCGGTTGCAACGATGTGCATAGTAAACGGGATCGGCATCACAGTTGGGCTGATTCTGGCTTTTTTGGTCGGAATTCTTTGTGGAATGGTGACCGCAGTGATACACACAAAGCTCAGGATCCCCGGATTGCTCGCAAGTATCTTGACAATGACGATGCTCTATTCAATCAATCTGAGAATTCTCGGCAACAAGGCAAATGTTCCGCTTTTAAAGGTCGATACGCTTTATAAGCTATTTCCCAGTGCATTTCCATTTGTCTCGTCTGCAATAGCAAGCCTGATAGGAACCATAATAATCGTTCTGGCTGTCAAGATTCTGATGGATGTGTTCTTCAGAACCGATCTTGGCCTTGCAATAGGAGCACTTGGCGGAAACGAGCAGATGGTCATCTCGCAGGGCATGAACCCTTCATTGCTGAAGCTGATCGGACTTGGAATATCCAACGGGCTGATATCCCTATCAGGCGGGCTTCTTGCCCAATACCAGGGCTTTGCTGACGCGAACCTTGGAACCGGAATGGTCGTCCAGGGGCTGGCAGCGATAATGATCGGAGAATTCCTATTTTCTTCCAATAGGATAAGCCTCATAACGCTCAGGGCGATCCTTGGAGCCATAATCTACAAGGGGCTTATGTTCTTCGGCAGAAAATACGGATATCTGATCGGAATCACGACAAACGATTTCAAGCTTCTTACAGGCATACTCGTCATAATTTCCTTGGCAGTTGCAAAGGCCCGCTCCAGCGCAAGCGATGCAGGAGCGAAGAAGAAAGCGCTTGAAAGAACAAAGAGAAAGGGGGAAGAGAATGCTTGAGATTAAGAATGTTACAAAGGTTTTCTTTCCTGGAACGATAAATGAGAAAGTAGCGCTTGAGGACATCAACCTCACCGTCAACGACGGTGATGTGGTATCCGTCATAGGCTCGAACGGAAGCGGGAAATCCACTCTTTTCAATATGATAGCTGGAACTTTTCCAGTAACAAGCGGGAATATAACCTTGAATAACAAGGACATCACACACGCTCCGGAATATAAGAGAGCATTCCACATTGGAAGGATTTTCCAGGATCCCACAAAAGGAACAAGCGCAAACATGTCGATCCAGGATAATATGATCCTTGCCTATGCAAAAGGCATGAAGGGGCTCAAGATAAGCCTCAACAGCCAGAAAAAGGAGATGTTCAAGGAACTGCTTGCCCCTATCGGGCTTTCGGAAAGGCTTGAGGATAATGTAGGGCTTCTTTCAGGAGGACAGCGCCAGGCGCTCACTCTTCTGATGTCCATCCTCTCCCACCCTTCGCTGATGCTTTTGGATGAACATACTGCGGCTCTTGATCCTGTGAATGCAGAGATTGTGATGGATCTCACAAAGCATTATATCGAAAAGGAAAAATTGACCGCTATGATGGTCACCCACAACATGCAGTTCGCGATCGATTATGGCAACAGGCTCATAATGATGGACGAGGGGCACATCATCTTCGACATAAAGGAAGAAGAGAAGAAAAAGCTTACCGTGCAGACCTTGGTCGAGATGTTCAGAGACATCAGGAAAAAGGAATACACCTCAGACGAAGGGCTGCTCACAACAGATTGAAAAAAGTATTCCAATTCCAGGCTGCCCTTCTGCGGCAGCCTTTTTTATGCACTGCGGCAATATAAAACCCTTCCAATCCCAGACTGGAAGGGTCATGCCATTATCCCAGAAAATGTTATCTATCGTAGCCGATATTGAATCTGATCGAGAAACCGTCAAGGCCGTAATCGCCGACAGTCTCACCGAACTCAAGCCAGTAGTATGCCAGATCGACTTTCAAAAGGAACAGGTCAAGCCCCGCACCGACGGACCAATACCCCTGATTAAGACCGCCTCTTACATCAAGAACGCTCAAAAGCCTGATTTCAGCACCTGCTTTCACATGCTTCATGATGCTGCGCCCATCAAAGGAACCGGACTTTGCAAAGCCTACGATATCAACCATATCCACAGCAACAGTCGGGCTGAAAAGGCCGTTCTCCCATTTCCAGGAAAGGCCTGCATCAAGCTGCCAGGGAACCTCGATCTTGAAATCCTTTGCACCTGTTATGCTTTCACTCCATCCGGAAGTGAAGCTGTTGACGTTGTCAAAGACCCTCATGCGGTAAGAGCCGTTGAGGTTCCTTGCAACCGTGCTGATCCTGAATCCCGCAGGAAGATTGAGATTCACTCCTACATCGAAAGGAATTGCAAAGCCGGCTGCAAGAGGAAGCTGCTCCGTAAAATACTGCGCAGGATCGACAGAGGAATCGCTTCCAAACATATCCAAAGCGGTTTTCGCGCCAACTCCCGCAGTATAACCGAGATAACTGAATCTGACGGCTCCTCCGATATCTATTGAGAAAGAGGCTCCGAGATTGATCCTGAATCCAAGTCCGAGCGTGGCCGCCGCGTTCAATTCATCAAACAGCTGGGTGTCAAGGCCTCCGGTACTGCCTCCATAAGTATGTATGGTATCCCTTACCTGTACTCCAAGTCCGAAACCGCCTGCGGTGAAACCGACGGATGCGTCCAATGTGGCAAGCTTTCCGGCTCCTTTTTGGAAGGAGCGGAAGAAATTGGTCGCAGATCCAACCACCTGGTCCATGTTGCCGCTGTCCATTGCATTGATTATGTCATCGACAAGACTTGTGCCAGTATCCTCGTTAACCTTGAGCATCTCATACGGATGATATACGGTGACAGCAACCGAAGGAAGGGAAAGCTGGAATTTCTTTGCTCCGAGATTTGCCGGATTGACGAAGAAGCTGTCGCTTCTGCCGCCCACAGCAAGCTGCGCGCCTCCCATGCCGAGGGCTCTTACGTTGGTCGGCATATAGGAAGTCAGCAGCCCGTCATACATGGCATCCACCCCGGGCTGTCCCAAGCTGATCGGAGAAGAGGATGCATCCTCTGCGGCATAAACACCGGAAAGGACCGATAAGAAAATCATCATTATTATTATCAGTTTATTGAATCTCATTTCTGTCATCTCCTAACCATGCGATGATTTCATCGATATTGCCTTCCAAATCAAAACCGGAAAAGCTATCCAAGCTTACATATTTCGTCATAATCTTGAAAGTGTTCAAAGCACTTATCATGCCTGAAGCATGGCCTCTAAGAAAAGCTTCATCATCAGCATCAGGAGCATATTTCTCCAGATTCCAGCTCTCAGGATATTTCAGAACAGCAGGCTTGGAGCTGTCCTTAAGCCAATCATTTGCAGAGACAAACTCCTTTAAGACGGTTTGAATGTCGCCTTCCTTATAATCGGCATTGATTATTCCCTTCAGTTTTTCAACAAGTGTTCCATAGGGTTCTTCTGCAGACTTCATAGCCTCAAACATCTTATCCACTTCCGTTATTACAGAAGCAAGAGCATAGTTGATGAGCCCTTCATAAGAAGCAAGCTCACTCAAGGCTTTTTTACCGATGTCCCCTGCTTCTTCGCTGGAGGCTAGGCTGACAAGAGTCTCGTATGTCGATTTATGGAATGAGAGGGCGGAAATGAAACTGTCATAATTCTTGGCATCAATCATCGGCCTTATCATCTGATACGCCATGCGGCAATACTTTGCGGCATCAGCATCCAACTCCATCTCCTGAGTAAAATCCTCCAATGCCCTCGCATTGCCATCCTTTCCATTCATGCCCGACATCAGCTGGCTGACTATTGCGCCAAGGTCGATGTTGAAGCTGCTTGCTGGAGAAATGGTCTCAGCGACGATCACAAGCTGGTTCGCCTCACTGATAAGCTTATCGATAGTGAAATCATTGCCATTTATGCTTTCTGAAACAGTCTGCACAAAGCTCTGCACCATCTGGACGAGAACGACATCGGCCTTTGTAACCGTAGAAGAATCAGCTATCGAGGCAAGGCCTTCAGAAATCTGGCTGACTGCCTCAGGAATAGCCTTTTTATTTTCGTCCAATACCTTATCTATAGCCTTTTGATAAAGCTTCGCGGTCCCTTTCACGGCAGCTTTTGTTTTTTCATCGGTCTCCTCTTTCGCCATCTCGGTCTGCAGCTTTGCGGTTGATTCCGAATTCTTTCTTGCATCTGTTATGCTTGATACGATAGCTTTCTTCTTTTCAGGGGAAACAGACTCTATTATGGAAGTGATCTCACCTTCGTCAACATCGACTTTGATATTTCCGGCGACAGTCACAGTCCCATCGTCATTGATTTCAGGCTCTGCGATGCTGGACTCATCCACCTTCGAAGACTCTACAGCATTATCGACACTGCTTGTATCGGAGCCCATCACGTTACCGCTCATGGAGCCCATGAGATCGGCAAATTTAGCTCTCATGTCAGCTTCACAGGAAGTGAAGAAAACAAGAGATAGAGCCATAAGAAGCAAAATAAAAAATTTCTTCATATTTTCTCCATACCGCCGTTAATTATGCTGTAAAGAAATAAAGTTGTAAACATTGCAATCCGTCGGATTTTGAAAATAAAATGGTATATTATTTCATTTTTTAGAAAACAAATGTTTATTTGAAGGAAAATATCATTTTGTCAAATAGTTTACAAATTCCTTTTTATGTAATAATACTTAGAGCCATGCCGGCAAACAACATCGAAAAGAACTCTTTAATGTTTTCAAACAGATACCTGGCAGCATTGATAATCCCACTGCTGATAGAAACGCTTTTGAATGTCACAATAGGGATGATGGATACGATAATGGTATCCACCGCGGGGGAAGCGAGCGTATCGGGGGTGTCTCTTGTCGACAGCCTTGCAAATTTGTTCGTATTCCTTTTTTCGGCATTCGCAACGGGAGGTGCGGTAGTTGCATCGCAATACCTTGGAAGAAAGGACGAAGCGAATGCATCAAGATCTGCAAAGCAGCTGATATACATTTCGCTCTCCTTTGCCTTTTTGATTGCAGTATTTTTGATACTCTTCCGGGTACCGGTCATGAAGCTCGTCTATGGGACGATCGAAAACGATGTCGAGACAGCGGCTCTCAGATACCTTACTCCCATTGCAATCTCATTTCCGTTTCTCGCCATAACAAACAGCGCCAACGCAATCTGCCGCAGCATGGGAAAAAGCCGGATAACCATGACAGTTTCCCTTGTTATGAACATCATAAACGTCTCCGGAAACGCAATTCTGATCTACGGATTTGATATGGGGTCTCTTGGAGCGGGACTTGCAAGCCTCGCCTCAAGGATCGCAGCCTCTGTCATAATGCTTGTTGTCATAAGCAGGAAAGACCAGCAGATAAGGGTGGACAACATCTTCAAAATCGAGATCAGGACAGATATGATCAAGCGCATCCTGCGCATCGCGCTTCCATCGGGAATCGAGAACTGCATATTCCACATAGGAAAGATCCTCGTATCCTCCACCATCGCTTCCTTCGGCACTGCAAGCATAGCGGCAAACGCAGTGTTCAACAGCCTTGGAACCTTTGCAAACATCCCAGGGACTGCAATCGGAATGGCAGCAGTGACGGTTGTCGGGCAATGCTGCGGAGCGAAAAAATTCGATCAGGCGGTCTACTATGCAAAGCGTCTTTTGCTCCTGACTTACCTTCTTATGGGAGCAACCTGCCTTTTCATCTATATCTCCACCCCGTTCTTGGGAAGCTTGTATAATCTTTCGGATGCGGCCTATGCAATGGCTGTAAGCTACACAAGGCTGGATTTGATCCAGACAATAATCTTCTGGCCTCTGGCGTTCACCATCCCGAATTTCTTAAGGGCAAGCGGCGATGTGAAGTATACGATGATAGTATCCATCTGCTCCATGTGGGCCTTCCGCGTACTGAGCGCAAAAATCCTAGGTGTCTATTTCGGGCTCGGGCTGCTCGGGGTCTGCTGGGCTATGTTCATAGACTGGTATTGCAGAGGAGCCTTCTTCCTCTTTAGATTCCTTAAAGGAAAATGGAAGGAGAAAACAGTCATATAAAAAGGCGTCCCGCTCGGAACGCCCTTAACTCAAAGCTCCTCTGTCTTCTTCCAAAGCTTTTCAAGATTATAAAAATCCCTGAGCTCAGCGGACATCAGATGCACAACGATATCCCCGCAATCAACGAGCTCCCACCCGTCATCTCCCGGCGTCTTATGCCTGTTCGAGACTTCCAGGCCCAATTGCTTGAGCAGGCCCCACATCTGATGTGCCACACCCTTCAGATGGGCTACGGAAGAAACCGTTCCGACCACGAAACAGTCCGTCCAGGAACAATCGGGAGTAAGGTCCATGACCACCACATCCTTGACCTTATGCTCCTCAAGATACTCTTTGATCTTTTGTGCTTTCTCTTCTATTTCTTTTCTCATTTTTCTACCTCAATATCTGGTCGGTCCAAAGATTGACAAAATCGACACAATCCTCCCATGAAGAATTTTTCGAGAGAACCACTTCAAGGGAATACTCGGCGACACGGTCCCTGTTTGAGAGCAGTTTCGACAGGGTCTTGTCATCAAAAGAACCGGAAAGTCCGTTTATAGTATTAAGAAATCCGGTTTTGCGCAAGTCTCCACCGAATCTCTTCAAAGCCTCCAGTATGCTGGAAGAATCCGTCTCATAGCATAGAAGCTCCAAAAGCTTCATGCGGTATTCATAGCTCTGCTCATCCACCTCGACAAAGCTTCCTTGCCCAAAAAGCTCGAAAAGGAGAGCATCGTCAGTCAAGCCGGAAATCATCTGCAGATGGTCCATCATCTCTTCCCCGATCTCCACATATATTCCGCTGGAATGGGAGAACATGTATACAGAGGCCTCCTTGCCGCTTGAAAGGATCATAACCTCCCGGGAGCCGGAACAGGAGGAAAAAAGAAGAAGGAAAAAAACGGTGCAAGCCAAAAGCAAAGACCTAATTCTCAAATCGTCCACCCTCTTTCAAATAAGCATATAGCTCGTCGGTAATACCTGCGCTGGTCTTATCGGTGGTTCTGAAGTACTCGTACTGCATTTCCAATATATATGATACCATCGCTTCAAAAGAAGGCATGGAAAAGATTTTGCGGCGCTCTCCGTCATCAAGATGTTTTCTTCCAGGCTCGGCATAATCCGCAATATACACCGCAGCCCCCAGCATTCCCATATCCTTGGAGCCGAGGGTGTGCCACCGTACAGCCTTAAGATACGAATCTGGAACAGGCCCGACAATCTCTCTCATATGGAATGCTGCTATCGGAGCATGGAGCAGGACAGGAGATTCCATCTCTTCGGGAACTGTCGGTATAGAATGCTTATTTACTTCTGAAACGGCAGCATCAGGTGCTATATATCTGAAATAATCGTGATATATACCGCATATCCGGCCGGATTCGGGATCAAGACCAGCTTTCTCAAGCAGCATGGCAGAAGTTTCCGCCACTCCTATTGAATGTTCGAGCCGGCTTGGCTTCATATTCTTTCCAACCAGCTTTTCAAGCTTTGTATAGTCCATGATCCTTTGCATACGCATAAACCCTTTTTGAAAGCATCCCCTCATCCCCTGCCCTGGCCTTTGTGCTCGAGGCGGGAAAAACAGGTGCATCGACAAATATTATTTCAGCTCCCTGAGCACTCCGCCTTACTCCATCCCTCGGAAAGCAGATGAAGATGACATGTTCTTTCAAATAATCGAAATCGTGCCATTTATCCAGTTTTTCCAAAATGTCATCGCCGATGAGAAAGAAGAGCTTTCCATCCACTCCGTAATCAGGAAGAAGAGCGCGTACAGTATCAGAAGAATAGGATATGCCTCCCCTGTCTCCCTCGATCGTGCTGACAGTCAAAGCCAGATTATCTGCAGGATATATCTCTTTGAAATCCTCGATTGCGAGACGCGCCATCTCCACACGCTGAAAAAAAGAGGCGGGATTGGAATTCTGCTTGAAATTGGAAATAAGGGCAGGAATCAATATCACATGGCCTATATCCGTCCTTTCAGCAACCTCGTGCAGAAGATGCAGATGGCCCAAATGTATCGGATCGAACGATCCGCCGAACACTGCGGTCTTACACTTCATCCCTGTAGTGGGCATCTGTATCCATCCTAGAAGTGAATCCGCCGCCGATATCTGATGAATCGAAGCTGACAAGATGCATGAAAGCCCTTTTGATATCATCAAGCAGCTCGTCCATATAAATGGACAGAGGAAGTACGGTCATCTCGGGATATTTGGCTTTGATCTGCTCAAAGCGCTCCTTAGAGCCCTCCTCATCCATCTTAGTGCAGATGAGAAGACTGTTTTTCCCCGCAAGCTCGGCAGAATACTCTGTCAGTTCCTTCTTAAGAATATCAAAAGCATCGAGAAAATTGTCATCGCTTACATCAACAAGATAGGCAAGCCCCTTCGTGCGTGAAATATGCCTGAGGAATTTGAAGCCCATCCCGCTGCCGGTGCTTGCACCCTCTATGATTCCGGGAATATCGGCAAGAACAAGATCCTGATCGGCATAGCGCATGACCCCTAGCTGAGGGATTTTTGTTGTGAAAGGATAACCAGCAACCTTGCTGCGCGCGTTTGTGAGCAAATTGAGAAGAGAGGATTTGCCAGCATTCGGAAAGCCTACGAAACCGATATCCGCAATTATCTGAAGCTCTACACCGATCCTCATCTCCCTGCCCTTCTCTCCGGGCTGGGCAAATTTGGGACTCTGTCTGACAGCGGTGCGGAAATGCCAGTTGCCAAGTCCTCCGCGGCCTCCTGTCAAAAAAACATATCTGTCAAGTCCGGTAAGGTCCTTGAGCACCTCTCCCGTCTCAGCGTCCTTTATGACTGTTCCGGGAGGAACGGGAATCTCGACATCCTTGCCATCGCGGCCAAAGCATCTGTCGCCCTGCCCGTTTCGTCCATTTTCAGCACGATAGACCCTGACCATCTTGAGATGGCCAAGGGTCCTGAGATTTTCTCTGACGACGAATACGACATCACCGCCCCGTCCGCCATCACCGCCGTCGGGGCCGCCTTTCGGTACGAATTTCTCACGGCGGAAGGACACACATCCAGCTCCGCCGTCTCCGCTCGCGACATCTATGTAGGTTTCGTCAGAAAAGCCAAACATTCAGTTACTCTGTAACCTTTTCAACGATAGAACAGTATTTCCTGTTGTTCCTCTCGTGGAAGAGAACTGTTCCAGTAACCTTTGCAAAAAGAGTGTAATCCTTTCCAAGTCCGCAGTTTGCACCCGGATGGATCTTTGTACCCTTCTGACGAACGATGATTTCTCCGGCATTGACAAGCTGTCCGCCGAACCTCTTGACGCCAAGGCGCTGTGAATTCGAATCTCTTCCGTTCTTGGAGGATCCGCCACCTTTCTTATGTGCCATCTTCTTCCTCCTTAACCTGTGATCTTAGAGAACTTGATCTCTACATACTGTTCACGATGTCCCTGGGTCCTTCTGTAACCCTTTCTTCTGTGGAACTTGTAAACCTTGATCTTCTCGCCCTTCTTGATCTCGCCGACAACAGCCTCAACCTTGGCCCCCTCGATATAAGGAGTTCCAAACTTGACGTTATCCCCATCGACGATAGCAAGAACCTTGTCTGTTTCGTAAGTCTGACCGGCTTCGATGCCGAGAAGATCCACGAGGACGCTCTCGCCTTCAACCGCCTTGTACTGCTTACCTGCAATTTCTACTAATGCGTACATTCTTAGGTCCTTATTCAAATTTGATTTCCCATTTTTTATACACAATAAAAGAAGATGGTGGAATAAGTATCCAAAAATAAATGGGGAAATTAGGGGAAAAAAGAAAAAAACTAACTAACATTCGGTAGTTTTTTTGAATTATTGAACTATGATGCATATACAATCTGCATTCTTATGGATATAGTTTCTAACATGAAGATAGAAAACAAGGATAAGATACTGGAGGAATGTGCCGCACTAATTGGAGCAGGAGAAGATTTTTCCCTGGCGCTTCTTGCCGATCAGCTGGAAATCAAGAAAGCGAGCCTGTACCATTATTTCGGATCGAAAGAAGAGATGCTTTTCCAGATGCATGCCATGTACCATAAGAGGCTCTTGGCAAAAGGCTATAGGATAACATTCTCCGGAAGCCTTGAAAAAGACCTTGAGAACCTTGTCAGCCACTGGAGCGGGCTGTATCTCTCAAAAGATTTCTTTTTATATCTGAGGGCTCTGATGATGCTACGCTTCAAAGATGAAAGGGCCGCAGAGGAATCGCGTTCCCTTTCCCTCATGCTCTCCAGCCAGAGCCGTGTGGTTCTTGAGCACTACCTGGGAGAGAAAAAAGATGCCGAGACGCTTTACATCCTCTTTTCCTCCCTTCTGGAAAAGAAGCTCGAAGATATACTTTTATATCAGAGGGAGGAAGGGGATATCGGCGGCCTTGCAGCGCATTTCGCCCGTTTCATATCACATTGATTCCAAAAACGGGATTCCGACCAGGGCAAATCCGTTCTTCAGCACCTGAAGCACCGCCTGGCAAAGGCAGAGACGCGCTGAGATAAGAGCAGGGGTATCAGCCTTGAGAATCTGGTTATCATGATAATAATGGCTGAAGGTCTTTGCGACATCGTAAAGGAAAGAGGTGATCACGGAAGGATCATAGCCTTCTGCCGCCTGCTTCACCAAAGCAGGATACGAGGAAAGCAGCAGAATCAGATGCTCCTCATCCTCATTGCATAAAAGGCTGCCATCCACATCAGGTGAGATAGACAGACCTTCCTCGGATGCCTTTTTCAAGATTGATGAGATCCTGGCTCCCATATACTCAAGATACGGACCGGTATTGCCACTGAATGATATCGACTTCTTCGGATCGAAGATCATATCACGCGATGGGCTGACCTGCAGAAGGTAATAATTGAGGGCCGCAAGCGCGATTTTCCGGCTGCATTCCTCCACATCTCCGACCAGAGCCTCCCTGCCCTTTGATATTATCTCATCCTTTGCGAGGCTGGAAAGCTCTGCAAGAAGGTCATCAGCATCCACAACGGTTCCCTCCCTGCTCTTCATCTTGCCTTCCGGAAGGTTGACCATGCCGTATGAAAGATGGTGCAGCCCGGCAGCCCAGCCATAGCCGAGCTTCTTGAGAATATGAAAAAGAACCTTGAAATGATAAGCCTGCTCGGAAGCAACGACATAGATCATGCTGTCAAACGGCCAATCCTCATGACGGCGGATCGCTGTCCCCAGATCCTGGGTTATGTAGATCGTGGTTCCATCTTTTCTGAGCAGGACTTTCTTATCCAGGCCTATATCGGCCAGATCTATCTGCACAGAGCCGTCCTTTTCACGGAAAAACACCCCTTGCTCCAATCCTTTGAGCACCTCGCTCTTGCCGAATTTATAGGTATCGCTCTCATAGTAATAGCGGTCAAAGCTTATGCCCATGTCCTTATAACTCTGCTCAAGGCCGTCGAGCGTCCACTTGTTCATCATCCTCCAGAGGGCAAGAACCTCCTCATCCCCGTCCTCCCAGGCCTTGAGCATCCTCTGGGCCCTGGCATCGGGGCTGTCCGCCTTAAGCTTCTCCGCCTCTTGCTTGCAACCTTTTTCCTCAAGCTCTTTTATCCTCGCCTCAACCTCTTTCGACCAGTTGGCGAAACGCACATAATACCGCCCGACAAAATGGTCTCCTTTCTCGCCTGTGCGCTCAGGAGTCTCGCCGTTTGCAAACTCCTTGTAGGCAAGCATGCTTTTGCAGATATGCACTCCGCGGTTGTTTATGAGATTGACCTTCATCACATCGGCACCGTTGGCCTTAAGAATGGCGGCAACGCTTTCACCGAGACTGTCATTCCTCATATGTCCCAGGTGCAATGGCTTATTGGTGTTCGGGCAGGAAAATTCGAGCATCACCTTTTTCCCTTCGAGGCTGCTGTTTTTTCCATAAGAGTCCCCTTGCCCGATTATTGTCTTTGCAAGTTCGCTGAAAAGGGACGAACTGTCTATCTTGACATTAAGATACGCCCCTGCTGTGGAAAGAGTCCCAGCAGGATGAGCAGAAGAAGAAATGAGCTCACACACCTCATTTGCAATCTTTACTGGATTCATCCCTTTTATCTTCGCATAAGCGAACATGGGGAAAGCTATATCCCCCATCTCCGGCTTCGGCGGGACGCCCATTCCCGGTTCCGGGAAATTATCAGATCCAATATACTTTTCAAGGGCCTTTGAAACACAATCCTTCCATTCGCTTTTGATCTTGTCTATCATCTTTTCTTCCTAAAACGTGTTCAATATATAGTTTTGTTCTCCATCATTCAAGCTGATGGTGACCTCGGCCGAGGAAAAATGCTCCTCGCTGCCATCTGGATAGCTTATTACGAGATACCCCTCGTCATCTATGCCGCTTACAATCCCTTCTCTGGCTGTGCCGTCCTTTGCCCGCCTTTCGATTCCATGGCCAAGAAGAAAACAGAGCTTGCGGTAGCGCGGCAGGAAATCCTCTTTCAAGACCGCCATGACCTTCGATACTGCAAGCCCAAGTATTTCCGCCCTGTTGAAAACCTTTCCCGTTTCTATGAAAAGCCCTGTGGCCTTCCCATATAGGGATATAAGCTCATCCTCTTTCGTGTTGACATTGATTCCGATGCCGATTATCGCAGCCTCCAAGCCTCCGAGCTCGAGATCAACTACCCCCTCGGTCAATATGCCTGTGCATTTTTTCCCAGCAAGATAGACATCATTCACCCATTTGATCGAAAACTCGAGACCGCTTATATCCTTAAGGGTTTCGGCTATTGCAACAGCTGCGGCAGTCGTGATGAGGCCGGCCTTGGTAAGATATTCCCTGGGAAGGCAAAGGGAGAAATAGAGCCCGCCGGATGGGCTTTCAAATCGGCGCCCCAGCCTTCCACGGCCTCCTGTCTGATGATCCGTGACCACCACAAACGGCTTTTTATAATCAAGCTCAATCCGTTTTGCAACATCATTCGTGCTTCCTTCGACGGCATTGTGGAAAAACAGCTTCACCTCAGGATCAAGATATCTTAAAACTGATACCTCGTTAAAAACATCATCCGAGCCCAAAAAATAACCCTTCTTGGGAACAGCCATGATATCGATCCCCTCCTCCCTGAGCTGTGCAACAGCCTTGTTCACAGCCATTCGGGATACCCCGAGCTTTTCGGCCATGGCCTCGCCGCTGACATATTCCTTTTTTGCATCCAAGAGGATTGAAAGCACCTGATCCTTAATCATAACATCGTAAAGTATACCTTAAATCGGTCCCGTTGAACATATCGCCAGAAAATCAGGAACCTCATCTGCTGAATCAAGGCTTATGGTTGCTTACAGACAGGGTGTTGACACATTTGCATCCAATATGTAAACTCATTTTCATTATTAAGGTTTACATATGAAAAAACTACTTCCTCCATTATTTTGCGCACTTATCATCGTCGGAACCTATATAAGAGTTCCACTTCCTCCCGTCCCAATCACGCTGCAGAGCATGATCATAATGATTGCAGCCTTTACCCTGGATTGGAAACAGAGCCTGACTGCGGTTCTTTTATGGCTGTTTCTAGGCCTTGTCGGACTTCCCGTATTCACTTCAGGCGGAGGCATCGCCGCGTTTTTAGGGCCAACAGGCGGATACATTTGGGGAATGATGCTGACGCCCCCTCTTTTTTCAGCGCTTCCAAAAGCTTTCAAAGACAAATTCTGGAAGCTTATCCTGCTTGGAATACCTCTGAATCTTATTATTTATCTGATCGGGACCGTGTATCTGATGCATAACAGGGGATTGAGTGCCATGCAGGCGCTTTCTGCAGGAGTCATTCCATTTTTGATCGGAGATACCGTAAAACTCTTGGTATCATCAATTGTGAG
The DNA here is from genome assembly GCA_949300325.1 of uncultured Spirochaetales bacterium. Lineage (GTDB taxonomy): Bacteria > Spirochaetota > Spirochaetia > Sphaerochaetales > Sphaerochaetaceae > Ornithospirochaeta. Next base: position 93,471 of record CASGDQ010000024.1, read on the forward strand.
CCCGGTAATCACAAAACAGCTGGAAGGACTGGAAAAAGAAGAAACGAATTGTTAAATTCTTCTTATGAACTACAATTGTGAAAGATTTATCGATCCTTATATAGAATCGTTTTCAAGAACGGGCAAGGTCCAGGAAGAAAAGAAAGGGCTGCAGCTTCCATCGATGGAGGATATAGCCACACTCCAGCAAGAGATAATAAACCTTTTCTTTCCAGGACTGTCCGGAGGAGAAACGAGGAGCAAGCTCATCAGCGTGACCACCTATCATATGGAAAACGTCACAAGGCTGCTTTCAGATTCGATCTTCCTGGCGCTCAGCTATGAGGATAAGGGAAGAACCAATCAAAGGAAGCTGGAGGACCAGGCAACAGAAATAGTGGATGATCTTGCCTCGCATTTCAGCGATATCCGCTATCTTCTCAAGCTCGATGCAGAAGCGGGATTCAGCGGGGATCCTGCTGCAAAAAACGTACATGAGGTCATCCTATCCTACCCGAGTATGAAAGCCCTTTGCGTGCACCGCGTGGCACACCATCTCTATAAGCTTGGAGTTCCCCTTGTACCGAGGATGATGAACGAGGTGATGCATATGCAGACGGGAATAGATATCCATCCCGGAGCGGAAATCGGCAAAAGCTTCTTCATAGACCATGGAACAGGCGTGGTGATCGGAGAGACCACTGTAATCGGGGAAAATGTCAAGATCTACCAGGGAGTGACACTGGGCGCCCTCTCATTTCCGAAAGACGGATGCGGCCTTCTTTTAAGGGGCATAAAACGCCATCCAACCATAGAAGACAATGTGACAATCTATGCAAATGCCACGATACTTGGCGATGTCACTATAGGAAAAAACTCCATAGTCGGATCATCCACCTGGATAAAGGAGGATGTCCCTTCGGATTCGTTGGTATTCACCCCACAGCCGGAAATCAGGATACGCAAGAGAATTCAACAGGACTGATATTGCTGATAAACCCTTTCAATAGGCTCCCCGATGGCGCTTCGGAGCCTATTATTTTTGCCTTTATGTAATTTCCAGTCGTTCCATAGAGGCCATCTGGAAGCTTTTCCTCAACCAGGATCTCGGCTTTCTTGCCGATCTGTCTCTCCAGATATCTCTGAAAGTGACATGCTGACATATCCCGCAGGGCTGCCGCCCTCTCATCGCGCACCCTTTCCTCTATGAAATCCTTTGCCCCGAATAATGCCGTGCCTTCCCTTTGGGAATATGGAAATACATGGAAAGCGGCAAAGTCGTACTTCTCCAGAAAATCGAGCGTGATAGAAAAATCCTCATCCCTTTCACCCGGAAGGCCTGCGATCAGATCGCATGCGAAAAAAGGATCGTCCCTCATTTGCCTGATGCGCTCGATTATGTATCTCACATGATCCATGCTATAGACGCGCCCTATCCTCTTAAGAAGCCTGTCGGATGCTGTTTGTATCGGCAGATGGAAATGCGGCTGGATCCTTTCATCTTTTATGCAGCGCAGCAGCCGGTCGTCTATATGGTCGGCCTCCATAGAGGAAAACCGTATCCTCATATCCGGCCCCAACGCTTCAAGAAGCTTTTCACATAATCCGCCCAGCCCATCTTTCTCATGATCGTACATGGTAAGATTGACCCCTGTGAGCATGATCTCATGAAAGCCTTCTTTCTCAAGCTTCAAAGCCCTATCTACAACAACATCATCTCCAAGGGAGACAGAAGGGCCGCGCGCTATGCTTGTACGGCAGAATCCGCAATGGTTGTCGCATCCATCCTGGATTTTCAGATAGGCTCTCGAGTGATATGAAAACGAGGAAGCGTCGAAAACAAACGGATCCATATCCAAAGCAAAGAACGAGGAAAAAGCCTCATTCAAAGACAGGCCTGAAAACAAGCATGTCTTTATATGCTCTGCCAGATTAAGCAGCGCTCCCTTCTGCCTGAGGGAAAACACATGCACCTTAGCAGAAAGCGCTGCAACCTCTTTGGGATCCATCTGGGCATAGCATCCGGTGACGACAACAGCCTCAGCGGTTTTCGAATAAAGCCTTATCATGCGTCTGGCCTTCTGTTCGGCTTTTGTGGTGACGGTACAGCTGTTGACTATCACTATATCGGCGCTTCTGCCGTTATCCGCCTTCTGAAATCCTGCTTTTATGAAGGAATCCATTATCGCTTCGCTTTCGCACTGATTCAGCCTGCAGCCCAAAGTATAGACGAATACCTTCACATCTCCTCCTTCATAAGGCGGTTGAGCACCTTTTCTATTGCAACCTGAAGGCTGAGCCTCATTTCCTTCGCATACGGGTTATACCGCTGCAGATCGCAGAAAAGCTGCATGGGGTCGTTGCATGTCTGCTCGACAATGCTCATGAGATTCTTGTAGCCCTGTGTTGCGATCTCCGTATCCTCAAGGCCCATCTCCTTCAAGGTCCGGCCGACGAAATGGGTCACTCCCTGGCTGTATGCGGCCTCCCTGTCATGCTCCATCGGACTCATTTCCAGCACCTTCAGCCCCATGGAAACAAACAGCTTTCTGATTTTGGAATAATGCTCATCCTCATCAACTATCTTGCATAAGACCACAGGAAGACCGCAGACCCCGTTCTTTCCGCTGTCAGGGCCGAACATCGGGTGGGTGGCTATGGCAACCTGGCCGGCAGCCAGATTCCCTTTCATCCATTTTGCAGGATAAGTCTTTACAGAACAAGTATCTATTATAACAGAAGAGGGATCTACCCTGCCTGATATCCTCTTTAAGACCTCTTCGAAATGGCTGATGGAGACACAGAAGAAAATATATGGGCACTTGAGAATTTCATCCTCGGAGACTTTCGTCACGCGTTCATCCACCGCATGCTCGCTGCGTGAATAAGCCTGGACCGTACAACCGGCATCACAAAGCGTCTTCGCCCAAAACGAACCGAATCGTCCAAGACCATAGACTCCTACCTTCATATTCTTCCTCCAAATTACGACTGGTAAATGATAACACAAGCTTCAAGCTAGTAGCAATGAGAGCAAAAAAACGCTTTCATAAGGTTTTAAGCAGAAAACGCGGCCATTATCAAAATTTGATCCAACACAAACGCTTTCTATAATTTTTCTTTTTGATCTCCCATCCGGCTGCTCTGCCATTTTTTATGCATAGCTTAGAAAAGATTACAATTCATCTTTGCTTTTGACATCGGAGAAAACACAAAAAATGCCCCTTCATAAATGAAACACCCTTTCAAAAAAAGAGAAACGCTTTTATACTGTCATATTGGGTATGGATGATTCCGCCTGTTATATTTAGGAGAAGAAAAAATGAGTTCATTCAGCGACAAGATGAAGGATCTCGCCAGGAAGGCCAATAAAACCCTCGTTCTGGCAGAAGGTCTTGAAGAAAGAACGGTTAAGGCAGCCAGGAAGATCATGGATGAGAAACTTGCCAAGAAGGTAATTCTCGTCGGAGAAAAGGCAAAAGTCGAGGCATTCGCTTCCTCTTTAGCAGTCAATCTGGAGGGAATCGAGATTTCCGATCCCCAGACAAGCCCGCTCAAGGCGGAATTCGCCCATGAATATTATGAACTTAGAAAGCATAAGGGAATGACTGAGGAGCAGGCCCTTGTAGACATAGTCGACATGCTCCGCTGGGGAGCAATGCTTGTTCACACAGGAAAGGCGGATGCAATGGTGGCAGGAGCAGAAAGCACCACAGCAAACGTTCTGAGAGCCGCATTCAACATCATCAAATGCCGCCCCGGCATCAAGAGCGCATCCAGCTGCTTCGTCATGGCTACTGATAAGACAAACTACGGAGTCGGCGGCTCGTTCATCTTTGCCGACTGCGCAACCATTCCGAATCCGACAGCCGAACAGCTTGCAGAGATTGCGGAAATGAGCGCCGACAGCTGCAGGACATTCCTAGAGGCAGAACCGGTTGTAGCGCTTCTCAGCTACTCGACAAAGGGCTCTGCAAAAGGCGATCTTGTCGACAAGGTTGTGACAGCAACAAATCTTGTGAAGGCAAAATGCCCGGACCTCAAGGTCGACGGAGAGCTGCAGCTTGATGCTTCCATCGTAGACAAGGTTGCAAAACAGAAAGCTCCTGGATCGGAAGTGGCAGGACATGCAAACGTCCTCGTATTCCCGGATCTCCAGGCAGGAAATATCGGATACAAGCTCGTACAGCGCCTTGCTGGAGCAGAGGCATACGGCCCGATATTGCAGGGATTTGCAAAACCGATCTCAGATCTTTCCAGAGGCTGCTCGGTCGATGACATCGTCGTCACAAGCGCGATTACGCTTGCCCAGAGCGCAAAGAACTAAGGAAAGGACAAAATGCGGCAGAAACCCTGCCGCATTTTTTTCTGAAACAAGCTCAAGCTAGCCTTTTTCTTCATGACTCAAAATTCTTGAAGATTGCATCTATTATAAAATCATTCAGCTTTTCAGTCTCTTTCTCATTCTCTTTTTTCAGGCTATGCCCTACTTCGGGTACGATCAGAGTCGGGAAGCCATGCGCTTTGCCAAAAGATGCCAGAAATGAAGCATCCAAGAGAGGATCCCTATCGCCAATGACCGCATATTCAACCAAGGAATATGCAGACAGCTCGTTGAGCGCATCCATTGTAGGAGTAAGAAGCATATGCCTGGTTTTTATCTTCAAAAGCGAAGAGATCTTCAATGCGCTTATGCATCCGAGGCTTTTTGAGACGAAAACCAAATCATCCTCTCCGCTCACCCACAAATCGCTTAAAACACATAGTGCATAACCTGTTGCGATATCCGCAGCCTCCTTGACCGTCTCAATATCCTTAAAAGGGATGAAGGAGAAGCTGATCGGAAATGATGAGAATCCGCGCTTTTCAAGCTCAAGACGCACACGGACAAAAAGCCTTTCATCGCAGGTATATCCGGTTCCAGGGAAAAATATGGCCTTTCTCATTGAAAACTCTCCATCCTCATTCTAGCATGGAAATGCACATCTTGAATCCGGCATGATACAATAAAAGAATGCCTTATGTTTTTTTTCGATATCGGTTCGACTTTAGTTGATGAACGGCAAGCCTATGATGAGAGGGCACGTGCGATGCTTAAAGAAAGCGGCATATCGTTTGAGCAATATACTGCAAAAAGGATTTTTTTCTCTCAAAAAGGCCTGGACGGAGATAGCGAGGCTGTAAGATTCTTCAACCTCAAGAAAACCCCTTGGCCAAGCGGGTTCGAAAGACTTTTCCTCGATGCCGAAAGAATCCTTTCATATCTGAAAAAAAAGGGATATAAGCTTGGAATAATCGCAAACCAGCTTCCAGGAGCAAAGGAGAGGCTGAAGGACTTTGGAATCCTTGAATACTTTGAAACGCTTGCCATATCTTCTGAGCTTGGAATGCAGAAACCTGATGAGAGGATCTTTTTATGGGCATTAGAGGCTTCTATGTGCACTGCCCACAATGCTGTTATGATTGGGGATCGGATAGACAACGACATAATTCCAGCAAAAAGGATTGGAATGAAAACAATTTGGATAAACAGAAATCCTAATATGACAAAGCTGGATTTTGGATTATTGGGTTTTGCAGACCATACCGTGCACACGCTCGACGGCTTGAGAGACCTTTTATGATGCTTCACTGATACAGCTCGGAAACCAGGCTGCTTTGGAATAACTGCCCGGTATCAAGATCCATCATCGTAAGCCTCATCCCCCATCCTGCGCCCGTATCAAGATCGATCAGATTGTAATCCCCGCTCATAAGAGGGGAATAATCCTTTTTTACAAGTGGAGAATGTCCCACGAGTATCTTTCTGGAGAGCTTTTTCACCTTCTTCATAACATCCTTTCTTTTTTTACCGTCATAGGCCAGCAGCACCAGGCTGCGGTCTACCGTCACGGAAGGCGGATCGTCGGAAAATACCAAATCATCTCTTACTGATTTAAAAAGCATGTCCGGTATCAGAGAATCCCAATCAGCATCCACAGGAAGGCCTCCATGGACCATCACATATCCCGGGAAAAGCCTGATATACGGCCAAGAAGATAAGAAGGAGGCCATCTCAAGCAGCCTGCTTCTGCCTACCCCCGACCTTTTGAAAGAGGAAACAGTAGCATCCCCTCCCTTTCTGCCATACCAGAAATCATCGCTGCCGCCCGATAAAAGATAATCCAAAAGATATAGATCGTGATTGCCGAGCACGGGATAGAATTTCTTGATCCTCATCATAAGTGCAAGCGTCTCATAGGTCTCCGGATACCGGTCGCATACATCGCCGACAAAATAAAGCTCATCATCCTCAAATGAGAAAGAAACCTTTTCCAAAACGTCACAAAGCGCCCTATATGCCCCATGCACATCGCCAAGGGCATACCGGGCCATCAGCAAAGTCTCCCATGAAGGCGCAGCAGATCCTCAAGAGAAAGGTTCTCCGCCCTCTCTCCGGGATTTATTCCAGCTGCATCAAGCACCTGGTCCACCCTGTCTTTTCCGGTCAACGGAATAAGATTGTTCCTTACAGTTTTCCTCCGCTGGGAAAAAAGCGTCCTGACCAAAAAGGAAAATGCCTTGCGGTCGATATCATGAAGCTCATCTTTTTTCCTCATCACCACGACAGCTGAATCGACATTCGGTTCGGGAAAGAAATTCTTCCTTCCTATGTTGAATGCACAATACGGAGCATAATCAAGCTGGCAAAGAACTGAAAAAGATGAATAATCCTTATTGCCAGGCTTTGCATCCATCCTGTCCACGACCTCCTTCTGGAGCGTAAAAACCATGATCTCGGGAAGGACAGCCCTTTCTATCATGTCAGCGATTATTAGTGATCCGACGTTGTAAGGAAGATTGCCCATTATCGCATAAGGGTGATCGGATATGCCTTTCATCGTCTTAAGCGCATCCCCCTCCACAAGAGAAAAAAGGGGCTCATCAAAAAAAGCCTCCTCCTTGAGGATCTTCGCAAAGCCATGATCTATCTCAAAGCAGGTCAGGACGGCGCCTCTTTTTATTAGCTGCTCGGTAAGGGCTCCCAGCCCCGGGCCTACCTCCCATACCGTCTTTCCTCTGATATCTCCTGCAAGATCCGCAATACGGCTTCTCACAGGCTCGGGAAGAAGAAAATTCTGGCCGAATTTCTTGCTCATGGCAAAGCCATGCGAATCCAGTACAGCTGTAATTTCCCTGACGCTCTCGTAATCAAGATCCCACATGGCTCTAGCATAAGAGATTTTTCTCCGGTTTTGCAACATAAACAGCCAGAAGAAGGCAGGAAAGGATCATCACAAGGCCGGCATATGTTCCCTTATCGCTGGTCTGTGCTAAAGATGGAAGGTCGCTGAGAATGAAGCATAAGGCATCATAAGGATAACGTATTAAAAAAGATAAAAAAGGAAAAATCAGGGCCAGCATGCAGAGCGCCATGAACACCGTCACAAGAAATGTGGCTGGAAACGAGAAAAAAAGGCCCGATAGGGTAAAAGATCCGAAAAGCATCAGCGAATAAGGAATTGAAAATGAAAGAGCTCCGGCACTCTACACCACAGGCTTGAAGAACCGTATCAGAGGCGCCTTCTCAAGAGGGCTGAAGAAAAACATTCCCGATAGGGATAAGAAGCTATAGACAGAGGCTGCGCAAAAGAGGTTTTCAGGGAAAAAGAGAGAAAGCAGGATGAAGGAAAGGCACACAGCCTCATCGCTATCGGCATCAGGAAAGAAGAAGAATATCATCCTGAAGCAGAATGCTCTGAAAAGGGATGCTCTGAAAGAGGAAAGCCAGGTAAAAGAAAAAAGAAGTGGAATGGATAACGCCCTGGCCCGCTTTTTTCCCAAAAAAGGAGCAAGAGGAAGAACAAGGAAGGAGGACAATATCGACAAGTGCATTCCAGATAACGCAAAAACATGCGCTACCCCTTTTTTTCTGCCTTTTTCTATTACGCTGTTCTCTGGATCGTATCCTGCACCAAAGAAAAGGAGGCGGAAAAGCTCCAGTTCCTCCTCTCTAAGCCCATTAAGGCGGGAGGAAAGGAAAAACCTGATGCCTCTTCTTACCTCGTTGGAAACTGAAAGGTTTTCCGCCTCCAGATGCTCTGCAAAAAAAAAGCCGTCCTCGGCAAAATACCCCTCTGCCCTGATGAATGCATCCCTTCCAAAAGGATCATATGGGCTGAGGACCCCCACCACCCCGGATGAAGAGGCATAAACGCCATGATCGGTTTTGATGCTGGAAAGCTCCATGGAGAAATACTGCATTCCATCATTCTTGATGGACGGCTCGCTTGAGGCAATGCCTGTTATGCCGCTGATGCGGTCCTTCTCGAGGCAAAGGGATATATAGAAGCTGTCCGCCGCTTTTTCTGAAGAGGCCAGAACTGCGGCAAAAATGATGATGCGCACCTTCTTTTTCTCATCGCCCGTAAGGAAAAAGAGAAGAAGCAGAAGCACAAGAAAAAAAGGAAACGGAAAATATTGGCAAGGGAAAAGCAGAACTGCGTAAATAACGAGAACAAGCGGTATGTAAAGCATTCCTTCCTCCTACTATATAGAGAAAGGAAAGGCGGTTATGTCCAACTAAAGCGATAGATAGAACGCTAAAAGATATATGTCATAACGTCCGGTGCCGTAAGCTTTCAGAAGGCGGTTCTTCATCGATCTGGAATCATAACCACCCTTTTTCAAATCCTGCATATCGGAAAAAAGAGCTTTCTCCTCCTTAGCAATATAAGAAGAAAATAATCTGGTAAAAAGAGGATACATATCTTCCTCTCCAGAAGGGATGAGAAAACTGTCCAGGCCTGAAACGATCTTGTCTGTAAGCTCTACCGGGGAAAACTTTTTCAAATCTGCATAAAGGGATTCCAAATGTCCAAGCAGCGGGCTTTCCTCCTCCAAGGCATTATCAACGGCCTTCAATAGCCTCTTCTTATAATCTAAAGCCATGATCTGCCTGGTATCACGGTTTTTCATATACCGCCAGAAAATAACGCTTGCTGCAAGAGCGATTATGATCTCATCGAGAATTGGAAACGGATCGCGTACGGCAAGCGTTCCGATAAAATAAACTATCAAAAAGACAAGAGAAGAAAGCAGGAGACGGACAGTATACCTTTTCTCCTGCACATAATGGTCGACCATCTTGGAAATCTTTTGCTTCAGTTCAGCTATGAATTCCTCCTCCTCTTTTCCAGTAAGAAGAGAGGAGGAAAAAATATGGAAAGATGGAACCTCTGAAGCTCCGCAGTCCTTGATGTCGATATCGCTCAGATCGATCGCCTCGCCATCAAGGACCATATGGAAAACTGTCATCAAAGAGCATCCTTGAAATCAGAAATTATTTCGCCAAGCCTCTCTTCCAGGGCCTTTCTTCCGTCCGCGCCCTCTTTAAGGAATACATAATATTTGATCTTTGGCTCGGTGCCTGACGGACGTACGACAAGCTTTTCACCGCTGACAAAACGGATGATTATGACATCTGCCTTCGGAAATCCTGTGCCTGGCTCCAAAAGATCCTCGATTTTCCCAATCGTTCTGCCAACAAGCGTGTCTCCTGCTTTCAGGCAGCGGAAATTTCTCATGATCTCCTGCATCTTCTCTTTTCCGCTTGCGCCCTCATAATCACGGCTGAACACCACTTCCGTACTGTAGCCATAAGAGGCATAGATAGCATCAAGCCTCTGCTGCAGGGTAATGCCCTTTGAGGCGTAGTAGCACATCATCTCCACTGCGGCAACAGCTGAGGATACCGCATCCTTGTCTCTGACAGCATTGACAGTCAAGAATCCATAGCTTTCCTCGCAGCCAAAGAGGAAATATCTATCCTGTGTGATGCCATCGTCAATCTTCTGCATCTGTTCTGCAATATACTTGAACCCGGTCAAAACATCCTTGCACTCCCCGCCGTTCTTTTCCGCGATATCCCTGACAAGATCGGTGGTTACAAGGCTCTTTACTACAAGCGGGCTTCTTCCTGCGCCAAGCCCGAGCTCCTTCGCAGTAACCAAAAGATAATCGGAAAGAAGGGTTGCTATCTGATTTCCGGTAAGAAGCTGATACTCGCTCTTATCGCTGTTCTTTGGTATTGCTATTCCCAGCCTGTCGGCATCCGGGTCCGTACCAAGCACGATATCCGCCTTCTCCTTTTTAGCAAGAGCGATAACTTTCTCCATAGCCTCGGCAGATTCCGGATTGGGAAGCTTGACAGTCGGGAACGACCCGTCCGGCTCTTCCTGCTCCTTGACAACCACGACATCGATTCCAAGGTCCCCGAGCATAGTCCGAACAGGAATATTTCCTGATCCATGCAGCGGAGTGTAAGCAACCTTTATCTTCGCCTTGCTAAGAAGCTCCGGTCGGCGCAGGGATGCCTTGACCATCGCATAATAGGCCTCATCGACCTCTTTAGGAACGGACGTGAGAATGCCGCTCTTTCTGGCTTCCTCCTCCCCCATATCCTTGATATCCTTAGCCTCAACCGCATTTGCAAGCTTTGCAATCTCTATATCATGAGGCGGCGTGACCTGACCGCCGTCAGACCAGTAGACCTTGTAGCCGTTATACTTGCTGGGATTATGGCTGGCTGTAACAACAATTCCGGCCGTCGCTTTCAGATAACGCGTACAGAAGCTGAGCATCGGAACCGGATGAAGAACATCATAAAGGTATGTCCTTACCCCGTTGGCAGACAGCACCAAAGCCGCAGAAAGAGCAAAATCTTTCGAAAAATGCCTGCTGTCATATGCGATCGCAACACTGGGATCCTTGATCGATTTCAAATAATCGGCAAGTCCCTGGGTGACCTTGCGCACCATGAACGTATTGATCCTGTTGGTGCCTCCCCCTATCACACCGCGCATTCCCGCGGTCCCGAAAGCAAGCGATGTGTAGAACCTGTCATAAAGTCCATCCCAATCCTGCATCTCTACAGCATTTTCAACCTCGCTTCTGAAAACCGGGTTCTTTTCGCTAGAAATATAAAGACGAGCCTTTTCCAACACTTCCGTCTTCTGTTTCTCGGTAATCTCCATAAACCCTCCTTATCAAACCGGAAAATCTCTCTTAGATTATACAACAGAAAATGAAACGGCCTCAATCAAATAATACCGCCGAAAGCGCTTTTGAAAGCATTTTCACATCCTTTGCTACATATAGGGGGCAAAAAGCCTCAAAGCTTCGGGCATCCCTGAAGCCGTAGGAAACGAGGATTACTGGGGCATTGATATTTTTAGCAGTATGGTAATCCACATCGCTGTCGCCGACAAAAATGACCTTTTTCCTATTCAGGCCGGCCTCCTCCAAAACGGATAGCGTCAATCCTGCATCGGGCTTTAGTGGAGAAGCAGGCCTTTTTCCCCTTACGAAAAGAAATCTTATTGAAGGAAAATGCACTTTCATCAAAAGCTGTGCTATGTCCTCATCCTTATTTGTAAGAACCCCCATGGGAATGCCCTTTGCCTGCAATGTCAAAAGCATTTCCTCCATACCTTCATAACTTCTTGTTCTGACGGATGGATTGCTCCTATAATAGCGCAGCATCGTATTATAGCATCCATCAACATCCGCCTCTGCTCCGCCATGGGCCAATACTGCCCGTTCCATAGCCTTTTTCAGACCATTTCCAACATAGGATTTAACCTCTTCTGTAGTGCAGGTTTTCAAATTTCTTGATACAAGTGCGAAATTGATGGCTTCCTTTATATCAGGCAGTGTATCCAAAAGTGTTCCGTCAAGATCAAAAACAACAGCTTTTTCCATATCAGCAGTCTACTGCCTGCATGTGGTTGCGATCAATATGCCTGATAGCTCTCCGATCTAAAGCTAGGAGTATTATTTCCTTAGGGAGTTGGATTACTTATAAAATACGATTATCATTTATGCCATGTATAAAATAAACATCAGGCAAGGAAAAGAAAAACAGCTCAAGCGCCACCACCCATGGGTCTTTACAGGGGCCATAGAAAAGATAGAACCAGGCTTCAGCGAAGGAGATTGGGCAGAAGTTCTCGACTCGGAAGGAAATTTCATAGCCTATGGCTACTATGATGAGAAAAGCCATATCGTGCTGCATCTGCTTTCATGGGATGAAAAGGAAATGCCCTCCGAGGATTGGATAAAAGAGAAAATCCGGCAGGCGGTGCTGAGGAGGAAGAATTTCTTTTCAAGCGATTGCACCACCAGCTGTTTCCGCATCGTGCATGGAGAAGCGGATTTTCTTCCAGGCCTGGCAGCAGACTGTTATGCCAAGCTTATCAAGATAATAATCTCTTCACGCTTTGCATACCGTTTTCTGGATATAGCAGCCAGCGAATTAGATAGGATGCTTCATCCTGCTCTGATAAGCGCAGCTGCAGACCCCGCCTACTCCTCTGCAGAAAGCCTTGCAGAAAAAACCATCTGCTACAGAAACGGAAAAAGAGAAAAGGTCGATGAAGCCTCTCTTGAAAACGTCACAGTGCTGGAAAACGGGATATACTACGAGGTAAGCGCTGCAAGGGGTCAGAAATCAGGCTTTTATTGCGACCAGAGAGAAAACCGTACAGCAGTCGAGAAATATGCCAAAAATGCCGTCTGCCTGGATGTATGCTCGTTTACAGGCGCATTCACGCTCCATCTGCTCAAAGCCGGAGCTGAAAGCGTGAAAGCAATCGACAGCTCTGAAAGCGCACTCAGGCATCTTTTATACCAGGTGCATCTGAACGAAAACAAGAAAACGATACCCGAAGGCTCAAGGAGCAGGGTTGAGATTGTGGAAGGCGACTGCTTTGAGCTGCTTAGAAAAGAAAAAGACGATTTCTACGACCTCATAATACTCGATCCTCCGAAGCTGGCAAAGACAAAGGGACAGCTTGAGAATGCGATGAAGGCCTATAAGGATCTTAACAGGGTTGCAATGATGAAAATAAAGGATAATGGCATACTCGTATCCTTTTCCTGCTCGGCGGCCCTTACGAGGGAAGATTTGAGAACTGTAATAGCATGGAGCGCTAAAGACGCAGACGTCGAGGCCCAGATCCTTGAAACCCTTTCAGCAGGATCCGACCATCCGGTGCGTCTGTCCTTTCCCGAATCGGAATATCTGAAAGGATTCATACTCAGGATAATAAAGAGCTGAATCAGTCCTTATCATCCTGCTCAAGAGAGGCCCTCTTTCTGGCAAGGTATTTCCTTTCTGCAGGGCTCTTCCTCTTCAGCTTGCTTCCGTTTGCCTTCAAGAGTATCCTATTGCGCTTGTCAGAGAGTACATAGCTGCCGACCAGGGAAACCAATATGCAGGCAAATATCAGCACAAGCCAGGCCCAGGGGCTGTCCATGCCTGGAATAGATACGTTCATGCCGAAGAAACCGGTGATGAACGTAGGGAACATCAGCGAAAGGGAGATGATCGTGAGACGTTTCATTATGATGTTCATATTGTTGCCGATTACGGAAGCAAATGCATCCATGGTTCCGGTAAGGATATCGGAATAGATGTTCGCCATCTGTATTGCCTGCCGGTTATCGGTGACAGCATCTTCCAGGAATTCCCGCTCCTCGTCGCTGTTCAGGTTGAAGAACGGAGTTTTCTGCAATTTTTCCAAAAGCATCTCATTTCCATTCAAGCTTGTAGTGAAATATACAAGGGACTTCTGAATCTGCAAAAGCTGGATAAGCTCGTAATTCATGATCGATTTATGCAGCTGCTCCTCGACAAGATCCTTCTGGCGGTTGATGTATTTCAAAAGGCGGATGTAAACAAGAGCCGCCCGTCCGAGGATTGAAAGCACAAGGCCTTCTTTGGTATCGACAGGGCATGAGCGTACGCGCCGGCGGGCAAGATCGTCGATAACCACGCTGTCTTCTTTGCAGATTGTCACTATCTTGTCTTGAAAAAGCACTATGCCCAAAGGAATGCAGGTGCGCACCAACGGGTTGTCCTCATCCTCCTCTTCGCTTGGAAGACGGCATATGATTACTGTATAGCCATCCTCGCGCTCGATTCTGGCCTGTTCGTCCGAGTCCATGATATCGGCAAGTATCTCGCTTGAGATCATATACTCGTCGGTAAGAACGGAAATATCTTCTCTGGTGATTTCACGTACATCTACCCAAGTATAATTCTGGTTAGCTGTCAAATCGTTTCTTTTAACAATCATGTTCCACGCCCCAAAAACGCCGGGCGCGGAAAGCTCTCAGCGCCTGACGGAAAAAACAATTAAAGATGCAGGTAAAGGATAACTGCCGTCGTCCATATCGCTGATAACTCCTTAAGATCAATCGGGAAAACCCGAGCCTTTATGAGAATAACACTATTTCATGAAAAGTGAAAGAGCAAAACAGAAATAACAAAAAGCAATATAGGCAAGAAAGGACGTATAAGATAGAATTCGATTATGAAAACGATATTATCCCTGCTGGCGGCTCTTGCAACCTACATCATAGCCTTTTTCATTGTAAGCCTTTTTTATAAAGGCCAGGTGAGCTCTTTCGGGTTCTGCATTGCCGTAATCCCTGCCATAATAGTCTGGATCCAAGTGAAAAAGAGATTGCAAAACAAAAAGAAAAGTGAATAAAACTTATCTGTACTTTAAGCCGTGATTATGCTATCCCTTATATATATGGAGGAAAACATGAAGAAAGCTTTAGTTATCGTTCTCATGGTATTCATGGTCGCATCCGGCATCTATGCATCAAACGTTGATGTCAGCCTGGCTGCAGGAGCAACCACAAATTATTTCAATATGGGATTCTCTGCCGGAGATAAGAAGCAGGATTTCTCTGCAAAAGTCGGGCTCCAGGCAGATGTAGATGTATTCTTCGATTCACATAACGGTTTTTATGTCAACCTTGGATACGACATGAAAGAAAGCAATTCCATAACGATCGGCGGAGGATATGCCTACACTACGCCTGTTGACAAAATGGATTGCGTACTCACCGTTGGCCCGAAATTCATAATAAAGGGTAAGACAACGACATTTGGCGCAGATCTCGATGCAAATTTCAAATATAACATCTACAAGGGCTGTTTCCTGCGCTTCGGAGCCGGAATTGACCTTGCATTCGTAGATTTCGGAAAGAATCAAAAGACACTTGGATATTTTGAATTCAATTTCCTCGTGCCGCAGCTTGCAATCGGCTGGGATTTCTAAAAATAAATCATTCATGACGTGCCACCTTTGAGGTGGCATTTTTTTGCTCTTGATATGGCAAGAGAGCGCTGGATGATCAACCAGATGAGGGCTTGATACTTAATCCTGATGATCCCCACTCTACTCTAAGTCGATTGCACAGCCCTGGATCTTCTGCAATAATCGTTTTCATGGAAAAAGAAGGTAATGAAATAAGAAAGGCGCGGCTTGAAAAAGGTTTTACACAAAGAGCGCTTGCAGAAATGATAAATGTTTCAGACAAGACCGTCTCAAAATGGGAGCGGAATCTAGGCCTGCCGGATGTTGCAACCCTGCCAAAGCTTTCACGGGTCCTTGGCATATCGATTTCCTCGATAATCGGGGAAGAAACGGAGAAAAAGATGAAAAAGACATGCTTCTATTATTGTCCCATATGCCACTCTGTGGCATCAAGCCAGGGAGAGATGGAGATATCATGCTGCGGTAAAAGATTGGTCGCCTTAAAAGAGGAAAAGGCTAAGGAAGAAGAAAAACTCATGCTGGAGGATGTGGAAGATGAAATCCATATCACCTCAGGCTATCCTCAGACAAAGGAAGATCACATAGCCTTCATAGCATTCGTAAACGGGGAGAGAACCGAGTTGATACGGACATATCCCGAATGGGACATATCGGTACGCATAAAGAAAAGAAGAGGATACCTGTTCTTCTTCAGAACAAACGGGAAGCTCTGCTATCAGCTGATCTGAACTACCGCCTCCGCAGCCTGACAGAATAGGTGCCGCGAAACAGGCGCGATGGGATCATGTCATATTCAATTCCATCCATTTCGACAACCCTTTCTGAAATGAAAGAATAATCGAGCCCATTTTTTGTGCAGTAGGCAGAAACGATCTTCTTCATCTTGTCCGTTCCAGGCGGGGATGAAAGAACCTCCTCCGTATCAAGCAATATAGTCTTATTAAAAATATTGAAAATCATGACCACAAGAAAGGATGGAACGGATACTCATTATCCACAAGATGGAATCTGTGCTCAATGTCCTTTGGAAGAAACACTGGCTCATCATCCAAGCTGAATATTTTGAGTACATTGCCACCAAAGAGAGCTTTCAGCCTGTCATCGGCAACTTTCGCATCCTTCAGCCTCTTTAATAGAAGCAGGCTTCCAGCAAACCCGGGAATGCCGCTTGCCCCGCTCTGCTTGTCAGCTATTGTATGAGGGGCATGGTCGCTCTCGACATAATCTATTTTCCCATCCATGAGGCTGGAGAATATGAAAGCCCTGTCTTCTTCCGTCCTGAGCGGCGGATTCATCTTGAGATATCTTTCCCTATCCTTTGCATCCTGCAAAGAAAGAAGCGCATGATGGGCTGTCGCCCCCGAGGAGATCCTCATCCCCTCCTCCTTTGCTTTTTCCACTAGCTGCACGGCAGCCTTGGTTGATATATGGCATACATGAAGATGCCCTTTGAATCCCGTCTGCTTTGCAATCCGGATTATCTGCTCGACTGCAAAGGCCTCCCCTTCTGCGGGACGCGCAAAGGAATGCGTGGAATAATCTGAAGGATCGTAAAGAGAAGGCTTATTAAGCGCTTCACACTCCGCGTGGAGCGCAAGCACTCCGCTGTAGCAGCAATCAGAAAGGACCTGCATAACCTTTCTCTGCTCATCTTCCGTAACAAGCCCCATATTCCCGGTGCTGTGGGCAAGAAACATTTTCAGCCCGATTGCAAGGGGAAACAGCTCCCCATGAAGGCGGCACATCTGCTCGACCTGGCTGCAATCGGAGGTAAGTCCAAGAAAGACATGATAGGCAACGCCGTATTTTTTGACAGAAGGCGATGCGAGAGCCAATCGGGATATGACAGCATCCCTATCGGTAAGGCACATGCTGGTATTAGGCATATCAAACACACGGGTTATGCCGGCAAGATGTGCGGCATACAGCCCGTGTGCTACAGTTTCTTTATCCTTCTGCGCCCAATCACGCAGATGCACATGAGGATCTATCACTTACAACTCCACACGGTTATCGAGGATATAGCGCCACGTAACGAAGGTGCCCTCTTTGCAGGAAAGATGATTTCCACATACACATTCCCCGCATAGTCCCACCCCGCACATAGTCATCTTCTCAAGCGAAATATAGATCCTGTCAGCCGGAAGCCCGAATGACATGAACATCTCAGCCGCTTTCCTCATCATTACGGAAGGTCCTACCACATAGGCTGCGGCATCGCCTTCCACATCAGAGGCGCTGTAGCTTTCAAGAACCCTTCCAGGCTTCCCATCATCTGCTACAATGCGGTAGGCTCCATATTTTTCCAAATCCTTTTGCATAAGCCCATTTCCATCATCAGGCAGTTTGGGCAGACCTAGACGTATATCAAGAAGAGTGTCCTCAGCATGAAGCTTTTCTGCAAGAAGATTCAAAACAACCACGCCGGTTCCCCCTCCCAAAAGAAGGGCTTTTTTTGTATGGATGTTCTCAACACCTTTGCCGCATAGGCCGCGGGTGTAGATGATATCCCCCTCTTCAAGCCCTGCAGCAGCTTCAGTGAACGGCCCCCTGATTTTTATTATGAAAGTCAAAGGATCATTCTTTGCGACGCTGAAAGGCCTTTCTCCGACATTTGGAATCCAAAGGAAACTGAACTCTCCAGCCTTGCATGAGCTCTTTCCATCAAGGGTGAGGATCACAGTATCCTCATCATACATCTTCTTTGAGAGCACAATATGGCGCTCATACTCCAGATTGTCATGACGCAAGCTGAGAAGGTCCTCGACACTCCCGCCGTTTTTTATCCTAGAAAAATACAAGGCCCAGTCTTTCGGCTCGACACGTGAAAGCGCAGAACCGATACCGACGCTGTCGGCGCCGGCCTCCAAAAGAGATCTGGCATCAGAGCTCGAGACGACCCCGCCCATTCCGAGTATGATGGGCTCATCGCCTATCCTCTCACGGATGCTCCTTACAGCATCGAGCGCGATATCGAAAACCCATGCGCCGCTCGCACCGCCTTTTCCTCCAAGCTTATTGAATAGAATCGGATGCCCATCCTTAAAATACTCTCTGGGCCCGACCGTGTTGATCGCGGCAATGCCGTCAGCCCCGCTTTCAATTGCAGCCTCCGCTATTTCGGCAATATCTGGAACATTCGGGGTAAGCTTGATGATCAAAAGCGCCTTGCGCTCAGGATAAGCTTCACAGATCGCTTTAACAAAAGCCCTTACTGTTTCTTTGTCGCTGCCGATTGAGGCGCCATATCCTTTTGCAGCATGAGGACAGGAGAAATTAAGCTCCAAAAGATCTGCAACAGGATCGAATTTCTTTACAAGGGTTATGAAACCCTCTTCATCATTTGCAGAAAGGGATACGTTCAAAAGGGCCCGCATACCCTCTTTGCGAAGCTCTTCAAGCTCAGGATAAGCCTTATCCATCCCTGGATTGCGCAAGCCTACGGAGTTACCGAAATCACCAAGAGACGGGCTGGTGATTACAGGAGGCGTGTTGCCGGGATTCGCCTTGACCTGGAAGCTTTTCGTGGTAATGATGTCCACAGCCTCGATATCCCTGTCAAAGAGCCTCACAAGCTCTATCTTGGTGCTTGCCACACCGGAAACGGTGGACAATACCATCCTTTTTCTCAGATGGTTGTGATATAAAAGCTCATATGCCCTTCCTGATTTCAAATCCCAGCCTCCGAAATAAGTTTTTCAAGCCCGAAGAGGCAGGAAGATGTCCAGTCCTTTGGGGCTGGAGCTTTTTTCCATGGATGAGTAAGCCCGCTAGAGGAATTGATCCTGGCAATAGACACATCATAAGAAGCCCTTCTGAGCGCTGCCATGACTTCCTCTGCGCTTCCACCCTGGCTTCCGACACCTGGAATCAGCATCGCAATGTTTTTTCCAGCAAAATACCCAGCAATATCTTCAAGCTCCTTCATGTTTGTGGCCCCTACCACAGCTCCATAGCCGGGCTTGCCCTCGGACCACCGGACAATCGTATGGGCAACTGCCATATAAAGGGGATAAGTCTCCTTTTCGTCGACACTGTCAAGCATCAGGCGGTTCTGCAGATCCGCCCCGCCCGGATTGCTGGTCCTATCCAAGACATATATTCCCTTTTCGGGAAAGGAAAAAGGACTCACGCTATCCGTTCCCATATATGGAGAAACCGTCACAGAATCCGCATTCCAGCAAGAAAACGCCTCATTGGCATAATTAAGGCTGGATTTTGCTATATCCCCTCTTTTGCTGTCGAGAATCACAGGAATTCCGGGGAAAAAGGATTCAAGCATGTCCAAAACATGCGCCAGGGCCAGGCTGCCATCAAAACGCCCTTGCCGGGGCCGGTCAAGAATGCTGTAATAGCCGATATTCGGTTTGAATGCCGCAGGACAGAGGCCCGCCTTCTTCATCGCCTCAAAAAGATTTTCCATATACTTGCGGATCCTTGAAAGCCCATCAAGCTCCTCATATGGAAGTACGGATAATACCGGATCAAGCCCCATGCATACGATGTTCTTCACCTTATTTGCACTTGTTGCAAGTTTGGTATTGTAATCCATGATCAGCCCTCCTTAGGAAATCCGTGATTTTCTCCCCAGCTAAACGGATCATTCCTCCACTCCTGAAGGGTCTCCGCCTCTTCTAGGCTGATATATCCGATTTCAGCAGCAATCCTTATCATCAAATCGTATGAGAGAATGGTATGGTAGCAGCAGCTGGGCTGAAGGGAAGCAAATGCATCCTCACTTGCTTTAAGACCATAAGTAAAAATTCCAAGACATGTATCCACCACCCCTCCGGTGGCTCTTATAGCCTCGACAGCCTTTATGGAAGAAGAACCTGTGCTGATGAGATCCTCGATCAAAAGCACACGTGCACCTTCATAGCTGCCGCTTCTTCCAAGTCCCTCTACCTGATGTCCTAATCCATGATCTTTAGATCCTCCACGCACATAGGAAAGCGGTTTATTAAGCCTGTCTGCAAGGCTGGTGGCATGAGGAATGCCGGCAGTGGCGGTCCCTGCGATATTATCGAACTGAAGATTGAGAGATTCAATCATATCGGAAAAAGCATCACAGATCAGGGCTCTGTACTTTGCAGAAGCCAGAAACTGCCTGTTGTCGTTATAAATCGGCATCCTGTATCCGCTTGCCCATTTAAAAGGATCCTTAGGGCTGAGGCGGATTGCTCCCAAATCCAAAGCAGCCTTTGCAAGCTGCGTTCCATAGTAAGTCGTAATTTCGTTGAGTGTCTTCATATTGTGCTCCATTATAACAGAATATCAGCTTCTTTTGTTCCAAATTTCCTTGAAAGAATGCACTTTGCCGCAATAGGCGCAACGATATTTGTCATCCTGTGTCCTGAAGAATACCGCAGGAACTCCTTCTCCGTTGCATGGATTGGATATGCAGGCTTCGTTTTTGCAGGACAGGTCGGAGAAATTATAGATCCGAGGAGGCATATGGGTGCGGAATTTGCTCTCAACTTTGGAATTCTTTATGATATTAAGCGTACAATGCGGAGCGACAGCGGCAAGCCTTTTGAGGTCCTTGCGGCTAAGCTCGTAATTTCCTGGACGGAAGATTATCCCCTTGTACTGGCCATCGCTTCCGCGGCTGACCCATTCTCCGCCTTTGCTCTCATCGAGATTGAGAACGGAAGAAATGAGCCTCATGTGGCTCCTTATCTCGCTCGGGCTGTCCCCCTTGCAGATATGATCGATCACAATGCCGTTCTCAAGAGGACGGACACCTTCGGAATAATTCTTCTTGCTCTTTGCCTCATTATCGCTGAGGTCAACCGAAATTATGTATTCCTCGCTTCTGTAATCCTTTGCATCCTCCTCGCATCCCTCGTAATCGGAACCGACTTTGCCGGCGATAAGACCAAGAAGGACCATGCGCACATACATGCCGTTTATTGCCTGGCGCTCCCATCCGTTGAGCTCTGTCTTATCGAGGAATGTAGGAATGGTCGGATGCTCCTTATGGCGGGGAAGCGGATGATAGAACTTTGTTCCGCTCTGAAGATAGGGAAGGAACTGTTCTTTAAATGTTATGGCATCCCTGAGCATATCCTGTTTCTGCAATATCCTCTCGCCCATCCTCTCCAGCTGAGGCCGCGTGAAATACCACATCTTCGCAGTGTCATTGGAGGCAAGATAGTCGGCTATCGATGAGAAGATCCTGACCTCAAATCCATTTTCCCTCATGATCTCTATATAGTTTTCAGGCATCATGAGCTCCTCTGGAGCTATAAGATCAACCTTCACCTTATCAAAAACCTTGAGCCCGTCAGCCTTTGAATGAACTGTGCGCCCATGATAAAGATCTCCCACGAGAGCCAGATGGATGTGGGAAAAATCCATGTTCTGGTCTTCTAGGAATGTGAATTCATCGAGAAGCTCCTGGGTTGGATGCTCATGCTTGCCATCCCCTGCGTTTATGAACGCCGGCTTATATGGAAGGCCGTTGCGCACAGCATATTCCCCGCATTCCTCGCTGAGCCATTTCGTAAGCCCCTCGACCTTGCTGCGTACGATGAAAATCCTGTTCGAATATCCGCTGAGCATGTTGAACGTATCAGCAAAGCTCTCCCCCTTGTTGATGCTGGAGGAGGAGCAGAGGAGCTCGGATACTTTTGCATGGTGGAATTTTGCCGCATTCCTGAAAGACTCCTTGGTTCTTGTGCTGTCCTCGAGAAAAACCTCATACATGCCGAAATCCGGATCATCGATCCTGAACTTGGCCATCGTCTGCTCATCCCCGGATACCACAGCGTTTTTTAATTCCATAACCTTCTTGAAAAGGTAACGCCTTTCATTGATAGAAAAGTCTTCGATTACATTAAGGCTCCTGCCCTTGAACACGTTTGCCATTGCAGCCTCCAAAAAAAAGCGGCCTGAAAAACAGACCGCTGAAAATCAAACAATAAGATGAAAAGGAAACACCATGCGGGCAACCAATAGAGAAAAACTGTTATCCGCTTTCCATTTGTCCATGATGATCCTCACTAGCGAAAGAGAATAACAGGAAGATAAATCTTTGTCTACTCTTTTTTGCCGCGGGCCGCCTCATCATTTTCTATTTCCGCGAGAAAAGCATCAAAATCGGAAGGTTTGGCAGTCTTCACAGTTTTATTATCAGCCTTTTTCTCTTGATGCTTTTCATGATCGATCCCATCAGGATAGGCAAGAGGAGCATCCGGCCACAAGCTGGCATCCTTTTCCTGCAGGCGGGATTTCAGCTGCTTTTTATAAATAGACGAATATTTGCTTGCTTTCCTGAGGTAAGTCTTTCTGATGATCTTGTTCTCCTTATCTCCCAGATTATAGCCGCCATAACCGTACTTGTAGCCGTATCCCGTCTTCATGCCGAAGCTGGTGGCATCCAAAGCAAGCCCATTAAGACATGCGCCTATGATATTTGCGCTGCCGCCTCTGAGCTCTTCTATAAGGAGCTCCACCTCAGGAATATTGCTTATGCCGGCCCTGGCCACGATCAATACCTCAGGAGCTACGCAGGCTATCGTGAGAAGCTCGGAGGCGAAAGAAAGAGGAGGTGCATCAAAGAAGATATAATCATAATGGTTGCTGACCTTTTCCAAGAACTGTTTAAGGGGCTGGACCTGGATGACAATGGAAGGAACCACGACGCTGGATCCTGTGCCAAGGATATGAAGGGAAGGAAGATTATCATACGGCACTCTTATGGTCTCCGATATATCGACATCCCCATTAAGAACATCGACAAGTCCTTTTGGAGAATGCTTTACCTCAAAAACATTCTCCACATTCGGCTTTCTCAAATCCATATCGACCACAAGCACTTTCTTGCCGTTCAATGCAAGAGCGTATGCGATATTCGCAACTGTGGTGGTCTTTCCATCGGTCTTTCCAGGAGAGCATACAGTAATATACCTGCTCTCCAGCTTCTTGCCATATATTATCGACGAGGCGACATGCTTATAGCGTTCGCTCATGAAGCTCATCGGATTGCGGTAAAGCGCAAGGCCTACCCTTCCATCTTTTCCCGCTTTGTTCTTTCTGACTTCCAAAGGAATCCAGCCAAGTATTGGAATGTTATCGCCAATAGCTTTTGCAAGGTCTTCCCTATCTTTTATCCTCTTATCTGTAAGACCGAGCACAACTGCAATGCCAACTCCTGCAAATATGCCCAAGAATCCAGCAATCAAAAGAGTTTTGGCTTTCTTCGGGGATACCGGATCCTCAGGAACCAGCGCACTATCGATGCTTGTAACATTGTCTATGATGGAAGCTCTGAGCAAAGCGGTCTCGCTCTCCATCTCCCTCAGTTTCAGAAGCAGCTGCTGATTAATTTCCACATCCCCCTGCAGCTCAAGAAGACGCCTTTGTATATCGGGCATCTTCATCAGCTCCTCGTCAAGAAGGATCTCCTCATTATCAAGCACTGCAACGCTCACCTCTGCGACAGTCTTCTGAACATACGCAGAAGCAAAGCTTCTTGCAGCAACAGAAGACATATAAGGCAAAGCAAGATCCTCAACGATGCGTTCCATCGCGGTCTTCGCCGTGTCCTGCATCTGGGAAACGCTGTAATACCGTGCCTGCTGACCTACTGAGAGCACCTGGTTCTGCCTGTTGTTGGAAGCGGCGATCACGTCAAATGAAAGGAGCTCGACATAATAGTTGCTTATATTCTGCTTCAGCCCTGCAATCTCGCTATTTTCTGAAATGGCCTGATAAAGCGCTTGATCGGCATTGATCGAAGAAAGGATCTTGTCAGCCTCCTCAATCTCATATTCAAGAGGAGTTCTTATCAGGCTGTAATAGCTGAGCTTCATCAGCAATACTTCATTTTGTTCTGTAAGGCGCATAACCCCGTTGTCTTTTTGGAAATCTGACAGCGACTGGGTGGATTCGGCTAACAGCTGCTCAACCATTGGAATCTGGGAAGTCACGAAATCAAGCTGGTTCTGAGCGCTGTTTCTTGCAAGCCCTGTAAGCAGCTCAGAATAGGCAAGAGCTATGGCATTGCAGAAATCGCTTGCAAAATAAGGATTCTGGTTCCTCACCGTTATCTTAACAAAGGAAGTGTTGTCGACCGTATCAAAGGATACGATTTCCTGAAGGGCTTCATAATCCAAAGGATTCTCAAAATCCGAATATCTTATCCCCTCTGAATTTACATACTGCGTAAGATCCAGCTTGCTCAACGCATTGTCAAACGTGGTGCGGGAACTGAGAAGCTCTATTTCAGTATTTATAGAATTGCTGCTGCCGAGGCTGAGGGAAAGCATGCTGCTCAAGCTGCTGCTCTTTGATATAGGCTGAACCATCATGCTTGCACTGGTTTCATAAATAGGAACAGCATTCAAAAGATAAAATACTGCAAATGCAACCGTAATGAAGAAGGCAAGAATCACTATCCAGATACGGCTCAATACGCTTTCAATCAATTCGGAGATGCTGATTTCCACCTCTTCGTTTTCTTTTCTCGTCTCACTCATATCCACCTCTTACTTACCTGCATTCGCTATATTGATGCTTGCTGTGATTATACTTGCGACAATGCCTACGATCGAGGAAACAAGTCCGACCACGGCGACAGTTGGCGCAATCTTTGTCTGCAGGACATTCTCTTCAACCGTAATAACGGTCTCTGCAGGGATGGTATCATCCTTGGATAGTTTGTTTCCCTCTTTATCGATTATGGAAATATACTTTTCTCCCTTGGCAGAACCCGTAAGTCCTCCTGCAAGATTTATGTAATAGCTCATTGTACGTCCGGGAACATATCCATAGACGCCGGGATTGGCAACAGCGCCGTTTACGGAAACAAGCATCTGATTGAACGGGATATAAAAACAGTCCCCTGCCTCAAGCAACATATTTCCTGTGGAGGCTCCATCATAAAGTATCTTCTGGAAATCCAGAGCTATCGATTCACCGCCGCGGACCAGATAGGCATTCTCGAGATTGCTTGAAGGTATGAAATACTGGCTGATTGCACTCAGCATATCATAAACGGTCTCTCCGGGTACAAAACGATAATAATACTTCTCGTTCTTATCCCCTTGGATCATATTGGTTGTGCTCTGGCTCAAAAGCGCACCTTCGATGGAAACGGAGGAAAGGTTGTCAACACTGGGCTCGACATAGACAATATCCCCGTCAAGCAAGGCAATTTCTGTGGAGGAGGTAACATTTATCACATCCACATATCCTCCGATGGAGCTTCTCTGGATGCTGATCTTCCCGCTTGCAGAGCTTTCCAATCCACCGGCATAGTCCTTCAAAAGAGCCTGAAGGTTTTCACCGCTGAGGATCTGATATGTACCAGGAGAGGATACTGCTCCGGAGATTATGATGCTGCGCTCCTTTACTCCTACAGTAATCGTATCGCCAGGTCTGAGACGTGGATTCTGATCCCCTTCTCCCCTTCTCATTGCTGAATAAAGATCATAGCTTACAGTATTGCCGGATTTATCCGTGATGCTGACATTCCTGCTGCTTGCATTCGCAGATGCCAGATACATCACATCCGCAAGGCGGCTCATGCCGCTTACAGTAACATATTTATTAGATACGACCTCACCCTTCATCAATACAGAAAAAAGTCCAAGGGATGTGAGATTTATGACAGGCTCGGAATATCTGTTGTATTCGATCAGAACCTTCATGATGGCTGCGCGAGCCTCGGAAAAGGTCATCCCTTCCACATCTATCTCAGAAATGCCAGGGATCCTGATCTTTCCGTCGATTGGCACTGAAACGCTCAGATTCACAGGAGTGGTTCCTGTCCTCTCAAGATAGGAGATGCTTATCACATCCCCGGGAACGAGGATATAACCGGGATCGGAAGTGGCCAAAAGCAGTTCAACCGCTCTTCTTGACGAATAATTGTCATCGTCAACAAGGACAGGATTCTCATCAAGTCCGAGCTGTACGGCCAAGCTGTCGAAAGTGGTCTTCATTTCATATTCCACGTTCCCTACGCGTGGGGAAACCACTACCTGGGCACTGAAACAAGGGATTATGCAAAGGAGCACAATCAATGCCAATACAAGATATCTTCTGAAGTTTTTCATTTCGCTACCAAATCCATAATTTCCGTATCTCCAATAAAGTATCAGAGATACGAAGAAAAAGCCATACCAAAGAAAAAAACATTATCAGACCGCAAAAAGTCTATTTCTTTTAAAAAATTATGAACCTTCGAAACATCCATCTCAAAAGCATAGGCTGGGCTCAAAGCACAGCCTGGACCTCTATTTCGACCTTTACATCCTTTGGAAGACGTGCAACTTCAACCGCTGAACGTGCAGGAAGGACTTCATTATTCTTGAAAAAGTCGGCATAAACTTCATTTACAGATGCAAAATCATTCATATCCTTCAAGAAAACAGTCGCTTTGACAACATTCTTTTCCGTTGCACCTGCTGTTTCCAAAACAGCTTTTATGTTCTTGAACACCTGGCGGGCCTGATCGGCAGTGCTGCCTTCAACAATCTTTCCCGTAGCAGGATCCACAGGAATCTGGCCAGAGGCAAACAGGAAAGAGCCAACCTTTACGGCCTGGCTGTAAGGCCCAATTGCTGCCGGTGCATTCTTCGTCTCAATCTTCTCAATCATTTCAACTCTCCTTACAAATTATTCTATCATACAATTGACAGGGTTTGGATAGAAACGATCCATCGTTTTTATCCCTGTCAGAAAAACCAAAGCCCCACCCGACCGGAATAAACTGGACTCCAGCCTCCATAGCACCTCTCTCATCGCTTTCGCTGTCGCCGACCAACACGGATTTTGAAAATGGGACAGAAAGGAAACTGCAGACTTTTTTGATGATCATCGCTTTTGTCAAAGTCTCAGCCTCGTCGCTTCCTCTTATTACATCAAATAATCCATTAAAAAGAGAAGAGGATATCATCATTTCGGCAGCAGACTCGTTCTTAAGCGTGGCAACGCCGAGCTTCAATCCTTTCTCTTTCATATTTTTTACAGTATCGACCAGGCCAGGATAATAACGGTACCTGTTTATCCCGATGTCCTTATATAGTTTTTTATAAGTAACAACCGCTTCTCTGTTTTTTTCGCCTGCCAGGCCAAAAACTTTCTCAAATCCTATATGAAGAGGAGGACCTACGAAGAGTGAGAATCTCTTCAGATCATGACATTCCTTTCCACCCATCATCCTTATTACTGTATTGGCAGTTTTAAAAATACCTTCACTGGTATCAAGCAAAGTGCCATCAAGATCGAAAATCACAGCCTCAACAGCCACAGGTTATCCTCCTGAGGCTTTCAAACGAACGCTTGTTCGCTGCTGAAACATCATAAATCCCGTCTTGGACCTCAAGCTGGACCAGACCGCCAGCTTCACTCAGGATTTGCAGTCCTGCAGCAATATCATAAAGATGGAGAAATCTTTCATAATATGCGCTTGCTCTGCCGGATGCTACATAACAAAGGCTCATGGCTGCGCTTCCTATGCTCCTCATATCAGAAAAGACCTCATAAAGGCGTCTCATGCGAAGCCAGAAATCATCCAGATATTCATGCCTTCGATGCGGCGGAACCATCAAAATGAGTCCCTTGGAGCTTTCAATATCGCTTACATATATCCTTTTTCCATTCAAATATGCACCCTGCCCAGCAATGGCATAAAAGCATTCTCCTCTTGCCGGAGCGGTGACGAAAGAAAAGGCATCATTACCATTTTCCCTGTAGCATAGAGAGATGCAGTAATCAGGATAACCATTCATGAAATCAACCGTCCCATCAATAGGATCGATGATCCATAAGCCGCCAGATCCCGCCATCTCCCCTTCCTCTTCCGTAAAGAATCCATCAGATGGATAACGCTTTTTTATAGATTCAATAAGCATATGCTCAACAGCGACATCAGCATCTGTAACATAATCATTGAAGGTCTTTTCCTTCAACCTTACATCATGGACCGATAGAAGGTGTGAGCCGGCTTTATCAAGCAGATCCATTGTAAAAAGAAACTTCTCGATTAAATGGGCATCAAGCGGTAAGGAATCCTTTATCATCCCCTTCCCCTTGCAATAAGCTCTTCTCCGATGACGGATACAATCTTCCAATTGGAGGCGCTGAAATAATTCCTGCTGATGCTTTTCATCTCCGCAGTCTCAACAACATAATCCTTGTTTATGTAAAGCACGAGGGCATTCCAAACATTTTTCCCCTTTGAATACATCACCGCTCCTGCATTATTCATCAGCTCCATATCCCTCAGCTCATCATGCACCTTGCCTTTTGAAAGCAATACGGATAAATCGTATTCGAAGATGCTGAACATCTTATCCTTGCCGTCCTGGCACTGCTTCTCCCACATCTGGTGCAGCACGTTATTGAAATAATCAAGGACGCTGCGGTCCTCCTGCTCCAAAAATTTTGCAAAAACTCCAGCCTTATTACCAAGAAGTGAGACTATCTGGCGGATCGTTTCCGAATATCTGGGATTCTCCAAATCAATTGTGAGGCCATCCTCATCAAAAGAAACCGAAGCCTTTTCATCCTTGACAGCATCAGCATATGGCTGCTCTTCGACCTTCATTCTCCCCCGATTAAGATCAACATCATCCTTTGAGAGAGTAAAAACCTTTTCCCCAGATTCTTCGACATATGACGGAGCATCTTTATGAGCAAGATCTTCCACCTTTTCTTCAGAGCCTGCATCAGAAACCTCATCCGCCTGCTCTTCTTCCAAAGCATCTTCTTCCAAGGTATCTTCTTCCAAGGTATCTTCTTCCAAGGTATCTTCTTCCAAGGTATCTTCCTCTAAGGTATCTTCCTCTAAGGTATCTTCCTCTAAAGTATCTTCCTCTAAAGTATCTTCTTCCAAAGTATCTTCTTCCGCTATCTCAGGAGAAGAAACATCCTCACCAGGCGCTTCTTCTGCACAAGGCTCAAAAGGAGGAACATCCGTTTTTGCTGCAGTCCCAGCTTGGGTATTTGGAAAATCGGATGAAGATAAATCATCCTTCATAACGGGTTCAGACATAAAAGAATCTTTCTCTAACGATGAGCAAGCATCACCTTCAGCCTCTTTTTCTGCATCCTCATCTGGAATTGCAAATGAGAAATCAGGCTCGATTTTCTCGCTCTGCACATCCTCTTCATCAAGGATATCCATGAAATTGAGCTGATCGGGATCCTCATCATCCTCAATGGCAGCCTCTTCTTTTATCTCCTCTTCCTCGGTCTCCACCTCATCATCGACATCAAGGTCCATATCCTCATCCTCTTCATCTCCAGAATCCAGATAGTCCTCATCATCGTCATATTCATCATCGTCGACACCGTCATACTGAGTATTGTCAACCGCTTTTCCCAGTTCTTCCTCTATGATGTCCTGGTTATCCTCATAAGTCTCCAGATACTTGCTCTTCTCATCTTCGGATATCGGACAAGAAGAGGAAACAAGACGAGGATCTTCCTCCTCCGGCAAAACCTCCTGCTCTGATTCCTCCTCCGGCATATAATCGGCATCATCAAAATCCTCAAGCTCGCTTTCGGGAAGATCCTGGTCGTCTTCGAGGCGGACTTCCTCATTTGCAACTTCGTCCGACTCAAAAACATCCGAATAAGGAGATGGCTCCACATCCGTATATTCACCCAATATGGTTGTGAAGAAATCGCTTCTCGTATCATTGCTCTTCACATTCAGCAATTCGACAACGCTGGTGGAAAATGTATTCTCATCCATTTTCACAAGCCTCTCATCCCCATCCGGATCGACAAAAATAAGCTTGTGACCAAGCTGCGGACGCACCTTCTCATCTTCCATTCTAGCCAGACGTCTTAAAAACCATTGCTGAGGCAAAGCATATGCATTGATATCCAGAAGGCTTTCCAATACGGAAATATCGATCTTCTTGCCATCGAAAGAATATACTCCGACCACATCGGTCTCTGTAAAAAGCCAGGACAGTGCCCGATATGTCGCGGCGGTAATCCTGGAGTGCAGGTTGAGGGTTTCTGATGCCACGCGCTGCGCACAGGATAATATATATTTGCCCACGAAAGAAAAATACATGTCCCCAACTTTCAAGAATGGGAAAACAGTGCTTATCCAAAGCCCTTTGGAAAAGAAATAGTTTTCAAAGTTCAGCGATCCGGTCTCCACGGAAAGCTTATCCAAGGCCTTTGCCGACATATTGGAGCAGAACTCAGGCCTGAAAAGATCGAATCCATCGCGCTGCCCCTCAAGACGGAGCGCCTGCTGATATATCGAAGCATCCTTATAGACCTTCATCTTCAGCTGCTCATCATCAAGGCCTGCTCCACCTTCCTCAGCCTTGAGCTTAGCCATGCGCAAAAGCACCTCGCTTTTGAATGCTGCGCTTTCCTGGCTCAGACGATCGATTCCCTCAAGGCTTTCATATGCGATAGAAGATAATCCGGTTATGAACTCATCGACCTTCATACCGAAAAAAGAGGATACTATCTCCTCTTCCCCCTCGAAGGAGGTATGGGCCATAAGCTTTTCCTCTTCAAGCTTTTTCTTATCCTTAAATTCCGGGAAAAACTGATGATAAAGGGCAATCCTGTAATCCGAGGCGCCTTTTTCATCGGTATTTCCTTTTAAAAACTCAAGTGCGGCACGGCTGTCCAAAAGGCGGCAAAGCTTTCTGGAAACATCCTGTCCAAGATTGACAAGCCTAAGCCAATCCTTCTCCCTGACATCCCTGTTGGAGCTCCTTCTTTCATACATCGAAGAAGAAAGGATCGATTGGACAAGCACCGGAAGCAGCCGGTAGGAACGCAAGGTCTCTTCATTTTTCTGGATCCGTGTGATACGGCGCTCCTCCCATACGCACATCTTCACCAATTCCAATGGATGATAGGAAGAAAGGATTTCCGCGATATTCTTGAAATCCAGGCGGAGGTAATTCTCCGCTTCCGTGACATTGCGCTCAGCCTTCTCCTTTGAGATGCTCAAGAGCGGTAGAAAATCATTTGAAAGGTTGTCCACAGGATAACTCCTAGCTTTTGATTATATTGCATATTCCGTTTTACGGAAACATCCGGCAACAAATAAAATGCCGCAATGAAAAGACTGCGGCACCCTGATCTGTCATTCACCTATTTTCATGACCTGTTTTCTATAAGCCTCAAGCCCGTGCTTGAGACATTTCGCAGCAAGCAGAAGCTCATTCTCATTAAGCACGTATGCAAATCTCGCCTGATTATGTCCCAGCCCTTTCGTAACATAAAAATCCTCGGCAGGAGCGAACATGACCGTCGCACCCTCGTAAGAAAAATCCTTGAGCATGAATATGGCAAATTTCTCGGCATCATCCACAGGAAGGGATGCAACGAAATAAAAAGCTCCTTTCGGCATCGAGCATACCACTCCAGGAATCTTCTGCATCTCGGAAATCAGCAGGTTGCGCCTGCGCTCATAATTCTCCCTGACATCCTCGATATAGTCCTCTCCTGCAGTAAGGGCTTTTTCCGCCGCAACCTGCTCCACAGCAGGCGGGCATAGCCTGGCCTGTGCGAGCTTGAGCGCATTCTCAAGGACTTCCTTATTCCTGGTGACAATGGCTCCGATTCTCGCTCCACACATGCTGAAGCGCTTGGAGAAGCTGTCTATGCAGATGACCCTGTCGGAATATTCGGGAAAAGAAAGAACACTGGTAAAGCTCTTTCCATCATAGCAGAATTCCCTATAAACCTCGTCGACAACAAGGAAAATATCATGCTTCTTGCAAAGCTCAAGGATGGCAAGAAGCTCATCCTTTGTATAAATATGCCCAGTAGGGTTGTTCGGCGAACAAAGGATTATGCCCATGGTCTTTTTGCCGATCTTCTTCTCAAACTCGCTGATCGGCGGCAGGACAAAACCATCCTCTATGCGGCTTGTCACAGGAACAAGATTGACCATGGCTATGTTTGCAAACGTAGCAACATTAGTATAGTACGGCTCGGGGATTATGAATTCATCATATGGATCACAAAGCGTCATGAATGCAAACTGGATGGCTTCTGAGCCGCCGGTTGTGATAAGTATGTTGCCCTCATCCAAATCGGTGATGCCATACTTTTCATAATACTTCAAAAACCCTCTTCTCAGCTCCACCTCCCCTTCCGAAAGGCCGTAAGCGATTATATCGTCCTTGTATCCCTTTATCGCATCCAAAGCCTCCTTCGGCGTTTTGATATCAGGCTGCCCGATATTCAGATGCACCACATGTATGCCGCGGGCTTCGGCCGCTCTTGAATACGGCACAAGCCTTCTGATCGGCGAGCACTGGAACGATGAAATCCTATTTGACATCCGCATTTGGTTTTCCTCCTAAAAAACAGCCCCTTGCGGGGCCATGAAAAATCCTTTCTCTCCGCTTAATCTGAGAACATATCCTTGTCTGCAGGTACGGGGGCGTTGGGATTTGCCTGGGAAGTATCCACCAGGCGCTGTATGAATTTTCTGTTGTCCAAGAGCGGGGAAATGGAACGGCCATGATGCAGGCGTGAAATGACACGTGCAAAAAGCTCGGTGACATCGGCCTGGACAAACCACTCCTTCTCCAAAAGGTCCTTGCCCTGGAACACAGCGTTAGTTCCGATTATCCTCCAGAAGACACCTTCCTTGTATGCGGCATCGAAATTCTCAATTGCAGAGCCATTGAAGAACGGTAGGGAAACTATGCATATGATCTTCTTTGCTCCTCTCCTCTTCAATTCCCTCATGGCTATTATAAGGGTTCCTCCGGTCGCTATCATATCATCGGCCATGAGCACTGTCTTGCCATTCACATCTCCAAGAAGATTGATGCTCTTTATGTTGCTGTTCTTCGCATCCTTGCTTACAACCGAATAATCCCTTTCCTTGTATAGGATGGCCAAAGGACGGTGCAAGCCCTGCGCATAGAACTTGTTCCTGTTTACAGCTCCTGTATCGGGAGATACGACGACAAGATCAGGATCGGAAAAATCAATGAGCTTCCTCAATGCGATAAGAGTCTGATATGACCCATGCAGATTCTCCAGATGGCAGGTGGAGAACGCATTCTCAATCTCTCTGGAATGGATATCCAACGTGATGATCCTGGCTACCCCGAGCTCTTCGCAGAAGCGTGCGAAAAGACTTGCCGTAAGAGCTTCCCTTCCCGCCTTCTTATGCTGCCTTGCATAAGGATATGTAGGAAGAACAAGCGTGATGCTTTCCGCTCCTGCCAGCCTTACTGCATCGATGGTCGTGAAAAGGAACATCAGATGGTCGTTCACACTCAGAGGCCTGGGATCCTCAAGTCCTGCAACCTTGATCGGGAAAGAGTTTGAGACATCATGTATTATATATACATGCAATCCGCGTACCGGATCGATTATCTCCGCCTTCTCCTCCCCATTGGCGAACCTGGTGTATTTGACGTTTATCGTAACATCAGGGCAATGGAACTGCGAAGGAAGCTTACCAGTGGGAATCTTCTTTGAATCAAGATCGTCAAGAAGCGTCACCTGTCTCAGCAGCTCCTCTCCGGTGATTCCATGACGCTTAGTCAAGGCGTCGTTGACTTTCGCATAACGGTCGACATACAACCGTCTGAGATGCTTTACTACCTTGCCGGTGAAAAACTCGGAGCCCGGACCGGCGATGATTCCAAGCTTGTGTGGTTTGATGATGCTCATAGTACTTTCAGGATATATTAAAGGAGCGAGAAAAGGCAAGACGGATTGATATGTTTCAAACACTTATAAAACCTTCGGTGGGAAGACTTCCGTATTCAGGAGGGAGAGGTGTCACAAAAAAACCGCCATGGATTTTACGATGCTCAACAAATCCTGCAAATGTTAATAATCTGTTAAATTTTTTTCTTTTTCTTTAATATAGTTCATTTTTCATCTCCGATTGGATAGCGTCAAATTATGAGTTTGATACTTTCTCTTATTCAGATAATCGGTTCTTTAGGCCTGTTCTTATACGGGATGAAGATACTTTCGGATGGACTTCAGAAATCCGCTGGAGCAAAACTTAAGACATTTTTGCAGCTGATGACATCAAACAGGTTCATGGCAGTTTTCACCGGCCTGCTCATAACGATCATAATCCAGTCGTCATCTGCGACAACCGTCATGGTGGTAAGTTTTGTCAACGCAAACCTCATAACCCTTGTACAGAGCATCGGAGTCATAATGGGAGCGAACATAGGCACTACTGTCACAGGCTGGATAGTGGCGCTCGTCGGCTTTTCGATGGATATCACGCTCATCAGCCTGTTCTCGATAGCAATCGCACTGCCGCTCATGTTCTCCAGCAAGGTAAAGAGAAGGGAGATCGCAGAAATCTTCCTTGGTTTCGGACTGCTCTTCTTCGGCCTGGAATACCTGCAGGCCTCAATGCCTGATGTGAGCCAGCATACCGAGGTGCTTGCATTCCTCTCCAGATTCGAGGATGGAAAGCTGTCTTCAATACTCATCTGCGTGGTGATCGGAACAATCCTTACCTGCATCGTCCAATCCTCATCTGCGACAATGGCGATCACAATCACGATGGCCTACCAGGGATGGATCGGGGTATGGACAGCAGCAGCATTATGCTTAGGGCAGAACATCGGTACGACCATAACCGCATACCTGGCCTCTCTTGGCACAAGCACAAACGCCCGGAGAGCGGCAATGGCGCACATACTCTTCAATGTCATAGGCTCGATAATAGCGATAATATTCTTCCGGCCGATGATGCATATGGTCAATGCGATGACAAACGGAAATATCTTCACGATGACCGGAGAGCCTCTGCAAAAGAGCCTGCCGACGTTCCTTGCAGCCTTCCATACGGTATTCAACGTGATCAACACGATAATCTTCTTCCCGTTTGTCAATCAATTTGCCAAAATCATAGAAAGACTCGTGCCGACCAAGGAAACATATTCGGAGGATACCTACCACTTCAAATACATTGCAAACACAAGGATGGATACGCCGGAAATCTACTTTTTGACCGTTAAGCAGGAAATGGCGAAAATGGCGGATTTATGCCTGGATATGTTCAAAAGATATGAGAAGGTGTTCGAATCGCAGGATCAGGGCTTCATCGAAAAGGAAGTCGTCGAGCTCAAGAAGAAAGAGGAATATGCCGACCAGATGCAGGAGCAGCTTATTGATTTCTGCGTCAAGCTTCAGCAGGATTCGCAAAGCCCCACCAACGCTGCCGTACTCAACAGCCTTATCAGAAGCATCGATGAGATAGAGTCGATAACCGACAGCATATATAATATGACAAAGATAAGCGAGGACCGCATCAAGAAAGAAATCGTATTCGATGCGGATGAAAAGGCCGACGTGCTCGAATACCATCATCTCACTGCAAAGTTCCTGATTTTCATCAAAGAGAATCTCGGAAAGATCAATTTCAAGACCATGAGGGATGCCCATGAGTTTGAGAATGCGATGAACATTGAGCATAAAAGGCTTTCTGATGAAGTGCATGACAGGATCCAAAAAGGCAATGTGAGCGTAAAGGCAGAGCTCATGCTATTGGAAGTCGAAAGGAACCTGGAGCATATCGGAGATTACTGCCTGAACATCGCCGAGGCGAGCTTTGCAGAGCCGAAGCATGCTGCAATCCTGCAGAAGGTCTGATCACTTCTTCCAAAAGGCCTTCGTAAAGAGGGCCAGCACTGTAAAGATCTCAAGCCTTCCAACCAACATAAGAAACGAGCCTACACAAAGTATGGGATCGGAAAAGATTGAAAAATTGCCAGCAGGACCGACATCCTGCATTCCGATCCCTATGTTTCCAAGAAGAAGGAAGCTTGCAGAAAAGCATGTTTCAAAGCTGAAATCGGAAAGTGAGAATACAGCAGTTCCGGCAAGCCCAACAAGAAGATATGCTCCTACGAATCCAGCTATTGAGAGTATCGTATTCTGATCCATCATGCCATCTCCCAGTACAGTAGGCGTGATCGCGCTCGGATGCAGACGCTTCTTTATTGTATTGCGGGCAAGATTGATCATTGTGGAAACCCTCACTACCTTGATGCCGCCGCCAGCCGATCCAGCGCACCCTCCGACAAAGAAAAGAAGAAGAAGCATCGTCTTTGAGAAAACAGGCCAAACATTATAGTCCGTAGTGGCAAATCCTGTGGTCGTTATTATGGATACAACATGGAAAAGCGCATATCGCAAAGCCGAGGCTACGGAGCCATAGGTGCCGGAAACAAGCAAATCCACCATCACCAGTAAAGTGAATATTGCGATTATGATCAAATAATCCCTTAATTCCCTATCGTGCAGGCAATCTGTGAATTTCCTCTTTATCAGCTTAAAGTAAATCGCGAAATTAGCTCCTGCAATCACCATGAAGATTATTACAACAACATCAACATAAACAGAGCCATAGCTGCCGATTGAAGAATTCTTCGGTGAAAAGCCCGCAGCTCCCATCGTGCCGAAAGTAACGGTGACTGCATCGAAAAGCGGTATCTTGAACCATAGCAATATCACTTCCAGGACTGAGAACCCGAGATAAATCGCCCATAGGGCAAAAGCTGTATGCTGGATCTTCGGAGTCAGCTTATCCTTTGTCGGGCCTACAGATTCGGCACTGACCAAGCTGGTCCCCTTTGTTCCGATAAATGGAAGTATGGCCACGAAAAGGACGACAATACCCATTCCTCCAAGCCAGTTTGTCATATTGCGCCAGAAAAGGATGGATCTCATCTTATCCTCTATTGTTACGAGAGCTGTGGCACCGGTTGTCGTGAATCCCGACATTATCTCGAAATAGCAGCTCGCATAGCTTGGAAGAGTTTCTGTCAAAAACAAAGGAAGGGCCCCGTATGCTGCCGCCAGCACCCAGGTCATGGTCACAAGCAGATAACTGTCCTTAGCCTTCAGCACGAGCCTGCCTGTCCGGGTGAAGATGAGACACAAGCCAGAAGTGAAGAATATCAGCAATATTGTTGAGAAAAACGCCTCGAAAGCCGATTCCTCATCATAATAAACTGCCATAAGAAGCGGTATGAACATCAAGAGCGCTATAAGCAGCTGGATAAGGGATAATAAACGCAGAACCGACTTGATATGCATTATGAGAACATCTCCTGTAGATAATCGCTGTCATCATGCGCTACGGACAGTATGAGGGTATCTCCAGATTCAAACACATAATTGCCATCCGGAACCAGAGAGCCTCCATCCGTCTTCTTGACACCTGCCACGATTATCTTACCCTTCAGATTGATTTCCTTGAGGGCTTTTCCCAAGAAACGGAAATTATCCCTGACTATGTATTCATAAACTTCCAGATGTCCGTTGAACATGGTATGTATTGCCGAGACCGATTCGCCGCGGAAACATTTCAATAGGGAGTCTACCGTGACATCCGTGGAGGAAAGGGCCACATCCACTCCAAGGCTCAAGGCGAATTGGCTGTAATTGCTGTTTGTTCTTATCAAAGCGATGGTTCTCTTCACCCCTATCCTCTTGGCATAGCTGGCGGCAATGATATTGAGCTCGTCGCTGTCTGTCAGCGATATCAGCAGATCTGAGCCTCCGATTTCCTCCTCATCCCATATCTGTTCGTCCGTAATCTGGGCATTAAGCACAAGAATCTCCGGAAAAAGGACGGCAAACTCTGTCGCCGTATCATGGTTCTTCTCTATCAGTTTGACCTTCTTGCGCTCTGCTGGGGAAAATGTCAGCAAAAGATATCTGGT
This sequence comes from uncultured Spirochaetales bacterium, assembly GCA_949300325.1. Taxonomy (GTDB): domain Bacteria; phylum Spirochaetota; class Spirochaetia; order Sphaerochaetales; family Sphaerochaetaceae; genus Ornithospirochaeta. Next base: position 131,236 of record CASGDQ010000024.1, read on the forward strand.
CATCCTGGTTGCCCCAACGATTATTATGTCGTCCGGCTCCTTATATTCCGAATATGTTGGAAGACCGTTGATATTCGCCTTAACATCATCGTCATCGGAAATCACAGCAACAGTATCGGAAAGCCTTATCTTAGTATTTCCATGCGGAACAAATGCTTTTCCTTTCCTGTTCACTCCCAGAACGACGAAATTCTTGGCCGATCCCATCCTGACATCCATCAGGCTCTTATTAAGGAACGGGGAAGATCCGTCCACCTCCAAGGTGTAGAGGATGAAATTCGTGTCGGGAAAGATTATGTCGTCTTTGTATAATCCGCTATGGATGATATCCACAATCCTCAACGCACCTTCCTGGTCCGGATTGACGATATGGCTTATTCCAAGGATCTTGCCCGAAGGCAGGCCCTCCGGTCCGGTATAGGTGATGGAGCGTATGGCTGCAATCGTTTTGGCGATGTTTGGAAAATTGGCAGCAACCAGGCCGCAGGAGACTATATTGACCTCATCGGAATCGGTAACGGCAATAACTGCATCAGTAGTTTCAACGCCAGCTTCCTTAAGCTTCTCAATATTCGTGGCGGAACCGCAGACAGCCATGCAATCCAGCTTGGATTGCGCAGCCTGGCATCTTTCAACGGAACTATCTAAAAAAGTTATGGACTTATCCTCTTCGATAAGATGCCTGGCTAGTCCCAGACCTCTTCTTCCCGCGCCGATTATAAGAACATGCATTCTCAGCCCCCATCCCATTTTAAACAGACAGAAATATGAAAACTTCTGCAGCAGACATGAAAATGCTAACCTAAATCGGTAGTAAAGACAAGGTCAAACACCCTTTTTAGAGAAAGGGGGTCAGAGTATGACCTCGTCCACACCCAAAAGCGACATGTAGACCTTTTTCAAGCCATCATGCCTTTCTTCCAGCCTGCGGCATGAATCCTCCAACGCCTTTTCAGCAATATCCATCCTGAGATTTCCTGCGGTTCCTGTGCTGGTCCTTTTTGAAAGGGATGCAACAGGATCCTCCGCCTCTACTGATTCGAGATTCAATCCAATCTGCCTGTAGCTATCCCTGAAATTGCCGCCTGCAAGCACCTTCTCCATGACACGGTCGGTTGCATACAGTTCGCTAGTACAAGCCTTTTCGAGCGCACCAGCATGGACTTCAAGCCCTTCGACCATCCTAATAAAAATCAATATAAGTTCTTCTGCGGCCTTGAAGCCCTCTATCAAAGGTTCCTTCGTATCCTGGAAATCACGGTTATATCCGCTAGGAAGGCTCTTTATGATCCCCCTGACCCTATCGGCAAGCGATGTTATGAGCGATGCGCGGCTTCTGGCAAGCTCCAATCCGTCCGGATTCTTCTTTTGGGGCATTATGCTGCTTCCCGTGCATAGCTCGGCAGGAAGCGAGAAATAAGAAAACTCTGGAAGAGTGAACAGCATCAGATCCTGGCTGAGCTTCGAAAGGGTCAGGGCAATATAAGAACACCAATCAAGGAAGAAAAGCTCGTATTTGCCACGGCAGTTATTAGCATAAAGAACATTGTTCTGCACCTTTGAAAAGCCCATCAGGCCCGACGTATACTCCCTATCTATCGGAAGCGTGGTCCCATAGCTGGCGGCGGATCCAAGCGGGCTCTGGTCAAAGATATCGTACAATCCTTCGGCCATGGCCACCTCATCCATGAGCTCCTCTGCATAGGACATCATCCAGAGCGCGACAGAGCTGGGCATCGCTTTCTGCATATGGGTACGTCCAGGCATCGGAACTGAAACATTCTTCTCAGAAAATCCGATCATGGAAGAAATGAGAGAGCATACGGAACCGGAAAGCCTCAATAATGCCTGCCTGAGAAAAATCCTGATAGCCGTCTGTACCTGATCGTTTCGGCTGCGCCCGGTATGGATCTTTTTTCCGACATCGCCATAAAGCTCGGTCAGATAACCTTCGATTGCAGTATGGCAATCCTCATCGGAGGGCTTGATTAAAAAAGTTCCCTCCTTTCTTTTTAAAGCAAGCTTTCTAAGGCCTTCATCAAGGATGCGCACCTCTTCATCTGAGAGGATGCCTATCTTGCCCAGCCCGCGCATATGAGCTGCAGATCCAACAAGATCGGATAGTACGAGATCCATGTCCAGAACATAATCATTACGTACGGTAAAACGCTCCATAAGAAGGTCCAATGTATAATTCTTCTGCCAAAGTTTTGTAGCCATGGCTCAAAAATACCACATAAGTTTTTTTTCTGCCACCGATTTGGACAAAGACCAGGAAAAACGGATTAATTTAGCATGAAGAAATTACATCTCATCCTGATAACGGCATTTCTTTTCATCTCCTGCCCTGCAGAAAGCTACGAGATGCATAATCTCTTTTCATCCGACAGGAAAAGCCCGATGCTTCTCGATTTCAAATTATATTCCAACCGGCTGGTAAGCATCGGCTTTGATGAACAGGTAGTGCTGCTGGAAGTGCTCCTCGACAATAGCAAGCTTGTTCATGACAAGACGTATTCAAGGCTCCAGAACATTGATTTGCAAATAAAATTGGATGCAGGTGTTGAAAAGAGGCTGTCATTTACTGTTGCGAATAATCAAGGAAACACTGCACGATTCTCAATACCTGTTGTTGGAATCAACATGAATCAGGCAAACGCCTTGATAACGGAGCTGAGCACAAAGGGAACTGCAGCCTCCCCTGACAGGATAGAACTTCATATCACAAAAGATGGCAATACAGCGGGATTATGCCTCTCAGATGCAATAATCGGCATGGAGGACCATCGTTTTCATCTGCCCGATCTGAAAGTGAAGAAAAACGATATCATAGTCATAAGCTGGGATAGGGAAATGCCCGGAGGAGAAAGAACGGAAAAAAACGGCATGTACAATACTTTCTTCATCAATGCAGGAAGCGAGAAAACGCTTTCCGGTTCAAACGGCGTGGTAATTCTCTTTTCCCACATAAACGGGGACGGATTGATAATGGACGCATTGCCGTACAACAGCAGCAGTGCAAGCTTAAGCGATGGATATGGAAACGAAAAAAGCAGAGTATCAGCAGAGCGTCTGATTTCCGACGGCCTTTGGGAAGGAGAGACTGTGAACAGCGATGAGGTGACCGCTTCCAGGGTGATTGCAAGATATTGGCCTTATCAAGATACAAACACAAAAGATGATTTCTACATAACTGCAGCAAGAAACAGCACCTTCGGCAATCGCAACACCAATGTCATCCACACAGACTGAGACTGCAAAAAACGAAAGCACCCATATCCGCAAGAGCAGTACCGGCATTTTAAATTGCATTTCGAGGTTCTTCCCTGAGATGCTCCCCAATTTGGTCTTGAAGGCACAGACTGAAAAAAATCCACGGTCATTGCAACCATGGATTCTCAACAGTTTCTGCTATTTTCATAAGCAGCACTTGATCAAAAAAACTATAGGCAGCGTACCTTATCTTTGAATTGGGCAATAAACTGATTGTTCCACTCATCTCCGCCTGGAGCATTTCCACTTCTCCACACAGGAGGATTAATACCTCTTTCAACCAACAAGCCTATAGCTTCAATAAAAATACTATTCATTATATATGCATTCGCAAACGTGCTTAAAGCGCCAACTTTTTGTTCAAACCCTGGAATTTCTATAACGGCATCACCGATTTTAATTTTACAATCAACAGTGAAATCCACAATGTCTTGCAAATTCTTTTTTGATGGATGCCTAGCTGGATGGTCAGAAGCGGTTTCAGCGGCATGAGAATGCGAGCAGATTCCAATCACAGTCGCACCCTTTTCTTTTGCTGTTAAGGCAGCATCAATAGTTGCAGCATTGATTCCATATGCATTAACAACTATCAGCAAATCCCCCTTTCCTATACCATAATCTTCAATGATAATACGCCCATACCCTGGCAAACGTTCTATCTGCATAGATTTCAAGGCTCCTGAAGACAGCATGGTTTCCTGATCAAGGATTGCAGAAACATGCATCAAACCACCTGCTCTAAAAAACACCTCCATAGCAGCCAGATTCGAATGCCCTCCTGGACCAAATACATAGACAAGCTTATCTTTTGCCACATGCTCAGCTATAACTTCCGCAACTTCAAGAATCCTCTTTTTTTCACTTGCATGTATTTCTCCGATTATTCTTAAAACCTCCTCATAATACTCATCCATCAATTTTCCGCTCATGTTCATCTCTCCTTTTCTTATTGAAACAGACCAGAAGAAAAATCTCCTGTGAATACTCCTTTTATTTCAATTGAATCATTGAAACATACCAAATCGGCATCCAACCCTTCTTTCAAGCATCCTTTTGCATCATCTATGCCAAACAATTTTGCCGGTGTATATGTATACATCCTTACAGCATCGCATAGCGGCACCCCTGCATCTTTCCACATGACCTTGATCAACCTTTCAGGAGTAGCTATGCTGCCGCCAAACGCGCTTCGGTCCAAAAGCTTTGCTACCCCATCCTCAACAATTATAGGAGTTCCGTTCTTTAAGCTTCCTATAGTAGCCCTTTTCACATCAGACCCTGCGCATCTGCTGGCATCAGTCGTCAATATCACATGATTTTTCCCTATTAACCGCCATACCATGTTAAGCAGCTCAAAGGGAACATGCGCACCATCTGCAATGATTTCTGAATTCATCCCTTCAATGCAAAAAGCGCTCTCCACAATACCAGAAAATCTAAACCCGCCTCTTCTAACTATTGTAGACATTGCTGAATACAAATGGGTTATCAGATTACATCCATTTTTATATGCTTCAACCACATCATGATATTCCGCATTGGAATGACCTATGCTTGGAACAATATTCTTGCTAACCAAATAATCAATAAACTTAAACGCTCCTTTTCGTTCCGGCGCAAGGGTCCATCTTTTGATTACCCCGCCGGCCATTGAACACAAAGCTTTATATTCTGATGGATCGGGATCTCTAAGAAATTGTTCAGGCAGAGCACCTTTCTGGCCTGGGCTGAGATAAGGCCCCTCTAAATGGAGTCCAGGAAGATTGACGATGTCGCCCATTTTTGCAGCAACTGCATCAAATGAGATGATTGCTTTCTCAATCTCTTCCCGGGAAGTTGCCACCAGCGTAGGGAAAATGGTTGTTGCGCCATGGAGCAGATGTGTTTTTATCGCAGTCTCAAATGATTCAACTGACCCATCTGAAAAATCACATAGCCCCCCACCATGTACATGCGACTCAATGAAACCAGGAGAAAGATAATACCCATCCGCATTGATAATCCTTGCGTTTGGATACTCTTTTCCTTCAATCTTATTTTTGATTATTTTTTCAATCTTGCCCCCATTTATCAGAAGGGCTCCTTCTGCAATATTGTCTTCCAGCACTAATTTTGCATTATTAATCAATATTCTTCCCATTGACAGATTCTCCTAATTCATCAAGAAGAAGCCTTGAGCTTTCTTCATCCAAGAACACAGCAGATCCGCTCTGATTCCTGATTACAGATGCGGGCACAGCTTCACTCTGCTTACATAAAAACATATCATGCACAGCTTTTGCTTTACGCGCAGAAGGAATGGTGAAAACCTTATGTTTGGCTCTCATCAACGTTGGAATAGTAAGAGTCAAAGCCTTCTTGGGAACAGAATCCAAAATAGGAAAGCAACCGTCATGGACTTGTTGCAACCTGCAAACATCATCAAGCTCCACCATTTTCATGATTTTCGGATCGTTGAAATCAGCAACAGCAGGATCATTAAAGGCTATGTGTCCGTTCTCTCCGACGCCTGCACATAAAATATCTGGTGGATACAGGGAAAACAGAGAGCCATATCTCCTGCATTCATACTCTATGTCATGAGAATCGCCTTCAATATAATGTACGGCCTTAAAACCCACCTTTGAAAAAATATGTGCATTCAAATAATAGCAAAAAGATTGCGCAGAATTTTTATTCAAGCCAATGTATTCATCCATATGGAAAGCTGTTACCTTTGAAAAATCAATATGGGTGCAGGACACCATTGCTTCAAGAAATTCATTTTGGGAAGGAGCTGCAGCAAATATCATATTTACAGAATCTTTGCACTTTATGATTTCATCATATATTTTCTCTACATATAAAGCAGCTTGAATTCCCATTGTTTTACGGTTTTCACAAATTGTAATAGATACATCATCAAGTATCATTCTTTTCATTATTAAGGTTTCTCCATTTTCAGTTCTTCATGCCTGTTGTCACAATCCCTTCCACCAAATACTTCTGAAAAAATATAAAAATTAAAAAACAGGGCAAAAGAGAAAGCATCAGCATCGCAAACATTGCTCCCCAATCTGTTCCGGCAGCGGGATCAGAGAATGAGCGTAAAGCCAATGATACTGTATACATCTTAGGTCTTTGCAAATATAAAAGAGGTCCCATGAAATCGTCCCATTTCCAATAAAAGGCAAAAACAGCAGATGTGATTATTGAAGGTACGCTTAAAGGCAAAACCATGTATGCAAAAATCCTTATATGGCCACAACCATCCATAAGCGCAGATTCATCAATAGATTTAGGTATCCCCCTAATAAACTGAATAATCAAGAAAATGAAAAATGGCAATCCTGTGAAAGCTGGTATGATCAACGGCTTGAAACTATTGATCCAGTGAAAACTGTTAAAAAGCAGATACTGGGGAATCATTAACACTTGCGAAGGAA
>CASGDQ010000025.1 GCA_949300325.1 uncultured Spirochaetales bacterium
CCCCGCCTATGACAGCACTAGCGACACAGAAGGCTTTGAGCTCGTCATCCCAGTCCACCATAGACGGGATGCCGACGCTTGCTGGAGCGCCTATTCTGAGCACTGCAAACGAAGAGAGCCTTTTTCTTTCAACTATCGCATACGGATACAGAGGTTACGGTCCGCGACAGGGAGGAGCTGCCTGCAACTAGACGGGCATCCCAAAGGCTCGGAAGATCCAGCATAGATTCTAATGTAAGACTCATGAACAAATACCTAGTATGAGTTTATTTCACTTTTTTTCCCTCTTTCAATACCAGAGGGGTTACTGAGCTGAAAATATGCTTATGGACGGATCATCAGGTTATCCGATTATACCATCGAGGTGATATATGGCGGAATCAAGCAGCATAAAAAGGAATCAGGAGCCTTTTACAACCGAAATAGTGAGAAGGAGCTATTATGGAGCAAAAAGCATGAGGGACAGAGACCTGGTAGACAGGCTTCTGTTTCCGTATATCGGAAATCCTGTAAAAAGGAAGGAAGCTGTAAAAGAAGTTCTTGATGTGCTGGACGGAGGAATGGAAACGACCTTTGAAAGACTGAAGGCGATCCAAGGCCTTGATGACAATGCTGCAGAAGCGATTTTGAGCGCATTGGAGCTTGGAAGGAGAAAAGCAGGCAAAAAGAGCCGCTCGATCAAAACCCCCGAGGATGTCTACAACGAGATAAGGCATTATGCTGATAGGCAGCAGGAGCACCTTATAGTGATTGCCCTTAACGGAGCCCATGAAGTGGTGTTTGCAGAAATGGTGACAATCGGGCTTGTAAATATGACAGTCGTCCATCCCAGAGAAGTATTTTCAGATGCCATCCGGTGCAGGGCAAGCTCGATAGTAATCGCACATAACCACTGTTCCGGACAGCTTAATCCAAGCGATGAGGATCTGGCAATAACAAAGAGGATTGTCAATGCAGGACAGATTCTTGGCATACATGTCCTGGATCATTTGATAATAAGCGAAAAAGGCTACATGAGCTTCAAGGAAAAGGGACTGATGTGATATCTGATCGGTTTAAAGCTTATAATCCACCTTCACGCCCTTTAGGGCAAGCAGGCTGAGCGCATTATCAAGGCTCAATGAGGCACCCTCGGCTTCCTTCATATCCTCGGAAATCCTGATTCCCGATATATCGGTATCCTTCAGGCGGATGCTTTTGAGGGGAGTCTTGAAAAAAGAGGATGAGCAAAGAAATGAGGAAGAAAACGAAAGGCCGTCGGATTTCACTGATGAGAAATCAGCATCCTCTGCTTTGCATCCTTTAAAACCAGTGTGCCAAAATGTGCAGGATGAGAAAACAGCATACAAGCATATGCATTCTGAAAATGTGCAGTCCCTTATCTTTGCAGAGATGAAGGAAGAGCCCTTGAGGCGGCAGTTCTTGAACTCGGCACATCTTATATTGGCTTCTGCAAAATCAGCAGAAGAGAGATCGCATCCGTCGAAAACCGTATCCCTTATGATCGATCCGGAAAACAGGGAGGAAGAGAAATCAACGGAAGAAAAAGTACAGTTTTCAAGCGTACGGGAGGAAAAATCCGAAAAAGAAAGGTTTTCCCCTTCAAGAGAGAGAAAACCTATATCTCCGTCATCTGGAATGTCTTGCCTTGAGGACATCTACAACCTCTTCAAGAGAAGCTTCCTTCTTAACAAGGAGCACCAAAAGATGGTACATCAGATCCGCAGCCTCGCCTAGGAAAAGATCCTTGTCGTTATCCTTGCTTTCGATTACGAGCTCTACCGCCTCCTCGCCCACTTTCTGAGCGATCTTATTCAGTCCTCTGGAGAAAAGGTGGTTGGTATAGCTTCCCTCAACTGGGTTATCACGCCTGTCTTTGATGACGTTCTCAAGATAAAAGAGGAATTCGGAGGAAGAAATCTCAGAAGGCTGGTTCTCCTCGCCGAAGCAGGTATCGCTGCCGGTATGGCAGACCGGGCCGGAAGGAATCGCCTTTACAAGGAGGGTGTCTCCATCACAGTCGGCAAGAATCTCCCTCAGCTGCAAAAAGTTTCCGCTGGTCTCCCCTTTGGTCCATATCCTCTGGCGGCTGCGGGACCAGAAGGTCACAAGCCTCCTGTCGAGGGTAAGCCTGTAGGCCTCCTCATTCATATAACCGAGCATGAGAACTTTTCTTGTCACAGCATCCTGCACCACGGCAGGAACAAGACCATCACCTTTGGAAAAATCAATCGTCATATGTCACTCCCTAGATCCTGACAGCAATCCCCTTTTTACCAAGATACCGCTTAAGCTCAAGTATGTCTATCTGATGAAAGTGGAAAACGGATGCCGCCAAGGCCGCATCTGCCTTTCCCAAGGTGAACGCATCGTAGAAATCGGACATACTTCCTGCACCGCCGGAAGCGATAACCGGAATATCAATATTACTACTTATAATCGCATTTAAGTCAACAGCAAAACCGCTTTTGGTGCCATCCTTATCCATACTTGTCAAAAGAATTTCGCCTGCACCGAGCTCTTTTGTTTTCTTAGCCCACCAGAGAGCATCCACACCTGTAGGAGTACGCCCCCCATCCACGTAAACGGAAAAGCCGCTTGGAGAATTAGAATCCGAACGGGCATCGATTGCAACCACCACAGCCTGGGAGCCGAAGGATGAGGCGATCTCTGAAACCAGATCTGGACGGCGCACCGCAGCGCTGTTTATGCCGACCTTGTCAGCTCCCGCTTCCAGCAGGGCTTTCGCATCATCCAAATCTCTCACTCCTCCGCCGACTGTAAACGGGATATCTATCTTTTCAGCAATCCTTTCTACCAATGCGCAAAGAGTCTTTCTTTTCTCAACCGTTGCAGTAATATCTAAAAAGACCAGCTCGTCCGCACCCAGGCGGCTGTAGCTCATTCCCATCTCGACAGGATCTCCGGCATCACGCAGCCTGACGAAGTTTATCCCTTTCACAACCCTGCCGTCCTTGACATCCAGACAGGGGATTATCCTTTTAGCAAGCAAGCTCCACCTCCCTCATCTCCTCAAGAGTTATGCGCCCTTCATAATAAGCCTTTCCAACGATCGCAGAAGGAACGCCCAGCCTGAAAAGGTCTTGAAGGTCCTTCATAGAGGATACCCCTCCGGAAGATATGAGATAAACATCAGTCTCTTTCAATATCCTTTCATAGAGGCCAAGCGAGGGCCCTGAAAGCATCCCGTCGGTTAAAATATCCGTACAGACCGCCTTTGTTATTCCCTTCTGGTACCATTTATTGATAAAGGAGATAACATCCACCCCTCCATCCTCCAGCCATCCGGAAACCTTTATGACCCCATCTTTGGAATCCGCGGAAAGTATCAGGGATGACGGATGCTTTGCAGCCATTTTCTCTGCTTCCCCTTCATTCTTCACCGCCACCGAACCGATGTTTGCATAAGCGGCACCAGCTGAAAGCACGCTCTCAAGCACTTCAAGGCTCTTGACTCCTCCTCCGAAATCAATTTCCAACGATGTGCTGGAGGCAATCTTCTCCAATACAGTCAGATTCTTCGGGCTTCCTGCCTTAGCCCCATCAAGGTCCACAAGATGCAGCCTCTTAAGCCCTGCGGCCTCAAAGGCCTTTGCTACGGACAAAGGATCGGACGAATATGTCTTCTTCCTCTCATAATCGCCTTTTTCAAGCCGCACGCATTTTCCGTCTATGATATCCATCGCAGGCACAATAATCATGGCTTCCACTCCAGAAAGTTCTTAAGTATCCTAGCCCCGGTATCCCCGCTCTTTTCAGGATGGAACTGGGTGCCGAGAAAATTGCCATTTTCGATGGCAGCAGAAAAAAGCACCCCATCATATTCTGCATCAGCCGCGCTCCATGGACCTTTTTCAAGATAATATGAGTGGACAAAATACACATATGCATTCTGCTCGATGCCTTTGAAAAGAGGGCATGATGGAGAAAAGGATATCGTATTCCATCCCATATGAGGGATTTTATATCCAATGCCAGAAGGAAATCTTTTCACATCCCCTTCGACTATCGAAAGGCATTCCGAAGGTCCCTCCTCGCTGAAGCGGGCCATCAGCTGCATGCCAAGGCAGATTCCCAGAAATGGTTTTTTTATGCTCTTTATCGTATCGGATAAACCGTTCTCTTTAAGATATGCCATGGCAGAAGAAGCTTCTCCGACTCCTGGGAAAACCACATGATCTGCTTCAAGGATGGTTTTTCTGTCGTCGGTGAGAACAGCATCTGCGCCAAGCCTGGAAAGGGAGGCCATAACGCTTTTTACGTTTCCAGCATTATACTTTATCACAGCGACCATCAGAGAGCCCCCTTTGTGCTTGGAAGCTCAGTGGCTCCAGGAATGCGTTTGACTGCGTTTCTCAAAGCGCGGGCAAAGGCTTTGAAAACCGCCTCCGCCATATGATGTGCGTTGCCTGAAGTGCAGCTTATATACACATTCGAGCCCGAAGCAGATGAAAAGCTTCTGAAAAAATGCTCCACCATCTCTGTGGGGAAGCTTCCTATGTACTCCCTTTGGAATTGAACCTGGTAAATGAGCTCAGGACGGGAAGAGAAATCGAGGGCCACAGTGGCAACCACGTCATCCATCGTCAATACCTCATACCCATAGCGCTCTATTCCACGCTTATCTCCCAGCGCCTGCTTTATCAGAGAGCCGAAAACAATTGCAAGATCCTCGACGCTGTGATGCTCGTCCACCTCAAGGTCTCCCGAAAAGGAAAATGCTGTCACATCGATTCTGGAATGCTTTATTATCTGGGCCAGCATATGATCGAAAAACGGTATGCCGGTCTCCATCTCGCCCTTTCCTGTCCCATCGAGGTCCAGAGAAAGGCTTATGCCCGTTTCAGCAGTATCACGGCTCAATGAAGCGGTGCGATGAGTCTTGATGCCGCTGTTGAGAAGAAAGTCCGCAATGCGGATCCAGTTATCAGAAACAAGAGCAACCGTCCCTTCATATTCCTCTGGGAGAGAAGCATCCTCAGGGGCAAACCAGATTCCCCTGCATCCGATGTTTTTTGCAAGTAGCATATCTGTAAGACGGTCCCCGATCATGAAAGAAGCATCAAGGTCATAAGATCCGTCGGCATAGGCTTCGATCATCTTTATTCCGGGTTTTCTGGTCGGACAATTATCCTCGGGCAGCGAAAAATCGATGTTTATATCATCGAAATACACATCCTCGCCTTCCAATGTCGAAATGATCCTGTTCTGACATTTTACATAATCCTCATAAGGAAAGGACGGGGTGCCGACACCATCCTGGTTGGAAACCATCACGAACTCAAAATCGCTTTCCCTTCTTATGCGGGCCAAGGACTGGAATACATGGGGTATCCATATGATCTTCTCATAGCTGTCCACCTGGTCCTCATTGACGATTATTCCATCCCTATCTAAAAACAAAGCCTTCTTCTTACGCATTGCAGAGCACCTCCAAAAGCCTGTCGTTCTCAGCCCTGCTTCCGATTGTTATCCTCAGGCATCCTGAAAGAAGCGGCTCAAGGCTGCGGTTGCGGATTATTATCCCATTATCCAAAAGCAGCTTTTGGATTCCGTTTGCATCATCTGTCTTGATCAAGATGAAATTGGCATCGCTCTTATAGACTTTCTTCACAAAAGGAAGCTTTTCCAGCTGTTCAGAAAGCCTGATGCGTTCAGAAAGGATATCTTCCAGCACCTGCTTCCTCTCATCTTTTTTCTCAAGGGCCTCCAGGACATCCTCCTGCGCGGAAAGACTGACATTATAAGGGGCCTTGATCTTATTAAGCGCCGCTATCACCTCGACATCGGCTACCACAAGCCCTATCCGGCTTGCGGCAAGCCCCCAGTACTTGGAAAAGGTCCTGAGCACCACTACACGGGGATTTTCATCGATGAGGGATGCTGAAGAAGAAAAACCAGGATCGAAATCGCTATAGGCCTCGTCAACGACGGTGATGGCTTCATTAAAATCCGCAATCTCCTTGATTTTTGCAATATCATAGCTCTTTCCTGTAGGGTTGTTGGGAGAACAGATGAAGACGATTTTGGGATTTTTCCGCCTTATCATCTCCTTTATGCCTTTTACATCGAGATCAAGCTCTCCATCAAGAAGCACATCGCATACCGCCACATCGTTTATCTTGGCAAATATCCCATATTCGCCATAAGTCGGAGACTCTATCAGAACAGAGTCAGAGCCAGGCGTGCAGAACGCCCTTATAAGAAGATCTATCGCCTCGTCCGAACCGTTTGTGAGCAAAGTGCGCTCAAAAGGAAGAAAAAGGCAGGAGGATATGGCTGATCTGGCCTTTCTGTGATGCGGGTCAGGATATCTGTTCTTACCCTGGGCAGAATAATCGTACCAGCTCTCGTTCGCATCCAAATGGATGCCGCCCTCCATAGCGCAGTCGTCCCTTGCCGAAGAATATGGGACAAGGCTGTTTATATGCGGTCTCAAAAGCTCTTTTATCTGCATGTCCTCACCTCCATGGCCTTCCTGTGGGCATAAAGGCTTTCAGAGGCAGCCATTTCCATCACAGTTTCAGAAAGCCCCATCGCCCCCTCCTTAGTAAGTTTCTGAACGGTTATCTTCTTAATAAACGAGTCGGTCGACACCCCGGAAGAGCTTCTTGCCCACCCTGAAGTCGGAAGAGTATGATTGGTGCCGCTGGCATAATCGCCGGCGCTTTCAGGAGAATACGGGCCAAGGAACACAGAGCCGGCATTCTCAACACCCTCTGCTAGCTCGTCGCAATCCAAAGTATTTATTATCAGATGCTCAGGAGCATAAAGATTCACAGCATCCAAGATGTCCTTTGATGAGGAAAAGGAAATTGCAACCGAGTTTTCCAACGTCTTTTGCATGAAAGAAGCGCGGGGCAGCTCTTTTAACAGCGCGCAGATAGCGTCCTTCACATCATCATAAACCTTCTTTGCCTCTCTCTCATCCTCTCTTATAAGCAGAACGACCTGGCTGTCGTTGCCGTGCTCGGCCTGGCTTAAAAGATCCGAGGCCACGAATACAGGATCCGAACTCTTATCGGCAACCACCATCACCTCGCTTGGGCCGGCCAGCATATCAATTGCGACAAAGGATGAGACTCTCAGCTTTGCAAAGGAGACGAACCTGTTTCCCGGACCGAATATCTTATCGCGGGCGCTGAGGCTTTCAGTGCCATACGCGAATGCCGCAATCGCCTGCGCTCCTCCGACCTTCATGACGCGGTGCACGCCCGAAAGCTTGGCTGCATAAAGTATGCAGGGGTTCACCTTCCCCTCCTTTGCAGGAGTGGCAAGCACAATATCCCTGCAGCCTGCGACAGAGGCGGGGATAGCAAGCATGAGCACCGTCGAAAAAAGAGGAGCTGTGCCTGAGGGGACATAAAGCCCCACCCTGCTTATCGGAACGATGCGGCGGCTGCACCAAACACCCTTTTGCGTCTCCATATGCTCAGAGTGCGGAATCTGGGCCTCATGGAACTTCCTTATGTTGCATGATGCCTCATTCAAAGCTTTCTTGAGCTCTGGGGAAACAAGCTTTTCAGCCTCATCAAATTCTTCAGGGCTTGCGAAAAGCGAATCTAAGCGAGATCCATCAAATTTCTCAGCAAGGCGGAAAAGAGCCTCGTCTCCATGATTTTTTACATCAAGAAGTATCTCATCGACGCTTTTCATCACATCATCATTGCCTTTGCTCGGACGGCAAAGGAGCTTTGGAAGAAGACTTTTATCAGGATTGGAATAATATTCGAGCATACTGGTCTCACTCCGTCATCTTTTCTATGTCGAGCACGAGGATGCCTTCAGCTCCAATCCCCTTCAGCTCCTCGAAGACAGACCAGAACCTGTCCTCAGAAACCACAGCCTGCACGCTCAGCCAATTCTTATCCATGAGAGGCGTGACAGTCGGGCTTTTGAGCCCTCCGATTATAGCCGCGCTCTCATCAAGCCTGTCTGCAGGGAGATTAAAAAGGATATACTTCTTATTTTTGGCCAGATTGACCGCATCAATCCTTTCCATAAGGCGGAAAAGGATTGCAGCCTTCTCATCATCCGAGGTGGAAAAGCCCTTGCGGGAAATCATCACAGCGGAAGAGAAATATATCTGCTCCACCTCCTCAAGACCGTTCATCTTGAGCGTGGTTCCAGTAGAAACTATATCGCAGATGGCATCGGCAATCCCGACCTGCGGGGTTATTTCGACGGATCCGGAAACGAATACAGGCTCTGCGCAAACACCATTCTGCTTCAAGATGGATGTAAGGATATTTGGATAGCTTGTTGCGATCCTCTTTCCTTCAAGGCTCTTGAGACCTTCATATCTAAAGCCATGGGGGACCGCAATGGAGAGCCTGCATTTTGAAAAGCCGAGATCCTTGACGATATCCAGCTCAAGCCCTTTTTCATCAAATTCGTTCTTACCCACTATACCGATGTCGGCCACCCCGTCATAGACATAAGTCGGTATATCATCATCGCGGACAAAAAGGAATTCAAGGGGGAAATTCGAGGCCCTCTGCCTCAAAACCCTTCCATCTGCATAGAAGTCGATACCGCAGCTTTTTATGAGTTCCAAACTCTTTTCGCTGAGCCTTCCGCTCTTTTGAACGGCGATACGAAGCACGCTGTCAGACATAAACACCTCCCATGATAACAAAAAAGGCCTTCCCAGAAAGGAAGACCTCTTGCTATGACAAAACCCACCTGTTCTGGCTGAATATCAGAAAAAAAGTGAGTGATGATGGATCCTGTTATTTTTATTTTCCATGTGGAAACTCTATAACAAAACATCCATCGTGGTCAATGTTTCTCCTCCCATTCCACCTCAATTTCCTCTTTTGCAGAATGTTTTTTCCTGGCAAAGAACCCCAGCACGGACACAACTGCGGAAAATACGCCGTAAATCACAAGAACTATGGCTACAATCCTGAAAACCGTGGAACCTATCAGCTGCGGGAAGAAGAACATGAATATGGAGAATGCGATCCGCACAACGATTTCCATTATTCCGACAGTGACATACCCCTGCCTGCGCAAAATCATATGGTCAAGCAGGTCAAGCAGAGCGGTAAGCAGGAGATCGATGGCTATCAGATAGACAGCGATGCTCATCAAGGCGGCAGGATTTGAGAAAGCGAAATAGACTATCAATACGGAAAAAATGGTATTGAAGGCGTTCTTCACAATTGCTGCAATCCCCAATCTTCGGGAAATCGCAGAAGCATAGGCAATGCTCAAATACAGGTTTTTCAAACCGGATGCAAGCATGAAAATACCCAATATGGCAAAAACCACTGTCATGACCCTGTCAGGCCTTATTATCATCAAGCTTCCCAGCAAGAGCACAAGCAGGGACAGCATCAGGTTTGAAATCAATCTTTTCATATATACCTCTTTATTAAAAATAACATATTTTGTAGCATTGGGGTATGTTAAACCTGTTATTCGATGCGGACGGCACGCTGTATGATTTCAAAGCGACGGAGAAAATCGCCCTGGCCATGGTGTTCGACAGGTACCGCATCCCCTACACCGAAGAAAACATCGGAATCTATCACACGGGAAACCGCAGGCTTTGGGATGATTATGAGAAGGGCCTAATAAAACAGGAGGAGATTCCCGGAGGGCGCTTCGGGCTCCTTTTCAGCGAGCTGGGGATAGATGCCGACATGGACGAAGCCGGCGATTACTATTCATCGCAGCTGGGAAGCCATGGAATCATGATCGGCGGAGCTGTGGAATTCCTTGAAAAAACAAAAAGAGCGGGAATATTCAGAAACTACATAATAACAAACGGGATCTCCGAGATACAATGGGCCAGGTTCAGAGGAACAGGCACAACAGGTTTTTTCGAAAAGGTCTTCATTTCTGGAGAGATGGGAGTACAGAAACCTCAGAAAGCATTTTTCGACAGGGTTCTATCAGAAGCGGGGATAGAAGCAGATAACTGTGTTGTCATCGGAGACAGCGAGAAAAGCGATATCCAGGGAGCCAGGAACTCAGGCATCAGAAGCATTTACATAAACTTCGACGGCGAAAAATCCCAGCTTGCAGACTACAGCGTCTCATCATACAGCCAGCTTTATTCACTGCTCAACGATATCGTATAGCTCCACTTCGAAAATCAGAAGCTCATTGGGACCTATGACGGAAACGCCATTCTCGCCATACCCCTTTTCAGGATGTATCCAGAACCTGTACTTTTCTCCAGGGCTCATGAGCATGAGCCCCTCCTTCACACCGTCGATCATCTGCGATACCTTCACCACTGCCCTTTGTCCCCTGTTATAGGACGAATCAGCCACCGTCCCATTCAAAAGGGTTATGGTGTAATCGATCTCAACAGTATCATCCTCTTGAGGCACCACGCTCTTATCGGCAACTTTCCTGATCCTTTCATACTGCAGGCCCGACGGGGTCGTGATCACATTGCTTCTCTTTCCATTAACGGCTAAGAAGGCCTGAGCATCCTCTAGATTCTTTTTCTTCTGCTCCTCATAGCGTTCCTGGTTTTTCTGGATCATCATGCTCTGGTATTCGGCGAATATATCCTGCATCTGCTCATCGGAAAAATACGGCGTACCATAATAATCAAGCACACCGCGTACGAAATAATCAACAGAGATCTCCTGATCTAAGGAATCAAGGGACGAGGCAAAAAGGTTTCCATATGCATAAGAAAAACGGTCAACCAGGCTCTGGGGCTCTCCCAGGTCCATAAGCTCTTCTGAAGAATCCTTTCCTGAATTATCCACAGCAGATGGATCCAGGCTGCCGAGGACAGAAATATCCTCCACCTTGGGCTTTGAGCACGAAAACAGCAAAAGGAGCGCAATCATCATCAAGACAGCATGTTTCATTTATCTCATCCTAAAGAAAAATCTATCACAGGGTTAAAAAGGCGTCCACCTCAAAAAGAAAAATCATTTATTATGCAAGACATATGTGGCACCCTTTCCTGCCTCTGACAATATCGGGCGCATATCCGGAGCAAGGTTCTCGAAAACCCTCAGATCCATAAGAAGCATATCATCAAGCCCGGTATCCTTCTCCGAGTCAGAAGAGTATACCCTCCATCCCGAATCCCATGACGGATCGAGGCTCTCAAGACGGACAAATATGCCCCCTTTTTCAGGGCTGTTGAAGACGGACGGGGAAACAAGACACCCGGTGGGGCCTTTAAGGCCGACTGCAGAAGAAGGCATTATGCCATCGCCCATCGTTATTCCGCTGCGCTGCTCCTTTTTCCATATGCCATAGACCGCATCAAGGGCGTTTGAGACAAGCTTGAAAGTATCCTCTGTGTATGGAAAAATGAAACGAGGGTCAATCCTGCCTGACATTTCAGGGCATGTTTGCTCCATATTCAAGCGGGCTATATGCAGGAAAATGCTGGGATAATGGCAGCCCTGGCCATAACTGTCAGGAGAAAAGCAATACCGAGCAAACAGCTGCCCTTCACGCGAAAAGAAGCCTGAAAACAGTATGCCGTCGTAAGCTTTCCAAAATGTTCTGCGGATATCTGCAAAATTCGGGAAAGCCACAAGACGTATAAGATCGCCATTGTCATTCAAAAACTCCGATGAGATCAGATATCTCCTGATAGCCCATATCATGAAATAGACGAGCTCGGTTGCATATGCGTACTTGTCCCCAGCCTTAACTCCCGCCTTCCTGAATTTCTCAGCCATCCACCCGAAATCGGCAATGCAGCCATACATGGGGCCTGGCGCTTCAAAAGGCTCTGCATAGCTCTGTCTGTGGGTATCAGCAATCATGGCATCGGGGAGCATCCTTTCCATAAGACGCCCCAGGCCGAAGGAATCCTTATAGTCCATCTCATCATCATACAGCGGAATTGCGACAAGAAAGGATACAGCATCCCCGTTTGGAAGGACCAAGGAGGAAGAGCCAGTAAGAGGCGGGATCAGCAGGCAGCCGGAGAATAAGGAATCAAGAGCATACTGAGAGCTGTTGTCATACATGAAAAACGGAGCAAGAAAGCCTTTTCCATCATGGGAGAGACGGCACAGGGAAGAAAAAAGGCTGCGGATCCACAAGGAATGCTCCGCATTAGAGCCAGAGGGAAGATAAAGTATTATCTCCGTCCTCTCATAACCCTTTTCCTCCTTTCTGTTGGACAAGGAGGGCTTTGAACCGATACCCATGCTGACAAGTATGGAATATGAAGGATTAAAGGCCCGTATGAATGCGCACTTCAAGCCATCAAGGGATATGGTTTCGAAATTTCCGAACATTTTTTCCAAATGCTCAGATACAATGCTTTCCTCATCCTCTGCATATTTGAAAGAAGACAGCAGGATGGAGGAATCCTGCATATGGGTGTTCTTGAAGCCGGAAAATGGGAAAAAGACCTCTATATCGTCTAAGATTCCCCCAGCCTTTTCCAAATCAAGGCTGGAAAGGATCCTCATCACCCCCTGCCAATCGCCAGAAGAAATAAGTCTTTTGATCTTCTCTTCCAAATCAGGATTTTTCAAATCCGCTCCCCGTAAAATTAAATTATCGCATCCCCTCTGCTGTCTATTGCGCAGATTGCAGGGAAATCTTCTATTTCCAAACGCAAAAGCGCTTCCGGCCCCAGCTCAGGAAAAGCAACCATCTCCACTTTCTTTATAGCATTCGAATAGAGGGCGCCGCAACCTCCAAAAGCCTGCAGATAAGCTCCCTTATAGCTTTTGATCGCTGCTTTGACCTCATTGCTGCGCGGCCCCTTGCCTACCATCAGCTTCAATCCATTTGCAATAAGAAGCGGAGAAAAGGGATCCATCCTCTGGCTGGTGGTCGGCCCGGCTGCACCGATAACATATCCCTCTGGTGCAGGCGACGGCCCCATATAATATATTCCGTTGCCTTCAAACAGGAATGGAAGCTTGCCTTTGCTGTCGATCAAGGCCTTAAGCCTTTTATGAACCTGGTCCCTGCCGACATAAAGGGTTCCGAAAATAACCACCTCATCCCCTGCCCTGAGATCTTCCAGATCTCTGCCATGATAAGGCAAAGAAAGAATCCTCTTCATCTCTTTTCCCCCTTGATGACCACCTCGAACTGACGGTCCGCCCAGCATGAGATGGATACGCATAACGGCATTCCCGCTATATGGGTGGCTTCAAAGAGCATCTTCACACCCAAAACGGAAAACTTTCCGCCAAGGCCTCCAGCTCCGATTCCAAGGCTGTTCGTCTTTTCCAATATCTCCTTCTCAAGCTCGACATAACGATGGTCCTTGCTTTCGCTTGAAGAGAAAAACGCCTTCTTGCTCAAAAATGCGGCACGATCCGCTGTTCCTCCCACCCCGATGCCGAGGAACATCGGAGGACATGGTTTTCCTCCGGCCCTTGAAACGATATCGCATACTGCTGCTAATACTCCATCCTTTCCATCGGTAGGGCGCAGCATAGCCAAGAATGTGCAGTTTTCGCTGCCGAATCCCTTTAAAAGCACCTTTATGGAAATATCCTGCCCATCAACCATCTCATAATTTATGACTGCAGGCAGGTTCGTCGAGGTATTGTTACGATCGAATATGGGTTCAGATACGACGCTTTTGCGATAATATGCCTTATCTGAAGCAGCCTTCAAAGCAGATTCAACAGCTTGCTCGATAAGAAAAAGGTCAACAGACCCGAATTCCCTTCCTATGCTTATGAGCACCCAGAACATGCCGGTATCCTGGCAAAGAGGTATCGGAGATTCTTTAGAAAGCCCTATGTTCTTTCTTATCGCCTCAAGCACGGCTGAAGCATAAGGAGAATCCTCATCTCTATAGGCATTGAGGATGCATCTCTCCACATCCTCAGGAAGAAATCTCAAAGCAAGCAAAGCCTTTTCAAAAACCTTGTTCTCAATCTCCATGATAAAGGCATCCTTCATAAAGCCCTTCCTCCTCCATCTTCTTCTCAAGCATGCTTATCAGTCTGGATTTGTCAGGAAAATCCCTCGGGGCGATAAGCCTATGGGCAGGCGTTTCAGATATCAGGCGCTGAATTATCGTACCAGGCCTCAAATGCGCCAAAAAGAGCGCTGCAGACTGAACATATTCTTCTGCCGAAAGCAATCTTATTTTGCCTTCTGCATATTCATCCGCCATCGCCGTCCCCCCTGCGATGTGCAGGTTATGCATCTTGACAGCATCTGTCTTAAGACGGGCAAGAAGGTCTGCAGTATTGCAAAAATCATCAATATCCTCTCCCGGCAGCCCTATTATGACATGAGTAGATACCAGGATCTGCCTTTCCTTCAGCCGCTTGAAGGCATCCACATAGCAGGCAACATCATGTCCGCGGTTAATACGCTCAAGCGTCCTATCTGAGGCGCTCTGCAATCCGAGCTCCACCCAGACATCGTAATTCCTTTCCTTATATTCTGCGATCAGGTCGATAACATCATCATCGAGGCAATCGGGACGGGTCGAGATGATGAATTCCTTGAATTCCCCGTAACTCAGGGCTTCATCGTAAATCCTTCTCAATTCTTCCACAGGGGCATAAGTATTGGTAAACGACTGCAGATAGAGCGAGAATCCCTCGGCCCCATAACGCCGGCTAAGAAATTCCATCCCGCGTTCTATCTGGCCTTTCATGTCAACTCCATAGGAAGGGATCAAAGAGGCTACAGCCTCGTTATAGGGGCTGTCATGATGAAACCCTCCTTCCCCTTTCCTCTGATAGGCAGCTACTGCGCCGGTACCATCGCAGAACGTGCATCCCCCGCTTCTTGAAGCATCCCTGTTAGGGCAGGAAAAGCCCGCATCCACACCGATTCTGAAGACATTCATGCCAAAACGGGTTTTAAGGTATGAAGAGTATGAAGTCCATCTCATGTGAAGTAAAAGCCCAATGAAGCCGTACCCTCATAATCGGCATACAGCTTGAATCCAACAGTGCCGAGCCCGGTCCTATATCCAAATCCGATACAGAATCCCGCAGTGAAATCATTTATCGTTGCAAACGGAGCAAGACGCGAGCCTGTGATATCCCTGTTGTTCCAAAGAGTATCATTGTCTCCAAGGTGGACCTTGCCGTTATCGAAGCCCTCGCAGTACAATCCTACATCCATGTATATGTCATCCGTGAATATGACCCTGCCTCCGGCTTCCGCCATAAGATAATCCCTGGTGAGCAAGCCGGAAATTGTGGTCCTATAGCTCGAGGCAAGCCTTCCGGGGCCACGGAGGGAGGATGCTTCAAAATTGATGAAGAATCTCGAGCTGCGGATTGGGGAATAAATGACCGATTCACCCTTGATCGAGAGGCCGTACATCAGAGGAGACATCAGATACACTGTCATATTCGAGAAAAGATTGATACCTGGATCGAACGGGAAGGAATCGGAAAGGCCCGCATAATTTAAAGTGAATACAGCCTTTGGGGAAAGCACAGGAGTTATTCCTACCACCTCCACACCATCAGCAGACCTTATCGAGCCAAGGGATGTCAGATCAAAGGCCGCAAGAAAATCCAGACGGAGAAGATTCTTCCATGAGCAAGCTATTCCGCCGCGCATCCTCAGTCCGAAATCCTTTGTCTCAAACCTGTCGTTCCTCTCCCTTATGCTCAACATCGAAAGAGAGCCTATCCCTATCTCTGTCTCCGCATACAGGCTGTAGAAATTCTCAAACGGATAATAATATCCGGCAATCAGCGCCATCATCTCATCGACATCCAAGCCGATTCTGAATATCCCTTCCTTGCCGGGGAAATTGATATCCGCAAAAATATCCAGATGAGGCATGAAATAGAAGCTGAACCTCCTTTCTCCAGTATTGTGGTATCTGCCTCCCATCGTCAGATCCATGCCCAAGGAAAGAGAGGAGGAAAGCTGCTTATAGTTCTCAGACTCCACATACATTATTCCAGAGGGGAACATCTGATAAGTTATGGATTTGAGCCTTTCATGGAATTTAAGATACCTTAAAGTCCTTTCAAACTCCTTCATCAAATCCAACGTTGCTGCCTTTCCTTCAAAGTATTCGAAATACACGTTGTATTTTTCCAGCCCTGGATAAAGGATCTTTATGATCATGTATTCCGGCCTGTCAAAATAATTCAGGGGTTTCTCAAAATCCCTTTCCTCCAAATCCGTTTCAAGGCTGTCAAAGATATCCTGATTCTTATCAACATATGTGCGTCCAAGCTCTATGATTTCCTCAAGATTGGAGAAATCCATCGTATTGAAATCATAGGTGTCCATCGGGATCACATAATCTGCACCGGCATATTGCCTTGCCGAGTTGATATTCGTCGTCAGATTGAGATATTGGTTCGCTACCCCTGTAAGGGTATCCAGAACATCCACATCCAGATGCGACGCATTATCCAAAGAGTTGTTCACATCGACGGCAAGCACAATATCGGCACCCAAATCTCTGGCCACATCAACTGGAAGATTGTTCACAACTCCACCGTCGATTACATACCTGCCATCATCCAGCACCACAGGAGTGAATATTATCGGCATGGCCATCGATGCTCTTATCGCCTCGTAAAGGGAGCCTTGGGAAAAGATTATCTCCTCGCCTGTAAGCAGATTGGTCCCGACGCACCTATATGGTATGGACAACTGGTCAAAATCCCTTATGGAGAGCACTCTGCTTAAATTGGTTCTGAGAAAATCTGCAATATACTCGTCGTCTATTATTCCGTTCGATGCGCCGATGCCAAACGAGGAGAAATCAATGGATAGCATATTGGAGACATAATCTCCTTCCCCGCCATAAATCTCATCATCGTCCGACTGGGTATATACATTTATAAAGAGATCCATCATCGATCCGCGGGTAATAAGATCCCTCAATTGCTTCGTATCATATCCCGCGCTGTAAAAAGCTCCGATCAGAGCCCCCATGCTTGTGCCGACTATATAATCAGGATAGATCCCCCTCTTCTCAAGCTCCTCCAAAACTGCTATATGAGCTACTCCGCGGGCTCCTCCTCCGGAGAGGACCAAAGCGAACGTAGGCTCTTTTGCAAAAACAGAGAATACAAAAAAGACGGACAGCAGAAACAAGGACAGTGTTTTTTTCATCGAATCATTCTCCAAGCTTTGCAGACAATACAGCTCTGTTTCCGTTTACGAACGCACCGGCATCCATTTCTTTCTTAGCCTCCGCCTGCAGCCTTGATGCATAAAGATAACAATCAGAAGCCGCAATCTTCAGCCCTTTTCCCTTCTCATATCCGACAACCGTCCCCGGCTCTTCTGCAGAGGGCTCGAAATTATCGAAAACCGAACCGTAGACACCTGTTATGAAAAGACTCTTGCCTTGGAATACGGTGCGGGCCTTCGGCCAAGGATAGCAGGCGCGGATCTGGGCATGGAGGATGCGTGCGGGCTTATGGAAATCCAGTATCCCGTCTTCTTTTTTTATAAAAGAGGAAAAACTTGCTTCCCCTTCCTGCGGCCGCGGCGGATAGTTTGAAATATCACAGAACGTGCTAACCGCAAGATCGGAGGCAAAAGAGGCAACCCTTTCAGAAAGCGTGTCCTGGCTCTCTTTTCCATCGAGAGGAAAGCCAAAGGAATTGATAATATCCCCCGAATCGACCTCGAGAGCAATCTTCTGTATGCTTATCCCGCAAACACGATCCATATTGCGTATGGTCTCATAAATCGGCGCGCATCCACGGTATTTGGGAAGAAGCGACGGATGGATGTTGAACGCATCCTTAAAAAGAGCAAGGAATTTCGGTCCGAAAATCTTTCCATAACAGAAAGACACCAGGGTATCCGAATCATATTCCGCTAAGAGCCTTCTTGCCTCGGATCCGAGGTGTTCAGGCTGCAGCACCGGAAGCCCAAGCTCCAATGCCTTGACCTTGACAGGAGGAGCAATGAGCGCACTGCCCCGTTTTCCAGGCTCGTCAGGAGAGCAAAGGACTGCGGAAATGAGATTTTTCCGATAAAGCGCCTCGAGAGTCGGGACAGCGATCTCCCCTGTTGCGGCAAAAAGAATCCTCATCTTAATTTCCTGCCCTTTTTCTGCCTTTTATAAAAAAGCTTCTCCATCCTCTCTCTTTCCTTATCATCAAGATGGTCTACAAAAAGGATGCCGTTAAGATGATCATTCTCATGCTGGATGACCCTGGCGAGCATGCCGTCGGCCTCGATGGTGAAATGCTTGCCCGAAAGATCCTGAGCCTGCACTTTGACCCTCTGAGGACGTATGACCTCATGATACAATCCGGGGATGGAAAGGCATCCCTCCTCGTACGGGCATTCCTCTATGCTCGTTTCCAATATTTCCGGATTGATGAAAACATATCTGCTGTCTTCACCACGACGGAGATCGACGATGAAAAATCTTTCGCTGACCCCTACCTGAGGAGCTGCAAGCCCGACTCCATCGGCTTCCACCAAGGTATCAAACATCGCATCGACAAGCATTTTGAGCGCATCGTCGAAAACGGTCACTTTTTTATTTTCGGCCCTTAGGACCTCATCGCCTAACGTAAAAATATCCAACATGCTTAAAATATAGCACAACAAGCGGATATTTATAAACCATTCACATCATATCTATGGGATCTGTATCGATTTCCAGATAAGTGGATGACGGGGCTTTGTAGGAAGATAAAAAGGTATCCAAAAGATTCAAAAGCAGGGAAAATGACTTCTCGCTGCTTCTGACAAGCACATGATAGCGGTAATAGGTGTTCTTTCTTTCAATCAGGCAGGATGAAGGAGGAAAAACCTCTATGCCGTCTTTTTTCCCGATTACAGCGGATATGCTTGAATAAAGCCCATCGATTGCAGACGAGGCCTTTTCTTCGTTCTTTGAGCGTATTGTGAAATTCACAAGCCTGGAATAAGGCGGAAAACCGACCTTCCTTCTTTCCGAGAGCTCAAAGTAATAGAAATCCTCGACCCTTCCGCTTTCTACAGCCCTTATGGCAGGATTTGCGACCTGGCTGGTCTGGATCACCACCTTTCCATCCGCCCTGTACCGCCCCACCCGGCCCGCAACCTGCTCAAGAAGCTGGAATGTCCTTTCATCTGCCCGGAAATCCGGCAGGAAGATGGTTGCATCAGCGTTCACCACCCCGACAAGGGTAGCCTTTGGAAAATTCAGCCCCTTTGCAATCATCTGGGTCCCGATAAGAATATCTATTTCGCCGTTTTTGAAATCATTGAGCGTTTTGCGGATGAAATTCTTATCGCCCTCCGCGCTGTCGCTGTCAAGGCGGACTATCTTCTTAAATGGGAAGAGCGCATTGAGCTCCTCCTCTATCATCTCCGTCCCGCCGCCGCAGACGATAAGATCATGGCTGTGGCAGGACGGACAGGCATCGGGAAGCTTTTCCGAATACCCGCAGGTATGGCATACAAGCCGGCGTTTTGATTTGTGGTAAGTGAGGGAAATCGAGCAATTGGGACATTTCACAGCCTCTCCGCAGCTGTTACACATGATCCCATGGGCATATCCCCTCCTGTTCAAAAACAGGATGACACCGTTTCCTTTTTCCAGTTCCTCGGTCATCTGACCTGCAAGGATCGGAGAGATGTTTCCGCTCTGGCCAAGAAGGCTAACGATCCTTACTGAAGGGAATGCCCCCTCCCCGATCCTGCTGCCCATCCTGAGCGTCTCTATCCTTCCTTCCCTCATCATCTCGAACGCCTCAAACGAAGGAGTGGCAGAGCCCATTATCAGCGGACAGGAGGAAATCCTGCTCCTCATCTGCGCCACCTGCCTGGCATGATAACGCGGCGTGGAGCTGGATTTATAAGAATTCTCATGCTCCTCATCCAGTATTATCAGCCCGAGATTCTTAAAAGGTGCAAAGCATGCGCTGCGCGCCCCGATAACGAGATCGACCTCCCCCTTTCTTATCATGGCCGCAGATTTAAGGCGCTGCGAAGGAGTCAAAGAGGAATGCAGGATTGAAACCCTTTTTGAAAACCTGAGATAAACCTCCGAAGACATCTGCTCTGTGAGGGTTATCTCCGGCACGAGGTAGAGCACCTGGGCTCCGGAAGAAATCACCTTTTCAGCGATCCTGAGATAAACCTCGCTTTTCCCGCTTCCAGTCACTCCATGAAGGTAGAAGATCCTCTTTCCCTTCTCATAGGAAGACCAGAAATCCTTTATCACACGTTCCTGATCCTCTGTAAGCGTTTCTATCGAGCAAAAGGGGCTTTGCTCGTAAAATGGGCTGTTTTCCACTTCTCTGCGTGCGTTCGGCACCATCAAAGACAGGCACTGCCCTAAGGAAGCCTTATAAAGATGGGCCATGCTCCTGCCAAGCTCGACCAGCTCGCCGGTTATCACCATCTCCTTATCCACTACCTTCTTGATAGCCTTGATCTCAAAATCGCCTTCGGGGCGCACATCAGAAGTCTCAAGCACAAAACCGGTCATAGTCCTTGCTCCGAAAGGCACAACCACACGTCGGAACAATATATCCGGATCTGCAAACTCGTCATAACTGTATGTAAAGGTGCTGGTCCTTATCGGAACATTCAAAGAAACGAGCGCATATCTCATTCCAATGCCGATCCTATGACCTTGAGATCTTCCCAAACCTTTTTTTTCAGCATGCCGTTTTCAATGCACTCCCTTTGGGAATATGTGGCGAAAGTCTTGATGCCATTTATCGAAAAGCAGCGCACACTCGCCCTGAGCAAATCGAATGCATCCTTTTTACGTAGCATATATCTGGCACAATCCACACCGAACAGAACCAGCAATTTGGGATGATAAGAAGAGATCTCCGCTTTCAGATGATCCTTGCAGGCATCCGCATATTCTGCATCAAAGGAATCGGAAGGACATTTCAAGATGGACAAAAGAGCACGTCTGGACCTTTCGATGCCCAAGGCGGACATCTGGCGCTCATACATATTCATGGCATCGCTATTTAGCGGAGAATCCGGATTCTCCGGCTTGGCTATGATGAAAAGGACCTCCGCCGAGCCTGGATTGAAATAGAAGCCATGTCCCGCCCTGTTCTTCCATAGCGGGCATCTGCGGCACTCTTCTTCAGCAAAACCCTTTTGCTCATCCTTTTCGATTGCAAGATACTCCAGCCTCTCATTTTTCTCAAAAAGGTTATCTCCGCTCAGCGCAGCCTCCGCCTCATCAAGGATGCCTAAAAAATATGATATGTCCTCTCTATTCTTATCCATTATGCTTCTCAAACCAATCGTACTTCATTCTATCATAGCTTATATCGGCAAGATAGAGCCCATCTGGAGGAGCGGTCTTGCCTGCAAGATGCCTGTCTTTGGAGGATAAGACCTCTCCAAAGGTTTCAGAGGGCACCTGCTTGGCGGAAAATTCGAGCATCGTGCCCACCATGCTTCTTACCTGATGGTATAAAAACGCATTTCCTGCAACCCGATAGCGGATAAGCGGATTGCCATAGGCATCCTCGAGGCTGTCCCAAGCTGAAAGGTAGATGTCGCGGAATCTGGACAGGCTCTTGTCACGGGCAGAGCAGAATGTGGTGAAATCATGCGTTCCGAAAATATGGGCGGCATATCCGTTGAGCAGCGCCAAATCAGGAAGCGTCTTAACCTGCGTGACATGTCCGGAATCAAACGGCAGAAAATGCAGCTCGTCCTTCACAAGGTACCAGTATTCCCGCGACTGGGTCGAAAACCTTGCATGAAACAAAGGCCCTGCATCGGAGGAGGAAAGGATCCGGATATGTTTTTCGAGCCTGGTGTTGAGTATGATCCTGTATTTCTCCGGATCGATCCTGCTTGAGGTGTCGAAATGGGCAACCTGCATCAGGGCATGCACCCCCGCATCGGTCCTGCCTGAACCGAAAATATGCACCTTATGGTTCACCACATCTTTCAATTCGTTCTCCAGACGTTCCTGCACAGAAAGGCCGTCCTCCTGGCTTTGCCATCCATGATAGAAGGATCCGTCGTAGCTCAATACAAGCTTGATCCTTCTTTCACCCTCCGCCGGAGGAAAAAAGCTTTCAGGTCTGTTCCAATCTGCTCTAGACATCTTCAAGCACCACCATGGCAACGGAATACCCCTTCTCATGAGAAAGGGACAAATGGATCCTTTTTTTCACCCAGGGCTCCTTGTTGATGACAATGGCCGGCAATCCATCGGCATTCTCAAACACCTCGATATCCTTCGGCTGAATAGTTCCGAATCCAGTGCCCATAGCTTTGACAAAAGCCTCCTTAGAAGCAAAACGGGAGGCAAAATATTCCTCCTTAGCTTCTCTCGAGAGCCCTTCCTTGATTTCATTTTCTGTAAAAATCTTTTTTAGAAAGCCTGGGGATTTATTACAAAAACGGCTGTTTTCGATTATATCGACACCGATGCCGGCTATCATTGCGCTTCCTCTTGGGCAAACAGTATCCTCACGCTAGAGGGCTGGGCCTTTACTGAAATACTGTTCTTCTTGTAAATGTCTTCCTTGTACTCAAGCACAACAGGAGCCCGTGAGATGCCGACGGAGGAGACCTGCGAAAAATCGGCATAAGCCATGATCTGCGCCGGCTCCACCAGATAGATTATGCTCTCATCGCCGGAAATCACGATATCCACAGTCTCCGGAACAAGGCTTTCCGCCTCATACTCCAAAGGAAGAATGACTTTCAATGGGATCGTCACCACCCTGCTGGTTACGTTGTAAAACTGCACAACAAGGACCACGAGCAGCGCAATAAGGAAAGATAATACCTTGACACCCCAATTCGACAGGAACTTATGATTCTGCTTCATTTGCACTCTGCTCCTTAACTTCCTGAGGCAGCACGTCACGATATGTGAACAGCGCCAAGAGGACCTTCTTTATCGTCTCATTCGAAAGGTTGTAATAAATGTTTGCATTATATGCCAGGCTTATGGCCCCGGTTTCCTCGGAAACCACCAGCACTATCGCATCGGATTCCTCGGCTAGGCCCAGCGCCGCCCTATGACGTGTGCCGAAGCTTGCCTTTATTCCGGTCTGCTCGCTGAGCGGAAGATAACAGGCTGCGTATGTGATCCTTCCGCCCTGGATCACGCAAGCGCCGTCATGAAGGGGCGTATCATGATCGAATATCGTCAATATCAATGTGGAGGAAAGATCCGCATTGAGCTTGGTTCCGGAATCGAGAACGCTCTTTATATCGATATGGCGGGGGAAAACTATCAAAGCGCCCCTCTTTTTCTCGACAAGGATATTGCAGGCATTCAATATGCTGTCTATCTGTTCGCCCGTAGTCTGGGATCCTATCCTGAAAAAACGCCCGTTGCGGATGAAAGAGGAAGAGAACGCCCTCCTCAGCTCAGGATGGTAGAACACGAAAAGAAGAAGAAGGAATGGAAGGAAGCATTTCTCGATGAGATATGTCAGCACATCCAGACCAAGCATCTTGAAAATCGCATAGCTCAGCAGGATGTAGAACAGAATGAACACCATCTGCTTGGCCTTGCTTTCGGCAAGCGCGATATAAATCCTGTAGAATATGAAAGCGAGGATGAATACCTCCGCCAGCAGGCGCAGGTAATCGACAACCGTAAGGGTGGTCAGTACTTCCAGCATTTATTCCTGTTCCTCCTTAGAAGGAATCCATCCAAGAGTCCTTGAAACAGCCTTCTTCCAGAATCCTACCTTTTTTTGCCTCTCCTTGTCATCCATGGTTGGAGTCCATCTTGTCTGTTCTCTCCAGTATTTGATCAGATCATCCTTATCCTTCCATACCCCGACTGTGAGGCCGGCGGCGTACGCGGCGCCCAAAGCTGTCGTCTCGACGATCTGCGGCCTTATGACCGGCACCTGGAGCACATCGCTCTGGAAAGCCATCAGCGGCCAGGAATTGGTCATGCCGCCATCCACTTTCAAAGAGGATATCTTTATCTCGGAATCGAGCTCCATCGCAGAAAATATATCATAAGCCTGGAAAGCCGTAGCCTCCAACACGGCCCTGCATATATGGGCCCTGGTCGCAAAACCTGTAAGCCCCGCGATAACCCCGCGGGCGTCGCTTCTCCAATAAGGGGCGAACAGCCCTGCAAACGCCGGGACTATGTAAACTCCTCCCGAATCGGGAACGCTGGCAGCAAGCTCGTCAAGCTCCTTCACATCGCTCACCATCTTCAGATTATCGCGCGTCCATTGGCAGAGAGAGCCTGCAACTGCCACAGAGCCCTCGAGAGCATATACAGGAGCTGAACCTTCTTTTCTGTATGCGACGGTGCTTAAAAGCCCATGCTTGGAAAAACAGAGGTGGTCTCCCGTATTAACCAGCATGAAGCATCCGGTGCCATATGTGCACTTGCTCTCCCCCGCTTTGAAGCAGGCCTGCCCGAAGAGAGCAGATTGCTGATCGCCGAGGATGCCGCAGACCGGGATGCTTGCTCCAAACGGGCCATCTTCAGAGGTATAGCCGTAAATGAGGCCTGTGGATGAAACGATGATAGGAAGGTTATCCTTATTTACAGAGAACAGGGACAGCATCTCATCGTCCCACTCAAGGCTGGAGATGTTCATAAGCATGTATCTGGAAGCATTGGTCACATCGGTGACGCATTTTCCGGTAAGCTTGTATGTCAGAAATGTATCTATGGTTCCAAAGCAAAGGTCCGGATTCCCATTCAGCGCCCTGACCTTGGGCACGTTGTCTAAAAGCCATCTTATCTTGCTTGCAGAAAAATAAGGGGAATACAGAAGCCCCGTAGTGCGTCTTATTTCCTCCTCAGAAACCCTGGATCTCAGAGAATCGATGAAATCGGAGCCCCTCAGATCCTGCCAGACGATCGCATTATGCAATGTCCGTCCTGTTTTCCTTGAGAACGGGATGATGGTTTCCCTTTGGTTTGTAATGCCTATTGCGAGAATGTCCTCGGCATTCACTCCGCTCTTTGCAATGCAGTCGCTGATTACGAAGCAGGTATTCTGCCAGATTTCCTCCGGATTATGCTCCACCCAGCCCGGGCGGGGATAAATCTGCCTATGCTCCTTCTGGCTGACGGAAACAATCATTCCTTCAGTATTGAAGAGTATGAACCTGGTGCTTGTCGTACCTTGATCTATTGCGCCGATATATTTCATCATGAAAACCACCTTTTTGACCAGTATAATCCAAGAGGCGGCCAAACGCAAAAAAATAGCAAGGCAGAAAAAAAGACGGGAAGGGAAGCCCCTTACCGTCCAATTTTTTCAAACCATGGTCATCTCAGTCCGATCTGTTTCTTCCACTCCAAAGAATACACAGTGCCGTCAAAAGCATTCAGCTCTGCTTGATAGATGAACCCGTCCTTAGCTGCATGCACTTTGAAAATACGGCGTCCATCATCGTAATCGGTGCGGATTGAAATATCTGCAAGCGGTCCGCCCAAGAGCCTTTCAACGATGCTTTGCACAGCGCTCTGATCGAGCAAGGAAGCTCCGGATGAAGGAAGGCCTTTCCTTTTCATCTCGTACTCCCCTTCAAGCACGGCACCATCTTCACCTATCTTGAAATCCCACTTATATGTGCTGTCAGCAAATTCCACATCATAGTGGGAGCCGAAAGCCTCCCTCTCATACTCGATCTTCTTCGAAACTACATTCTTTTCATCCACTCCTGCAGCCTGCAAGGCAATGCGGAATGCCGAATTCCTATCCACTGCAGCAGGCATAGACGGCGCTGGAGATAAAGCTATCTTATCATCATCCATATCGAATTCATAAGAAACGATGCGTCCATCCGAGGAAAGAATCTCATATTCATATTTGCCTTCTGCTGTTCGGAATTCCACCTTATATACATCATATCCTGCTTTCTTATCCGATTTGATCTGGATTTTGCCTGCATCTTTTTCCAAAATGCCCGCATGATCAAGAGCAATCCTTTTTGCATCAGGTGCGTTTATCGGGGCGGCAAACGAAAAAGACAAAGCCAAAAGAGCGACAGACACGATCAAAACCAGTTTTTTATTAATCATCATATTTCTCCTATTACACCTTTGATCTTAAATACCCAAGATTAAAATAAGATGAAAGCTTGAAGTTTTTTTTTAAATTTTTAAACAGTCATCCTTTAATCACAACCGTAAAGCGGCTTCCCAGGCCCTCAACGCTCTCGACCGAACAAGAACCGTTATGAGCTGAAGCAATCCATTGGACCATCGTAAGTCCAAGGCCGGAACTTCCTTTCCTGCTGCGGGAGGGATCCACCTGATAGAACCTGTCCCAAATCCTTTTTGTTGCATCAGGAGGCATCCCTATGCCATTATCCCATACGCAGATAGATACCCCCTCTTTGCAGGGGGAAACCGAAACTTTCACAAACCCGCCTTTCCTGTTGTAGCATATACCGTTGTCAATAAGGTTTATAAACAGCCTGGTCATCATGGTTTCATCCACTTTGGCAACGACTCCCTCATCGCCTTCAAAGAAGAGGGAAACCCCATACTCATCAGCCTTACCCTTCAAAGAGGCGATCGCTATCTGGGCAAGCTCTCCCAGATCTATCTGCTCAAAGCGCAGCTCTTGGCTTCCGCCATCCGCACGCGCAAGGGCAAGCATCTGCTCGATCAGCCTAGCCATCCTGTCTACTTGGTCAATTATTTCGGTCAAAGCCTCTCTCGTGGATTCCTCATTGCTATGGGAGAGCGCATACTCCGCATGCGCCCTGATGACGGCAACCGGCGTTCTTAGCTCGTGGGAGGCATCGGAAGTGAACTGCCTTTCCCTCTTAAAAGACAGTTCAAGACGGGAAAGCATCAAATCGAACGTATCTGCAAGCTCCTTTATCTCGTAGCCGGCCTTTTCTATATCCATCCGCTTTGAAAGATCCGTGCCGTTGGCGATGCTGTTTGCCGTTTCGACCATCCTCTCCATCGGCCTTAACGCCCTCTTGGTTATGAAATACCCTCCCATCGCCGCCAAAAAAACTGCTATCGGAAGAAGTATGAGGGCCGCTATGAAGGCCGATGAAAAAAATCTGGACATGCTTGCAATCGGATATGCGCCCCTTATGAACGAGCCCTCCTCCATCGGGCTGTCATATACATACCAGTCGAACATGCCTGAACTTATCTTCTCTATCTTTCCACCGCTATATGCAAGGAGGGGAAATCCAGAAGGCTCATCCCCCCTTTCAACGCTTCCATCCGCAGAGCAGACCATCAAAAAGATGCCGTCATCGAAAAAATCCATTTTCCTGCCATCAGAACCGATATAATCCTTGCGGGCATCCATCACAGCCTCGACAAGATCCTCCTGGATATCGGAAGAAAGGAGGAAATCGGAAGAGAGGAAAACCGTGTAAAGCAGGATCGCGCATAACACCGCCATCCATACCGTATACCAAATGACTATCTTTTTCTTGATCCCGATCTTCAATTCACTCTCCCTTTCTCAACACATATCCGGTTCCGCGCACCGTTTGTATAAGCTTTTCATCATACCCGTCATCTATTTTCTTTCTCAGATACCTTATGTACACGTCTATCACATTGGATTCCCCCTCATACCCGTAATCCCAGGCATGCGCGATGAAATCCTCGCGATCGAGGACAATCCCTTCGTTGACCATCATATATTCAAGAATTGCGAATTCCTTTGAAGAGAGAGAAATTTCCCTTCCATTTCTCTTGACTGTCCTTCTTGCCCTGTCCAGAACCAGATCTGAAACAGAAAGGATATCCGAGCAGCTGCGGGCCTGGCTTGCCGAACGGCGCAGCACAACCCTTATGCGGGCAAGAAGCTCGTCAAAGGAAAAAGGTTTGACAAGATAATCATCCGCACCGATGTCCAAACCGCCGACGCGATCCTTGATGCTGTCGCGGGCGGTGAGAAAAATGACCGGGGTACTCCCGCCCTCCTTGCGATAGCTGGAAAGTACCTCGAAGCCATCAAGACCCGGCATCATGACATCGAGAATTGCAACATCATATACCCCGGAGGAAAGATAATCCAATGCATCATCCCCCCTGAAGACGCCGTCCACAGCATATCCGTTATCCATCAGCGTCTTCTTGATCACCGTATTCAACGATGCCTCGTCCTCTGCAACCAAAACTCTCATCAAAGCCCCCTGAAAATAAAAAACCACGAAATTATTAAAGAGAGATTAAAATGGCAGATCCTTTTCTTCAAAATCCAAAGAGGATGAAGATACCGCCTCCTTTGAGCAGATAACTGCAACAGACTCCGTTTTCTCAAAGAGGCTTAAAATATCTTTTCTGGCCCCCTCAAGATCGTTAAGACCGACTGAAAGGAGAGCCTTCCTGTTCTCTTTCCTATATTCGTCGGTTATGCCGAAAAGCCTGCGCCTGAGATAAACGAGAACCTTCTGGGCCGGACACAACGGCTTGAGATCCTGGCTGCGTATCTGCATCAAGGCATTTTCAAGCTTTTTCCCATCAAGCTCCTCTTCTTTTACACAGCTTATGAAATCCGAGATCGTGGCATCAAGCCTGGGGTCCCTGTAGGAATAGAATATAACCGTCCTTTCCAAAGGATCCAAAAGGGATCCGGCTCCGTAAGCCCCACCCTTGGCTCTTATGCTGTTCCATATGGATGACGGGGAAAGGATCGATAGAAAGAGCCTTCTTGCCGCCTGCTCGAAAAGGGATGAGGTGCCGCAGTATGAGGAGAGCGCCACATAAGAGACGGGGGAAGGCAATATGAATGCCCGATGCGAAGCAATTTCTGGAACCTCATGCAGAATCTCTTTACACCCATCCTTCTTTTCAAAAGAAGAAAGGAACGACGATGCCGCAGCCACGCTCTTCTTCATGTTTTCTTTATTGCAGCCTATCTGTATGGTCATCCTTCTTTCATCCAGCATGCGGCTCCTGGTTTTCCTGATGCGGGATATGAGAGACGGGATGTCCTTTTTCAGCTTTTCCAGTTCAAACCAGAAGCACACCCCTCCAAGACGTTCTGAAATGTAAAGGGATGGGGAAAATCCGGCCTGGGCGGCAGAGAGAGCAAACGTATGTCCGTTCTGTATGAGCCCGGATTTGTAATCGGTTATCATGTCCGTAATGGCAGCTTCAATCTCCTTTTCATCCAAGCACCCTTCTTTTAAAAGCCTTGCCAAAAGGCGCTGAGCCTCATCAACAGTGCTTTCCAGCATTTTAAGACGAAGCATCATGAACACCTTTTCCTTTCCGTCCAGGCATGCGCCGCTTTCAAGATAATAGGCAAACCCGCCGGTGGAGAACCTCATCTCCGTCTGGAAAGAGGGCATGTCCATATCCGATACAGAGCACATCGTCATAAGCCGCGCCAATATGTTCAGATCATCGAGCTCCGGATAGGAAAAATCGCTCACATCGATTGCAACATCGAAATACACCACCCCTCCTGTAAAGAGAGGGATGCGGACAATCTTATCCATAGGATTTCCGGGATTCTTTTGGAAAGGTTCATCCTGTATGTCGCTGCTTTTGAGGCTGGGAAAGGCTTCGAAAGCCTTCTCATCATCTTCAGAAAGGGAGAACTTCTGGAAAAGCCTCTCATCTTCAGGATCGGCAGACTTGATTTTCTCTTGCAGGACACCGGTTATTTCCTTGTCTATTTCTTCAGAAAACAAAGAATCGGGCATGACCGTAGAAAGGAGCCTATGGGGATTATCTATGAACCACTGCTTTATGCATTCCTCAAAAAAGCGGGGCTTTTCCTCCACTTCCTTCCTCAAGGCCTTCATATCCTCTTCCGGATATAAGCAGGAAAGGATGTCGGTCCTATAGACCATGCTCTTATCAAGGCGGAAAAGCACCCTCATCCCCTGGGGAAGCCCGCCAGGGATCTCCCTTAAGGAAAACTCATATCTGCGGAGCGCCGCCTCCACCTCCTTTTCTGAAAAGCCTTTCTCATAGATCTTCTCAAGCTCAGAAAGAAGGAATGCTGAGATTTTTTCGGCATCCTTGATATCTGCTCCTGTCATGCCCACTGCAAACACATTATCAGCATAATCGGGAAGCATCCCGGATTCGCTCGAAAGGTCCTCCCCTAAATCCGATTCGACGATTGCTTTGTATAAAGGACATCCTGGATTGCCAAGCAGAAGATCCACAAGAATGGAAAGGATGATGCACTCCCTTCTATCCGTAGCCTGGCCAAGACGCCAGGACAGCATTACCGTCCCACCTTTGGAATCTGTATCCGCGGCATAGCTCTTTCCATCGATCCTACGTGGAGAGTTCCATCTTTCCGGCATTTGGAAGACCGGCACAGGAGAAGCATATCCACGCTTTGAAAGATATTCCTCCTCCAAGAAAGCCAGCTTCCCATCCACATCCAGATCCCCGTACAGAAAAAGCGTCATATTGGAGGGCGTATAGTATTTCTCATACATGCTAAGATATTCAGGATATGAAAGCGTGCATATCTTCCTTGGATCTCCCCCGCTCTCCCATTGATACGGCGTATCAGGAAACAGGGATCTGGAAGAGAGCGAGGATACCACCTGCTCATGCTGGCTCAAAGCTCCCTGCATCTCCGAGAACACCACGCCTTCAAAATGGGGCGCCGGCAAGCCTGTTATCCTTATTCCCTCCTGCATGAACGTCTCTTTTCTCAAAAGCGGGGAAAAAACCGCATCGCTGTAGATTTCGAAAATATTATCAAAATCCTTTCTTATTGCGCTTGAAGCCAAATAATAAGTCCTGTCCGCGCCCGTCATTGCATTCATGAATGTCGGACATCCTCTTTTCATAGCCTCGTTGAACGCCTCTTTCACAGGATATTTCCTGCTGCCGGAGAGGACCGTATGCTCTATTATATGAAATACTCCCGTGCTGTCCTCAGGTGTCGTATAGACCACATAGGAGAAAAACTGCTCCCTGTCCTTGTTCTTTAAGACCACAACCCTGAAGCCGCTTTGCTTATGCAGGTACAGCCCTGCATCCCCATCATATGAAGGCACATGCCTTTCTTCAAGCAGTTCAAAACCGCCAACCGTTTTATCCATGGCAGAAATATAACATGAAAAGGCACAAAGGATACACCATGGCTTTCTCCTATGAAAGAAAAATGCTAGTATCTGTGAAGATGTTGTATATCGGACCACATGTTTCTATCAGCAAAGACATAAGCCTCAGCCCGGCAAGGGCCGCAGAAAAAGGGGCCGGGGCCTTCGCCATCTTCACAAAAAACCAAAAGATATGGAAAGCAAAACCATTAGAAGAATCTTCAATAGAGGAATTTAAAAAGAATCTTGCAAGATTCGGATACAGCGGAAACAAAGTGCTTGCCCATGCAGGATATCTGATCAACCCTGCAACACCTGATGCTCTATTGAGAAAAAAGTCTTTAGATCTTTTGAAAGAAGAGATTTCCCGCTGCATCAGCCTGGGGCTAAACAAGCTCAACATACATCCGGGCGCATTTATCGAAGGAGAAAGAGAGGATGGGATTATAAGGGCAGCTTCTTTTTTTGATGAGGCATTGGAGGAAAACAACTTCCTTCTTTCCATAGAAAACACCTCTGCAAGCGGGACGAATCTTGGCGGGGATCTAAGAGAGCTCCTCAAACTGATCGAAACATCAAAGTATGGAGAGCGCATGGGTGTGACGCTCGATACGGCCCATCTTTACGGCTACGGCTACGATGTGAAGAACAACGCCTCTGCGATATTGGATGACGCAGGTTCCCTCTTTGGAAGAAATAAGATTTTCGGCATGCATCTGAATGACAGCAAGGCTCCGCTGGCAAGCCGTAAAGACCGGCATGAAAGCATAGGAAAAGGCCTGATAGGCCTGGATGCTTTTATGGAGATAACCGCCAGCAGCATCGTACAGGATAAACCTCTTATTCTGGAAACGCCGGATGAGCAATCATGGGCAGAGGAAATAAGGATGCTCACATCAGCTCAATCATAAGAATGGATGATATGGTCCTTGCCGCAAGGGCAAGAGCATCATCTGAAGCCTCCTCGATGGAATTCCCATATCCTATGGCCAATGTAGTATCATCAAAGTATGTCTGCTCTCCCATGTTCACATCATATATAGCAAGGCTTCCCTCGACACGAGCCATGAGAAAACTGTCCGATTCCCTTATTTCGACAACAGAAAGCCGGATGATTGCAACATTCTTTTTTGCAGCAGAGGACCTGTTGTAATTATCGAATATCTCCTGATCCGTCAGCCCCTGCCCAGCAATGGGTGTTATGGACAAATCAAATTCCTTCATATAAGAGTCGAGGGCCTGCAAAGCAGCTGGAGAGCCGAACTCCTCACCTCCATAGCCATATGAGACAACCACAACATCAAGATTGCGCTCCATGCTGCTGTTTCTTATGTCATACGAATAATAGATGTTTTTCGAATTGAGCATTTCATAGAACTCATCCAAAAACCCTACCGGAGACAATGCCTCGATGCGGGCAAGCTTGTCATAATCCAAATCGAGGGAAATCCTCACTTCCCCTTCTCTAAGGATATACGGGTTTGTGACATGGAAGGAATACCTGCCCTTTTCATCCGTAACAATACTTATCTGGTCGGTCAAGCTGTTGCCGTTGGTATTGCGCATGTCATATCTGATCAAAAGCGCCGCAGCCTCCACAGAAGGGGAAAAGAATCCGCGTTCCCTGACCACACGGATTGAAGCATCAGCGGAATTCCTGCTTCCAGAGGCCTTTATGGACAACGGCTCAAGATAATAAAACACTTCCTCCAGCAAGTTTCCCGGAAGATAATCCTGATTATTCACCCGCCCTGAAACCGAGGTTAAGAGCGCATCAAGAGCGGCATCGAGAGCTTTGACATCCATATTCTGCTTGTAATAGCTGACCGCATCATCCAGATATGCCTTGATCTCATTCTCACGTTCCAATATCCGTGTATATTCCTCGGTGCGCGAGGAAGCATATAGGTCTTCATCGACAGAAACGAGAATGAAATATGACAAGGTTCCATTGGTGTATTTTCTGACCCAGGAGTTATCTATGCGGGCATCAAGATCCTCGACATATCCGGATGAGCCCATCTGCCTGTAATATGCAGTATAAGCATCCCAGCCTAAATCCGCACTGATCCTCAGAAGGACATTCTTTATGCTGATCAGCCTAGCCTCGTCCTCAGTAGAAGCAACACCTTCGGCCACAAAGCTTATCCTGCCCCTTCTTGAAGGAGGATTTGCTATCCAGCTCGGGGTGCCATCGGCGTTGACATTCACCATGTTCTGCAGGCTTGAGCAGGATGAAAGCAATAACACAAAGGCAAAAAGGAATAAGATGGTAATCTTCTTCAAAACATCACTCCCATAGAAATTCCCAAAGCCGGATTGATAAAGGTCGACCCCATATATCCGATACGGTAATACATCCTTCCAAAAAGGATCTGCTCATACCCGAAAGTATATCCCGCACCCCACTCAAAGCCAAGACCATATCCCAGCAGTAATGATACTCCTGCATATACGGCGGCATCCTCGATCATGGAAAACCTGGTGTTAAAAAGGCCGGAAAGAGGAGCCCTCACCTCCGCACCTATTCCTCCTAGATAATGGTTTACATTACCGCTACGATAGAATGCGAAGGAAAGAGACGGACGGAAATTGCGCAGCCATGAAATCTGCTTCAAGCTTGCAGAAACGCTGAAATCACGATTCTGCAAGGTTGAGGCTCCTGTAACATCCAAGGCCCAGGACGGCCCCTTCTCGATGGCATAGCCGGCAAGAAGGGAAGAGACCCATAAAGGCCGCAGCAGATTGATTCCATTGCTGTTTACCCTGTCAAAACAAAGCAACGCCTTTTTCTTTCCCTCACCATCCACTGCATAATAGAGATTTCCTTTAGGAAGGTTATCTTTGCAAGCGATGATGTTCCCATTTACATATGTGATATGCTCTCCAGGAAGGAAAAGCGATTCTTCCAAAAGAAGAGCATTATCTAAAAAACGCCCAAGGCTGTCCAAATCCGGCGCAGATATCGAATATTCCTTGCCCTCTAAAAGAAAGGATAAACGGAAGATGCCGTCTTTCTCGAGAAATTCCTCCACCTTCACATCCGCATCCTTCCTATTTCCAAGCGCATGGCGAATCATCGGCTCGATGACAGCCCGCTGATCAAATCCGATCGACACATCGTAAGAAATCGCGGAAAAGGCCAGAAAGGAAGGAATGAAAAGGAATAAGATGAGAGCAAGGATTTTCCGCATCACATTCCCCAATGCCTGATTATGCCCAGAACGAGATTTGCCGCGCTGTTCATGCCATCGAGCGCAACCCATTCCCTGAGAGAATGAAGGTTATGCCCGCCTGTATAGATATTCGGGCAGCTTATACCCTTTCTTGCGGCAAGCCTTGCACCATCCGTGCCACCTCTTATGAGTTCCTCATGGATAAAGATGCCAAGCTCGGAGGCAGCCTCGTAAATCACCTTCGTGGATTTTGGATTGCGCTTGTTTATCTCGGCCATGTTATGGTAGCTGACATGCACATCCACCTCGGCTATCCCCCTATAGATGGAAGATATTGCAGCAACGAGCGCCTTGACATCCTCAATCCTCTTTTCAAACAGGGCAAGATCGAAATCACGGATGAAAATATCAAGCTCCGCTTCAGTTGCGGTCCCGGATATCTCAAGAGGGCATATATAGCCATAACGCCCATCGGTCGCCTCGGGGCTCTCAGCCTGAGGCAAAGTAGAGACTATCTGGCTTAAGATCGTTACCGCATTGACAAGTTTTCCTCTTGCAGATCCAAGATGTATGGAATTCCCCTTAACCCTGACCTTGATGGAAGCGGCATTGAAGCACTCGGTTTCTATCTCCCCTTCCCTTTCCCCGTCAACCGTATAGCAGCAGGTGCTTTTTACCTTTTCATAAGGGAATGAATCCATACCGCCTCCGGTCTCCTCATCAGGAGTGAAGAATATCTCCACATCGCCATGACGCACCTCCGGGTGGGAAACGAGATAAGAGACGACTGACATTATTATGGCAACCCCTGCCTTGTCATCGCTTCCAAGCAATGTCGTGCCATCGCTGGTTATTATGCATCCTCCCTTATAGAGCGACAGATCAGGATTGTCTTTTTCGGTAATGACAACGCCATCAGCAAGGCTGATATCCCCACCTGCGTAGTTCTCAATCACCTTAGCCTTCACGCCGTTTCCCATAACATCGTCGGCAGTATCCACATGAGCCATGAAGCCAATAGTCGGAATCGAAGGGTCTGTGGCCTTCAGAACTGACATCACAACCCATTCAGTCCCGAGGTAAACCTCAAGGCCCAAATCCTCAAGCTCCTTCTTCAGATGCATCAAGGCAATCTTCTGTCCATCAGTAGTGGGCCTCTTCACACCAGCAAGAGAGGGATCGCTCATGGTATCAAAAGCGACATAATCAAGAAAATGTTTTTTAATGCTTTCTTTGAAATCGATCATGTAAAGAATTATCTCACATACCACAGGAAATTTAAAGTTGCTTGTTATTTCTTCCCATACCCCTGAAGGGTCTTAACATCCTCGACGATGTTGTATATCGCGAAAACTCCGATGATGAGGGCTGTAACGACAGGCGAATACCCTAGTGCGATATTTGTGCTTATCATGCCGCTTGCAACCGCCCAGGCGGCAGCCGGCTCCTTGACGACATCCGCCATCCATTCGTCAAAACTCACCTTCGCGCCTGCTGTATCCGTATGGTAATGCTCGATGATGCTCATTATCGTGGTTGCAAGAATCCCTGCAGCCACCGCTATGGCCGCAGCTGCGCTTATTTTCCCCCAGAACATCAGTTTGGGGACGCACGCATATACTATGGCTGCGGTAAGCAGCACAGCGGCCTTCACCACAAGTTTCCTCAACTGGGCATAAAATTCCTTCTTCTCCTTACCCGTAAGGACCCTGGAGGCAATCTCTGCCTCATCATCAATTCTCTGCTCCAGTTCCAAGACATCGGCCTTGACCTGGTCAAGGAGCGCAGGATCATCTATCAGGCTCTCCCCTGCAGCAAGGACCTCGTCCACATTCTCGTAATTCTCCGCATGCAGGATGAACTCAAGGTATTGCCGGCCGTTCTCCTCAAGAAGGGT
This sequence comes from uncultured Spirochaetales bacterium, assembly GCA_949300325.1. Classification (GTDB taxonomy): domain Bacteria; phylum Spirochaetota; class Spirochaetia; order Sphaerochaetales; family Sphaerochaetaceae; genus Ornithospirochaeta. The sequence goes on from CASGDQ010000025.1 coordinate 35,959, forward strand.
GCGAGAGGCGACATCGCTGGAAGAGAAGCCTTTGCTCAGCGCTTCCTCGAACCCCGGCAGCTCATCTTCTGTCAGCGAGGAACGGATATCATCAAGATAAAGCTCGATGACACGGGACGATCTTTCCAAGAGGATGCGGTCGCTCATTGAGGACGGGGCCGAAATATCCATCGTGCATGACCATAACGTCAATGCTATCAATAAGACGGCGACACACTTATTAGTATAGTTTTCGATTCTCTGCATATTACCTCCTAACAATAAATCCCATAAGATGGGGTCATAAACGATATAATTGATGGAACTGAGGACGGCATTTTTCCTAAGCCTAGAGCTTCAACAGGAGTCTGTCCCAGTTCCCTTTCAATCCCTATTGGTTGGTTAAGCGGAA
>CASGDQ010000026.1 GCA_949300325.1 uncultured Spirochaetales bacterium
AGCCATAGGAAGGCGATGGTCGCCGTAATGAACAAGCTCTCGAAGATCATCTTCACCCTCCTGACAAGAGGAGAAATATATAAGGAAGAAGCTTGATTCACATTTCTTATACTTTTTCATTCTTTATAGTTGACTCCTGTTTGCTTCTTATCTCATAACCGTACCTTTTTATGATGCTTATTTTTTAAATAGTATAACACAACGAAAAAGAGACTTGAGTATAAAGTTTGTTTTAACATTCATCCGATTTTTCGTTGACTGTTTCACAATGGGCAGATAAAATGGGCAGAAGAATTGCAATAAGAAGGATTAAAACGGATTAAGGTCCATTAAGAATTCTTTTTGTGCAAGTCCTTATATTGGAATCGATTAGTTAAGGTTTTTTAAGACTGGATAATCTTATGATATCCAGTTTGCCAAGGTGGATGTCGCGGGTTCAAATTCCATCTTCCACTTCATAGCCTATTACTCACCGGTAAAGAGTTTTTTATGCAAGGTGGTTCAATTTAAAGTGAGGATTATGTGTTAAAGATAAGATTGTTATCGATTGAAGATTACGCAGAATTGTACAGTCTATGGAAATCCGTTCCAGGAATTGGTCTGAACTCATTTGATGACACTTTAGAGGGAATCAGCAAATTCCTTCTTCGTAATCCTTCTACTTGCTTTGCTGCTGAATGCGATAATAAAATTGTTGGAGCTATAATGGCAGGGCATGATGGCAGAAGAGGATACATCTACCATACAGCAGTCCTGCCGGAATATCAGAGGCAGGGTATCGGACACAGGCTTGTCGAGGCGGCAATGAAAGCGCTTGATGAAGAAGGAATCTGTAAAGCGGCGCTTGTCGTATTCAAGAGAAACAATCAGGGTAATGAATTTTGGGAAAGAATGGGATTTACTTCGAGGGATGACCTGATGTACAGGAACAGGAATATCCATGATTTTGAACGGTTCGATACATGATCAAGTGATTGCATAGAATGCCTATTCTTCTTTTTGACCTGCAAATGCAAAAAAAAAAGGAAATAGAGTAATGATAAGATTGCTGTAACATACAAAATGGCCGCACGCGGCCATTTACAATACAATGCATCTTCTCAGAATTTATATTGGATTCCAGCTTTTGCGGCCCAGACGAACAGCAAGTTTTCGCTCTTGCTGCTCCCGCTTATTATCGAAGATGAAAAAACAGTCTCTCTTAAAACTTCATACCCGACCTGTCCTTCAGCAAAAAGACCGATATTGTCGGTTATATCCGCCTGCAGCCTCAAAGCAGCCAGCAACGCAAGATTATGCTGAGAAACCTTAGCTCTGTCCTCCCCTTCTGATCTGAACTGGTAATCTGCTCCTCCGCCGATAAGAAGCGAAGCAGATTTGCCCATGTTCAGCCTGTAATAAATAAATGCCTCAGCAAGCAAAAAGGCGTATGGATCCGTAATATCGGATGAAGGGATATAGATATCTGCGCCGAGACCTAAGGAAAGGGCAATACTATCTCCAAAATAGAAAAGCGCATCAGCATTCACAGGAACATAATCGGAAGTCAAATTAGCATGTTCTCCAAAATCAATCCTCTGGGAATATCCGGAACCAAGGCCGATGTAGATATCTGTTTTAGATTTTGCAGCAAAGACGCTAGTACATAGAACCAGGACCAATAGGAACACCAAAATCTTTTTCGCCATAAAAATTCTCCTTTTTATTCTACGGTTGGTTTTCCAGCCGCACTACTTCATTAAAAACACAAAGAAAGAATAAAGTTACCTTATTGATATTAATTATTATTAATAGTAGCATTTACATATGGAAATCACAAAACGTACAGGCGAAAAAGAAAAATTCAATGAAAAGAAAATACTAAAAGCGCTGGAAAAAGCATTCTCAGCAAGCGGAGAAATCATAAATGAAGAGGGTTTATCCACTCTCCTTGGCATGATAACAGCTGAAGCTATGGCAAAGGATGGCATAGGCGTCGAGGAGATACAGGATATAGTTGAGAATAAACTGATGGCAAAAGGGTTTTTCAAAACAGCAAAAGCCTACATCCTATTCAGACAGGACAGGACAAGGCTCAGAGAAGAAAGAAACAGATTGAAAACCTTTTTGCCCGAATATCCTAAGATCGAGGACATCTTATCCAAGATACAGCAGGACTTTCCTGAGCCCCAATACTCTCTTTCGATTCTTGAAAGAAAATTCTTATCATTTTTAAAGGATGGAATGAATCCTGAAGAGAAGCTGGAAGCCCTTATCAAGGCTTCGGTCGAGCTTACAAAACCAGAATCTCCTGCATGGGAGATGATTTCATCCAGGTTTCTTTATTTCAGATTCAGTATAAAGCTTAAGGAAGATATCGAAAAAAGGAATATCGGTTCTTTTTTTGAAAAGCTTGCTTATTTATGCGATGAAGGATTATATGGCCGCTATATTCTCTCCGGTTATTCCAAAGAAGAGCTAGAAACATCATCCACATTCATAAGAAAAGAGAGAAACGATCTTTTCACCTATTCAGGGTTAGATCTTGTAATAAAAAGATATCTGATTAAAACCCATGACGGTACGGTGCTGGAAACTCCGCAGGAAATGTTTCTTGGAATCGCATTGCATCTTGCATTAAATGAAAAAACGGATCGGATGGTGTGGGTCAGAAAATTTTATGACATGCTTTCAAAGCAGGAAGTTACGATGGCAACCCCTACCCTTGCCAATGCAAGAAAGCCTTTTCATCAGCTCTCATCCTGTTTTATCGATACGGTTCCAGACAGCCTGAACGGAATCTACCGCAGCCTGGATAATTTTGCAAAGGTAAGCAAATTCGGCGGAGGAATGGGACTTTATTTCGGAAAGGTACGTGCAAACGGTTCTTCCATACGCGGCTTTGAAGGAGCAGCCGGCGGAGTCATACGCTGGATCAGGCTTGTAAACGATACTGCTGTCGCAGTCGATCAGCTAGGAATGAGAAGCGGCGCGGTTGCTGTATATCTCGATGTATGGCATCGCGATCTGCCCGAATTCCTCAATCTCCGTACTAATAATGGAGATGACAGGATGAAAGCGCATGACGTTTTTCCCGCAGTATGCTACCCCGATTACTTCTGGCATCTCGCAGAACACGATATCGATGCAGCCTGGTACATGATGTGTCCACATGAAATATACTCAATAAAGGGTTACAATCTTGAAGATTATTTTGGAAAGGAATGGGAAAAAAGATATCTTGACTGCGTCAACGATGCAAGGATCAGGAAAAGAGCAATGAGCGTAAAGGATATCATAAGGCTCATATTGAAATCCGCAGTCGAGACAGGAACACCTTTTGTATTCAACAGGGACACGGTCAACAGGGCTAATCCCAATGGGCATGAAGGCATCATCTATTGCTCCAACCTATGTACGGAAATAGCTCAGAACATGTCCCCGATTGAAGAGTTATCCATAGATATGGAAACGAGCGAAGGAGATCCGATAGTTGTAACAAAGACAAAACCTGGGGATTTCGTCGTGTGCAACCTTGCTTCCCTATCGCTTGGCAACCTGCCTATTGATAATCGTGAATATTTGAGAGAAACAGTCCGTAATGCAATCAGGGCATTGGATAATGTGATAGACCTCAATTTCTATCCGGTTGAATATGCAAAGCATACAAATAAGATCTACAGGGCGATCGGGCTTGGAGTCTCCGGATACCACCATATGCTTGCAAAGCATAAGATAAGATGGGAAAGCCAAGAGCATCTCGATTTTGCCGACAGGCTTTTTGAAGACATATGCTACGATGCGGTTGAAGCATCATGTGATATAGCATCGGAAAAAGGCAGCTACAGCCTTTTCGATGGATCCGACTGGCAAAACGGGGCATTCTTCGAAAAAAGAGGATATTCTTCTGAGCGCTGGGTAAAGCTGAAGAAAAAGGTTTCAGAAATAGGAATGAGAAACAGCTACCTTCTTGCAATCGCACCAACAAGCAGCACAAGCATAATTTCCGGCACATCGGCAGGAGTTGATCCGGTAATGAAAAAATTCTTCTATGAGGAGAAGAAGGGGTCGATGCTGCCCCGTCTTGCGCCAGAGCTTTCTCCTCAGACATGGTGGTATTACAAAAATGCCCATGAAATAGACCAGATATGGTCAATCAGGGCAGCTGGAATCAGGCAGAGGCACATAGACCAATCACAGTCGGTCAACCTTTATATAACAAATGATTATACGATGAGACAGATTTTGAATCTCTATCTTGAGGCTTGGAAATCAGGAGTCAAGACGCTTTATTATGTCAGAAGCAAGGCCCTCGAGGTGGAGGAATGCGAATCATGTTCATCCTAAGGAGAAAAAACATGCAAGAAAAACTTAACGCAAAACCGCTTTTCAACCCCTTTGGAGATACCGAAACCACAAAAAGAAGGATGATCGGCGGAAATACGACAAATCTTAACGATTTCAACAACCTGAAATATCCATGGACAAGCGATTGGTACAGACAGGCCATGAACAATTTCTGGATTCCGGAGGAAATTAATCTCAGCCAAGACCTCAAGGATTACCGCCTTTTATCTTCGGCAGAAAGAAAGGCCTATGATAAGATTCTTTCCTTTTTGGTATTTTTAGATTCGCTTCAGACTGCTAATCTTCCCAACATAAGCGAATACATCACCGCAAACGAGGTTTCTCTTTGCCTGCATATACAGACCTTCCAGGAATGCATACATTCGCAAAGCTACTCATATATGCTCGATACCATATGTTCCCCAGAAGAAAGGGATGACATCCTTTTCCAATGGAAGACGGATGAACATCTGCTTGAAAGAAACACCTTCATAGGAGGGATCTACAATAATTTCCTTGAACACCGAGACCGTTTTTCATTGATGAAGGTGCTTGTTGCAAACTACATCCTTGAAGGAATTTATTTCTACTCCGGCTTCATGTTCTTCTACAATCTCTCCAGAAATGGGAAAATGCCGGGATCAGCACAAGAAATCAGATATATAAACCGTGATGAGAACACACACCTCTGGCTGTTCAGAAATATCATACTCGAATTGAAAAAAGAAGAGGCGGACCTTTTCGGCGAGGACGAGGTAAAGATATATAAGGCTATGCTGGAAGAAGGTGTGGAGCAGGAAATAAAATGGGGATCCTACGTCATCGGAGATGAAATCCCCGGATTGACGAAAAGAATGCTTGCCGATTATATCCGATATCTTGGCAACCAAAGATGGACATCCCTCGGCTTTGCCCCTCTTTATGAAAAGCATCAGATGGAACCGGAGGATATGGCCTGGGTATCGCAATATGCGAATGCAAACATGGTGAAAACCGATTTCTTCGAAGCCAGAAGCACGGCTTATGCAAAAAGCACCGCACTTGTGGACGACTTATGATGGCAAAGGGGAGAAATCCCCTTTCTCCATTTCAGATTATCTTCTCTCCTTTGACGAACTTGGCAATCGGATTTTTATCGGCAAGGCGGTAGGCATAGAATTCAAGACGGTCCCTGATGTCCATGCGCGGGCGGAGGACTGATCTGGCGCTGCTTTCATCCAGCACAAGAATATCAGCATCATACCCAGGCTCGAACGCACCAACATTGCCAAAGAAGGCCCCGCCTGAACGCGTAGCAAGGTAAAAGGCCTCCTCAAAATTCAGCATTCCGTATTTTTCATCTACAAGACGCCACCTCAGTTTGCTTACCTGTATCGCATCGGTGATCATCCGGAACAAAGACAAGCTGGATCCGCCTGCCACGTCCGTAGCAAGGCCGCAGTTGATTCCTTCTTCAAGAAACCGGCGTACAGGGGCTATTCCCGAGGCGAGATTAGTATTGGAAGACGGGGAATGGGCTACGAAAACATCGGGCCTCTTCAACAATCCGATCTCATCCTCCGTCGGCCATACAACATGAGCCATCACAGTCTTCACCTTGCCCATCATGCCGAATCTGTCGTAGGCATCAGCATAGCTTGAACTCCAAGGACAAAGTTCCTTAACCCACTCGACCTCCCCCATATTCTCATCCAAATGACTCTGGACCGGTATGTTATATTCGTATGCAATACGTCCAAGCACTTCCATCAGCCCGTCTGAGCAGGAAGGGATGAACCTCGGAGTTATAATGGGTTTCGTTCTAAAAAACCTCCGGGCTTTCTGTATGAAATCCAAGGTTTCTTTTATCGACTCGTTTGTCTCCTCCCTCAATATGTCAGGGCTGTTGCGGTCCATGTTGACCTTCCCCACATAGCTGATAAGCCCGGAAGACTCCAGCATATCCATTAAAAGCAAAGTGGAATCCTTATGGATTGTAGCAAAAACAACAGCCCTGGTCGTATAGCTGTTTTTCAGATCATCGACAAATATCCCATATGCCTCTTTTGCATATTCCAGATTCCCATACTCAGCTTCTAATGGGAAAGTATGCTTCTCCAGCCACTTAAGAAGCTCCTCATCCATATAAAGTCCAGCAAACTGATATTGAGGTGCATGCAGATGCAGATCGCACATGCCGGGAATGATCAAATGCCCGCTATAGTCATAAAAAGCGCATCTCTCTTTAGGAAGCTGTTCATACACACCAGAGATCACGCCGTTTTCAACCAGAATATAGGAATCCTTTTTACAAATCAGCGTGCGGTCGCTGCCGCTCCAGGCCAAATCACCTTTAATCAAAAACTTATCCATCTTGCCTCCATCGGCTCATAGCCTCATATGATGGATCGTAGCAAGACTATTTCAGGTAGCCTGTAGAAACGCCCGACCTTATTTCGGGCTTATACGATCGGAAGAATCCTTCCAACATAATTTTTATCCATAATCATACTTTTTGCAAGAAAAACAAAACCTGGCATCCGCCAGGCTAAAAAAACTATCGAAGAATAACTATGCCAATACAGTCTACCACAAAAAAAATTTCATGCAACAGAGAATTGCATCCTTAATCTGGAAAGCATGCTGTTGTACCTTTTTCTTATTGTGGATACCGAAACCCCGAGTTCAGAGGAAAGCTGCTTCAGCGTGCGTTTTTCCTCACCAAAAGCTCCGGTAAGAGCTTTTAGGATATACCCGTCGCTTTCCCCCTTCTCAATCAGATACTCATCCATATCAGAAATCAGGCAGGTCTGCTCATATGAGGAGGTGAAATCCTCGCATCCTACAAGACTTGAAAAAGCAAAGTCCTCGTCATCATTTATCCTCTGATCCAGACTGAAACATTTCTGACTGTTCTTTATCTCAAAAAGCTCCTTGATGGCATCTGCGGACAATCCTGTTTTTTCAGATATTTCATAAATATCCGCACCGTTTTTATCGTTTGCAGATAAAAACTTATCCAGCCTGCTCATCCTCTCTATCTGATACTTCGGGATCCTTATCGGCCGGGAATAGGAGGACAGGTATTTTCTTATCGCCATCTTCATGCCGTTTTCCATATAAGAATTGAAAGCGTGCCCCTTGCTTGGATCGTACGTCTTCAAAGCAGAAAGAAAACCGTAATTGGCCTCCGAAAGCAGATCGTCAAAGGTTATGCAGGGATTATCGCCCGAAATGGAAAAAAAATATGAGGCGGTCTTCCTGGCCAAAGGCTGGTACATGCAGACAAGCTCGGCTTTTGCCTGGCTGTCGCCTGATAACGTTTTTTCTAAAAGTTCCTGTTGCTTAGAATACATTCTTTCCCTCTCTTATATAACGATATATAAACAGGCAAAGTGGACATATGATGTCCAATAGAATAATTTATCCGCCTGATGAAAAGAATTTGCTCTATCTTATTGTTAATAATCGGCTGGGATGATATAAAAAACCAAGGAGGAGAGATGGGAAAGAATCTTGATTTCACTGAAGGGCCCATAAAAAGCAACCTCATAAAATTTGCAATCCCGCTTTTCCTTGGAAATCTTTTCCAGCAGCTTTATAATGCAGCCGATTCCCTTATTGTAGGAAATTTTCTCGGACCGCAGGCTCTTGCTGCAGTCTCATCCTCCAGCCCTCTGATTTTCATGATGGTAGGCTTCTTCAATGGCGTTGCAATAGGTGCCGGAGTGGTCATTTCAAAAAGCTTCGGAGCCAGAAACTGGCCATCACTTGAAAAAGCGGTTCACACAGATCTTGCCTTCGGAATTGCAAGTGGAATGTTTTTGACGGTATTTGGAATCATTTTCACCCCGCATATCCTCCATCTGATGAAGACACCGGAAGATATAATGCCGAACAGCATCATATATTTTCGGATATACTCAATGGGAATACTGTTTTCTGTGATGTACAACATATGCATGGGAATCATGAACGCTGTCGGCGACAGCCGTCACCCGCTCTATTATCTCATAATCTCTTCTGTGATAAATGTCATCTGCGACATACTTTTTGTGGGAGTATTCGGCTTCGGAGTCGGTGCCGCGGCTTTTGCAACCATCCTGAGCCAAGCTGTCAGCACAATACTATGCATGGTAAAACTCACACGGACAGAGGCTTTTTACAGGGTATCTCTGAAAAGGATAAGATTCGACCTCCCGATTTTGAAGCAGATAATCCGGTACGGTCTTCCAGCGGGAATACAGAATTCGGTCATAGGATTTGCAAACACCGTTGTACAGACGAATATAAACACATTCTCATCCGTTGCTGTAGCAGGCAGTGGAGCATACAGCAAGATCGAGGGATTTGCATTCTTGCCTGTGACATGTTTTTCTTTGGGACTTACAACCTTCATAGGGCAGAACCTCGGAGCCGGAAAATACGACAGGGCAAAAAAAGGCGCTCGATTTGCCATCCTATGCTCAATGAGCCTTGCAGAATTGCTCGGAATAGCATTTTTCGTATCCGCCCCGTTTCTCATAGCCCTCTTCAATAACGATCCGCAGGTGGTTGCATATGGGACGCGGCAAGCACATATAGAATCGCTTTTCTATTGTTTTTTAGCGCTTTCCCATTGCATAGCAGGAATATTGCGAGGTGCGGGAAAAGCTTCCATACCGATGCTGATAATGTTTGGCTCATGGTGTCTGCTACGTGTAACCTATATCACTGCAGCGCTTTCTTTTATTCATGAGATAGAGATAATATACTCGGCGTACCCTCTTACATGGTCCGTATCGAGCATACTCTTCATCATATATCTGAAAAAAGCCGACTGGCTCCATTCTCTGGATCCGAAGGAGGGAAAATAAATGGATATGACATTGATAAAAAACGCAGACATACTGTCTTCGGAAATAAAAGGAATAAATGACATCCTCATTGCAGGAGGCAAAATACAAAAGGTCGACAGGAATCTTGAAAGCTATGATGGATGTGCTGTGATCGATGCGGATGGAAGGCTCACTGTCCCTGGTCTGGTGGATGGACATGTGCATCTTATAGGCGGAGGCGGAGAGGACGGATGCCTTTCGCGCGTCCCGCCGCTAAGCGAAAAGAAAATAGTGGAAGCAGGAGTTACCAGCGTCGTCGGCCTGCTTGGAACGGACGGATATACAAGAACGGTGCGGGACCTTGTAGCAAAGACAAAAGCTGTCAAGGAATACGGCCTTTCTGCCTGGTGTCTTACAGGAAGCTACCAGATTCCCTCGCCGACCATCACGGGAAGCATCGGGGACGATGTGATGTTCATAGACGAAATAATAGGCGTAAAGGTCGCAATCGGTGACCACAGATGCTCCATGCCCGAGAAAAACGAGCTTTTGCGCATGGCTGCAAATGTGCGTATGGCAAGCTTGATGAGCAAGAAATGCGGAATAACCCATATACATGTAGGCGCAGATGAAAGGGCATTGGAAATGCTCTTTGAAATAGCCCGCACCACGACTTTTCCTCTAAGGCATTTTTATCCGACCCATATGGGTTCACACCCGGAAATCTCAAAAGAATGGCTGAAAATGGGAGGACATATCGATCTCACCTGCCAGAAAGGGAAAGAGGATTTGATAATCAATCTGCTAGGCATTAAAGATGACCAGATAAGCCTGAGCACGGACAGCAACGGATCATTCCCGATATGGAACGAGAAAAAGGAGATAATCGGGATGAAAGCCGGCTCGATCAAGAACCTGCTTGAAACCGTCTTTGCCCTGATAGACCTCGGAGTGGATAAAGGGACGGCTTTTTCCCTTGCCACCAAAAATCCTGCAAAAGCATTGATGCTTAAAGGAAAAGGAGAGATAAAGGAAGGCTACGATGCGGACATGCTCATTCTGGATGGCAAGAATGTTGATATCCTTTTTGCCGGCGGAGTGATGATGAAGAACGGATCGTATGTGAAACAGAGTATGTATGAAGATTGCCTATAGGGGTAAGGATGTACGATAAGAATCTCGACGGCTTCATCGTCCTGGCCGAAAGGCTGAACCAGAAAGCGGCCTGCGATGAGCTTGGCATAAGCCCGAATGCTCTCAATAAGATGATTCTGCAGCTTGAAGAGATGCTGCAAGTCAAGCTGTTTGACAAGACACGAAAGGAACTTTCCCTGACCAGGGCAGGCAAGGTGCTCCTGAAAGATGCGAAATTCATGGTCCGTTACGCAAACGACGTGATGGCAAAAATCAGGGAGGCGGAAGAGGAAAGCCGTAACACCATATATGTGGGGGTCTCGGCAATGAGCCCTTTCAAGCCTTTCAAGGCATTCTTGGCAAAACATGCAAAGAAAATCCCAGAGGAGCTTGAATTCGAACAGGTTGCATTCATCAACTCCAAAATAGGCAACGATGAGATCTTCTCAAATCTTGGAAACGGGATCGACATCATACCGTGCTGCTACGATGATTTGATGCTGAAAAAATACCAGGCAGATGCAGTTGGCATCTGCTCCTATCCGCTTACCATCCTGTTAAGCCCGGGCCATCCATTGGCGGAAAAGGAGGCGCTTGACATCGAGGACATGTACGGGGAAGACCTCCTGATCCCCGAAAAAGGGTTCAACCGGTGCTTCGACATGCTTAAAGATGATCTGAAAGCCTTCCATAAAAAGATAAACCTTCTGGACATCCCATTCTATGACAAGCAGGCCTTCGACAGGGCTAAGGAAGGAGCGCTGCTGGCATCCTGCCCGCTTTGGGAAGACTTCGCTTCAGGTCTTTTGCAGAAAAAGGTCCTTTGGAACTACAGCATAAAATACGGCATCGTCTACCCGAAGCAGAAGTCTGAAAAATTGGAAAAATTCATAAAATCGGCAGCTCCAGTTCCTAAGAAAAAAGCAAAATCAGTTTAAAAAGAATCCTGGATCTAGTATCCTGATCTTGCGCCTGGAAAGGGATACGGCACCTATGTCCTTATAATAAGAGAGGATACGGCTGACAACCTCCCTTCTCGTGCCTAGATCGCGGCTTACGCTCTCATGGCTCAAAAGGAGCGTGTCTGAGCCATAGGCCTCCATCTGAGTCCGCAGATAGATCCTCAATCTTTCCTCTAATGGAGAAAAAGCCACCAGCTCCATTATGGAGACTATCCTCTCCAGCCTCTGTGCCAGAAGCCTGTCCACCTGCTCGAACAGGGCCGGATATTTTTTTTCAAATGAATGGAACAGGTCCTGAGGCACAAGGATCACAGTGCAATCGTTTACAGCTCGGAATACGAAATCCATCTTCACATTCTCCACAAGTTTTGGAGCGGCAAAAACGCATCCAGAGCCTTCTTTGATGAAGAAAAGCAGAAGATCCCCCTTCCCTTTTACTGTTGTATAGACATTTACAAGACCTTTCTGCACAAAAATGATGCTATCAAGGGAGTTTTCCTTGCTGTGAATCACAGAGCCCGGAGAATATTTCCTGATTTCCGATTTTTCTTCCAGAATCCTCTTATCCTCCCCGCTTAATGCCGATAGAGGCGGGAAAGCTTTTTCCATCACTTCAAACTGTCCATGTTCCATGTCTTTATACTCTATTCTTTTTCTGCTATATTTCAAGCATGTTCCTTGAGCAGCTGAAAAATGTTTTCCCCTTCTTCTCAAGTTTGTCAGAAGAAGATCAGAAAAGGCTTTCCTACATATCATATATTCAGGAATTCAGAAAAAAAGAAGTGATCACAGATGGCAAATGCGGATGCTGCTCGAACATCATAATAGTGCTCTCCGGAAGGATCAAAGCGCTTAGTATGAACGAATTTGGAAAAACTGTGACCCTGTATTACCTGTTCGAGGACGATATCTGCGTACTCTCTGCAGCGGAAACGCTTTATGAAAAGACGATCGCAGTCTCCCTGATTGCAGATACGGACGTAAAAATACTCAAGATCCCGGCAGAAGGATATAAGGAAATACAAAAGAGATATCCAGCCATGCAGGATTTCATAAGAAGACTTTTCACAGATCGTTTCTCCGACATACTTTTTGCGCTGAGGGAAAAGGCGTTCTCTTCTCCAAAGACGATGGTTGCCTTGCTGCTTACTGAAAAAAGCAGCCAGGAGGGAAGCTCATTCATCAAGGTTACACAGACGGAGATCGCTAACGATCTTGCAATTGCCAGAAGCCTCGTGTCACAGATCCTCTCAGCTTTTGAAAAAGACGGGCTTATACGTACAGGACGTGGAAAAATAGAAATACTTGATTTCAAAGGCCTCCTTGCCGTTTAGAAATGTCATTTTGTCACAAAAGTGCTCCTTTGACAAAAAGATAAAAGTAATAAGATATAGATAAATTTTTACTTATTATTTTTTGCTAGGAGGATCAACATGGCAGAAAAATATCTTGATTGCCTCGGAGAGGCATGCCCGGTACCATTGGTAAAGACACAGAACGCACTTGCGGAAATGAAGGCAGGAGATGTGCTTGTTGTAGGCATCGACCATACCTGCGCAATGAAAAACGTTCCAGATTGGGCCCGCTCACAGGGATACAACGTTGAAATCGAAGAAGTTGGCGATGGCGAATGGGAAGTAGTCATCGAAAAGAACTGAGCCGAGCGGTGGTGGATATGGATCAGAACAATTTGACAGAAGTCCAGCCGACCCTTTATGAGAGGCTGCTGAAAAAAGAATGGTCTTATTACGCCGGTGCGGTGATGATCAGCTTCATCGCAATGACGCTTCTCGTGCTCACAGGCGGAACCTGGGGTGCATCCGGTCCTCTGGCGACCTGGGGTGCGAAATTCTTCTCGCTTTTCTTTGGAACCGATGCAGACGGAGCATTCCTCGGCACAAAGGTTGCAAGCTATAAGTTCTTTGGTGACAAAGTATCCGTTATCGATATTTCCATCGCATTCGGAGCTCTGATCTCCTGTCTTCTCGCCGCACAGTGGAAGATTAGGAAGATCAAGCATTGGAAGCAGGTAGCAGCAGGCCTTCTCGGAGGTTTCTTGATGGGAATCGGCGCCAAGCTTGCAAGCGGATGTAATATCGGCGGACTTTTCAGCCAGCTTCCTCAGATGGCTGCAAACGGATGGATCTATCTTATCATGGTGTTCCTTGGAGCAACCGTTGGAGGAAAACTCCTCAAATTCTTCATGCCTCCAGTAAGCAACAAGAGACCGAATAGAAAGAGGCTGACTGCCGAGCAGAAGAAAAAGAACCAGAGGATGCAGATCATCGCAGGATGCATCATCATCGCTATTCTTGCAATAGTTGCTTTAATTGTCGCACCTTCGTATCAGTGGGCTCCCTACTGGATGGTGATCGGCCTTGGTTTCGGCTATGTCATGCAGAGATCCAGGTTCTGCTTCACCGCAGCTTACCGCGATCCGATGCTCACAGGCGAAACAAAACTCACAAAGGCTGTAATAGTCGCTTTTGCCTGCTGCACGATCTTCTTCTTCGGCTATCATGTCTCCAAATATGGCTTCGACCTTGCCGCAGCAGAAAATCTTCCGGGCAATCCGATCAACCTCAACCTCTTCATCGGTGCATTCATTTTCGGAATCGGTGCGGTTCTTGCAGGCGGATGCGCTTCCGGCACTTTCGTCAGAATGGGTGAAGGTTATGTGCAGAACTACCTTGCTTTCGTAGGATTTGCAATCGGCGGCATGCTGGGAACCCCGCTTGTTGCAGCAACAAAGGGTACGGTTTTTGCAGCAGGTCCTAAAGTCTACCTGCCTTCCGTATTCGGCTACATCCCTGCCCTCATAATCCAGCTGCTCGCACTTCTTGGACTCTGGATCCTCGCCGACTGGTGGGAAAAGAAGAAAAGGGTGAAATAAGTATGGAAAAAAAGATTGAAAACTATGATGTGGTGGTCGTCGGAGGAGGAGCCGCAGGAATGACTGCGGCACTCTATGCCGGCAGAGCCAGACTGAAGACGCTGCTCATTGAAAAGAGCCTGATCGGCGGGCTTGCCACATATACAAGCGAAGTGGAAAACTACCCCGGATTCCCGGAAGGAGTTGATGGAACCGAGCTGATGAAGCTTTTCGACAAGCAGTTCAGGAAGTTCGGCGTGAACGTGAAGCTTACGGATGTCAAATCGATCGAAAGGCTCGACAGCCTTTGGAACGTCTCGACATTCCGTACCGACTATCATGCGAAAGCCGTTATACTTGCCACCGGCGGCAGACCTCGTCTTACCGGAGCCAAGGGCGAAGATAAGTATTGCGACAAGGGAATCAGCTTCTGTGCTACATGCGATGCCGCACGCTATACAGGAAAGAAGGTCATGGTCGTCGGAAGCGGGGATGCGGCCATAGAGGAAGGAATCTTCCTGACAAGGTTCTGCTCGGAAGTGGTTGTCTCCGTCGTACATGACGAAGGCATCATGGATGCAAACGAGGTTGCCAGGGAAAAGGCGCTCAATAACAGCAAGATGCGCTTCATCTGGAATACCGGAGTGGATTCCTTTGAAGGCGGGGACCTCCTTGAGAAGGTCAACCTCAAGAATCTGAAAACGGGGGAGATCATAACCGAAGAAGTTGATGGATGCTTCCTTTTCATCGGATATCTTCCAAACACAAAGCTGGTCGAAAACCTTGTCAAGCTCAACGAAAGGGGTTATATCGTCACAAATGAGGATATGGAGACAAGCCAGCCAGGAATCTTTGCAGCCGGAGACGTAAGAGCAAAGACCTTGCGCCAGGTTGCTACAGCAGTCGGAGACGGTGCGGTTGCAGGATATATGGCTGAACGCTATATCGGAGAATTGGAAACGATTGAGAACAATATCCTGAATAAGGACAAGGTGCTCGCCTACTTCTACAACGCATGCGATGAGAGTGACAGAGCTATGCTCAAAGCATTGGAGGATTTTGCGGAAAAGAACAATCTGGAGACCGCTGAAATAGACACTTACAAAAGCGACAGGATCCAGAAAATTCTCGAAGCACCCTCCTGCCCGTCTGCAATCCTTTTCAAAAACGGAAAGGCAGTGCATAAAGCAAGCGTATGCAAGGAATGCGGGTTCGATTCCTTCTTGCCCTATTTATGATCCAGGCGGCCGTCCTTTTCAGGATGGCCGTTTTTTTTCTATAAAGCCCTTATAGAAATTAGCTGATGACAGAAATTGATAAATCTATTATATTTATAGGGCTTACTCGGAAACTATAAGAAAAAAGATATATAAGGAAGGACAATATGGTCGTCGAAAAGAGTATCAAAGGCCTTGCAAATTCCCAGCTCGCCCTTACTGTCACTGTTGACGCAGCCTCTGTGGAAGATGCCTATCAGGCTAAATTGAAAAAGTATCAGGCAAATTTGCAGCTTGATGGATTCAGAAAGGGCAAGGCTCCCGTTTCCATCGTGGAAAGGAAGTACGGGGATGCCATCAGGGAAGAAAGCACGTTCGAATGTCTTGAGGAAAATCTCAAGCAGGCCATAGACACGCTCGAAGACAAGGACAAGCCGCTCGCCTATTCTACTCCGGTTCTTCAGGATGAGGAAAAGCTTATTCCTTTCAAGAAGGGAGAAGGAATCACATTCACGGTGCACTACGATGTATACCCTGCAATCGAAGTTAAGGATTACAAGGCAAGAGAGGTCGAAGTTACTAAAGTAGAGATTTCCGATTCGGATGTGAATGACGAGATTGAAAAGCTCAGGGATCAGAATGCAATCGTCAAAACCAAGGATGGAGCCATAGAGAAAGGCGATATCGTAACTCTCGATTATGCCGAATTGGACGAAGAAGGAAATCCTATTGCCGATACAGAAAGAAAGAATTTCACTTTCACACTCGGCACCGGCTACAATTATTACAGGATCGATGACGACCTTGTAGGACTCAAGAAAGGCGATGAGAAGGTCATCGAGAAGAAATATGCCGATGACGATGTGACATTCCATGGAGAAAAGAAAAACATCAAAGTAAAGGTCGACGAGGTCAAATTCCGCGAGCTTCCAGAAGTGGATGCCGATTTCTGCCAGGATGTCAAAGAGGAATACAAGAGTGTCGACGATCTCAAGAAGGGCCTGAGGGAAAAGCTTGAGAAAGAAGTCGACGAGGCTCTCAAGAATGATAAGATCAATGCGCTTCTTGCACTGCTTGTGGAAGAGACGAAGTTCGATGTGCCTGCATCCATGGTCGATGTCGAACTCGATCATAGCTGGAGGAATTTCGTCCAGCAGAGCGGTCTTGAGGAAAGCAAGCTCCTGCAGTTCTTCAGCATGCAGAACCAGACAAAGGATGGAATAATGGCCGAGTGGAGACCAGCGGCGGAAAAGAATCTCCGCGAGCAGCTGATCCTCGAGGAAATCAAAAAGAAAGAGGACTTCAAGGTTGATGAGGAAGAATTCAAGAAGACTTGCGATGAGCAGCTTAAGAACATCACCGATGAAAAGTCCAAGGAATACTATGAAAACATGATCAAGGACGATATGCAGTTCAAGATGGTGGTTCCATTTCTGCTTGAGAACAACACGTTCAAGACAAAGGAAACAAAGAGCTACAAGGAATTCATGAACAAATAAGTCCTTCAGGAGACCCATTTGAAAAATGTAAAAATGAATTCCCTGGTGCCATATGTCATAGAACAATCAGGCAACGGGGAAAGGCAGTTTGATATCTTCAGCCGTCTGCTAAAGGACAGGATAATCTTTGTAGATGGCGAAATAAATGATGCGACGGCGGATCTCGTCGTCGCTCAATTATTGTTTTTAGAGGGCGAGAATCCGGAAAAGGAAGTGAATTTGTACATTAACAGCCCGGGTGGGTCTGTTACTGCAGGACTGGCCATCTACGATACCATGCAGTATATCTCCTGTCCGGTAAGGACCACCTGCATAGGACAGGCATGTTCGATGGCAGCACTACTTCTGGCCGGAGGTGAAAAAGGCATGAGGACAATACTGCCGAATGCCCGTGTTATGATCCACCAGCCATACGGCGGTGCCGAAGGACAGGCTACCGATATAATTGTTGCGAACAGGGAGCTCCAACGGATAAAGAATGTGACAAGCAGAATCCTTGCAAAGCATACAGGAAAAACAATCGATGAAATCTTTTCTGCAATTGAGCGCGATTGTTACATGGATGCCGAAGAGGCTATGGATTTCGGACTGATCGATACCGTTTGGAATGAGAAAGCATGATGGGAAGAGTTAAATATTGTTCATTCTGCGGCAGGAGCGCCGAGGAGGCCGGACAGCTTATCACAAGCAGCGGTGTCGGTATCTGCAAGGACTGCGCTAAAACCTGCATGGATATGTTCAAAGGACAAGGGGTGGAAACAGCGGATGAGGATTTTCTTACCGGGGACATCCCTACTCCAAAGGAAATAAAAGAATATCTTGATGAATATGTAATCGGACAGGACCAGGCAAAAAGAGTCCTTTCCGTTGCGGTATACAACCATTATAAGAAGGTCGTCCATCAGCATGAGATACAAGAAGAAGGTGTTGAGCTCGATAAATCGAACATTCTTCTCATAGGTCCTACAGGAACGGGAAAAACGCTTCTTGCAAGAACGCTTGCCCGGAAACTCAAGGTGCCTTTTGCAATAGCCGATGCAACCACGCTAACAGAAGCCGGTTACGTCGGAGAGGACGTTGAGAACATACTTCTCAAGCTTATCGATGCAGCGGATTACGATATCGCCAAGGCGCAGAAAGGAATCATCTTCATAGACGAAATCGATAAGATTGCCAAAAAAGGCGAAAACGTGTCGATAACCAGGGATGTCTCCGGAGAAGGCGTGCAGCAGGCTCTTTTAAAGATAATCGAAGGAACCGTTGCAAGCGTCCCCCCTCAGGGCGGCCGCAAGCATCCCAATCAGGAAATGATCAAAATCGACACAAAGGATATCCTTTTCATCTGCGGAGGCGCGTTTGTCGGGCTTGACAAGGTAATCGAGAGAAGGACAGCCACCTCATCCTTCGGCTTTGGATCCACTGTAGCCAAAAAGAGCAGCAAGGAACTGCGTGAGATCTACGGGGAACTGCATCCGGATGATCTTGTGAAATTCGGTCTCATCCCCGAATTCATCGGGAGACTTCCAATCCATGTCACGCTCGACGATCTCAAGCTTGAGGATCTCAAGAGGATAATCACAGAACCTAAGAACTCGATCATCAAGCAGTACATGGCCTCGATGAAACTGGACGGCATAGATTTGGTGTTTACGGATGAGGCAATCAGCGCAATTGCGGAAAAGGCCTTCACCCAAAAGACCGGAGCCAGAGGCTTGAGAAGCATCGTTGAGAACCTCATGCTCGACATTTCCTACGATCTGCCATCTTTGAAAGGGGTGACTAAAGTCATCATAGACAGGGAGAACGTAGAAAAAGACATTCTTCCCAAGGTGGTCATAAATGGAAAGGAACAAAAGCTTATTCCCCAAGATTTCTCCTGAACTTATTAAACTCATCAGAGCAGAAGAACATTTTGCCCTGATGAGCCATAAAAATCCGGATGGCGATGCAGTATGCTCTGTGCTTGCGCTGCAGCTTGTTCTGGAAAAGATGGGAAAAGATGTGATGGCTTTCTCCGACGGCCCTTTTGCACGCCGTGAAATAAAGAAATATGAAAGATGCTTTTTGAACGCTGTTCCAGAGAGTTTCAAAAAAAAGAATCCCGTGGTGATTATTCTCGACTGTTCCACCGAAGACAGACCTGGGGAAGTTTACCGGATGCTGAAAGAAAGCACGGCAATAGTTATCGACCATCACTCATCCGGAATTCCTTTCTACCGTCAGGAGCTTTCCTACATAATTCCGGAAAGCCCCTCCACCACCCTCCTTGTCGACGAAATAAGAAAGGAGCTTAAAGTCCCTTTGGACAGGAATATGGCGGAGCTGATGATGATCGGCTTCCTTACTGATACCGGGTTCTTCCATTTCTTGAACGAATATCAGGCACCTGATTCTTTTGAGAAGATCAAGCATTTCACTGAAACCGGGATTTCGCCCTATGAGATATATGACGAGCTCAACGATGGACGCAAGCTTGAGGATCTGAAGATAATCGCGGACATAATCAAGGAAAGCACTACGCATTTTTCAGGATCCCTCATAATCGCTGTGGAAAAAAAGAATTTGAACATCACAGAAAAACCCGGTGATACGATCTACCGCAGCCTCCTTGAAGTTGAGAATGTCAAGGCGATCGCACTCATCAAAGAAACAGATGATGGGGTTGAGATAGGTTTCCGGGCTAAGAACAAGGCAGGAATCGATGTCGGCCAGATTGCGCAGGCCTTGGGCGGCGGCGGACACAGGCTTGCAAGCGGAGCATCCATCACAGGAATCGGCATCCAGCAAGCAAAAGAGATCGTACTTTCCAACTTCGAACCGCTTTTTTGATTTTTTTGCCACTTTTTTTATAGCAAGTGGCAATTTTTTTTGTATTTTGGCCACTTTTTCCACCGTTTTGGCCACTTTTTTTACAATTTTAGCCACTTTTCTCATTTTTTCTGCGTTTATTTATCCATTTTTTCCTAATTATTTCAAACAAAAAAAATACGACAGTTTTTTATCTTGCTGCGTTAAATCAAATTACATCTAAAACCCATGCTTCGCTTGGACACTTGGCCCGTTTTTTTCATTAAAAGTTTCCCGTACCAAAGGAGGTAAAAATGGTGAAGAAACTTTTATCCAGGGAAGAAAATGTCCAGCTCACCTTTTCCGTACTGCAATACAACAGCATGCGCAGCGGCAAGGTGAAGTCGGAACTGGAAAAACGGCTTAGGGAGAAGACGGAGCTGCTGATCTATTATCTGCCCTTGTCAAACGGATATCTGAGTCTGGAGGAGGCCTCGGAATTCTTTATCGAGCAGAAAAAGAACGCGCTCAGCCTGCTGCGTGCCTATACGATCAGCAAGCTCAATTACCATGAATTCCTGACGCAGGTGCTCAGAAAAAGATGCATCACTTTCAGAATCAGGAAAAAAACAGAGGAAAGCGAAATTGCAAGGCTCCATTACGAGGAAGGAAGAATACTTATAGAAGAAACGATTGCAAAAGAGCACTACCCCATTTACGAATTCAGCAGCAGAGCCAGGATCGACACATCGGGCATGAGCATAAAGGATCTTGCGGAATTCATGGTAAAGAACAGGCAGGAGATAAAAGGCGAAGTGCTGGATGAGGCGGAATCCTATCTGCAGAAGAAACTCAGAAAGGAAAGCATAAGAAGATATTTCATTACTCTGCTTTTATACATACCACATGTGGAAAATGATTATTTCTGCCTGAAGCTGGCCTGCATCTTCGAACTGGAAAGATCCGTATTTGACAGGCTTTTCGAACTCAAGGAAATACAGAAGGACCATGATAAAGAGAAAAGGAACAGGCAGAAAGAGATTGCAAACCGTCATTTCAGGGTATTGCTGAGGCTTGAAAGCGCATACAACATAACAGGAAGCGAAAGTGAGAAAAAAAGAATACTGGAAGCGATCGAGAAGGTACGCAGGGCCATGGAAAGGAGGCAGATGGAGATACGGAGGACAAACTCAGGACTATCGCAAAGGGAAATTGCCGCATGCCTGGGGATCTCGAGGTCCCTCGTATGCCTGAACATCCAAAAGGCTAAGGATATTTTAGAGGAAGCAAAGAAAATGAACTTGAAATGCTGCGCTCCGGGGCACTAAACTCAAGGCATGCAAAAGGTCTCATGTTTGCTTATTGTCATGATACTGCTGCTTTCCTCCTGCCAAAGCGGGAGGAAAGATTATTTTTACAATACGCCTGCCAAAATAAAAAGCGATGTAGTTTCTTTCTTAGTCGAGGGCAGGTACATAGCAGAGCTCTCGTGCAGCGGGACTCCAACCCTGTTTATCCCTGAACTCGGCATCATCGATCTGGAGATGAAGGAATACCAAGCAGAAGATGGAGCAAGGATATTTGCAGAAACTGCGCAGAGGATAAACATAATCCTTTACCAGGATCATTTGATCTTGATGATGAAAGACGGTTATGAGCAGATATCTTGGAGGCGGAAGGGAATGTTGTACGATTTTTATGAAAAAACCTGACGATTCTGCTATATTCGGAATATGAAACTATATTTTGCATCAGGAAACGAACATAAGAAGATTGAGATGGAAAAGCTGCTTGAGGGCTATAGCCTCGTCCTCCCCAAGGAGGAAGGCTTTGCATTCGATCCTATCGAGAACGGCAGCTCCTTCATTGAAAACGCCATAATCAAGGCCGAAGCGCTTTACAGCATTGTGAAGGCCCCCTGCATCGCTGACGATTCCGGACTATGCGTCGATGCCTTCAACGGCAAACCCGGAATACACACCGCAAGATACGGGGAGGATGTCTTTGGAAGAAAGCTTGATGATAGGGAAAAATACATGTTCCTTCTGAAAAACATGGAGAATATTGAAAACCGAAGAGCTGAATTCGTCTGTGCAATCTGCCTGATACTGGATGAAAACAGAAGATACATAATCCAGGAAAGCGTTAACGGGCATATTTCCAGAAAACCGGAAGGGACGACCGGGTTCGGCTATGATCCGGTTTTTTACAACGATGATGCGGGCATGATCTCCGCATGTCTTGCACAAGGAGAAAAGAACAGGTTCTCGCACCGCGGGAAAGCCGCAAGGATAATCAAGGACCTTCTTGACAAGGAGTTTAAAAATGGAAAGGAATGAACAGAAGATCAACGATACATGGGATTTGTCCAGCCTGTCGAAAAATACTTCAGAATGGGAAAGGGATCTGAAGAAGCTGGAAAAAAGCATCAAGGAACTTAAGAAGCTGAAAGGGACCATGGCCGCAAGCAGCGACAGTTTCCATAACCTGCTTGATACAATGCAAAGCGTTCTAATGGAAGCAGAAAGGCTCGGCTCTTATTGTTTTTTGCAATATAACGCAGACAGCACGGATGCAGCTGTAATGTCAAGGGCAGGCTTGTTCGAGGCAGTCGAGGCAGAGCTTTCAAAAGCCCTTGCATTCTTCGACCCTGAGCTTATGGCCATGGACGAAGAGGTGCTCAGGACCTATCTTGCGGAAAAAAGGAACAAGGAGTTCAAGGTTTTCATCAAGAAAGCATTGAGATATAAAAAGCATGTGCTTGATGAGAAAGGCGAATATCTTCTCAGCCTTTATTCTCCTTTATCAGGAGCATTTTCAGATGCTTTCCAGGATCTTGACAATGCGGATCTGGAATTCGGTTCTATAGCAGGAGAGATCCTCACCCACTCCACATATGCGAAGTTCATCAGAAACGCAGATGAAACGATAAGAAAGGAAGCCTATGAAAAGCTATATACCGGCTATGAGAAGCATCAGCACGTGATTGCAAGGCTTTATGCCGGAAGCGTAAAAAACGACATCTTCTTGTCTCGCGCCAGAGGCTATAAAAGCTGCCTTGAGAAGGCTCTTTTCCCGGACAGGGTCCCGGAAAAGGTATACCGGAACCTCATCAGCACGATACATGAGGCTTTTCCCCTCCTATACAGGTTCTACTCGATAAAAGCAAAGCATCTGAAAAAGGACAAGCTCAACCATTATGATGTGTACATGGGGCTTGCAGATGACGTCAAAGTCAGCTACAGCTATGACGAGGCGGTGGAAATAATCAAAAACGCCGTAATGCCTCTCGGCAAGGAGTACTCGGACATACTTGTCAAAGGGCTGACAAGCGAAAGATGGGTGGACCGGTATGAAAATAAGGGAAAACGCAGCGGAGCATTCAGCGCAGGCGGATACATCGGCAAACCATACATCCTCACCAACTTTGAAAGCGAGGTGCTGGATTCCGTCTTTACTCTCATCCACGAAGGCGGGCATAGCATGCATTCCTGGTATTCCGTAAGGAACAATCCTTTCATGAGCTACAGCTATACGATCTTCGAGGCCGAGGTCGCATCAACATTCAATGAGCAGCTTCTTACTGCATATCTCATGGAAAACACGAGCGATCAGGAAATCAGGAAATATCTTATTGGAAAGAATCTTGACGACATGGTGGCCACGCTCTTCAGGCAGACCATGTTCGCCGAGTATGAGCTTATCATGCATGAGGATGCGGAAAAAGGGCTTCCTCTTACGGTGGACCATCTGAGAAAATCATACAGAAAGCTTTTGGAGCAATACTTCGGGCCTGATGTGCTTTTTACCGAGCAAAGCGATCTTGAAGGGCTCAGGATCCCGCATTTTTACAGGGCATTCTACACATATAAATACGCCACGGGCCTTTCTGCCAGCATCGCACTTTGCAATAAGGTCCTCAATGGAGGCGAAAAGGAAAGGGAGGACTATCTTTCGTTCTTGAAATCTGGAGGATCATCCTACCCGATGGATGCGCTCAAGAAGGCGGGTGTGGACATGAGCACCCCTGAACCGACAAGAATGGCAGTCTCCAGATTCAAAGAGCTTCTCGATATGTATGAAGAGATATCCGGCTAAAAAGAAATTGAGTTTATAAGCCCTTCTGAGAAGGTGAATGCGATTATGGCGCCGTCGGTCAGATTCAAAAGGCTCACGGCGCCATCTTTCTGCACAGAGCATACAGGATTCTCAAAAGGAAGGATGGCTGCAAGCGGGACATAAAAGGTTTCAACCAGGACCTTCTCATTCGTGGTGTATTTTTCAAACCAAGCTATAGATATTTCCTGCCCGACCGCCTCAAGCGCCTTTTCTTCTATCCCTTCCGGAGACACGGAAATGCGTCCGATCTCTGCATTGCTCGGAGCTGCCGCCGCAGCGGAGCAAAGCAGAAGGAAAATCAAGACCATTGAAAAAAAAAGGCGCTTCATAATTAGAGATATTACCCTCCATTGAATAAAAAAGGAACCATCAAAGCAAATAATGGCGGACAATCGCGGATATGTGCTAATTTAATAGATATGAAAAGATCTGAAATGATGGAAATATTGAATGCAGGCTTTACACATTCTGTAAAGGATGTGCTTTGGGGGAATATCCCATTTACCCAAGAGATGAAGGATCTTCTGGAAATCGGAGCGGTACAGAAACTTGCCAGGATAAAACAGAACGGGCCTACGTATCATATATATCCAGGAAGCGTCCATACCAGGCTCAACCATTCAATCGGCGTATACCACCTTTCCAGGGAGATACTCTTATCGATGGCAAGGAAAAACGACAACCTTCCACTTACAAAAGAAGGGATGATGAGTTTCTTGTGTGCGTCATTGCTTCATGACATAGGACATTTCCCCTATGCACACTCGCTCAAGGAACTGGCAGTAAAAGACCATGAGCAAATAGCATCAGAGCTGATCATCGGCAACGAGGAGCTGAATGCCGCAGTGGAAAAGACAGGAGCAGATCCTCTGATGGCGGCAGACATAATAAACAAGGATGCGCCCTGCAATGAAAAGGAAACTGTATTTTATAGGAACATCCTTTCAGGAACGCTCGATCCGGACAAGCTCGATTATCTTTCTCGGGATGCTTATTTTTCCGGAGTACCGTACGGTACGCAGAATACGGATTACATCATATCCTCCATGGATTTCAGATCCTGGCAGCCTGTGCTGGAAGAGGATGCGATGGTGTCCATAGAACATGTGCTTTTTTCAAAGTATCTGATGTACAAGACGATTTACTGGCATAAAGGCACGCGGAGCGCGACAGCTATGATAAAGAAGGCGCTGCTTGCAGGGCTCAAGGAAGGGGTCATCAGTTATGAGGATTTATATCTGAAAGATGACGATGAGTTCAGCGGTTTGGGAAAGAATCTATCTTTCGAGCCGTTTTCCCTCATACGGGATGTGGAGCATAACCGGCTGTTGGAAAAAAGATACGAGGAAAATCTCGGCTCAGGCTCGAAGCTCGAGGAGCTTGCGCTCAGCTTGGAAACAAGGGACAAGGCTGAGAATGCGGTTTTCATAAAGCTGAGGAAAGACTATCCATCCTTAAAGGACTATCAAGTGATCATAGACATCCCTGAACCTATCAATTTTGAGACGAACATAAAAATACTGCGCCATGATGGAAGCATAGTGGACAGCGGGGATGACTGGACCGTGTTCAGCAAGGATGTTGGAAGGCATTTTTCCTCCCGCTTGAGAAAGCTGTCGCTTTTTGTTCCTGATTATGTTACATTTGCCTCAGCGGAAAAAGCGGTTGCGGAGGCGGACTTTGCAGGAGAACAAGAAAAGCTATAAGGACCTGATAAACGGAGACATCCCTCCTTGGGTGATGCGTTTCATAAAGCAGACGGGCAAAGGCATAAACGATTTCAATATGATCAAGGACGGGGACAGGGTGCTTATCGCGGCATCCGGAGGGAAAGACAGCCTAGCATTGTCCCTCGCATTATCCATCAGAAGGAAATGGCTCCCGATCCATTATGATCTCAAGGCGCTGATGATCAATTGGATCGAGCATCCGATACCGGATATCTGGAAAGAAAAATTAAAGCAATACTATGACGATCTGGGCATAGAGTTTGAGATCGTGGATGAAAACCAGTTCCCCTGCTCTTTCAAGGGAGAATTCAACTGCTATCTATGTTCGCGCAACAGGCGCAGGATACTTTTCGAGTATGCAGGACAAAACGATATAAGGCTCATTGCCATGGGCCACCATCTGGATGATCTTGTGGAAACAAGCTTGATGAATATTTTTTTCCGAGCCAATTTCTCAACGATGCAGGCAGTCCAAGAATTTTTCAAGGGCAAGCTTTACATAATAAGGCCGATGATAGAAGTCCATGAATCGGTTACAAAGCGTCTTGCCGAATGCTACGATATACCTTGCATCAAGCCTGTATGCCCATACGACCAGACCAATGTGAGGGCAAAACTGAAGCCGATAGTCGGAGAACTGGTGCATATCGACAAGCTTGCAAGAGAGCATGTTTTTGCCGCACATAAGCTTGATAACCCGTTTTCAGAAGGCGAAAACACCCCTTTTATCGGAAAGGATGAAAAAAAATAGTTAAAATTTTTCGTAAACATTCTTGTGGAACAGTGTTCTATATATGTGATAAACTTACATAAGAGGTTCGTATGAAGAAGAGTTTGATATTCCTACTGTCACTAGTATTGATATCATCCCTATCTGCAGCCGTACAGCTGCCGCTGACAGGTGTGGAGGGGGATTTCAATCTTTATGACAGGTACGGCAATAAAATCGATGTGATGGACGCCGGTCCATACGCAGAGGAAGGTTATATCATCCTTACAGAAAAAGGTGCATCCTTCACATGCCCGTATGGAGAGATACATCTGGGAGCGGATACGCTCTTCACAATCCTGTCTTTGGACGAAACCGCTCCTGTGTTGTATCTTGTCGACGGTAAAGCGAATTTCATCAGCTATGATGATTTTTACATTGAGATCTATACGCCGGTAAGCCTCGTCGCCTTTGATAAGAAAGGAGAGTATGTCGTTGAGACGACAACGAATAAGGAAAACATCTACAATCTTTCAAGAGGCAGGATGATGGTGCTTAACGGACTATCCGGAAACAGCAGCGTACTTGAGAATCTTACATACATAGAGATGCTTAACGGCGGACACATACTTCCTGTTTCTTACAACTTATATGAAAGCATCTCAATCCTCCATGACAATGCTCCTGCAAAGGTACCTTCCATGCCATCGGTAAAAATCGATGCGAAACTATTCGATGTCGAAGAAGAAGCCTTTATCGAAGAAATGATTGAAGAACCGGCTATAGAAGAAGCTCAAGCTCCTGTTCCTCAGAAGGCTGAGATCGTCGCATACACGGATCTCAAGAAGACGGAGCCTGATAAACCGGTCATCTCTGTTTCAGCAGAGCTTATCGATATACCGGAGCCACCTGTTCCGACTGCGCCGATTCTGACTGTCGATTACACAAGGCCCTCAAAGCCGGAATTGGCTGTAAAGATACAGACAATGATCACCCCGGAAGTTCCAAGCGAGCCGGTTGTATCGGCGTCATTCCAGTCCCTGAGCGATACAGTACCATCAGCGCCTGTTTTTCTTGAACCGGAAAGCATCTTCGTAAACAAGCTGCAGGCTCCCTCTGTAACGATTACGGATACGATACCTTCTGCGCCAAGTGTGACTTCCAGCATTGGAATTGAAAAAAAAACAATCTAGTATTTGATACAGAGCTCAAGCTCAGAGCCTATTCCGATAGCGCTACGGGAGAGACAAATATAACAGCCGCCGTCATACCATCTTTCGTATACGGCGGTTTAAATTTGTCCTTTTCAATAGATTTCAACAGAATACTCAATCAAAATGGGAAGAAGGCCTCAAGCCTCCCTTTTTGGCTTAGCTACGGTTTATCCTTCATCAATGGAATCGAATACCACTCTCCTGGTGAAGCATTTACCGTAGCATTAAACCGTACAGACCCTTTGATCGGAGATGCCTTGGGACTTTTTCCTGGAGTGGTGCACGAATGGGACGGAGTGGATGAGAAGCTGAGCCTGAACAGCATGCTTAAAAGCGATAAGATATCATTCCGCATTTTTGCAGAGGATCTGTCCTTCTCAAATTATGACGAAACCGATCCGAGAATAATCTTTGGCTCAGGCATAAGCTTTTCTCCTTTTGCAGTCTGGCCTTTCTCTCTCAGTTTTTCGCTCATAAGCGATTATGCTTATAAGGAGCCTGGAAATACACGCCTTTTCCCTTCTGTGCACGCAGATATCCCAATCCTGAGCGCGTCTTCTTTTCTGCTTTCTCTCCGTTTAGGTTATATACAAGCTGTAACGGACTATGAAAACTGGGATACGAATCTTTATGACAACGCCTACTATGTGGGCCTCCCCTTCTCATTTGAGAATACCATGATAAGCTTTGGAGCTATGCTGCAGGGAAAGAGCATACACTACAACATGTTCAATCCTCAATTTGACATGCATAGCAGCTCCAGGCCGATTGCGCTTTTCATCGACAGTGACATGTCGACAAGATATTTCGATCTTGCCTTAAACGTTTTTTTCAATTATGACCAGCAGGAAAACCTCATAATCTGGCAGGATTCCTATTTCGATATCAGCCTTGGATTCAAGCTTGGAAATATAGATTTCCTCGTGGGAGCAAGAAGACAGGGGGAGATAACAAAGGGCTTCTTCGAATCAAGCGATTACTTTTTGGGAATAGAGACGCAAACAGGAAGCCTGAAATCAAAGCTGCAATTCCGTGTATTGGATGGCAAGCCTCAGCTGGGCTTTACCTCCTCTTTTGCCCTGATAGACCTTGAGAACCTGGATATGGAGAAAAAAGGTGAAAGGTTCTTCGATCTGAAATTCGATCTCGGCTTTGACAAGCTGATGGGAAAGCGCGCATACTTCATCCTCACTCCGATACTGTTTTTAGGGAACGACGATTATAATATAGCCTTCAGGTTTCCCTTTTATCTGCAAGCAGAGGATTCGCGTTTTGTCATGATCTCTGTCAAAGCGGATGAATGGTGGGATGTGTTCAAACCTATTTTGAGCGTCCACGATTTTTTCGATTCCATAACCGATGTCTTCCAGCTTGTAGAACAGATCAGCCTGGGGACCGACAAATCCTTTATCCACCTGGAAGCAAACAGGTATTCGACAAAAAACGACATATTCTTCGACAACTACAGATCCTTTGATGCGCTCAGCCTTGAGGCGGAGCTTAATTTCCATAACATGAAGATCGGGGCTTACATCGACGATCTGGAGGCGCCAAGGATAATGGACATATCACTAGGGATATACCCATTCGATTCCGATGGCGGAGGGCTCTTGATAAACACTCCTACCGAGATAAAGGCAAAAAGCAGGAATGATTACGAGATAACCACCTTCATCGGGGCATCCCTCTATATGCCTTTCTTCAATAACAGGCTCGACCTTTCATTTTATGTTTATAGCGAAATGTCAGCTAGATATATAAGCGGAATCCCGGAGGACATACGGATAGTATATGATTTTGAGAACAACAGGTTCTTCGGATATCTCATAGGAGCTGCCGCCAACTGGACGGACAAAAACCTGTCTGTCGGGCTTTCTGGAGGAATAAACTCGGGAAAACTCAATCCAAACACCTACAACGCATTCACAAGCCTGAATCCGGACAAGGAAAAACCCAATACCGACGTAGAAGGGATATCAGCATATATCGTTGCGGATTTCAAGCTTGATTTCGATTTCATAAGCCTCGTCGTCAAATACACCATGCCGAACATAGTCTCCATTTTCAAGGACTTCAACAACTATTCAGGAGACATGTTCACGATCAAATTCAATTACATGATCCCGAACGGGGTTGGAATCAGCTTCCAGATATCAAGAACCGATTTCATTTCAACATTGAGCACCATATTTGACTACGAGAACTACTTTAATAGCCCAAGCACGATTTATGCCGTATCGCTTTTGAAAGAATTTGACAATATGGCTCTTGAAGCCACCTTTGGAACAGGTGCAATATATGAGCAGGGGGAGTACATAAATTCATACAATCTTGTAGAAGTCGCCCCGATGCTGAAGATCAAGACAAGAATCGGCTTTTGAAGATTACATAAAGGAGGCAGCCGCAACGCGGAGGAAAATATGAATAAGATAAATCTTTTATCCCCCCTGCTCTCTTCCAGGATAGCTGCAGGAGAAGTCATAGAACGTCCAGAATCAGTTTTGAGAGAATTTCTGGATAACGCCATAGATGCAGGAAGCAGCGAGATAAGCATCAGCATCGAAGGCGGCGGAATAGACTCTATAAGCGTAAGCGACAACGGCGGAGGCATCCTCAAGGAGGATCTTGAGATAATTGCAAGCCGGCATGCCACGAGCAAGATAAAGGAAGATGACGACCTTTACAGGATAAATACTCTAGGCTTCCGGGGAGAAGCCCTGTATTCAATTGCAAGCGTAAGCGAGCTGACAATAAAAAGCCTTGATGCAGATACGGGAAGAACAAACAGCATAACGATTAATAACGGGATCAGAAATGAGATGGTTGCATCCTCGCCGATAAAGGGAACAACAGTGACGGCAAAAAACCTTTTTGCCGAGATTCCTGCAAGACGCTCATTTTTGAAGAGGACGCAAACAGAGGCCCAGATGTGCCGCAACCTCGTAATATCGAAAGCCCTGGCCTATCCTGATATCAGTTTCAAATTCTATAGCGATGGAGCTTTAAAGCTCAATTACGAGAAAGCATCATCGCTAAAGGAAAGGGTCATGATGCTTTACAGGCCTATGGGAATCCAGGATGCGGATGTGCTTCATCTTTTAGGAAACGACGAGGATTACAGCATCGACATAATCTGCACATCTGGTGCGGCAAAAAGAAGCGACAGGAAGGAAATCCGCATATACGTAAATGGCAGGGCCGTAGAGGAATACTCTCTCGTGCAAGCGGTCACATTCGGCTACGGGGAACTCCTTCCAGGAGGCTCCTTTCCATATGCTTCAGTATTCATAAAGGATAATCCTGAACTGGTGGATTTCAATATACACCCTGCGAAGAAAGAGGTGAAGCTCCGCAACCACGCACAGATCCATCATGCCATTGTCCTTTTGATCCAAAACGGGGTTACTCGCAGGATTCCCGAAATTAAAGCGGTACAGAACGAGTTTGAATTCATTAAAGATGCACCCGACATGAAGCAGGAGCATTTTTTCAAGACTTTTTCCAGCAGTCAGAACAGTTTTTCCCATAATAGCCCGAGCCAGAAGCTGTCCTCAGCAAAAACAGCTTACAGCTTCAATGCCGAAACCAGGCCGAAAGACGATTCCTGGATTGTTAAGGCAAAGGAACTAAGCAGGATTAAAAATGAGGAAAAAAAAGAGGCTTTGGGAGAGGAAAAAAAGGAGGAAGCCAAGGATTGGAAGTATATCGGACAGGCCTTCAACCTTTTTTTAATAGTGCAGAAAGGAGAAGATCTCTATTTCATCGACCAGCATGCAGCCCATGAGAGGATAATATATGACGAGCTTCTCAGCCAGAATACGGTGCAGAAGCTGCTCATTCCGATAAGATTGGAAGTGGAAAAGGACATCGATGAGTTTCTTACCTCATACTCCTACATCTACACCAAGCTGGGGATCATGATAGCCAAAACAGCTGACGGGCATTGGGAGATATCGGCTCTGCCTGCAGTAGCCAGGCAGATAGAGACGCAGGTAGTGAACTACATTTCAACAAATGCAGGGGATGAGAAAGAGCTTGAGACCGGTATTTTTGCTATCATCGCCTGCAAGGCCGCAATCAAGGCAGGAGACGAGATAGACAGGTACAGTGCGGAGGCTCTGATCAAAAAGGTGTTCGAGATGGACGAGCCCGCTTGTCCACATGGCAGGACCTTTCTCGTAAAGCTTAATGAAAAGGAGTTCAGGGAGATGGTTGGACGGACAAAGTGAAATAAAAGCGGTTTCCGCTTTTATCCTGGTAGAATGCACAATCGGCACCCTCTGGATCAGATCCGTCAAAAAGATCCTTTTCAACCCCGCCTGGAAGAGTTGCTGCAACAACTTTTCCTCCGGTGCGCAGCAGGCCTTCATCATCGATGAAAACATCCACATCCTCATAATCCAAAACGATTTCAGTATCCAGCTCCGTCCCTTCGGAAGAGACTATTGAAACATTGTACAGCCCCTTCTCAAAGCGTGCCCCATGGGTTATATCAAGCTCTGCCCGGAAAAAATCCTCATCATCCTTTGCCAAAGAGACGTCCCAGAACAAAAGCCCTGATGGGGAAGAGACGGAAGCGGCATAATCTGCCGAGGGATCGCTAAAAGCCAGGACAAGCTCCACTTGGGAGGCCTCATCCCTTTTTGTCATTACAAGATCCTCATACAGGATTGAAAACTCCTTCCTATTGCATGATGCAAGAAGAAGGAGCAGAAAAAGGATGGGCAATGCTTTCTTTATCATCAGCAAGAAGCCTCGAGAAATTTGCGCACAGGATTCGCATAGCTTTCAAGGACAAAATTCCTTACGCTATTTGAGAGATGGGAAAGCCTTGAGATGAAGGCGTTTCCATCAAAACCTTCATACCGGTCTTTGAAAGCGGAAGAGCCTTCGAGATAGTCGTAAGCATAGTAGTTGGTATCCCAAAGCCTGTAATTAAGATGGATCTGGCGGTCGATTTCGCTAGCAACATCCTCCGGCTTTTCATACTCTCCTGAAAGAGGCGTGCCGAAAGCAACATGTGTGCGCCCCTTGTAGCCCTTGATGCCCTTCATCATCGAAACGACATCCTCGTATTTTTTCTTGCTGTAGGAGCCCTTCTCGCTTATCGCAACCTCCTCCCTGCTCATGTTTATATCATTGGGATTGTATTCGTATGATATCGCAAGAGGAACGATGCGGAGCCTGTTGATCAAATCAGGGAAGGCAACCCCCTTTCCTTTCTGGGAAAGATAGAGCATCTTGATTATCGCAGGATGCGTCATGTCTATGCCGTCCTTGCTCCTTCCGCTCTTCTGGGCAATCCAAACGGAGGTGTTATCCTCTGTTACTGTCTCGACGAAATACTCGCTGAGCCTTATGGACTCAAGATACTTTTCCCTCATCGGAAGATCCCTTTTAACGATTATCCCGCCATTAAGGCGCAGCAGATCGCCTACAAACTGGCTCGTGATGAGATTATCGCCAAACGCCATCTGGCACAGGGGCTTTCCGTTAAGCATCAGGGCATAATCTGTAAGCGCGCAATCCAGGACGATATCCCTATGAGTTGAGACAAACAGATATGAAAGCTCCGGATCGAGATTCTCAGTACCGCTTGTGCTGAATTCAGAGATGGTGGACTTGACTATGGTCGGAATCAAAACCCCCGCCGTGATTATTCTCTGGAAATCATCATAGCATCTTATCTTTTGTGCAGATGTGGAGATGAAATCCATCAAAAGATCCTTTCTTGGATCATCGTTTCCCAAAAGATTGGAGACAAAACCCTGAAGCTTATCGGCAGAAGCTACCAGCCTGGAAAGGGCAACCATGAAATCCTCGCCCTTATAAGGGGCTATATCCTTGTATTTTTCGTTATCCATACTCCCGCTCACTTTATCGTCTTTAAAAACTGGACCCTCTCCCATGCATCGCCGTCGGCACGGTTCTCCTGGGCCAGCAAGCCTGTGAATCCTGCGATATCCGAATAACCTTTCTTATCCATGAAGGCCTTGATGCCTTCATTCATTGCGGCAATCTCGCCAAAGCCCTTCTTGATCACAACTGAGCATATTTCAACCGCTTTGGCACCGGCAAGAAGCATCTTTACAGCAGTCTCCGCATCATGGATTCCTGTGTTGGCTGCTATGTCAAGCCCTACCTCTGCGCTCATCAAAGCTGTCCAGCGAAGCGTTTCTGCATACTCATCCTTGGATGAAAGCGGATTGGAATTTGTGAAACTCAAATTCTCAAGATCTATATCAGGACGGAAAGCCCTGTTGAAAAGCACAAGCCCGTTGATTCCCGTCTCATCGAGCTTCTTTATCACATTGGAAAGGGATGAATAGCGGGAGCAGATCTTTATGGAAAGAGGACAAGGTATCCTTTTGCGTGCTGTTCTGGCGAATTCGAAAAGGTTCTTATCCACTTTCTCCCCCGGCACAGCGCTTTCCGATGCGATCGGGTAATAATTGAGTTCGACCGCATCCGCTCCGCAATTGATGAAGCGGTCTGCATAATCGATCCAAGTGTTGATGCTGTTACAGTTTATTGAGGCGATGACCGGAATCGAAAGCTTTTTCTTAGCTTCGATAAGCAATTCCATATACTTGTCTATATAATAATCCTTGGCCATCGACTGGAAATATAAATCGCTGTCTGAATGTGTAAGATATTCCGATGCTTCGGCATGCTCTCTGGTGGCTTCCTTCTCCACCTGCTCCTCGAAAATGCTCTTGAGCACCACCGCACCTGCTCCAGCTTTCTCACATTTCTCAAGATTCTCAATATTGCTGGTAAGCGGGGATGACGCTATGATTATCGGGCTTGATAGCCTTATTCCCATGTACATCGTATCTAATGAAGCCATTTCTTCCTCCTGGATTGTAACAGATTATACCATGACGGATATATTTTTTCACTTGTTTTAGTGATATGGCAAAACAAAAAATCACGCCCCGCGGAATGCGGGGCGGATGAGTGCATGAACATTTCAGATTATGTACGGAACCATAAGGTTGTGGGATTGATATACGACAAAGGTTTCGACCTCCAGTATGTCGTCTATCTTCACGAGTTCATGCTTGAAGAAATCCAACAGCGACAGGTTCTCATCCTCGCAGATTATGAGCTGGACGATCAGATCGTATCTTCCGGTCACGACTGCGGCGCTAATGACTCCGCGAAGGGAGGAGAACTCCTCTGCTTTCCTCTCCAAGTCGAGCGTCTTCAGCTTCACCCCCATCATGACAACCTGCAGTCCCGGAATCTCCTCGGGATTGACCAGTCCGGTAATCCTCAGTATCCCCTCATCGATCATCTTGTTCACCCTGCTCCGCACGGTGTTTTCCGTGATCATGAGCTCGTCGGCAATGGCTGAAAAAGCCTTACGGCCATCGCATAGCTGCTTGATTATCGCCTTGTTGGTATCATCAATCCTCTTAATCATAATCACCCGTTCTTCCGTTCAAATTCCTTCATGAAATCCCTGAGGGCGATGACATCCTCAAGCGGGAGCGCATTGTAGACGCTGGCCCTGAGGCCTCCGACGCTCCTGTGCCCCTTAAGACCGAGCATGCCTGCCTTCGTGCTCTCTGATACAAACTGTTTTTCAAGCTCCTCGCTGGGGAGGCGGAAAACAATGTTCATCTTCGACCTGTAGCGCGGATCGACTGGAGAGCGGAAGAAATCAGAGGAATCGATCACATCGTAGATGAGCTTGCTCTTTTCCTCCGCCCTCTTCTGCATTCCTTCTGCTCCACCATTCCTCTTTATCCATTCGAGCACGAGCTTGACGGCCCAGATGCTGAATACTGGAGGAGTATTGTAAAGCCCCTTGTCCTTAGCATGGAGGCCATAATCCATATAAGCGGTAAGCCCTTCGTTCCTCCTGTCAAGCATATCGTGCCGCATGATTATGAAAGTTGCGCCTGCAGGACCGAGATTCTTCTGCACACCTCCATAAATCATGGCGAACCTGCTGACATCGACAGGACGGGAAAGGATGTCGGAAGACATGTCGCAGATCAAAGGAACATCCCCCGTATCCGGGAATTCCTGCCATTCGATTCCGCCGATCGTCTCGTTTGCACATATGTACATATAGCATGCGCCATCGGAAGGCTTGAGAGTCCTGGGATCGGGCAGCGTTGTATAATTTCCTGCCTTGTCATCAAAAACGACATTGACAGAGCCCAGCTTCATCGCATCGGAGCAGGCCTTGTTGCTCCAGCTGCCAGTCTTCACATAATCGGCATGCCTGTCCTTGAGGAGGAAGTTCATCGGAATCATCGTGAACTGGAGCGTGGCGCCTCCTCCAAGAAAGTAAACATCATAATTGTCAGGAATGCCCAATAGCTCCCTGAAAAGCGCCAGACATCCGTCATACATCTCCTCGAACATGCCGCCGCGGTGGGAAGCCTCTATCATGGAAAGCCCCTGCCCTTCGTAATCGACAATCTGATCCCTGAGCTGCTCCAGTACCTCCATAGGAAGCACGGACGGCCCTGCAAAGAAATTCTTTTTCCTCATTTCAGCTTTCCCTCCTTGATAAGGCTATCTATCGTGTCATAAACCTCTTGTCCAATGCGGAGAAGATTCTCAACGCTGTTTGCTCCGACATGAGGGGTAAACGTGACATTGGCGCAGCTGAAAAGCGGATTTTCATCAGTCGGAGGCTCCGAGGAATAAACATCGGTGCAGAACCAAGAGATCTTGCCATCCTTAAGCGCCTGGGCCACATCGCCTTCATTGACGCATTTGCCACGGCCTGTATTTATGATGACCGGTTTCTTTTCCATCTTTTCTATCAGCTGGGAGCAGATGATGTTCTCCGTCTCCTCCGTCAGCGGAAGATGAAGCGAGATATAGTCCGCATTCTTGACCGCATCCAAGACTGTCGGCACCATGGTGGCAACCGGAGAGGATGAGACATATTTATCATATGCAACCACTTCCATTCCAAATGCCTTTGCTCTTTCGGCAACCTTTGTCGCTATATTGCCGATTCCAAGGAGAGCAAGGGTCTTGCCATACAGCTCGCTCCTTTTTGTCTTCTTGTTCCACTCGCCTTTCTTCATGGTCAGATCGTAATATACGAGATTGTTTGGAACACTGAGCATAAGGGCAAATGTAAGCTCCGCAACCGCAATCGCGCTTGACTTTGGAGTGTTGACCGCCAGGATCCCCTTTTCCTCACAATACTTTTTATCGATATTGTCCATCCCCACACCGCCGCGGATGATGAGCTTCAGGTTCTTAGCCTGATCGATGTAATCCTTGGTACATTTTGTCTTGCTTCTTACAAGCACGACATCGGCCTCTGCAAGGCGCGAAGTATCATCAGTGACTTCTCCAAAAACCTTCAGTTTGTCGGGAAGACTCTTATCAAATGCATCAGAAATCAGAATCAACATGGTTGGTCTCCTTATTATTTCCTACGAAAAGTATCTCATATTGTTACGTATATGTCAAATTTTTAATAAAGAATTAATAAATAATGCAAAAATAATAAATAAGAATTGTAAAAAATAAGAAAAAAAGGAGAAACAAAAAGCACCCCGGAGGGTGCATTGATCAATATGCCTTGGAAGCGTGCATCTTCCTGACCTTCTTCATCTGCTTTCTTGCAAGAGCCTTGTTCTTGCGGTTCTTGATGGTGGAGGGCTTTTCATAGAATTCACGCTTTTTCCATTCGCGGATGATACCTTCCTTCTCGACCATCCTCTTAAAGCGCTTGATCGATTTTTCCAAAGGTTCATTGTCATCTACTCTTACGTATGCCATAATCCATTCACCTCCTTGCCATCCAAGTCTGGTTAAGCTCCAGTATTATGAAGCTAACAGGCATATCTTGTCAACCCAGTTTATCCATTGCTGAAATCATAAGCTGCTTCTTTTCTATCCCTTTCCAGAAATTGATATCGGGAGAAAAGACCATCTCAACCTTGTCTCCAGCCTTGAAATACCCTTCTTCTTTGTCGTTGTCCCACCATAGCGCTGGGTAAATCTCATCCCCGATTTTCAAAGAGCACCGCAAGAAAGAACCTCCGTTCCGGTTCTGGAATACTTCATAGACCTCTGCTGCGGCAGTATAGAACTTAAGCGTTTCGTTTTCCTGTCCAAACGGCTCGAAGGCTTCCTTGAGCTTCCACAGCCGCGAATCAAAATACTGCTTGCTGATTTCGGCATCCACGAGGATATCCTCCTCAGGACCTGCAAGGTCTGCATCGCCGGCAAGCACAAATGACGACAGTTCGGCTTTGAATCTCTTGAGATTAGAGACATCCATCGAAAATCCTGCAGCGCAGCTATGCCCGCCGAAATCCTGGAACAGATGTGAAAAGTTATCTAAAAAAGCCCTTGCATCAAAACCCTTTGCAGTGCGCATGCTGGCGCTTATCCTCCCATCATCCATTCCAGCAAGGACGAGAACCGGTTTTTTGAATTCAGAAAGAAAGCGGGAAGCGATCGAGCCTGTAAGGCCGCGGGGGACACCGCCTTCGATCATTATCATCCTGTCCATGAAGAAGGAAAGAGAGGAAACGGCATCATCCCTCACCTTCTCCAAAGCCTCCTCTGTGTTTTTCTGCCTCTTCCTGTTCATATCCAAAAGCATCTCTCCAAGCTCTGCGATGCGGCTGGGATCCTTAGAGAGAAAAAATTCAAGGGCCACATCCGGACATCCCAATCGTCCGGATGAATTGATGACGGGAGCAAGGGTATAGGATATGTCCCTAGCTGTAAGCTTTTTTCCCAAAAGCTCAAGCCTGGAAAGGAGATACCGCAAGCTGTCGGAAGGATTTCTTTCCATCCTTCTCAATCCCATTTTAACAAAAAGCCTGTTCTCATCCCTTAAGGGCATGAGATCTGCGACGGTTCCAAGGGCAGCAAGGCTTATCAGCTCATCGATCCCTTCAAAAAGCTCCTTCTGCCTATAAATGGAAAAACTTCTGAAAAGCGATACCAGAGTTTCTATCTCCTTATCGCCTGCTTCATACAAAGGCGCCTTGGAAATAAGGGAGAGATCAAACAATGTGCGGCCTCGGACTGCAGGCATCACCTTTTCCATCTCACTACGCAAATCCATCAAAGAAACATCAACTGAATTGGAAAACGCTTTATTGAGCATCTTAAGCTCAACGGAGGCATCAAGCACGAAGATAGGCTGGTTGCAATCCAAAAACTTCAATATCCTGCTTTTTCCAGCGTCGAACAGACCTATCGTAACCTCCTCGGTCATCCTGTCGATTTCAATGAGATTCTCAAGCTTGACCGCATTGATCCTTACTGTATCGTTTCCAAGCGTGGCGTGCAGAAGGATGCAGCGGCTCTGATAAAGCGGAGTTCTCGAAAAGCGGAGGGCATAACAGGCCTTGAAGGCCACCATGCAACCCGCAAGACCGGAAAACGGATATCCGGAACCTTCGATTTTAGGATCCAGGATGGCCAGGGCCGGAGGAAACTCATCGCCTGCGATATGATGGTCCAAAACAATAACATCAACTCCCATATCCTCAAGCTTTTCAATTTCCTTTATCGCACTGATGCCGTTGTCCACCGTGATTAAAAGCGTATGGCCTTTTGCAATGATCTCATCCACCAGATCCATGGTGAGCCCGTACGGCTCGTCATCCATCGGCAGACGGTATGCCACATGTGCGGCCCCCAGGCGCTCAAGCTCCTTCACCATTATCGCGGTGGCGGTGATCCCATCAGTATCCCTGTCTCCGAAAACAAGAATGCTCTCCTCTTCCTCTATAGCCGAATTGATCCTTTCAACTACCGTAAACGAATCCTCAAAGAGAAACGGGGAGTGCTGATAAACGATGTCCTGCTCAAAAAAATACTTCAGATCCTCCTTTGTCCTGAACCCTCTCCGCTCCAGAACCGTCGCAGTAAGAAGATCAAGGGAGAAATCCCCAGCAATACGGCGTACCATTGCGGCATCCGTAGGCCTCAACTGATGTTTCATCTATATCATTCCTTTCTATACCGTATTCCAAAGCCCCGTCTCAAGAGTCCTTATCCTCGAAGGGAAAACAATCTTCAGCAGACGGAGCACATAACTGAAAATCCTATCGGTTTGTGCGGAGCTGATATTCAGCTGCAAAGAATCATGAAAAGGAAGCTCCAATGTCCTTGCTAGGAATTTTCTTGCATTCGGGGGAAGTATCATGGTTTGGGAAAAATCATCACAAGCCAGGCAGCAGACAACCCCTTCTGTGACATTATAGCCCAGAATCTCATCCTCATGATAGTCCCTCTGGCATACCGGACAGGAATCAAAACCTCCGAGAATGCCGAATAGATTCAAAAAATGGACGATGAATGAGATTGCAACCCTCTTGTATCCCTGAAAGAGGCAAAGCGCGTCCAAGGCATCCACATAAAGCCTGTAAAGCTCTGCATCCGGAGATTTTGAAAGCATCACCAGCTCAGAAAAGAGCGAAGAGGCCATCATGAGATCCATATCTTCCAAAAGCACGTGCCTGTCAGCGATTATATCGGCATCTTTAAGCGAATACCTGTTGTGCTCCGGCATATGGTAAACAGAGAAGTTCCCCTCGCAATAAAGCGGTATCTGCAAGGCCTTTGAACTCTTCTGTGCCCCGTACACTATCACAGGAAAAAGTCCCATGGAAGGGGAAAAAAGCGTCAGGATCCTATCCCTCTCACCTTTCTTCTCGCTTTTTATCACCGATGCAAGACTTTTAACATCCCTTTCCATGACTTTTAAGATACAAAGGCATGCCTTCCGGTGTCAATAAACAGACAACAGTGGAAATTCAACGTCCAAAGATATATATTTAGCCTATGAAGAAAATCCTCTTCCTTCTTGTATCGGTATTTTTGCTGCAGGCCGTTCTTGCCGCATCTTTTTCCTCCATGCCGCTCGACAATCCGTTTCCTTCTGAGGAAAACCTGCTGAAATTCGATTTTTCAAACGGGGACAAGGATCTTGGGGAATACAAAATAAATCTCATCACGATCGATACAGGAGACGAGGTCTACACCTATTTCGGCCATACGAGCCTGGAAGTCGTCACTCCCGATCAAAACGATGTCTTCTTCGATTATGGCTTCTTTTCCTTCGATGACGGATTCTATCTTAATTTCGCTTTCGGACGGCTATATTACATGGTTGCCGCATCCCCTTCCTTTTTAAGAATGGCAGGATTCGACAATGAAAAAAGAACGGTCAGAACGGTTGAGCTGAAGCTGGATGATGCCCAAAAAGAAGGTATCATCAATTTTTTGAATTACAACATACAGCAGGAAAACCAAACATATCTATACCACTATTACAACGACAACTGCGCCACCAGGGTCAGGGATATCATAAACGCAGCCAGCGGCGGCCAGTTCAAGGCTTGGGCAAAAAACATACAAACAGGAATTACAAAAAGGGATGCGGCGGCAAAATATCTCGATAAGGATCTCTTCTTTTCGTTTATTATCAATTATCTTGAAGGCCCCTATGTGGATGAGCCGATGGATCTTTACCAGGCGATGTATCTTCCTGAAATACTGGAAAAAGCTGTCAATGAATACCAGCATACGGAAAGCCATGTGCTCATGAGCGACAGCGTGCGGACGAAATACGCAAAAATCCCCTTCGGCCTGAAAATGTCCGTACTTTCAATACTATGCCTTTTTCTCTCATATTCCTCCGTTTTTTCAAAAAACAGGATATTGAGAAGAATTGCAAACATTGTGCTGGCACTGTTTTTCCTCTTCCTTTCAATCCTTTCTGCAGTACTTTTTTTCATGATGTTTTTCACGAACCATGATGTGACCTATCTGAATGCAAACATACTCTTCATCAATCCAGCTCTGATAGTATTTTTTGCAGAGTCGATTGTAGGAAAGAACTATAAAAAAAGAGGAAGGCTTTCCCTCCTCTTTCTTTCGATCATGTCCTGCGCACTGATCATAAAAGGCCTCTTTCCAATGGTGTTCATCCAAGAAAACCTCGCCTTCTATATGCTCATGGCTTCAATATATATTCCATACGCTGTCAAAGAGTCACTCTCGTACCATCAGAGCCATAAAGAGACGAGTACAGATGTTCTGGATCTGTGATCAGGCCCTCGCAGCCGGTGCTCTTTACAAAATCTACTATTGCCTGAATCTTGGGAA
Source organism: uncultured Spirochaetales bacterium (assembly GCA_949300325.1). Lineage (GTDB taxonomy): Bacteria > Spirochaetota > Spirochaetia > Sphaerochaetales > Sphaerochaetaceae > Ornithospirochaeta. The sequence goes on from CASGDQ010000026.1 coordinate 41,487, forward strand.
GCATTGAGCCGGGAGCGAAATGGCCTTCCGCAATATACTGCTCCGCCTCTTTCACTGTCATGCTATCAAGATCCTTCTGATTGCTCTTGTTGTAATTCAGACACACCTTGCTCACCGCTGTGGAAATGACAAAAAGATCGGCTTTAAGGCTCTTTGCAAGGATGGCCGCGGCAAGGTCCTTGTCGATGACCGCCTCCCTTCCTTGGAGCATGCCGTCCTCATCGTAGACAACCGGAATACCGCCGCCGCCTGCGGCAATTACGATAACACCAGCCTCCAGAAGCCGCCTGATCGTCTCAAGCTCGACTATCGATTTCGGCTTGGGAGATGCAACAACCCTTCTCCAGCCGCGTCCAGAATCCTCGACCACAGACCATCCGTCGTTCTCGGCATGGTACTTCGCATCCTCCTCGCTCATGAAAGATCCTATCGGTTTTGTTGGATTGGAAAAGGAAGGATCCGAATCGGATACCTCTACCTGGGTGACAACCGTTGCAACAGGCTGATCCAGTCCCGCCTTCTTGAATTCGTTGTCCAATGCCCTCTGAAGTTGGTAGCCTATTGCTCCCTGCGTATCGGCGACACAGGAATCCAGAGGAACCGTGTGGAGTATCTTGCGCGCATACTCGCTCCTTAAAAGAATGTATCCCACCTGCGGACCGTTTCCATGGGCTATGACAACCTTGTGCCCCGCCTCAACGAGCTTCGCAATATGGGCTGCGGTCTTCCTCGCCGCATCATACTGTGCCGAGACCGTCACATGCTTGCTGTCCTCGATAAGGGAATTTCCACCAATTGCGATAACGATAAGTTTGCTGTCCATCACTTTCTCCTCGCTGATAGATTATCACACATGCAACAGAATGCAACAAAATTCTTGGCATTTTTGAGAAAATTATTTCCTTATGCTGTAAGGATTCCTTTTTATACAAATTATCTGTTTCACGTCAAAAACATGCTGTTTTTATCATAAAACGGGCCAAAAACGTACCAGAGAAACCTCTTGCAATTCCCAATAGGGCAAGATGTTAGGAAGGGTTCGAGAAAAAAAGAAACGAAAGGAGATAAGACTTGGTGCGTTTGATTATTCAACAATATTCATGACAGAGAAAAGAAAAGGACTTATAGTAATAAAGCAAGAGCGACGTATTTTTTTGATAGGGAAATGGA
>CASGDQ010000027.1 GCA_949300325.1 uncultured Spirochaetales bacterium
AAGTAACCCCATCGAATGATGTGTCCTTCACAAACCCGCTCGCATAGTCACCGGCTCCTGACTCCGTCAAGTCAAGATTACCACCGATACTGCATCTTTGTAATTCATACTTTCCTGACTTACGGGCTCAGTGTATTTTTTTCTTCCGGAATCACCAAAACCGCTCAAGCTGAATTCAGCCTTCTTAACCGATTCTTCAAGCAAATATCCATCAGGGGAAGAATTCCAACCTGATTATGTGTTATTATAATCTTGCAACCGGAGGATAAATGGCATACGAGGTAACAGCAACAAGGAAAAGACCACAGGATTTCGATGCTCTTATCGGGCAGGAATTCGTGGTATCGACGCTCGAAAACGCCATCAAGGAAAATAGGATTGCGCATGCGTATCTCTTTTCCGGTCCGAGAGGTGTCGGGAAAACCAGCTCGGCAAGACTTTTGGCAAAGTCCTTGAACTGCCAAGAAGGGCTAAGCGCGCATCCATGTGGAAAATGCTCTTCCTGCCTGGAAATAGCAAAAGGATCCAGCGTGGACGTCATCGAGATAGATGGTGCATCAAATAACGGTGTGGATGCCGTCAGGGCGATCAGGGAGGAAGTGACCTTTCCTCCGCAATCCTCGAGATATAAGATATATATAATCGATGAAGTGCACATGCTGAGCATAAATGCCTTCAATGCGCTCTTGAAAACAATAGAGGAACCGCCGGAATACGTGATCTTCATTTTTGCGACCACCGAGCTTCAGAAGGTTCCTCAGACGATCCGTTCAAGATGCCAGCAATTCCATTTCCAGCTGATAAGCCAGGAAAATATTGTCAAATGCCTTAAAAGCGCCGCCGCAGATCTCAATATAAAGGCTGATGATGATGCGCTTTATTGGATGGCAAGGGAAGGAGCCGGCTCGATGAGGGATTCATACACCCTGTTCGATCAGGTTGCAGCCTTTTCCAACGATCATATAACCCTTGAAAAAATCAGAGAGAAGCTTGGAGTCGCAAGCGCCGATCAGATATCCGGTATCCTATCCTTCTGCCTGGCAGGAGATGCATCCGGAGCAATAAACGAGCTTGAGCGCATGTTCTCATCCGGAACCGGCGAAACGCAGCTTGTGAAAGACTTCACATCCTATATACGCTCCCTGCTCTTTTACAAGCAGGGGATCAGACGGGCGGAAGTCCTTTCATATGCGAAGCAGGATATGCCGGATGCTCTGATCGAGGGATTTACCAAAGACCAGCTGGAAACCATGATGAAGGCTTTCCTCGATCTTTACAGGGATATGCGTTTTTCCTTGAATCCAAAATTCGAGATAGAGCTGCTGATATCGCGGCTATGCTCGATAAGATATCTGAGCACTCCGATATCCATCGTCGAGAAGCTTGAGGAAATCCGCAATAAAATCAAGGAAGGCGGATTGGAAATCAAAACACAAAAAGCCGGATTTGCGCCAACTTCGATCCAGAGCGATAGAGAGATAAAAAAAAACATCCCGATAATTGAAAACCGAGAAGAAAAGAAAGAGATGGAATCTCCTTCATTCTCTTCTGCCTTAAGAGAGCCGAAGATTGATGATACAACCTTCTATAAACTTGCAAACAGGCTCAGGGATAAAGGGCTTCCCTTCGAAGCAAGGCTGATTGCCAGCTCGATCAAAAGTTATGTGTTTTCAAATCCAAAGCTGGAGCTTGTGATCGAATCGCAAAGGGCTTACGATGCAATAAACATGAAAAAAAGGGATATTGAGGATGCCTTGGAGGAAATTGCCGGCGCTAAGATATTCCTTTCGACAACGCTCTTTGTCAAAGAAGCGGTAAAGCATTCAAAAGAAATAGAACTCATTCTTAAGACATTTAAAAACGCCGAGGTGGGCGAATTGAAGCAGGAGGTAGTGAACCATGAACATAAACCCGTTCGAACTGATGAAACAGCTGGGCTCAATAGAGAGTCATATGAAAACGATGAAGGAGGACTTGGCGAAACTGACTAGCACAGGCAGCAGCGGAGCCGGCCTTGTAGAAGTGACAGTAAACGGAGAATATAAGGTTGTCAAACTGACGATCAACCCTGTGATCATCGATAAGAACGAGCAGAACACTTTGGAAGTGCTCATCCAAAGCGCTTTCAACGATGCTACTCAGAAGCTGAAAGATATCATCGAAGATTACACCAGGAGAAAGCTTGCCCAAGCAGGCATCGGTGAAAAGAAATGAATGCGCTTGAGGATCTTGCACGCCTTCTTAAAAAGCTGCCGGGCATGGGCGAGAAATCGGCCATGAGACTTTCTTATTATCTGATCAAGACCGAGCCGTCGTTCAACAAAGCCCTGGGTGAAAAGATAGCCACGCTGCAGGACAAGATACACCCCTGCCCCATCTGCGGAAGCTATACAGACGACGATATATGCCAGTTCTGCTCCTCGTCTGAAAGGGACCGCAGCCAATTATGCATTGTAGAACAGGCTCAGGATGTCGTATCGATAAGCCAGGCAGGAATATACAACGGGCTTTTCCATGTACTAGGAGGAGCAATAAATCCTTTAAATGGAATCGGACCTGCGCAGCTTACATTCAAGGCCTTGATTAAAAGGATAGAAGAAGGAAATTTCAAGGAAATCATAATAGCGACAAACCCGACGGAGGAAGGTGATACCACCGCCCTATATATCAAGCAGATACTCAGGGACAAAAATGATATCACTATCTCAAGGCTTGCTTCCGGGCTTCCAATCGGAGGAGATCTCGGTTATGTCGATAAAACTACCTTAGCTAGATCCTTAAGAGGAAGGATCAAGCTTTGACCCTTCCTGTATCAATACAAGAGAAAGCGCGAGAAGGAACAGTATCAGAGAAGGGAACAGCACCATATGAAACGAGGTCAGCATGACTTTCCTCCCTTCGCTTAAGATCGATCCTATGGAAGGCAGATACGCCGGTATCCCGCACCCTAAAAAGGAAAGGGATGCTTCAGTCAGGATGCTTGAGGAAAAAACGGCAACAGCCTGGCTTGAAAGCTCGGCAATGATATGCGGAATATAATGGCGTATGACGATGCGCCATTTTTTTACGCCCTGGCTTTCAAGGGCAAGGATGAAATCCTTCTTGGAAAGGACCTTGAGCCTCAAATAACCCGTATAAGCAATATTCGGTATATGGGAAAGGGTAAGAGAGAGGATGACCAGAAACACCCCCGGGCCGAACAATGCTGAAAGAAACAGTGCAAACAAAATCGCCGGAATGCTCTTTACTGCATTGCAGACCATCTTGAAAAATGATCCTACAACACCTTTGACGAGCATCAAAAGGGAAAGAAGAAGGCCGAAGATCAGACTCAGAATTGAAACACAAAGCCCTATAAACAAAGAGATCAGCCCGCCGCTGCATACAAGGGAAAGCAGATCTCTTCCAAAGGAATCTGTTCCGAAGAAAAATTTCATCGAGGGTGGAAGATAGGCCATTTCAGGCATGAATTCTGTCGGCTTCGAGAAGACAAGAAAAAACAGAAGGAGGAAGAAAAATAAAAACAGTCCGGAAAAAAGCTTCCTATTCACTTTCATCCCCCTTTCTTATCAGTATTCTCGGATCTATCAAGGCTGCGGCAAACTCCGAGATAATCGAAAATACGGCAATCAGAAGCGAGATGAGCATGACAAGGGTTATCACAAGATCGACATCCCTGCTTAAAGAAGCGCTTACTAAAAGAGAACCGATTCCAGGCAATGCGAATACCGTTTCAACAACAGCAGAGCCTGCGATAAGGGAGGCTACCGATTGGAAGACAAGGGACACGAAAGGCACACAGGCAGGGCGCAGCGCCTCAAAGAGGCCAACATGCTCCTCCCCTCTTGAAATGGCAACAAGCACATATGGCTCAGCCATTTCCCTGAAAAGGCTCTTTTTAAGTATCCTGACATATAACGCGGAATGCATAAGGGCAAGGGTGAGGGATGGAAGAAACAGGCTTCCGATATTGTAAAACACATTATCGGAAAACCTGACAAACCCGCCTACAGGAAAGATTTTCAGCTTATACGAGAAAAGGAACATGAGGCTTAGGGAAATCATGAAGGAAGGAAGGGAAAAAATAATTGTAGAGAAAACAGAAGAAAGGACATCTGCAGCTCCTTTCCTCTTTGATGCGGATAGCAAGCAGATGAGAATTGAAAACGGCACTGCAAGCAACAAGGAAAAAAGGGCCAGCTCGGCTGTCACCGCACCTCGTTGCAAAACAAGATCCCTTATGTCGAACCCTTGCATGCTCACAGGCCAGGACAAGGTGAAGAAATCCTTGAGGAAAAGGACATATCTATATAAAAAAGGCCTGTCAAGGCCGAGTGCTGAACGCAGATTGGCAATCTCCTCATATCCTGCATTCTCTCCTGCAAGATAAAAGGAGGCATCCCCTTTTGCAAAGGAAGAAAGGGTGAAAACCAAAAAAGAAACCATTAAAAGCGTCAGCAGAATCAGCACGCTTTCCTTCAAGGCCTTCCTCATCACTCCTCCCTGTATGCCGACCAGAAATGATTGCCATCCTGGATGATGATCCCTTTTATATCGGAAGAAGAGGCATTGATTGTGATGTAATGGCCGGGAATTATTACAGGAAGAACGGACCATAGATACTGCTGAGCCTCTTTCCAAAGCATGGAGGCCTCTGCGATATCTTCCGCTTCGTTCAATCCTGCAAGATATGTTTTTGCCTTTTCATCCTCAAACCATCCTGGATAATCAGAAGAAAGATAAAGCTTCATCTGAGGAAGAGGCACAGAAGAAAAAGCAGAGATGAAGATATCGAAGGATCCTGGATTGCTCCTCTCGCTTAAAAAGCCCGTCCAATCCAATATGGATACCTCTACATTCATGCCGATGTTTTCAAGCATGCCTTTCAAAGCCAGGGCTATCTTATCCAAATTGGAATTATTGCTCGAAAGGATTCTGACAACTTCGCCTCCGTATCCGTTCATCTCAAGCAGCTTCCTTGCTTCATCAGCATCGCTGTTGCAATACGGATCGCCTGAAACGGAGAACAGCTTCTGATGATCTTCCATGTAATCGGAGTGGAGATTATAACCATAATTGCCATAGCAGGCCCTCATCAGAGCATCATGATCCACGCACAAGGCAACCGCCTTTCTGAACCAAAGCTCCTTGGCAAGTCCGCTCTTTTTATTGAACACAAGAGCTATGCTTCCTGTTTCCTCCCCGCCAAGCAATCTTACGTTCTCGTTTTTTTCAAGATCTGGGATATCATAGCTCATCACATCATTGATGAAATCGTATTCTCCCGTTTCAAGACCAAGACGGCGGGTTACAGGATCGGGGACTATCAGATACTTGATTGTATCGAAATACGCCTTTTTCTCCCCCCATAATCCGCTGCTGCCTTCCCCGTAAGGTGTATAATCCTGAAATCTATCAAGCGTCAGCCCTACTCCGGATTCATAGGAGGAAAGCATATAAGGTCCTGTCCCTACAACGGAGGAAACCAAGGAAAAAGAGTTTTCTTCCAAGCTTTCCTTGCTGGCGATAACCGCAGCCTGGGGACTGGAGGCAATAAGGTAAGGGAAAAGGGAAAGGTTATTCTTGCTCTCAATCCTTAAAACGCCGTCCTCGATGAAAAAGCGGGCGCCTGCAACCATGTCCGATGCTTGGGAATAGCTGTCCAGCCAGCGGTTCATCGATGCCAGCGCATCTTCAAGAGAAAGGATTGACCCGTCATGCATCCGTACATTCTCTCTGAGGCTTATATCCAGGACATGGTTATTCTTATCAAACAAATATCCGGAGGCAAGCTCGCAGCGCGGGATGCCCTCTTCATCCATCACAAAAAGCTTTTCATACACACTGCCGACAAGCATGTCCCTCAAAGACCTGTTTGTATTCTTCTGCACATCAAGGTTCGGTATCTCCTGACTGTAGGCGACAACAAGCGTTCTTTCGTCCTGCTTGCGCACACAAGAAGAAAGCAGGCATAAAAGGATAATAAGCAAGACGGAAAGTTTCTTCATACACGGAAAGTTTATATATTTTATAGAAAAAAGACCACCCGTAGGTGGTCGTATAGTCATAGCTTGTCTATCAGCATAGAACACTTTCCCGAGGGAATCGGAAGCGTCTTTTTCTTATCCTCTTCCAGAATGTGTATGGTGAAATAATAAAGCTTTTCACTCTCAAGCCTGATTTCCCAGCCTCTGATGTTTTTGTTCGAAAGTATCGTTATATTGTTCTTTTTCAATGAGAGCTTCTCTATGCCCATCTCCTCCAAGGTCTGCATCGTCCAATAAACGGTCTTCCTTGGAAGGGATATGTCCAAGCCGACGATGTTTTCAATGATGAGCGTAATGGTCACAAGCCCGAGCATCGGAAGAAAACGCTTGCGGTTGCCGCAGGATGAGGGGCTGGCGCCTTCACCGACCGGCCTGTATATCTCCCAGACATCCCCCATCACCTCCTGATCGGGATGCAAGGTGTCGAGAATATAATAAAGATGACGTATTGCGCACTCTCTGGCGAAAATGAAAGAATTGTAATTCATCAATCCTTTCACAACCATGTATGTGCAGAACGGGACAACTCCGCTTCGATATCCATCGCCTTTCTCGTTGTAGTATTTCGAAGATACTGGAACAGTCGGGAAAGGATTATCGGTGCCGAATTCCTTGTCATCCTTGAGCTGGTCGACAAGGAAAGAGGCATACTCATCGTTAGGGATTTCCGCAAGCAATGTCCAAAATCCTCCGATGTGCTTATTCATTATTATCTTTTCCGAGCCGTCCAGATCATAATAGAACTTGGTCTCGGGATCCCACATCATGGAGTTGATCCTGGTCTTAAGCGAAAAATAAACCCTCTTATAGCGGAAAGCGAGCTCCTTGTCATTAAGGATATCTCCGATGTTTGACATGTAAAGAGCTGCAATGGCCACCATGCTATTGAAATCGACGGTATAGACCGCACCTTCCCTCTCCAAATCGTGCATCTCGGTTGCGGCATAAGGAACCTCGAAGAGGCCGTTCGACTTCTGGAAATTATTTTTGAGCCATTCGAAATACTTTTCCATGTAAGGCACAACGTCCTTAAGCCTCTTCTTGTTTCCGATCTTGTGGTAGAACATGTATTCGACATATGGAAAAAGAGGGAGTGAAAGACCCAAGGGATTATCCTCGTCAACCACGGGTTCAAGAGTCGAGAGATCATAACGATTCGAGATCCGTCCATCCTCCATCTGCCTGGAATAGAAAAAATCAACCATGGAATATGGGCTGTAAGTTTGATTGCTGTACACAAGGAAAAGGGAACTTATCATGACCTGGAAAAGATCGATGACGTTTCCTCCGTCAAAGGTATAAAAGCCTTCTTCAAAGTTGCCATTATCCTCTTTTGTCTTCCATAGCTCGTCGATCCAGACCCATGTCCTATCGTACATGTCGACAAAATCCTGATCGTAAAAATGAATTCTTGGCACTAAATCCTTAACCACAAAAAACTCCATATCTGTTGAAAATACAACAAATTTCGTCCTAAAACCGCATTATATAGAATAATTCATATCAAGAGCAAAGTCAACGAAATTTTTTTATATTCTAAATTATGCAAAATAAGAAATTACAAAAAACATGTAATTTATTTTACCTATTGCAAGAATGCGTACGGAAAACGTATACGGCAGCTGGAATCAAGTCTACATCGAAATCCTTGCCATCCATGTATGCCACGATTTCACCATCGGCATGAGAAGCGACTTCCGCACGCAAAGACCTGATTTTAACGGATTTTGTCCTATACCCGCAAAAAAACTTTTTATGCTCAAGATGGCGCCCGGAAAGGAACCATATGACAGCAAGAAGCAAGGAAAACCTGGTAAACGGACGCTTTGTATACATCAGATCGAAATAACCGTCATCCACTTTTGCCTGAGGGGCCAGAATGAAAGCTGAGCCCATCCTTTGTCCTATGCAGACCGATATCTGCTGCGTCGAGATATCCACCGACTCCTCTTTTGTCTCCAAATGTACGGAATAAGGCTTGGGTGGGGAAAAGAATATTTTTATGAAGCCAAGGACATAACTGGCCATTCCATTGACCCGTTTGAATTCCATCGCCTTGAAATTCACAAGAGGCTCAAAGCCATAGCCGTTTCCATTCAAAAAATATTGCTCGCTATTTTTTTCCAGCCGGCGGACAACCCCGACATCCACGAAAGCGCCCACTCCGGATACGATCAGATCAACAGCCTTGCCGATATCATTCGGAACACCAATGGCCCAGGCATAGTCATTGCCCCTTCCGACAGGAATGATGCCCAGCTTAGGCTTTAAAGGATTGTCATAACGCATCATTCCGTTTATGACCTCGTTCACACAACCATCGCCACCGGCGGCCACAATCGTATCATAGCCATCTCTGGAGGCAGAAAGAGCCAGTTCCTCTGCATGTCCCTGCGCCTTGGTAAAGGCGATGAAGACTTTCCTTCCCGCTTTTTTGAAAAGCCTTTCGATCTCTCCGGCTTTTCCACCTGCCCTGCCCTTGCTTGCTTTAGGGTTGATGATTACAAAAATATCCTTATCGCCCATATTATGGATGTTAACTTCATTACGGGCCATTAGCAATAAAAAGAGGGTGTTGACCTAACATATATGTTCTGCTAGACCCTATTAGCATGAAGAACGGAAATTTCTACGGAAGGCTTGCCTACATCTGCATACCCATAATGGTTCAAAATCTGATCTCCTCCGCACTTTCCTTTGTGGATACCCTGATGATCGGGCAGATCGGGCAGAATGAAATTGCAGCCGTAGGAATAGCAAACCAGGTATTTTTTCTGATAAGCCTCTTTTTCTTCGGCATAGCAAGCGGCACCGGCATATTCCTAAGCCAGTTCCACGGCTCCGGAGAAAAGGAGAAGATGAAGAGCACGATGGCCTTTGCATGCACGGTATGCGTCATGGGAGCTCTCCTTATTTCAATCTATTCCTTCTTTTTCCCAGAATCCATACTCGGAATCTTCACTTCAGATCCTCTAGTAACCGCCCCGGGTAAGGATTATCTGAAATGGGTTGCGATAAGCTATGTCTTCAGCGCAGTAAGCTCGACGCTCTCAATTGGCTTCAGAGCGATAAACAAAGCGCATTGGCCCATGGTTGTGACCATGATTTCGCTTACAACCAATGCAATAGGCAACTATCTGCTCATTTTCGGAATAGGGCCGTTTCCTGAAATGGGCGTGTCTGGAGCCGCTTTGGCGACAACGCTGTCGCGTATGCTGGAAATGCTGCTGCTCCTTTACCTGACATGGACAAAGAAGCAGGATTTCGCTTTCAGAAGAAAGGATTTCTCATGGGACCGGAGCTTTATAGGGTCCTTCACATCCACAAGCATACCTGTGGTTTTCAACGAGGTCTTCTGGGCGCTGGGAATGATCCTTTACAAGGTTGCATACTCCAAGCTTGGAACTGAGGCGCTAGCCACCATAAACATAACAGAAAGCATCGCCAATTTCTTCTTCATCGCAATGATGGGCATCGGCAATGGAGCAACCATACTTTTAGGGAACATGCTTGGAGCAGGAAGAAAGGAAGAAGCAAAGAAAAATGCCCGCCTGATACTCCGTCTCGCAATCGTCACCGGAGTATTGATGTTTGTCTTCGAATATCTGAGCGCACCGCTGTTTGCATCCTGGTTCAATGTTTCCGAGCAGGTTGCGCTCACTGCCATCGCCTGCCTGCGGCTGAATGCGGTATTGCAGCCGATAAAGAGCCTCAATATGGTCATAATAGTAGGAATCCTCCGTTCAGGAGGGGATACCAAAGCCGCAATGGCGACAGAAATGATCGGCTTATATCTAGTCGGTGTTCCTTTGTCGTTCTTCTTCGTGCTCGTTTTATCATGGCCTCTTTACCTGGTGTACATCGCAACAGGATTCGAGGAGCTTGTGAAGCTGCTTCTTGGCTTTACCAGATACAAGAAATACAAATGGGCCAAAGTACTTACAAACAAAGCCTAAGTATTGTGTTATACTTTTGACATGGAAACAAAAACTTTCAAAGGAATTCTTGCATACACTCCGAAAGGAGCGGAATATCTTGACATCACCGTCAAGAACGGACGTATTTTCTCTTTAGAGAAATCTGACGAAAAAAGCTCTCTCATCGCCGTTCCTGGCTTCATAGACACCCATATCCACGGTTTCTGCGGTTACGGCACCGAAGACTGCAGTGTGGACTCCATCCTGAAAATGAGCGAAAACCTGATCCGCTTCGGCATCACGTCCTTTTTCCCGACGATATATACCGATACGGAAGAAAAAATGATAAAGGGCATCAAGGCCTGTTATGAGGCGAAGGGCAAGGAAAAAGGAGCTGCGATAAGAGGCATACACATCGAAGGTCCTTTCATCTCGCCAAAGCGCATCGGAGCACAGAACCCGCTTGGAAGAAAAGATCCGTCTGTAGAGCTTTTCAACAAGTATCTCGATGCGGCTCCAGGCCTGGTCAAAGCCATGACAATAGCGCCCGAGCTGGCTGGAGTGGAAGAAATCGCCGCTAGGGCAAAAGAGGAAGGGGTCGTCCTTTTATGCGGACATACCGATGCAAACTATGCAGAGGTCATGAACGGCTATAAATGCGGAGTGCGCCATGCAACGCATCTTTTCAACGCGATGAAGGGCTTGCACCACAGGGAGCCAGGCACGGTAGGTGCGGTGCTTTCTTCTGACATGACAGCAGAGATAATTGCGGACGGCCTTCATGTGCACCCGGTTGTCGCCAAGTATGTGATCGACACAAAAACCCCTGACAAGGTATGTGCCATAACTGATTCCCTTAAACCCACGGAACAGGAGAAAGGCCCTTTCACAGCAAACGATGTCGAAGTTGAGATTCTTGATGGCCTCTGGGTCACGAAAGGCAGACCGGAATTGATACAAGGCTCATCCCTTACGATGTATAAAGGTTTTAAGAATCTGATCAGCTGGGGTCTCAGCGTGGAAGATGCCGTAAAACTGACCTCCACCACCCCGGCAAGAATATACTCGCTTGACGACATAGGCTCGATAGAGGAAGGAAAAACAGCGGATATTGTCATAATGGATAAGAGCTATGACATCAAATCCGTCATAAAAGGATGAAATGATGTGGTACGATAAACTTCAGAACAAGAGGATGTGGGAAATTTTCAGCGAAATCTCCGCCATCCCCCGCGAAAGCGGAAACGAGGAAGGAATAAGGAAATTCCTTCTAGACTGGGCCGAAAAAAACGGCCTGGAAGCAAAAAGGGATGAAATAGGAAATGTCTTTATCTATGCACCGGCGACAAAAGGTTATGAGAAGGTCAAGCCGACTGCCTTGCAGGGGCATATGGACATGGTCTGCGTAAAGACAAAGGAAAGTTCCCACGACTTCAGTAAAGACGGGATAGAAATAGTTCTCGATGGAAACAACGTCCGGGCAAAGGATACCAGCCTCGGTGCTGATAATGGCATTGCAATCGCCATGGCCCTTGCCATCTTCACCGATCCTGAAGCGCAGCACGGACCATTGGAGGCGATATTCACAATAAGCGAGGAGACAGGTCTTACTGGAGCCTTCAATATCGATCCGAGCCTGGTCAAAGCAAAAAGGATGATCAATCTCGACAGCGAGGAAGAAGGGATCATTTACATCGGATGTGCAGGAGGAATCGATCTTACGTCCAAGCTCAAAGCTAAATGGACAGAAAACAAATATGACCGCAGCTACCGCATCGAAGTCCTTGGGCTTCTAGGCGGGCACAGCGGAAGCGAGATAGACAAGCAGAGAGGCAATGCAATAAAAATCCTTGCGCGCATTCTCAAGAGCCTCAATAAATACTCCTTGAGCGAGATTTCAGGCGGAACAAAGAGAAACGTGATACCAAGCTATGCCCAGGCCGTAATCAGCACCAACAGCAATATTGAGAAAAAAACACAAAAGCTCATAGGCGATATCAAGAATGAATTGAAATACTCCGATCCGGGCTTTACCGTACGCATTACGGAAATAGAACCAAGGCCGGAAGCCCTTTCCGATAAGAAGAGGAAAAACCTCGTTAACGCCTTGTTCACAGCCCCTGCAGGAGTAAAGGCTATGAGCACTGCGATCTGCGGCATAGTGGAGACCTCGAACAATCTGGCCATCATCAACACAAATGAAGAAGAAATTGAGGTTATCAATAGCATAAGGAGCAATATAGCAAGTGCGAAAGAAGAGCACCTCGAAGTGCTCAAAACCCTTTACGGCGGATTCGGTTTTAATTGTGAAAGCGGCGAAGGCTATCCCGAATGGGAACCCAACCCCTCATCTAAATTCCTTGCCGCCGTCAAAAAGGCTTATAAGGAAATAGAGAAAAAAGAGCCTGTCGTAACTGCCATACATGCCGGACTTGAATGCGGGATCATCAATACGCGGATAAAAGGAATGGATTCGCTGTCCATGGGACCGAACCTGTTTGATGTGCATTCGGTGAACGAGCATATCGAAGCAGACAGCGCAGAACGTGTGGCTTCCTTTTTAAAACAGCTTCTGGCGAAATTAAAATGAGCAGGACTCCAATCATAGGCATTGCCGGATACCTTCTTCCTCCGGTAAATAGTGTTTTTCCGTACAGGCAGGAAACAATCAATGAAGCATACACCTCCGCCATTCAAAAGGCGGGGGGTTTTCCTTTCCTGCTATCCTGCACCAATGATGAGAAGCTGCTTGAAGCTGCAGTAAATGCTGTGGACGGGATATTGATACCAGGAGGGCTGGACGTCGATCCCTCTATGTATGGGGAAGAAACCCTTGCTTGCTGCAAGGAGCATTATCGGGAAATAGATCTTTTCCAATCGGCATTGATAGACGTTGCAATCAAAAAAAGCCGTCCGATCCTTGGAATCTGCAGAGGCTGCCAGATAATAAATGTGCACCATGGCGGATCCCTGTACCAGGATCTGGAAACCTGCTTTTCAAAAGAGATATGCCATCCTAGCCTGGATAAACCGGAACAAGCGGTTCACGAAGTGGTAATAAACGAAAAAAGCCTATTGCATGGAATATTCAATAAAGAGAGGCTTTACGTAAATTCCCTTCATCACCAGGGCATAAAAACACTTGGCAAAGGGCTTAAGGAGGCTGCAACAGCACCGGATGGGCTTATCGAAGGGATAGAGGATGAAAAGAACGGCATAATTGCTGTACAATGGCATCCTGAAGCTATGATGAAGGCGGACTGTTCTTCTCTAGAGCTTTTTAAAGAACTGATACGTATGACAAGGATGTAGACATGCAGGAAACCAGAGTACAAAAGCTCACACTTGCCCACCCTCTGACCTATAAAAGAGAAAGATTCAGCTTCAACGAGCTGATCAGAGCAATGCTGTCGGAACCGACAGGAACCGACAGCTTCATCAAATTAAAAATAGGATATAACGACAGCGGCGCAGTATTCGAATATCTCGACTCAGGGAAAAAGACTCCTCTGACAAAAGAGGAGAAAGATCGGATAGAAGCAGGGTTCAGCCCGATAATAAGGAGTACTGACAATACTGAAATTCCAGCTGCTACATATTATTTCGAGCAATTTCCCGATCTTTCCGAAGAAAGCCTCCTGACAATTACACTAGCAGGCCTGATGAGCCGTAAAAGCGACAGCGATGTGATTTTCCTGCGCCTTTACAAGGAAAACTCGCTTGAACTCATCATGCAAGGTTTCCGCCCTTGCACCTCAAGGTGATTGTTGGTTATATTCATTTTATGCAAGTTGAGAAAATAAGCGATTCCTTGCACAGGCTAACCTTTTCAAATGGAGATGAAATTGTTCTGATCGGAACAGCCCATGTCTCCTCAGGAAGTGTGGAACTTGTGCAGGAAACGATAGAAAAGGAAAATCCGGACAGGATCTGCATAGAACTGGACAGCTCCAGGATGAAGAGCAAGAGCGAAGGCAGTTCCTGGAAAGATATGGATATAAGGAAAGTCATCAGGGAAGGAAAAGGATTCTTTCTGCTCGCAAATACCGCACTGGCATCTTTCCAAAAAAGAATGGGAAACCAGACTGGAATCACACCAGGGGATGAGATACTGAAAGCGGCATCGATAGCAAAAGAAAAAAACATTCCCCTCTCTCTGTGCGACAGGGAAATCCAGACTACATTCAAAAGGGCTTGGGCCAAAAGCAGCCTTTGGAACAAATGCAAGCTTCTTGCAACTCTCATTTCAGCAGCATTCTCCAATGAAACACTTACTGAAGAAGAGCTTGAAGAGCTCAAAAAGCAGGATACGCTGGAGAGCATGATGAATGAGATCGCAAAGGAACTGCCGACTGTAAAGGAAGTTCTGATCGACGAAAGAGACCGTTATCTAGCCACCAGTGTCTATCAGGCCGAAGGAAAAAAGAAGGTTGTGGTTATCGGAGCCGGACATACAAACGGCATCATCAAGACCCTTGGAAAACTTGAAAGCGGAGAAATCGGAACCGACATAAATGAAATCAACTCAATTCCCAAGGCAAAACCCTGGGGGAAGCTCGCCTCATACATCATCCCCGCTCTCATAATCCTTCTGGTAATACTGGGAATAGTGAATACAGGCTGGGATCAAGGAATAAGGATGTTTTTATATTGGATGGCTGCATGTGCGCTTTCAACAGGCATCTTTTCTATCCTTGCATTGGCACATCCCCTTAATATTATCATAAGCGCTGTGACTGCACCATTTTTTGCTTTGAACCCAGTGCTCGGAGTAGGTATGCTTGCTGGAGTTTTGGAGGCGACCTTCCGAAAGCCGAAAGTAAGGGATTTCGAAGGAATAAACGATGATGCCACATCCTTAAAAGGATGGTATAAAAACAGGATCCTGCATGCCCTACTTGTTTTCCTGCTTTCAAGCATCGGAAGCATGATTGGAACATTCATAGCGTTCCCAATGCTGATATCTCATTTATAAGAACGGAATAAAGGAAGCGCAAAAGCTTCCTTTTTGTTTTACAAAGTTTGTTAATTAGCAACACTAACTAAATAATGTTTCATGTGAAACATCTATTGCTTTCATATTAAAAAGGCACTCTTTATAGCTGTCTTTATGCTTTTGACCGCTATCAGCCCTTCATCGCTTCTTATGTTCTTTGCATATGGAGCAACTACTTTCTTGAAACCCAAATCTCGGGAGGCTTTCATCTTTCTTTCCATGAAAGGAACATTCCTCACCTCCCCGGCTAGAGAAAGCTCTCCAAAAGAAACAAGAGAACCAGGCAGGCTGCGATTGATCTTTGAGCTATATAAAGCCATTGCAAGGGGAAGCTCGATGGAGACATCATTAAGCTTGACTCCACCTGCAACATTCACATAGATATCCTGGTCTGTAAGCCGTAAGCCTGCATGGCGTTCCAAAATTGCAGCAACCCTTGAAACACGGGCATTATCCACCTTATCCGAATAAATACGCTGCAAACCACTTTTTGCCGGAACGACAAGAGCTTGAATCTCAACAACGAAAGTACGAGATCCTTCCACAATGCTTGTGAAAGCAATCCCCGGCGGCAATTCATCCTCTCCTCTTGATGATAAGAAAACCTCGGTAGGATCTTTTAATCCATGAAGCCCCTTGGAATCCATTTCAAACAGTCCGATTTCATCCACGGAGCCAAAGCGGTTCTTCACCGCTCTCAAAAGCCTTATACCATTTTCAGCCGTTTCAAAATAAAGAACGGTATCAACCATATGCTCAACAATTTTCGGACCTGCAATGTTTCCATCCTTTGTAACATGTCCAACAAAGAATATTGAAGACCCTATTTTCTTTGCCAACATGGATAAAGCCAGGCAGCAGGCACGAACCTGATTGGGAGAGCCCTGCAGAGACGCCACAGAGGCCGTAGAAAGCGTTTGAAGGCTATCGACCACAATAACCCTCGGCTTAAGCTTTTCAATCGTCTGTTCAAGCATTTCGAGCCGCGTATCGCAATATATGAAAATATTTGAAAGGGGAAGGCCCAATCTCTCCCCTCTCTGTCTGACCTGTCCCGGAGATTCCTCCCCGGAAACATATAAAACATCATTGTTCAGAGAAAGATATGAAAGCATTTCAAGCATCAATGTGCTTTTGCCAATCCCGGGATCTCCGCCTATCAACACAGAAGAAGGGACCATCACTCCGCCGCCAAGAACCCGGTCCAATTCATCATATCCGCTGGCCAATCTAACCGCAGAATCAGAAGAAACCTCCTCCAATCTCTTAATCGAGGAATCTATAACACCTGATACGTTTTTTGTCCCGGCCTTCTTTTCCGGGACAAAAGACTCCTCTTCAAAAGAATTCCAAGCACCGCATTCTGGACATCTTCCTGCCCATTTGCTTTCCGTATGGCCGCATTCGGAGCATACATATCTCAGCTGAACATCTTTCATTTTATCAGAAACTTAATAATTCGACCTCGAAGATGAGATAAGAATTAGGTGGAATAACACCCGGATACCCATACTCACCATAACCAAGCTCAGGAGGAATGATAAGTGTGCGCTTTTCTCCCTTGCTCATAGTCTGCAAAGCCTCATTCCAACCTTCGATGACCTGTCCAATCTTGAATGTAGCCGGTTCATCACGAGCGATAGAAGAATCAAACACCTTTCCATTTAATAAGTACCCCTGATAATGCACGGTTACATCCTGTCCGTATTTCGGAGATTTCTTGCCATCTCCTTCCTTTTGCACCACATACATCAGTCCAGAAGGTGTTGTCTTAGCTTCAGGATATCTATTCCTGATTTCAACAAGAATCTTCTTCTTAGCCTCTTCAATCGCTGCAGCCTGTTTCTTCTCAACATTTTCAACATAATCGCTGAACGCTTGCCCAGATGTATCGAAAGCCTCGGCCTCAGATCCGACCCTGATGATTTTCACAGAATTGATCCTATCACCCTGCTCAATCTTATCGACAACCTTCTGCCCTTCGACAACATGCCCGAAAACAGTATGCTTGCCATCCAGCCAAGGGGTAGCGACATGTGTGATAAAGAACTGGCTTCCGTTTGTGTTTGGCCCGGCATTTGCCATGGATAATACGCCAGGACCTGAATGCTTCAAACTGGAATCAAACTCATCTGGGAAACGATATCCGGGACCGCCGGTACCATCGCCTTTCGGACAGCCGCCTTGGATCATGAAATCCTTGATGACCCTATGAAAGGATAAGCCATCATAAAAAGGCTCTCCTTTGTCTTCCATATTGAGTTCTCCCTCTGCCAAGCCAATAAAGTTACAAACAGTCATTGGACATTTTTTGTACTCCAATGACAGGAGAATTTCTCCCTTTGAAGTGTCAAATAATGCATAAATACCATCTTTCAAGTTGTTAGTATCCATATGAATTCCTTATATTATATATAATTATTCTTCAAATAGATCAGCCCCGTCACTCAAAAAGGAATAAATCCTTTCCAATTCCTTCTGGCTTCGGAACCTGATTTGCAGCTTACCGCGGTTCAATGTGCCCTTTATCTCTACTTTAGCACCTAACGCAGTAACAAATTTCTCTTCAACATAGGAAATTTCTTGATCTTTCTTTATTTCCTTCTTTTTTTGTATTACTTTTCTTCCCTTATTATATTCTTCTGCCAAAGATTCTGCCTCTCTGACGCTTAATTCCTGCTCAACAATTTTATTTCTCAATAAAACCTGATCTGAAGGATTTACAAGGGAAAGGATTGCCCTGGCATGTCCAGCCGTCAATAAACCAGAAATGAGATCATCTTTTATATTATCAGGAAGAGAAAGAAGTCTCATCGTATTTGCTACCGCAGACCTTGATTTACCAACTCTTTGAGCCACTTCTTCCTGGGTATATCCGGTCTTCTGAATGAGATATTGATATGCAAAAGCTTCTTCTATCGGGTTCAGATTCTCACGCTGCACATTCTCAATTAAAGAAACTTCAATCCTATTCTGCTCATTAAGATTTCTGACAATCACAGGAATTTCAGAAAGACCAGCCATTAAAGAGGCTTTATATCTGCGCTCACCAGCAATGATGGAGTATTTTCCTGGAGCATACTCTTCAACGATCAGCGGTTGAATAACCCCCTGATTCTTTATTGATTCGGCCAACTCCTTCAAAGTTTCCTCATCAAAGGATTTCCTCGGCTGATTAATATTAGGAGTCACAACCGAAATAGGAACGCTTAAAATCTTATCTCCCGCATCTTTCACAGAGTTATCCAATTCAGAGGCAGAATATGGAATATCTCTGGTTTGAAGGGTTGTAGAAATTACATTATCGATTTGGGCATCATAATCAAATCCGGACAAAAGGGAGCCCATACCTTTTCCCAATCCGTGTTTTTTCTCACCAGGCACGAGACACCACCTCCTTGGCAAAAGCTTGATATGCTTTACAACCTGCATTCGATTTATCATAGACATTTATCGGTAAACCATGGCTAGGCGCTTCAGAAAGACGTACTGAACGAGGGATAATTGTTTTAAAAACCAAATCCTTGAAATAACCAGAAACGTCATCCACCACATCTTGATTAAGCAATGTGCGCTTACTATACATGGTAAATAGTATTCCCATGATATTAAGCTCTGGATTCAAGCTCTTCTTAACGTTGGTTATGGTTCTCATCAACAGATTCAATCCCTCCATCGCCATATATTCACATTGAAGGGGAATAATAACATAATCTGCCCAAACCAATGCATTCATGGTTTCCAATCCTATAGCAGGAGGACAATCCAAAAGAATAAAATCGAATTGATCATCTAAATCTCTTAAAGAGTGTTTCAGATAAAATTCTCGATTATCTTCATCTACAAGCTCTATGGATAGACCTGCAGTATCAACAGAACCTGGAATCAAATAAAGATTTTGTACAATTGTGGGCTGCACAGCATCAACTGCACTTTTTTGCCCAACAACAACCTGATAGATGCTGGCTTTTCTACTATCTCCGGTCACAGCTCCCGTAAGATTCGATTGAGAATCGAAATCAATCAAGAGAACTTTATACCCCATCTCGGCCAAACAAGAACCAAGATTGACGCAAGTAGTGGTCTTACCAACACCTCCTTTTTGATTAAAGAAGATGATTTTATGAGCATTCATAGTTTTAATATAAGTAATTAATAAATCTTTGTCGACAAATTTCTGTTAAACTTGACCTATGTAAACACATAAAGTATATTTTAAATGCGGAGGAAGCAGCTATATGGAAGAAAAAATTAAAGATGCAATTAATGCTATCCGTCCAGCTCTGCAAAACGACGGTGGAGATATCGAGTTCATAAGACTGGAAGGGAAAAATGTATATGTCAGATTAGTTGGCGCATGTGCCGGCTGTCCAATGAGTCAAATCACACTTTCAAATGGTGTTCAAAGATATGTAAGAGAAGTGGTTGATCCAGAATTAGTGATAATCAACGAGAACGCTCCAGCTTTTTGACATAAATAAAACTCCTTACAAAAAGTATCCAGCCCCAACAGCTGGATATTTTTTTGTTTCACGTGAAACATCAAAAAAAATTAACAACAAGAGATAAGAGATATAAAGAGAAAAGGTAACCGTCTTAATAACATATAAATATTTATTCTTAAACTTATCATCTATTCATCCAAAAATATCCTATTGGATAGAAGAAATAAGTACAAATAAGTGTATTGAAATATAGTAACACTAATTAAAATTAAAACCGATATTTTATTTTAGCATAATAAAATCCATTTATAACAAAAATGCTTTTTATCATCAAAATTTCTGAAACACGCTAAACCAAGTATAGTTTTTCACAATAAGATATTCTTTAAAAGTATATTCAACTCGTAAATTGCTACTACACATTTATAATTGTTTCACGTGAAACAAACTTATAATATTAAAATTCATAGAGCAATAAATAGAAGTTTGCAAATAAATATTTCATGCATTTGTGCAAATAAGTAACTATCTTCAAAATAATTTTACTCATATCCCTGGTTATTGCCTTTTTATCCTTTTCTTCACCAAAAACCCCATTTAAACGCGCAGAATGAAGGTTTTTTGATGTAGTTCTTATAAATAGAAACAATTTTATGTGGATATTTACCCTTGTTTTTACCTATTAAATAGGATAGTTTTTTTTTGCTTTTTTATTCGTTGCTTTATTGTTGATTCATGCTTTCAAATAAATAAACAAAGAGATAACCAAAGCTTTTGTTATTCAATGAAACTCCAATAACTATGCAAGCTTAAACATGATATAAACATAACATTCTAAGCTCCTTTAGCTAGATGATTGCGTTATATATAAAAATAGCCCATGCTAGGCATGGGCTGTAAAATAGAAATACAAGAATTATTCTTCTGAATTTGCCGTTTCTGTTGTTGTCTCTGCTGCATTTTCAGAATCATCAAATTCATCTTCTGCGTCTTCTTGATATCCTGTGATTGCCATGGCATTAATCGAATCTCCAGCCTTTTTGAAGGCAGCAACCTTAACACCGCGGGCACTTCTTCCTTGAGTGGAAACATCCTTGCAATGAACCCTGATAGCCTGACCTTTCTTTGTAATGAAGATCACATCACAATCATCATCCACAGCAAAGGCATCGACTATGCCGTTTTCACCTTTCTCAATCGTATAAATCTTTTGACCCATGGTTCCTCTGCCATGATTCATGAATTCACTGAAGAGAACCTGCTTGCCTTTACCTTTTTCGGTAATCATAAGGATTTTCTTTCCTTCTTCAACCTTTACAAGTCCAACAAGCTCATCTTCTCCAATGAGTTTGATTCCACGAACACCATGTGTGCTTCTTCCCATTGTCCTGACAGAACTGGCTGTGGTTCTAAGCCCCTTGCCGTCTTTTGTAACAAACATCACATCATCTTCTTCTGCGACGAAAATCGATTTTGCGAGTTCATCACCTTCATCAAGAATGATGGCTTTAACACCCTTGACTTTTGCATTGATGAAATCATTCAGGCGAACCTTTTTAGAAACACCATACTTGGTTCCCATCAGAATATACTTATCTTCAGAGAATTCAGAGAAAGAAATTATTGATGTGATCTTTTCATTATTATCAATCTGCAATACGCTCTTAACGCTTGTGCCCTTTCCTGTTTTCGTATTCTCCGGGATATCGAAAGCTTTTACATAATAAGCCTTTCCAAGATTGGAGATGAAAAGGATATAGTCATGGCTGTTGCAAATAAACAGATGCTGAACAAAATCGTTATCAACAAGCTTTGCACCGATTGTTCCTTTTCCTCCTCTCTTCTGAGCTCTGTACTCATCGATAGGTATTCTCTTTGCAAAGCCTTTATTGGTGATGGAAATGACTACCTCTTCCTTCTTGATGAAATCTTCAGGAGAAGCATCCTCAAGTTCACGTTCGTTGATCTCGGTTCTTCTGCGATCCCCATAGGTCTCACCGATCTTTTTCAATTCATCTTTCACAACACCAAGAATCTTTCTTTCATCTGCAAGAAGTTCTTTATAATACTGTATCTTTACTTCAAGATCAGCGAGTTCCTGAAGAATCTTCTCAGTTTCCAGATGAGAAAGACGACCAAGTTTCATATCAATGATGGCATCAGCCTGAATTTGAGTGAGACTAAATCGCTTCTGAAGCTCAAGAGAGGCTATCGTATTATCTTCAGACTCCTTAATGATCCTGATAACCTCATCGATATTATCAAGACCGATTTTAAGACCCTCAAGGATATGCGCCCGTTCTTCAGCTTTCTTAAGATCATACCTGGTTCTTCTTTCAACGACCTCTTTCCTATGATCGACATAGGCTACAAGCATTTCCTTCAAATTGAACAGCTTTGGAGCTCCATTGTACAGAGCCAGGTTATAGATATTGAAGTTTGACTGCAAAGGAGTTCTTGTAAAAAGCATATTCAAAACAATGTTTGGAACAGCATCCTGCTTAAGCTCTATTACAATCCTGATGCCATCACGTCCAGATTCGTCCCTGACAGCGCTGATACCTTTTATTATCTCATCCTTTCTAAGCTCATCTATCTTCTTAACTAGTTCGCTTTTGTTGACCTGATAAGGTATTTCAGTAAATACGATCCTATCATGACCCCTGTCATTCTCTTCTATTTCGTACTTACTTCTGATTACAACCTTTCCCTTTCCGGTAGTGTAGGCATCAAATATTCCCTTTTTGCCGCAGATAATGCCGTAAGAGGGGAAATCAGGACCTTTGATATACTCCATAAGTTCAGGAATGGTAATATCAGGGTTATCGATCAAAGCTGAAATACCATCTATGACCTCGCCAAGATTATGAGGGGCAAGATTGGTAGCCATACCTACGGCAATACCGCTTGATCCGTTCACAAGAAGGAATGGAAAAGCAGAAGGCAAAACCGAAGGTTCTTTAAGCGATTCGTCATAGTTTGGACCAAAATCGACAGTATCCTTACCAATATCCGCAAGCATTTCTTCGCCCAGACGGCTTAATTTTGCTTCCGTATAACGCATTGCTGCAGGAGGATCGCCATCAATGCTTCCGAAATTACCCTGAGGCTTGACCACAGGATAACGTAAAGAGAAATCCTGTCCCAAACGCACAAGCGCATCATATACCGACGCATCACCATGAGGATGGTACTTACCGAGTACGTCACCAACCACACGTGCACATTTCTTTGTCTGGGATGTGGATTTCAATCCAATATCCCACATATCGTACAGGATTCTTCTATGTACCGGCTTAAGACCATCCCTCACATCCGGAAGCGCCCTGGATACGATGACGGACATTGCATAATTCAGATAGCTTGTCCTCATTTCGGTTGAAAGATCCGCTTGTATGACCTTACCGAGATGTTCTTCCTGTATGTTATCGTCCATAAAAACCTTCCTTAAACGTCGAGCATGCTTACATATTTAGCATTCTGCTCGATATACTCCCTTCTAGGCTCAACATCTTCTCCCATGAGCATTGAGAACACCCTGTCAGCCTCTTCCGCATCTGAAAGATGGACCTGGCCTATCATTCTCGTCTCCGGGTTCATAGTTGTTTCCCAAAGTTCTTCTTTTTCCATTTCACCAAGACCTTTGTAACGCTGAGCGAGAACCTTGCCTTCATCTCCTTGGGCATATTGGTTTATGATCTCCGTCTTTTCCTCTTCCTGATAAGCATAGAAAACTTTCTTTCCTATGGTGATCTTGTAAAGGGGAGGCATGGCAAAATATACATAACCAGCTTCAATCAAAGGCTTCATATATCTGAAGAAAAAAGTAAGCAAAAGTGTTCTGATATGAGATCCATCGACATCAGCATCAGCCATAATGATGACCTTATGATACCTTACCTTGCTCAAATCAAATGTACTTTCCTCTCCAGAAGCCGCTTTTTCATCTTGGGTAGCTTTATCTTCATTATACCTTGTTATACCCGCGCCAATGGTTTGGATAACAGGATGAAGCTTCTCATTGTTAAGGACTTTTGCTTCCTGGGCCTTTTCAACATTAAGCATTTTTCCCCAAAGAGGAAGAATAGCCTGGAATCTGCTGTCACGCCCCTGCTTTGCTGTTCCACCTGCAGAATCACCCTCGACTATGAACACCTCGCACTTGGCAGGATCCTTTTCAGAACAATCTGCAAGCTTGCCAGGAAGACCGCCGCCTTCTGTTTTCTTCCTTATGTTTTCACGGGCCTTTCTTGCAGCAATTCTTCCGATAGCGGCATTCGTCACCTTATCAAGCAGCTTGTCCAGGTCTTCCGGATATTCATCAAAATAATTCGTTAGATTCTCATAAACCAAAGAGTCTACAATACCTCTGACGGCAGAGTTGCCAAGCTTCATCTTGGTCTGTCCCTCAAACTGAGGTTCAGGCAATTTTACAGAAATTATAGCAGTAAGGCCCTCTGAAATATCTGAAGCCTCAAGACTTTCAGAATACTTCTTCATGTACTTTACGCTCTTCTTAAGCTGATTGTTCAGACATCTGGACAAAGCAGTCCTGAAACCTACCAGATGAGTTCCTCCCTCACGGGTATTGATATTGTTAACAAAGGTATAGATCTTCTCGTCGTATTTATCGTTATATTGGATCGATACCTCTACAGAGACCTCTTTCCTTGGCTTTTCGATTATACGCTTCCCTTCAAATGAAATCGGTTCAAAGAGCGTAGTCTTATACTCATTGAGATATTTGACAAAAGAAGAAAGCCCACCTTCAGCATGAAGATGATCTTTTCTTACCAGCTCTCCTCTCTTATCTTCAACGTCGATGGATATGCCTTTGTTCAAATAAGAGAGTTCCCTGAACCTTGTAAGCAGCGTATCATAGTTGAAGCTGTTTCTTTCCATAATGGAAAAATCAGGTGAAAACCTTACGAGGGTTCCTGTATTTGAACACTCGCCGATACACTCAACCGGTTTTTCAGGAATACCTTTGTGATAAACCTGCCTATAAACCTTTGGAGCCCTATATACGGTCACTTCCATCCAGTCGGAAAGGGCATTAACGCATGATACGCCGACACCATGAAGACCTCCGGAAACCTTGTAGGCGTTTTCATCGAACTTTCCACCGGCATGCAGCTGGGTAAGAACGACCTCGAGAGAACTCTTCTTTTCCGTTGCATGAACATCTACTGGAATTCCTCTTCCGTTATCAAGGACGGAACAGATCTCTCCATATTCGCCATTCTCAAGCGTTACGATAATCCTGTCGCAATAACCTGCCATGGCTTCATCGATGGAGTTGTCAACAACCTCATAAACAAGGTGATGAAGACCATCTATGCCTGTCGATCCGATGTACATTCCAGGACGTTCACGTACCGGTTCCAAACCTTTGAGAACTTTGATTTCTCCGCCAGTATAATGTCTGCTGGCTTCTTCTTTTCTTTCTTCTTCTTCGTTCATGTTTGTCCTTTTGAATACATTTTAAAAAAACAATATCCAGCATAAAAAATTACAATGCCGGATAATATTGAAATTATAACTTTTTTACAAAATAAATGCAATAAAACCGGCTTTTTTTGTTTTATATGCAAGTATTTGCTATAAATAGAGTTAATTAATAAAATCAAAGAAGGTGAAAATATATCTTGAACTCATCGCTTTTGGCGGTTAACATTAATGGCACGGTACATTGAAAATGCTTAAGGAAATATGGGAAAAATCTAAGGAACAGATAATAGAAAGTCTTCCTGCATCAAAAACGATGTGGTTAAAAAATGCAGAATATGACAGCGAATCGGATAATGTTCTTACTTTGTCCGTAACCAGCTCTTTTTACCTTGATAATCTCAAGAAAAACTGTCTGAGCCAAATGGAAAACACAGTATCCGACTATGCTGGACAACCTATAAAAATTGAATTAGTAATCAATGCAGACAGAGTAAAGGCACCGGAAGATGAAAAGAAAGTTAGTAAACCTAACAATGGCACTGATATAAAGAAAAAAGAAAAAAATGAAACTTTAAACCAAGCATATACCTTTGACAACTTCATAATAGGGGAAAATAATATTTTTGCCTGCAATGTGGCTAAAGTAATAGCGAAAAACCCTGGAACAAGCTATAACCCGTGCCTTATATACGGCGGTGTAGGACTTGGAAAAACACATCTGACTCAAGCAATAGGAAATTACGTATATGATCATAATCCTAGGATGAAGGTCATTTATGTAACAGCAGAAACATTTACAAACGAATTGATACAATCCATAACAACAAGAGCGGCAAACAATAAGTTCAAATCAAAATACAGATCGGCAGATGTGCTTTTGATAGATGATATCCATTTCATCGCAAACAAAGAAACAACTCAGGAAGAGATTTTCCATACATTCAACGAGCTTACCGAAAATTATAAGCAGATAGTCGTAACATGCGATCGTCCTCTTACGGAATTGACAGGCATAAACGAACGTCTCATCACAAGGTTCAGGAAAGGCGTAAGCGTGGATCTCCAGCCTCCGCAGTACGAAACAAGAATGGCAATAGCACAAAGGATGTGCAAAGATCTTGATTTCACAATTTCAAATGATGTTCTTGAGTTCATTTGCCTTACTATAAAGACTAATGTAAGGGATCTGCAGGGTGCCATAATGACACTGAATTCTTTTTCAAAGCTGGTTGGAAAAACAATAACAAAAGATATCGCAGCCGAGCATATAAAAAACTTCATTCCAACCCAGCTGATAAAGAATAATGATATAACGATAGATCAAATCGTCCATCATACATCAGCCTATTTCAATGTCAACGACTATGAGTTGAGAGGAAAAGGCAGGAACAAGACACTGACAATAGCACGCCATATATCTATGTATCTTGCAAACGAGCTTACAAATCTCTCACTTACCGAAATAGGAAAGTATTTCAACAGCAAGGATCATACAACAGTAAGCTACGCATTAAACAAGATAAAAAGCATAATAAATACTGATGAAAGCGTTAAGATCGCCATCGACAACATTTCAGAAAATTTAAAGAAGTGACAGCCAGGCAGGAAGCTTTAAGGCCATTCTTCCTGCTTGCAGTATCGGGCTTCTTAGGTGTCTCACCTTAAAAAGTGTAACTTCCCCACCATTCATGTGCTATGTTCAGAGACGCATTTTAATCTCTCTCATGGCACGTGTATCATTTTAAGCATTCTTTTAAATCTTTATTGATTATCCGCATGCAGAGCAGATCTGATTTAACATTTGTTATGCACTTCATCTAAAGACTAAAAAGAATAAGTACATCGACAAAAGAAGATTCCATAATTTAAAAATTTCAGCTTAGCAAATGTGAAAAAACTGTGGAAAACTAGTGAAAAACCTGTTTAAAAGATGTGAAAAACACTCTTTTTTCGGTTAAAAAACAGGAGGAAAACGAGAAAATTTTTGTGGAAAACTTTGCAACATTGTGTTTAAAATTAAGCGTGAGTGTGAAAACGGTGAAAAAAACCTTTATTTTTTCACGGAGTTTTCCACAACGTAAATAACGTTTACAAAAAAAATTAATATAGGTTATTCACGTTTTCACATGCACTACTACAACTACTAATATTGATATATAATAATAGTAATGAGGAGAGAAAAAACATGAAATTCATCTGTTCATGCGAAAGCCTTAAAAAAGAAATCGGATACGCAATAAATTTCACAACAAAAAGAAATGCACTTGCCATAACAAGCAATGTTCTTCTTGAGAACCAGAATAATATCCTTACAATAAAAAGCACTGACGGAAAAAATGGTTTTGTGGGAAGAATTGAAGTAGAGACAATAATCCCTGGTTCTACAACAGTAATCTGCGAAAAACTGTTCGATGTTCTTAAAAACATCTCTTCAGATATCTCTTTGGAATTTTCAGAAGAGAATGAAAAACTTTCGATAAAAAACAGCACAGACAGCAGATTCCTGATAAACATAAGAACTATCTCGTCTGAAAAATTTCCTGATATGCAGGAATTTGTTGAAGATGATTATTTTACAATCGGACAGAGCGATTTCTTTGATATGGTCGATAAGACCAGCTTTGCCGTAAGCCGTGATGAATCCAGATATTTCCTCACTGGTGTTTATATGGAAAAGAAGGATGACAAAGTCGTAATGGTCGCAACCGATGGAAAAAGGCTTGCTTGTGTCAAAAGGGTTTTTGAAAACGAGATCCCGACTTTCACACCTTCAATCCTCTCTACACAGTTCTTGTCAAATTTAAGGATGATAGGATCTGGCGATGGAGTGATGAGCCTTGCATTTAAGAATTCTTATGCATATGCAAATATCGAAGGACATTTCATATATTCTCTCATAATCACAGGAAACTATCCTAATTATGAAAGAGTCATACCGAAAGAATTCTCAAGCAGATGCAAGCTTAACACTTCCGATATGCTTGATGCCATAAACCTTATTTCCGTCATGATCGAAATGAAAAGCAAAAAGATATTCTTCGATATAAATCATGATGGCGTGATGGTATCAGGTGAAGACAATGATGGAGACAGCAAGAATATAGTAAAGTGTGATTATGAAGGACCTGAATTGAAGCTGAGCTTCAATTATAATTTCCTTCAGGAATCGATAAAGAAAATCGATAGCGAAGAATTCAATCTCTGCTTCAATTCCAGCAATTCTGCAATCGGTCTTCTCAGTGAACCTGAAAAGGATTACATCTTCATAATAATGCCGATGCAGGCATAACTTTAAATGAGATTCAAATCGGTAAAGATTGAAAATTTTAGAAACATATCCTCCGTGTCGGTTAAGACCGATGCAGAGGATATAGTTCTTGTAGGCTCCAACGGACAAGGTAAAACAAATTTTCTGGAAGTCTTATATGTCTTATGCTATGGATCATCATTCAGGACATCGTATCTTAAGGAAGCTGTAAGGCATGGTGAAGAGGGTTTTCTTCTTGAAGCTAAATTCCAAAATGACTTTGAAGAAATCCAGAATATAAAGTTTGTATTCGAAAAAAATAAAAGATATATAGAAATAGATGGCAAGGAAGTAAAGGATAGGAAGGAGCTTATATACCAATTTCCTTGCATAGTTTTTTGCCACGAAGACATAGATTTTGTGAAGGGTGAGCCTGAAACCAGAAGAAAATTCTTCGATCAGACGATGAGCCTCTATTCTCCTTTGTTCTTTGATGATCTGAGATCGTATAGAAATATTCTTGCTAAACGCAATGCCGCAATCAAGAATTCCCAATACGATATTCTTCCAATATATGACATCAAGCTTTCAGAGATAGGCCTTTCCATAATGGAGGAAAGAAAAAAAGCTGTAGAGGATTTCAATAGTATATTTCCTTATCTGTATAAGAAGGTATCGAAGGGAGATGACGATCTTTATATAGCTTATCAAAGCTCCTGGATGGATGTGAAAGATAAGGATGAGATAATAAAGCTCCTTGAGGAAAAAAGGGAAGTCGATATCAAAATGGCCACAACCACATCCGGAGTGCACAGGGACCGGTTCCTTGTGAAAAACTCATATGGAATATTCAGCCAGATAGGATCTACAGGACAATTGAGATTATGTTCCCTGATATTCCGCATAGCAGAAGCAGAATCCTTTTATAGAATGACAGGTAAAAAGCCTATATTGCTTTTGGATGATGTATTGTTAGAGTTAGATGATGAAAAGAGAGCTTTATTCTTAGATAATCTTTCAATATACAGCCAGGCATTCTTCACATTCCTTCCCAGGGAAAATTACTTTAATGACGAACATAAGAAGCCTATGTGCTACAATGTCAAAAACGGAGGTTTTACACTTGTCTGATAAGCTTTATAAAAATGCTAAGGAAGTTGTATCCTCGGTTTTGGAAGAAGTCATAGGCAATATAGAAAAAAGGCCTTTTAGAATAGGTGAAAGATGGAATGACGTAGTTGGTCCGAATCTTAAGGATTTTTGCGAATTCGAAAAAGTTTCCAAAAAAACGCTTTATATAAACGTATTCAGCCGTAATTATACAACCTATGTTCTGATGAACAAAAATTCGATAATAAGAAAATTCAATTCCTTCTATCCTGATCTCAAAGTCAGCAGCATAAAGGTATTTTGCAACCAGGATTAATTTTTTGAATAAAAAAGAATAGAATATCTATTGACCTGTATCCTAACAGTCTGTAAAATTCAATGACTGGACACCTGTGTCTTTTTAAAAATGAAAAAAATTAACGCATAAGCGGAAATATTGGAGATTACCCATGAGTTACAAAGGCAAGAGAACTTATCAGCCAAGTAAGATGAAGAGAACCAGAAAGTTTGGTTTCCGTGCTAGAATGGCTACAAAGGGTGGACGTCTGGTACTTGCTCGCAGAAGGGCAAAAGGCAGACACAGCCTCACAGTCAGCGATGAGAAAAAGCCTTACTAAGACTGAAATCATCAGAAAAAAAGACGATATTGATCGCATTTTCAAGCAAGGAAAGCGTTTTTCTTGCGAGGGAATGCGATTAATTGCTCTTTATAACAATCTTGGTTTCGATAGATTTATCGTTATTCCTGCAAAGCATTACGGGAATTCAGTGGAAAGAAATCTTGTAAGACGTAGAGCTAAAGAGATATTCAGATGCTGGCCAAAGAGATTGTTTAAGGATCAGTCCTCTTCTGAATCTTCAGGCTTAGATTTGGTCTTGGTGGTGTATCCAGGAAGGGTTTCCGATTTTTCCTTGCTTGAGTCCAATTTCAATCATCTGTTGGACAGGTTGGATCGGAAATAGTTCCTTTTTCCTCTTCATGCAGAGTTCCTATTCCTACCTTCTAAATACACGACTTCACTTTTTTCATCAATAAAGGAGAAAAAATGGATAGGAATACTGTTATTGCAATCGTTTTATCAGCAATTGTAATCATAGCAGCAACAACAATACAGGCAGTGTTTTTCACTCCTGAAATCGATTATGAAGCAATGGAAACCCAGCAGACGGTTGAAGCCGATACTGCTGTCGTTTCCTCTTCCACTGCAGCATCTAAAGCTTACGGCACTTTATTCAAAGAGGTTGGAGATCAGCCGCCTGTTGATAAGTTCCATATAGAAAACGATGTTATAGATGTAACATTCGATCCAGCAGGTGCGACTGTAAGCAGCGTCAAGCTCAAGGAACATAAAACAAATGGACAGCCTTCAGAATTCATATTCAAGGATGAAGGTTCCGTTGGCGCTTTCATGCTTTATGCTGGAAATGACAGGACAAATCCTATAGATGCGGCTTTCAATTATAGTGTGAAGCAGATATCCGTTAATGACGGCAATATAATCCAGGTCACTTTCTATCGTGATTTTCTGGATATGGAAACCGGTAATACATTCACTATAAGAAAGATTTTTGCAATACCTCAGAATGATGAATACATGATCCAGCTTGTTGTGGATATCGATACAGCTGATGGATCTTCTATTCCTCTGAGTTTCAATGGAGATTGTTATAGTCTGAGTTTCGGACCGCAGGTTGGTCCTGAGTTTGACAACCTTTCAAGCAATTATGATTATAGAAGGGTAAGCATTCTCAGAAATGATAAGGGAAGCAAAACCAATATCAAATACGACAAGAATGGCGTATATACCTATGTTCCGGAAAAAGAAGATGAATATCTCGATTGGATGAGTCTTGGCGGAAAGTATTTTGTTGCAATCGCTATTCCTGAAACTGATGGCATAATAAGCGAATATACTGCTACAAATGTTACAAAGGATGAAGGTGTAAGCCAGGAAAATTATATTTATCTTACCAGAGAAGCAACATCAGCTTCTTCAGTAAAAGATGTATATTCCTACTATCTTGGTCCTCAGAGCAGCAGCGACCTCGTAAAATATGACAGAGCACAGGATAATATATTCGGATTAAGCGAGCATAGGCTGAAGAAAGCATCTGATACCAGCTGGCTTGGATGGCTTGAGACAATACTCAAATGGTGTCTTACCTTGATTTATAAGGTTATTCCAAATTATGGTGTCGCTATAATAATCATGACCATAGTAATCAAGCTTCTTCTTCATCCTCTTACAAAGAGAAGCATGGAATCTACAGCCAAGATGGGAGCTCTCCAACCTAAGATAAATGAGATAAAGGAACGTTTCCCTGATGATCCTCAGGCTCAGAATCTTGCTATGGCCAAGCTTTATAAAGAAGAGAACATCAAGCCGATGAGCTCATGCTGGCCGATGCTGATCCAGTTCCCGATCCTTATTGCATTCTATGGCCTTCTTAATAACAATATAGATCTCCGTGGAGCAATGTTCATTCCTGGATGGATCACAGACCTTTCCATACCTGAAACGATCTGCACGCTTCCGTTCAGCATTCCATTCCTTGGAAACAAGATCCATCTGCTTCCAATACTTTATACGGTAAGCATGATCTTCAGCATGAAGATAACCCAGCAGGGCAGTTCAGCTGCCGCTGGTCAGGCTGGAATGATGAATTTCATGACATATGGCATGCCTATAATATTCTTCTTTATCCTTTATAATGCACCTTCCGGTCTTCTCGTTTACTGGTCTGTGATGAACGTAATCTCGATTGGAACGCAGATTTATGTCAATAAGAAGAAGGGTAGCCAATTCAAGCTTGAAGAAGCAAAGAAGGAAGCCGATAAGCTCGCATCAAAGAAGAAAAAGAGAAGGTAAGATATAAATGTGCAAAGAATTTGAAGGAAGGACCGAAGCTGAAGCCTTGCAGAAAGCCCGTGAAGAGCTAGGTCTGAAAAACGACGATGTATATGTGGAGGTTCTTGAAGAGGTCAAGAAGACCATCTTCAAGAAAGGATATGTCAAAATCCGCGTATATTACGGGGAAGATGGTGATTCTTCAGAATCCGGGATTGAAGATAATTCCAAGGATGATGAGATTATTCCAGGGCAGATACTCGAAGCAGAAAATGATCTTGAAAGGAAAACTGTGGATTATATCTCCACTTTGATCAAGAAAATGGGCTATGAGGCTTCTGTAACCATAAATTACAGGAAGGATAATAAAATAGGCATCAATATCGATAGTCCCGATTCGAGCATCATAATTGGAAGAAAAGGCAAGAACCTTGATGCCATACAGCTTTTGGCAAATGTGTATGCAGGAAATATCGATGAGGATGTCAAAATCGTAATCGATAGCGAGAATTACAGGATGCGCCATGAAGAGCAGATTGTAAGGAATGCATACAAGGCAGCCGAATATGTTAAAAGAACAGGAAGAAGCAAGCTTCTTGATCCTATGAATCCTTTTGAGCGCAGGCTTGTGCATACGGCATTGAATGATTTCAAGGGCGTCGATACAAAAAGTGAAGGGGAAGGGCTTTATAAGCAGGTCAGAATAATACCTTTCAAGGAAATCGAAAAATAAATCATTTATAATTTTTCTCCGGTTTGATGCCGGAGAAATTTTTTATGAGACTGTAAATAAAATTGTGGACATTTGAAAAA
The DNA here is from genome assembly GCA_949300325.1 of uncultured Spirochaetales bacterium. GTDB lineage: Bacteria > Spirochaetota > Spirochaetia > Sphaerochaetales > Sphaerochaetaceae > Ornithospirochaeta. The sequence goes on from CASGDQ010000027.1 coordinate 32,876, forward strand.
GCTCCTATGCTAGAAAAGAGGAAGGCATAGGAGTTTTAATATGGCAAAGAAGCCTGTAAAGCAGCTGAGCCCTGAAAGGAAGGAGCTCATCGCAAAGCTCATTGATG
>CASGDQ010000028.1 GCA_949300325.1 uncultured Spirochaetales bacterium
CCGCAAGGCTTGTGAAATCGGATAGTGGTAATTCGGTGTCTGTGACAGTAAGCGCATTGAAGACCTCAGAAGGCAAAGGATATATAGCATTTCCTGCAAAAGGCGGGATATCGCTGACTGACAGCAACGGCAATCCTGTGGCAAGCTATAAGGAACTGATCACAATTACGGATATTGAGAATCCTGAAAGCACCAACACATATACTGATTCGACAGATAGGACTTTTGAAGTAGCATCCGGGGCATACAAGGTAACCGTGGCATATTGCGATGTTGATGATAATACGCTCAAGTATGGAGAGAATTCCATATACGTTAACGTATGGGACAACCTCACAACAACTATAGGAGGGAGCCTTGACGAGATAACATCTGATACGACGTTCAAGCCTTCCGACGGGACTGTTGAAGTCAGCGTAACAGCGACGATTTCGGCTGATAGTGAAACAACAATAGAGGTTGCCTCATCTCCTGCGAACCTTGACAGCGCCGATTCTACAGAGAAGACCACTGTCGAGATTCCTGCTGGAGCAACTGATGCTGGAAGTGCGACGCTTACGGTCAAGCCGTACACAGTTGAGAAGGTAGGGGATTTCATTATAGAAGCTGATGAAGGCAGGACTGTGGTAGGCGGGCTCGATCTGAAACTCGAAGTTAAAGGACAGACGATAGACACGTTCTCTTCTGATGTTACAGTGACAACATATATTGCAAAAGGTTTGAACGAAGAAGAATTGAAAATAAAGTACAATGGGACAGGTGATGACCCGACTTTGGTGAGCTATGATTCTACTTCTGGAAAGTTAGTATTCACGACAACCCATTTCTCCGAATTCTATGTAACATCGGACAGTGTTGCCTACATTCCGGAGACGAATACGGCTTATTCAAATCTTGCTACTGCTTTTGGTAATGCGAAGGATGGGGATAATATAATTCTTATCAATGATGTTGTATTAGACGAAAGAATAGTTGTTGATAAGGAAATTGTATTTGATCTTGATGGTTTTGAAATTACGGAAGGTAATACAATAACAGTTACCGGATGTCTTTTCTATATCTCAGATGGCGGTAATCTTGTTGTGAATGATTCAAGTCCGGATAAGAGCGGAAGAATTGACTTTACAACAGATAGGCTAAATTCTTCTGGAGATGCAGCTGTTTATGGTGTTTTCCAAATCACGCCATTTGAAAATACATTAGCTGAATTGACAATCAATGGAGGTTCATTCATTGGCGAGTATTATGCTATTTCTGGAAATGGTACAGCACATAATACCAAGATAACTATCAATGATGGATATTTGGAAGCAGAGAACGGTACAGGAGTATATCATCCCCAGATTGGTGAATTGTATGTCAATGGCGGAACAATAAAAGGGTATGAGACTGGAATTGAGGTCCGATCTGGAAAAGTTGTTGTTGGAGGAGGATCTATAGAAGCCGAAAGTATACCGACAACAGTTGGTCCTAATGGAAATGGAACCACCAGTAGCGGAGCAGCTATTGCAATAGCTCAGCATACAACAAAAAATTCAATAGAAGTTATAATCAAAGATGGTAGCTTTAAAGGATATACATCAGTTTATGAATCCAATCCGCAAAAAAATGATTCTGCTGCTATCTCGAAGGTGAAACTTGATATACAGGGTGGTTCATTTGAGGTCGTAAACGGTGGATCTGTAGCAGTTTATAGTGAAGATTGTACGAGTTTCATTTCCGGTGGTACATTTGATAGCAAGCCTGCAATGGAGTTTATAGCTGAGGGAAAAAAGATTGTTGTTGAAGGAAACAAATTTATTGTCCTGGATGCTGATGAAAATGAAGCATGGTATTGGAATAATCTTGATTCTGATGAGTACTTGATTTCAAATACTGACGAGCTATGCTATTTTAGAGATCTTGTAAATGATGGTTTGGACAGCTTTGCTGGAAAAACTGTGAAACTTATTGAGAAGGGGACTTTCGATTTTAGTTCAATTGAAAATTGGACTCCGATCGGTTCGGGTGATCGTGGTGTAGGAGCGGACGACCATCAGAGTAGCACAGATCATCCTTTCAGAGGAACATTCGATGGACAGGGTAGTACTATTTCCGGTTTAAGGATATCCGTTAATACCGGGATAGTGGATGATGATACTTCTGTTGGTTTCTTCGGTGTTGTTGCTGGTGATCACAACGACGGAAGTCCGATAGTTGCAACAGTAAAAAACTTCACGATAGATGGTGCTGAGATTTCTTCAAATACAAACACCACCGGAGGTGCCGTTGGTTTTGCCTTGTATGCGGCAATAAGCGATGTCACTGTTCAAAATAGCAGCATTGAATCATACCAAGGGGCAGGTGCAATCGTTGGAAGGTTATATAATTATGGATCGATTGCAGATTGTCAAAACATTGACTCTTCTGTTGCTGTCAAGTCTTTTGGTGATGGCTACACATCAGTGCAGAATGCAGGTGGAATAGTTGGTACTCTTTCTTACAGAAATTATGGTGCAAATCCAGGAGTCTCCGCAATTGGAAATAAGACAGAATTGACCAATGCAAAGATTTCTTCAGAAAGCATCTATGCAGGTGGAATCTGTGGACATTTTGATAGTGGAACTTTTAAGGATAATGAAGTTATTCTCGCTAGTACCAGTTTGGTAAATACTCCCGTAGGTGGAGGTGCTGGATGGATGACAGGAACTCAGAATATTAATTTTGGTAATACCAATCTGACTGGAAACAAGTTTAAACTTACTGCTGATGGAAGTTATACAGATTGTACAAAGGAAAATAACTGTATAATCAGTAAAAACTGATAAATCATTCTGATTTTGCCATGTTTTGCCGCTGCTTTCAAAAGGCAGCGGCTGTTTTATTTTGTAATTATGGAGATGTAATTTGTTTAATTTATTCTTTTCCATGGATTGATTCTGTTTTATTCAAGCATATCTTTTTTTATGCAATCAGGTCTCATGTCGACAAGAATCATCCACCATATCGTATATTGACTTCATGCAATGGAAAAATGTGGAAAGGCCTATTGCGGAATGTGTGCGTTTTATTCCTGCTGCGACACATCCTTGTTGAGCGCCACATATTCTTCGAAGGAGGTATTGCCCTCGCCGAAGACATGGTATGTATCCTGGATGATCATGAATGCCTTGGGGTCGGTCATGTGCACGATCCTGGTGAGCTTGCTGACCATGTTGTTTGGCACCACAGTCATGAGCATCGGTTTTGATTTCATCGAATACAATCCCTTTGCCTCTATGATCGTGCCGCTCTTGTCGAGCTCGTAGAGGATGCTGCTTCTTATCTCGTTAAGTTTGTCGCTTATTATGTATATCGTCTTTGCGTAGTTTGTTCCCATGCTTACGATGACTTTGTTGACCATCAGCTGTGTTATGTATGCGACGATAATAGCATAAAGCGCCTTTTCAATTCCGAAAATGAACGCAGAGGCTCCGATGATGATTGCATCGACCAGAAACAAAGAAGTTCCCAAGGGGATCTTTCCATATCTGGCAAGTATCTGTGCAAGTATGTCGGTGCCGCCTGTATTGGCTCCGCTCTTCATCACTATTCCAAGTCCGAGGCCGCAGAGCATGCCGCCGAAAAGGCACGCCATCCATATGTTCATATCCTTCGAGAGGTCGAGGATGCCTTCGGTGCCGAATACAGCGGTGAATATGTATGTTGACAGGGAGAGCAGCAGGGCGCCTGCAAGGCTTTTGACACCGAATTGTTTTCCAAAGAGAGCTGTTCCTATGAAAAAAAGCGGTATGTTCTGCAACAGCATCGTGATGCTGAGGTCCCAGCCGAAGACATGGTAGAGTATTGTAGAGATTCCTGATACGCCGCCCGGCGCAATCTGGGCGGGGTTTGTGAATACGACGATGCTGAAGCCTGTGATGAAAGAACCGAGAACTATGTAAAAATATTCGAGGATGGTATATTTCTTCATAGTTTGTCTGGCAGCTCCTTTTGCAATGCAGAAAGCCTTTCCAGCACATCCTCGGTCTTATCTATTACGCTTAAGCTTTCCTTTATTTTTTTGTCCAGAAATCCTTCTGTGACCATTTTATCCAAGAAGGACAGCAAGGTATCGTAATAACCGTTTATATTCAGTATTCCCACAGGCTTGTCATGATATTTGAGCTGTTTCCAAGTAAAAATCTCCATCAGCTCTTCCAGGGTGCCGATTCCGCCGGGCAGGGCCAGAAATGCATCGGACAGGCCGTACATGGTCTTCTTGCGCTCATGCATGTCCTTTACGATTATGAGCTTGCTCTCAACGTCTTTTGTCCGCACTGAAGGCAGATCCATTTTCTCTGGGAGAACTCCTGTTACATGTCCGCCGTTTGATGAGACCGTGTCGGCTATTATGCCCATGAGGCCACGGTTGCCTCCTCCGTATACGAGCGATATACCGTTCTGCACCATCAGCATTGCAAGCTTTTTTGCTTCAAGCCTGTAAATGCTGTCCTTTCCCGGAGAAGATCCTGTAAATATGCATAAAGATTTTATTTTATCCACATATACATTATATAGATTATGGGGGAGGCGGGGAAACCCCCGGATTTTGGGCTGGATAATTTTACAGAATATTTGACTTGATAGTGTAACATCTTTTAGCTAAAATCATTATTAAGACATAGGATGAAAAGGAGAATTTCCTTATGAAGAAATTATTGATGGTATTATCCGTTATGTTGCTCGCTGCCGCAGCGGTTTTTGCCGCGCAGGAAATGAGCGTAACATGGGAATGGCTGTTGGATGACCCGGAAGTTAATTATTACCGCTACCAGCTTGACGGCATGGATGAAAATAATTGGACTGTTGTTTCAGGAGATGTGTCGGTATATGTAGCAGAGGGTCTGGATCCTTATAAGAGTTATACTCTTTATCTCCAGAGGTCTTATGATGGAATCAACTGGTCCGAGACCGCAGAAGCTACTGCAGAAGCCCTTTTGGAGACTGCTGAAATCACACCGGTTGTTGCAGAAGAGCCGGTTGTGGAAGATATCGTTGTTGTCGAAGAGCCTGTAGTTGTTGAAGAGGTTCCGGCTTTCGTACCTGTTGCCGAGAAGGATTCAAGGTTCACATTCTCCTTGCTCCTCAGCGGCGGCTTCCTCACACCTGTTACATATGACAACCAATTCAAGGGTGACTGGAATGCATCTGCCGGACTTGCTTTGGATTTTGCAAACATCATCACTGCAAATGATAATATCGGCTTCGGTCTCCGCTTAAATCTTGATGGCGACCTCTATGCTGATTACATGAAGTATTTCAAGAACGGATTTACAGGCTTCTTCAAGAATCTCGTCGATGCGGATAACTATTCATATGGCGCTTCGGCATCGTTGCTGCTTACCACCGATGCACGCATTGGAATCGTGGATTTCACTCTCGGCCTCGGCGGCGGATATGGTGTTGTAACCGACGGATCCTCTATAGCATATATGTATCCGAACGACTTGAAGATCGGCAGCCTGAATCTTGCCGGCGGAGCATTCGGTGAAGCCCTTCTTGGCATGAGATTCTATTGTGGAAACGTATTCTCCATTGGTCTTGAAGGCACCTACAGGGTGATGATTCCTGAGTATAAGGACAACAGAGTCGATGGCAGGATTGTGCTTGGCTTCTCATTCTAAATGGATACTCTATTCGAATATCTGAAATGGAGGGGGGATTTGGATATGTCCAATATCCCCTTTTCTATTGAGGATCAGCTGATACTTTCAACCCTGGTATATGTCAATTATGCCGCTTATGTCTCTGAAGATGAGGCCTTGACTGTGAAGGAAGCCTCCTTGAGGATTCTCAGCCATGGATATAGGGAAAACGATTACAGGGTCAAAAACGATTACAGGCTTTTAGAGGAGATAGTGGATGCAAGGCGGTTTGCTTCTTTGACTCTTTCTGACTGCATTGAGCATTTTGATGAATCGGCGGAGCGTCAGTTTTTTGCGTTCACTGTACATCTTCCATCCTCGATCTTAATTTGCTACCGTGGAACGGATATGTCCCTTGTCGGCTGGAAGGAGGATTTCAATATGGCGTTCTCCGATACGGTTCCAGCCCAGCGTGATGCGCTTGACTATCTTTTGCTTGTGGCAAGAAAGTATAAAGGCCCGATTCTCCTCTGCGGACATAGCAAAGGAGGGAATCTGGCCGTTTTTGCTGCGGCCAATGCCCCTGAGAAGGTAAAGAAACGTATTGTCAGGGTGTACAATAACGATGGCCCCGGATTCAATGAAAACAGCAGTACGCATGCTCTGCTGCCCTCTTTGGATGGCAGGGTTGATACCCTGGTGCCTTCATCTTCTGTCATTGGCATGCTGATGGAGCATTCGATGGATTATTGCGTTGTCGAATCCTCCTCATTTCTGATTTTCCAGCATGATCCTTATTCCTGGGTTTTTGACGGGCCTCATTTCAAATACGCCGATTCCCGCAGCAGGGACAGCATTGTCCTGGATAAAGTGGTCTCCGATTGGCTTTCCTCCATCACCCCGGAAGAGAGGGAGACGTTTGTGGATGTCCTTTTCACGCTTTTCGGAAAGGCTGGCATAAAATCGTTCAGGGGCTATTCAAAGCAGATGTTTCTAAAAGCTCCGGAATTCATCAAGGCGTTCCTGATGATTCCCAAAGATCAGAAAGACATGTTCATTCATGTTTTAAACAACCTTTCCAAGGCTTTTGCCGGGTCGGTCTTATACAGGGAGGATCCGCAGGAGGCCATTGAATTCACCGATAATGACTTTTTGCCTCAAGTATGATATGTTATCTTTATGACTGAGGATACTTTGGCCAGGATTATCGCTTTTCGGGATGAGCGGGGATGGAAGAGATTTCATAATCCGAAGGATCTTGCATTGAGCATATCCGTGGAGGCGAACGAACTTCTGGAATTGTATCAGTGGGTCAATGGCGAGGAGATTGGAAACGTTCCAATAGAACGCGTTCGCGAGGAACTTGCCGACGTACTGATCTATTCTGCCTTTCTTGCCGATGCTCTTGGCTTGGACATGGACGATATCGTTCTTGACAAGCTTGAGAAGAACGGCAGGAGGTATCCTAAGAACATTGCTTATGAAAGCAAGGAAGAATATCTCGTTCTTAAGGAACGGGCGCGCAGCGGAGAAAAGAAGGTATGAAGGACACCCTTATAGAGGGATGTATAGGTTATTTGAAGTTCGGTTATGATTTTGACGGGATGGATTTCCCCGAAAATTCTGAAGCAGGTTTTAGAGAGGTCCTCTCGGGAGAAACAGATCCTGCATCCCTGATCAACCGTTATATTGAAGAGAACGGCTTGGCCACTGAATATGAGGCAGGCTATGACGAGCTTGGGCGTTATCCAGGTACACGCTGCATTGTCAATTATTTCAATATAAAGGACAGGCAGAAATTGAAGAGAGTGGAGATGTACTTCTCTTCGGTGCGCATCTGCGAGCTGTTCCTCAATCCGATGGACAACGTTTTTTCCTTCGATTATCTTAAAATGCTGCACCAGAAGATGTTTGGAGACATCTATCCGTCTGCGGGAATGACCCGCACGGCAAAGGTGAGCAAGAAAACCGAGTTCTGCCAGCCTGAGTACATAAACCGCCAGGCTTCCGACATATTCGGAAAGCTGGCAGGAGCGAAATACCTCAAAGGGCTTGAGGATATCGATGATTTCATAAACGAGCTGGCTTACTTCATGGGAGAGATGGAGGCCCTTCATCCTTTCATGGATGGAAACGGCAGGACCAGCAGGTTCTTCTTTGACCGCTTGAGCCGTAATGCCGGCTATGAGATAATATGGCCTGCGATAGAGGCTGACCGTTTTTTGGAGGCGAACATCGCCGCCATAGATGGGGATTACCAGCCGCTTGTGGATGTGCTTGAGGAGATTGTCATACCTTCCAACTCAGAGGCATGATGAAGAAGGGGGATTTTCGCATTTCCCCTTTTTCTGAAACATTTTTCCCTTGCATTTGTTATAATAGCAGTAACCCTATGAAGGAGTTTTGAGATGATGATAGCAGCTTTGCTGATCCTCGCCGTAGTTATAGCGGTTCATCTTGTTGCGATATACAAGGGGAAGAATACTCTTAAAAGCGGTACTAAGAGCCTGCTTATACCTATGATGTTCGTTGCTTTCAACAGCGTGGCCGCGAATTGCGGCATCCATGTCGAGAATATAGGGCTCTTGATGGCAGTTCTCATATTCTATACGATCGGCGATATCCTTTTGGAAATCACCAGCGATAAGAATTTCTTTTTTGCCGGCGCAGTTTCATTCGTCATAGGGCATATACTGTATGCGCTTCTTTTTGCTTTGTTCGGCATAAGGCTGGAAATGGTCATCATGTACATAGGCATATGGTTTTTAGGCTTCATATTCCTTTTCAGGACTGTCATGGATGAGAAAGAAGAAGAGACCAGGTATTATTTGATGTATGCCGCCTGCGTAGCTGTAATGGGAATTGCAATAGGAGGCGCTGATTTTAAGAGCATGGTAGCTCAGATAACCGCGCTATCTGGTGCAGTTTCGTTTGCTTTTTCAGACAGTCTCATCATTTTGAGAAGAAGGAAGAAGGACGACAGGCAGGACGATATGCTCATAATGCTCACATACATAGGGGCGAACATGCTTCTTCTTTCGTCCCTGCTGTTGGAGTATGCTGTCCGTTAGCATCCAAGATAGAACATATACAGCCCCAGTACGAGAATGAGCAGGCCCAGTATGAATTTCGCAATAGCGGATGCTTTGCTCTTTCGCATTCTCCTGATGAATCCGGTGCCTGTCCCAGCAAGGACAGCAAGCACTCCATGCCCGATCGAATAAGAGAGCAGCAGAAGGATTGAATATGCGATATTGTCGCTTGAAGCGGCTAGCACAAGGAGTGCGACGAGAGCCGGAGTTGCACAGGGAGATGAGAACAATCCTCCGAGCATCCCCGATAAAAGCGCTCCCAGATATCCTCTTTTCGTATTTTTTGCAATCAGGTGTGTGGATGGGATGAAATCATAGATTTCCCATGTCTGGAGCGCCATAAGCACCATCAGTATTCCAAGAACTATATACCACCAGGATGAACCCTGGCCGATAAGGGTTCCTGCAAGAGCGGCGGCTGTTCCCATGGCAGTAAAGACCACTGCGCTCCCTAGTGCAAACACGATCGAGTATGACAGCGCCTTTTTTGTATTCTCTGCCGCATTGCCCACATAGCCTATGACAAGCGGTATGCTTGATAGGGAGCATGGTGTCATGCTTGTAAGAGCGCCTGCGATAAAGGCTATGAGCGGAGTAAGGTATGTGTTTTCCCTGATTATTTCAGATAATGTCTCGAGCAGTCCGTTTATCATTTGAAAGCTCCCATATCCTCGAAAATCATATACATTTCTTCCTTGCTTAGGATCCCCTGGTGGCTTGTAAGTGCGAGCTCTCCGCTGTCCTTATAAATATACTGGTAAAAATAAATCTTTCCGGCAACCTCTTCTGAAGGCCTATATGGGCTTCCATCGGAATAAAAGAAATACTGGGTAGGCACCACCATCGCCGGCAGCCCTCCTGTTCTGGATACATCTTCCCATACATCGGCATATCGTACTGTAACTTTCCCGTAAGCCTCTTCATAGAATTCTATCAGATCGGGTTTCATAATCTGGCATGGCCCGCAGGATGCGGCGCCGAAATCAAGAAGCAGCGGCAGGCCGTGGCTGAAGAATTCCTCCTGATCGAAAGCCGTATATTCCATCGGTATCCGCTCTTGAACGGCCAGCTGTTCCAATTCTGCCTCTTCCTGCGCTTTTTCCTCCAGATTCTCTTTTGGAGATTCTTGCTGTGGAATTTCTGCAGCAATCTGGACCATATTGTCCGATCCTTTGTTTTTTAATAGCCAAACAGCTCCTATCAATAGGATTATCAATATCGGTACTATTATTTTGAGTGCTTTTTTCTTGTCCATCTTCCTTTCCATGGTGTCGATCTTATATTCTTGATGAAATTTTGTCTGTTACCATGTCACGCTTTTCTTGATCTCATGACAGCTCTGAGGTCTTCAAGACTTATAGAAACAGCTCGGCCTGCTTTCTTTCCTTGGCTGTGGCATAAAGCATTTCTCTTATCCTTTCTTTTCTTTCTTTTGAGATGTCTCTTGCCTTAGCCGGGCAAATGTGCACACATCTCATGCATCCTATGCAGGATGAGGCATCCGTTTCGCTTGGGTCTTTCAGGCTTATCGCGCCTGCGGGGCAGGAGCTTTGGCAAAGTTTGCATTTTGTGCAGATGCTTTTGTCCGCCTTGATATCCGTTGCAGATGGCTTTAAAGCCTTGTAGGGCCTGTTTCCTGGAATGTGGAAAGATTCTTTATGATTGGATTCCAATTTCTCCATTATCTTCAGGTAGAAGGAGGAAAGAAGCTTTTCATCTTCCTCGTCGGGCCTGTTTTGAGCAATTGTTCGGATTATGGAGTGCTCCGCGATTGCAGAGACTGCGGCCAGGATGCTGAAGCCCCTTTCAGACAGCTTGTCTGACAGCTCAAGCAAGGCATCCTCGTAAGCCCTGTTTCCATATACGATCACCGCTACTGCCTTCGTTTTTTCTGCATGAACCGCCTCAAGGCGCCTGATTGCAAGATCTGGGCATCTTCCTGCATAACAGGGGAGGGCGATGAACGCCAAATCATCCTTTTTGAGAAAAATGTCTGCGCCTTTCGAGATATCCACTTCCTCTCCGAACGGGTTCAGCATTTTCAGAGCTTTCCTGGTCCCTCCTGTGGGACTGAAGAAAATATTGTAAGACTTCAATTCAATCCTCCTTGAAATTCAGCAGCTTGAAATTATTGCGGCTGTATTCTATCAGGCCTTCCTGTTTCATTTTCATCAGTACGAGCGAAAGCGCGCTTCTATCTGTTGCAAGAAAATCGGCCATCTCCTGCCTGTCCAGATTTATTTTGATGGATGCATTTCCTTGCTTTTGGCACTCATCCTTTAAATAAGATAATACCTTCTCCTTTATAGTCCTTTGGCTGAGGTGTTCTATCCTTTTTGTAAGATAGAGGTTCCTGTTTGCCAATATTGTGAGGATGTTTATTAGAAGCAGGTTCTCCTTTTTGACATTCTCAATCGGAAACCAGATTATGCTGCAGTCTGTCTTTGCGCTTATAGTGACAGGGGAAGGGGCGGAGGTAAAAGAAAACGATTCGGCGAACAGTTCTGTCTCATAGGCGTTCGAGACCAATGTCCCATGTCCTTCGTAATCATATCGGATTATGCTGATTGCTCCTTCCTGCACCTCCCCGAAGCAAGCAACGCTTTCACCCTTTTCTATGATGATCCCGCCCTTCTTATAAGATTCCTTATAGCAGCCGAGCCTTTCCATCAAGGCCTCCTTGTTTTCGATTCCAGAGAACAAGGTGTCAGTATTCGATAATATCATGTTGTAATTACAACGGATAATAAGCTGTTTGTCAAATATAAAGGGGGCCGCAGCCCCCTATGAGATCATTTTCTCCTGATGATTTTCTTGATCGGCATCCTCACCTTGACCTTGTTTCTGATGAGATAGCATTTATGGCATTTTGGATCTGATAAGAAATCATCGCCGATCGTATCCTCGGTTATATCCTTGACTGAATAATCCTCGAAGACCTCCTCATCGAGCTTGAACTTCCTGTAGTTGTTGCTGAAGATGAGAAGCCCGCCCGGAGAAAGATGCATAGCAGCAGCCTTGATGAGCTTCCTATGATCCCTCTGCACATCGAAATTGTCCCTTCCTTTGCTGTTGGAGAAGGTGGGAGGATCGCAGAAAATGAGATCGAACTTGTCATATGTGCCGTAAAGGAAATCCATTACGTCGCTTTTATAAAAGTAATTGTCGATGGTCGATGGATATCCGTTGACCTTCAAATTCTGCATCGCCCAATCAAGATATGTGGATGAGGCATCCACGGATACGGTCGATACCGCTCCTCCCTTGATCGCATTGAGGGTTGCTGTGCCGGTGTAGCAGAAAAGGTTCAAGAACCTCTTTCCGTCGCTGACCGACTGGATATAGCTTCTTATCGGCCTGTGGTCAAGGAAGATTCCCGTATCCAGGTAATCGGTGAAATTGACAAGTATGTTCAGCCCGTTTTCATGCACGATATTGAAATGGTTGGAGGAGGCCAGGCGTCCGTACTGGTTTTTCCCTTTCTGCTCCTTCCTCTGCTTTACATGGATGTCTTCTATGTCTATCCCCGTTGCCCTTTCGGTTGCAAGTATCAGCTCGTGCAGCCTTCTAGCGGCATCATCAGGATCTATTGTCGCCGGCGGGGCGTATTCGGCCAGGTTTATCCATTTGCCCTCGTAAACATCGATTGCGGCAGAGTACTCCGGCATGTCGGCATCGTATATCCTGTAGCAGGTGACACCCTGGGCTTCCATCTTCGGCTTGATCGAGGCAAGGTTCTTCATAAGCCGGTTATAAGCCATTTCGGCCCCTTTGCTCAGGCTTTGGCTGAGCCTCTCCTTTTTCTTCTCAAGGCTCTTTTGCTTAAGCGCTTCCTTTTCCTCTTCGGTGAAGATCGTATAGTGTGCGGCCTGGCAGGCAATCGGTCCGTTGTAGAGGGTGTTGACCCTCTCCGGTTTCATCGAGATGTTGGATAAAAGCTCGCTTTCAGAACATAGCACGGTCGCTTTCCAGCCCTGGAAGGCCGAAGCCAAGGTGTCGCCGATTTTTGTATACAGCTTGTCCATGTCCTCCGTTTTCATCCTCACCCCGTACGGAGGATCTGTGACGATGAATCCCCTTTCAGCAGGCCTTTCCTCCATGGTATATGATGAAAAATCCTTTATGGAGAATTCTATCAGATCACTGACTCCGGCATTCTTTGCAGCTTCCCGGCTTATTCTTATTGCAACGGGGGAGATGTCGGAGGCGTAGATTCTTATATCCCGTTCTGAAAGGGCTATACTCCTCTTTTCTTCCGCTTCTGCAATCACCGCATTCCAAAGCTCCTCGTCATAAGAGGGGAGGCGCTTGAAGGCAAAATCATTTTTCCTGATCAGCCCCGGGGCTGTGGATGATGCCATGAGGGCTGCTTCTATGGCGATAGTGCCCGAGCCGCAGAAGGGATCGAGGAGCACTCCCGGCACTCCGTCCTGCACGCTCTTTTTCCATTCGCTGCGCGACAGCAGCGCCGCAGCCAGATGCTCCTTTAAAAGGGCCTCGGTCTGATCTCCTCTGTAGCCTCTTTTCTGAAGCGATTCCCCTGAGAAATCGAGATACCATACAGCCTTTGTCTGATGAATGTGTATGTGCACTGTGATATCGGGATTGTCGACATCGACATCCGGCCTCATGTCGCCGAATTTTTCCTTGATCCTGTCCACAATGCCGTCCTTGACCTTGAGCGCGGCATAATGCGTGCTATTTAGATATGAGCAGCTTTGGACCGTCTTTGTCACCTTCAATGTCTTTTCAGGAGTCAAAAACTCTTCCCATGGGATTTCTTTTGTGGATTCGTACAATTCGTCAGCGCTGCGTACATCCTCATCATAGTATATTGCCTGCAGAAGGCGGGAGGAAATGCGGGAATTCATGCAGAATTCGTACCCGGTTTTCAGATCGCCGACAAATTCGACGCCTGCCTTTGTCTGCCTGAGTTCTGTCGCCCCCGCATTTTCAGCTTCGATCGCCACAAGATCCGATTGGTTTGCCGCGCAGCTTGCAAAATAGATCATTTCTTTCCTCCCATGATTTCTTCTATTTCCTCTTTCGTGAAGCTGTAGACGCTCGAACAGTTGAAGCATTCGATGTCGAGGGGAAAGCTTCCGTTTCTGATATCCTCCTTCTCCTTTTCAGGAAGGGAGGCGATATAGTTTTTGAAGCCTTCCTTTGAACATGGGCAGGAGAAGCCCAAAGGCTGTCTTTCCAGGTGCTTGGGATTGTAATCGGCAAATTCCTTTTCCACATATTCCCTTGCTGAGGCTCCCTCTGAAAGCACCTTTGCCAGGTTCCTCATGTGCCCTGATTTTTCCTGGAGGCTGTCAAGGACATCGTCGCCGCATCCGGGCAGAGCCTGCAAAAACAGTCCGCCCGCACCCCATACGCGCGCTTTGTCGTCAAACTGGATCGATAAATAAAAAAGGGTGGGTGTCTGTTCGCTTGTCTTGTAATAAAGGGCCAGATCATTTGCAAGATTGCCGTATTCCATCATCACTTGGCCGGTAAACGGGCTCTTTGCACCTTCCAGCAGCTTTGTAATGGAAAGGAATCCCGGACCGTAGAGGGGAGAAGTGTCCAAGCTTTCCAAAGGCTTGGAAAGCGGAATAGGATTATTGACAAGGTATCCCCTTACAGCACCGCAGGCCCAGGCTTCGATGTTCAGCCCCTTTATCGGGCCGCCGCATTCTATCTGCAGCAATATCCTGTCGTTGCCCTTTACTGTCGCGCTCAAAAGGGCACCTGCGATATACCCCTGTCCCAATACAAGGGTTTCCAACGGACCGGTCTCATGATTTGCTTTCATCTGGTTTATCATGCCGGTCGCAGCGGCGGCATAAACGCGCACCTTTTCATCCGCCATTAGGAATATCTCTCTTCCGTCCTCTGGAAGAGAGGCGATGTGCTTAAGCAGCTCATCGTCTTTGATCAATTTTTTTACCATGTGGAAAAGCTTATATTCTTTACGATTTTTTTTCAATTGTCAGAGCATTTTGCATATCCCTTCCAAACTATTGACAAATTAACAGGCATGAGGCATCATTATGATATCAAAAAGATATCAAATATTCATGGAGGTTTCAGATGAATTTCAATGAAATCAAAGAAAAAGAGATACAGGGGAAAAGCGGTTATGCCGCGCTTTTCATACTCATTGCGGTCATGGTGCTGTCCATAGCCTTCATAATTTATGCATCGGTGGTTTTCGAAGAGGAAGAGAATATCGCCTTATATACTCTAGAGATGATACTCTTTATTTTGGTCTTGACCATGGACTGCATAGGTTTTGCAGGCCTAAAGACGGTCAAGCCGAATGAGGCTTATGTGTTCTCCCTTTTCGGCAAGTATTACGGGACTCTTAAAAAGGAAGGCTTCAGGTTTGTCAATCCGTTTGTCAGCGCTAATTCCGGCACGAAAAACGATAATAACGGGATGGAAGAGCTGATCGGCGGATTAAAAAAAGGCAGAGCTGGCAGCCAATTGCCCAGAAAGAGCGTATCGATGAGGATGCAGACCTTTGCGAACGGCGTGCAGAAGGTCAATGACAGGCTTGGAAATCCGGTCATGGTCGGGGCTATTGTCGTCTGGAGGATAACCGATCCTACTAAAGCGGTTTTCGTGGTGGACGATTACAAGGAGTTCCTTTCCAATCAGGCGGACAGCATAATACGCAATGTCGCGCGCCTTTATCCATATGACAACATGTCGGAGGATGAAACTGACATTTCTGCAGACGAGCTCACGCTCCGCGGCTCCAGCCAGGAGATAGCCGACAGGATGAGGGATGAGCTGCAGGATAGGGTGGCCTCGGCAGGGCTTGAGATAATAGAAGTCAGGATCAACCAGCTTTCATATGCCGAAGAGATAGCGGCGGCTATGCTTCAGCGCCAGCAGGCGGTAGCCATAATTGCAGCCAGGAAAAAGATTGTCGAGGGTGCCGTGTCTATGGTGGAGATGGCTCTTGCACAGTTGAAAAACGACAATGTTGTCGATTTCGATGAGGAGAAGAAAGCGCAGATGGTTTCCAATCTGCTTGTGGTGCTTTGCGGCAACAAGGATGCCCAGCCCGTTGTGAACAGCGGTTCGATATATTGAGGTGCCTGTTTTGGATAAGGAAAAGAAACAGGTTCCGCTCCGCATTTCCGCAAAGCTTTACGAGGAGCTTCAGCGTTGGGCCGATGATGAATTCAGAAGCATCAACGGCCAGATTGAATATCTTCTCACCGAATGCGTGAAGAAGAGCAGGAATAAGCGGTATAAGGATGAATAGTCTTTGCATCTTCAACAAAACTACACATAAAAACATCTTTTATGGTCTGGTTATGCAGTTGATGATGGAGATTGCTTTTGTTTATAGTGAATTAATAGTGGAAAGCGATTATGTTTAAAAGAATAACAGCGGTGGGGCTCTGCTTGCTGCTTTCTTCTTCTCTTGTTTTTGCCATAGGATATGATGAGATATTGGCTGCGGCGGTCGACAGGAGCTACACAATGAAGAATGCGGAGCTTACACATCAGAACAATTTGCTGCAGCAGCAATCAGATGATTTGGAGGACGCTCCGGTATGGGCGGTTTCTGTGGAGGCTGCTCCATTCTCATCGAATGATATTTCCAAGGACGGGTTCAAGGTTACAGGACTCACAACCTCCGTAACGCTGCCTAATGACGGAAAAACCAAGATATCCTTCTCTTCACCTTTCAGCATAGGTTATGGAGAGGGTGCATTCATGATCACTCCGACGGCTTCCGTTTCGCACAAGTTCGATTTCAATTACTTTGATGACGATGTGCTCGATGATTTGACATACAGCTACAATCATCTGAGCACCGAGAGGGCTTATCTTGAGGCTCAATACAGTTTTGCAAAAAGCGTCGTGCAGATGCTCAGCCAGATTGTCACGCTGGAAAAGAACATAAGAAACCTTGAGTATCAGATAGAAGTCACAGAAAAGGATTTAAGCAATCAGCTTGCTTTGAAAAAGACGAGCGAAACGAGCATAACCTACCAAAGGGCAAAACTCGATCTTGATAGAAATAAATCCAGTCTTGATACCTACATGGATCAATTGAAAAGCGCTAAGGCCCAGTTTGAGACCAGCACGGGTCTTGTCTGGGACGGCGTGGAGAACATACCTGAGCCTGAATTGCTATTGGAAAAGGTTGAGCAGGGCAATACAAGCGTGATGATAACTGGGCTGGATGCTTCAATAGCCGCTCAGAAGGTGGAGCAGCAGGAAAAGCTGATGAATCCCAGTGCGCTCACTCTTTCCGGTTCTGCAGGGTTCGAATACTTCAATGATGCGGCGCAGAATTCCGGTATTGCCGCAGCTCTCGAGCGTAAGACAGAAAACCGGATCATAGCCGATGTCGGTGCAACGTATTCGGGCAAGAACTGGAGCGTAGGTGCGACATTCGGTGCCTCCACCCATCCCATTAACATAAACATCACCCCGTCCTTGACCATTACAGGAAGCTGGACCAGCAATAATTCCTCTGAAAAGGACAGGCTTGCTCTCGAGCAGCTGAGAAATGATGCCATAAAGGCGAACAACAGCTATCTCGACAGCTTGACCAATTACAATATAAATGCCATGAGCCTTTCAAACAGCATCATGAGCTATCAGTTTGAATATAAGCAGATGCAGGATAACGAAAAATATTATCAGGCTGCGCTTGATTTTGAAAAAACAATGTTTGAAAAGGGTCTGAATACACAGGACGATGTGGATGCTGCGGCCTTCAATCTCGAGCTTGCAGGCTATGACAGGACTCTGATCCTGCTCAAGGGCATGGAACTTGAATATGATCTTTACATATTTTCTTTATGATCAGGTAGGTGGTTTTTATGGACGATAAGAATAAGAGCAATGTCAACAGCGATATAGAGGAAAAGGCAAAGAGCCTTTCGGAGCTCCAGGAGGAGAAATTAAGGGCGGCTTATGCAAGGAAAAAGAGGCGCAAGAGGATCAAGAGCCTTATCGGATGGCTCATCGTAATAGTCATTTTCGCCGTCCTCTTTATCATGTATACGCAGTATCAGGCCGACAGGGCCGCCAAGCTTGCCGAGGCGAATAAGACGATCACCAAGGAAACGACTGTATATGAGACGGAATATTCCGTAACGATCGATATATCCGGCTATGTCGAGGCTTACGATATACAAGAGGCGAAGTTCAGGTCTACGGGCTCTGTGACGGGTGTATATGTCGAAGAAGGTGATGAGGTTAAAAAAGGCCAGCTGCTTGCTTCGATCGACAATACAAGCCAGGAAGCTTCGCTGCAGAGCATACGCAACCAGATAGAAGAGGCTGAGCTGAACGGGTCGCAGAAGCAGCTTGAGCTGCTGCGCCTTCAGGAGAAGAACGCTCTCAACAACCTCGATTATACGAACATATATGCGAATTTCGACGGCATAATCACCAGTGTGGATGTTTCTGCAGGCGACTATTTCGAGGCGGGATCATCCACAGTGCTCACCCTTGTGGATATTTCGAAGCTCAAGGCCAAGGTGGAGGTCGATGAAATAGACATGCAGTATGTCAAGGAAGGGATGGAAGCGGATCTCACGTTTGACAGCATGCCGGGCCATCCTCTCAAGGCGCGGATTTCCTATGTGCCGATGCTCGGCCGTTATTCTTCTTCCGGAATCGGTGTTGTCGATGTCGAGCTGACGATAGATGATCCTCCAGAAAACCTCATTCCAGGTTTCTCTTTCGAAGGAAACATCAATGTAGACGGACAGGTAAAGATGCTGATCGTGCCTCAGGCTGCGGTCAAGACCGAACGCGGAGGAGCCACATCCGTAAGAAGAAAGACCTCCACAGGGGAGGAAAAGGTCAATGTGAGCGTGAAGTATCTCGGAGAAAACCTCGTGCAGATCGTATCTGACAATATCAAGGCCGGCGATATCCTCATATATGATGCAAAGAGCAACAGCAACAGCATGATGCCGTTCATGAGGTAGCACATGACCGATAACGTTATAGAGATCTTGGATGTCAGAAGATATTATCTTGTCGGCGACTTTGTGGTCCGTGCGCTTGATGGTATCAATCTGAACATACCCCGTGGCGCATTTACAGCCATCATGGGGCCTTCAGGGTCGGGCAAGTCGACGCTTATGAACATGATCGGCTGTCTGGACAGCCCTACAAGCGGGCTCGTTTCCATCGATGGAGAGGTTACCAATGCGATGGATGAGGCCGAGCTTGCCGTGGTTAGGAACCATAAGGTGGGATTCGTATTCCAGCAGTTCAATCTCCTTTCGAAGCTGAATGCGCTTGAGAATGTTATGACGCCCTTGCTTTATTCCGGAGGGATAACAGGCAAGGAAAGGAAGGAAAGGGCGGAATACCTTTTGGAGCGCGTTGGCCTGAAGGACAGGATGAAGCATGTTCCATCGGAGCTTTCAGGAGGACAGAAGCAGAGGGTTGCGATCGCCAGGGCTTTGGTCAACAACCCTTCAATACTTCTTGCGGATGAGCCTACGGGAGCTTTGGATACTAAGACGGGCGACCAGATAATGAGTCTTTTCATGGATTTGAATGAGGAAGGACGCACAATCGTCTTTGTCACGCATGACCGCGGACTTGGTCTCAGATGCCGGAACCAGGTGTACATCCGCGATGGGAAGATAGTGGATTACGATGTTTTTAGAGAATATTAAGCTTGCACTCTCATCGATGTACCATAACAAGATGAGGACGATGTTGTCGCTTCTGGGAATCGTAATCGGAGTCGGAAGCGTGGTGGCCATCATGAATCTCGGCGAGAGTGCGACCAAGAGCATGAACGAATCGATGGCGATAAGCGGCATCGATATGGTGACCATAATGCCGATGGGCAGCGCCAGGGAGCTGCAGATTTTCGATGAGTCCTTCGGGTCTGTCCTCATGCAGAACGTTGCTGGAATCGATCAGGTTATTCCTGTTGCAAACATGCCTGCGAATATCCGAAACGGACAGGAAATAAAGCAGGGGACCGTAAATGGCGTATACTCCTCTTATTTCGATGTTAATAACCTGGAGTTGATGGATGGGGAGTTTTTCACTGCTCAGGACAACATAAACAGGCGCCAGGTTGTGGTTCTGGGCAGCACCTTGGCCTCGGAGCTGTTTCCTGTCGGATCTCCGGTCGGACAGTATGTCTCGATTTTCCGCCAGCAGGCGAAGAGCTATCTTGTCGTAGGTGTGCTTGCTGAGAGGAACGATACGCTTGGAAACAGTTACGACAGGGCATGCTTCATCCCTTACAATACATACGACCAGCGCCTGAGACGGGTCACGATGCCGAATACATATTCAGTAAAGGTGAGCGAAGGGACCAACGCAATAACCGTTGCCGACGATGTCGAGGACTATCTTATGCAGATGCTTGGGGATGACGAGTATTTCATGGTCTATTCCCCCGCCTCGATAGTCGAGATGAGCAATGAGATCATGTCGACTTTTACAATATTCCTTTCGTGCATAGCGGGCATTTCCCTTGTTGTCGGCGGAATAGGAATAATGAACATCATGCTCGTTTCCGTTGTGGAAAGGACCCGGGAGATCGGCATAAGAAAGGCTCTTGGCGCCACCCCCAGGACCATCCAGGGGCAATTTCTAGTAGAATCGATAACTTTGACGCTTTTGGGCGGCTTCATCGGAATTTTGTTGGGAGCTTTTTTGAGTTATGTGGTATCATCATTCGCAGGATGGTCAATGTATCTGAGCTGGAAAGCGGTTTTGCTTGCCTTGGGCTTCTCGACTTTCGTCGGTGTGTTCTTCGGCTGGTACCCTGCGCTCAAGGCCGCCGCCTTGGATCCTATCGAATCGTTGAGCCATGAATGATGTATGTCTGCCAAGAAGAAGGAAAGGATAAGAAAGAGAGTGAAGGTCCGAGATCTGTTCGGACATGAGAAAAGAGAGCGTCTGCTCTTGTCGGCCGGTCTGGGTATTGTTTTCATAGCCCTGATCGGCCTTACTGTCTTTCTGTCTGCTTCATTGCTCTCCTTGGCCAGGCTTGAGATGGAAAATACTGTGGAGAGGGCATTCAATGATGTCATTCTCGCCCTTCAGGATAATGCTGTCCAGATAGGCTCGGTGATGAGCGAGAACGATATACTCGGGGTAGGCATATATTCCGGATACGGCAATCTCCTATACTCTGTGGGGCCTGTTTACAGCAGGCTTCCGCTCACTGAATTCCAAAATCTGGAGCGGGATCCGGTCACCAATTCCATTACGAATTACAACAGCAGCACGGATACCATGGAGTATATCAGGTTCTCGAATCAGGCGGTGATCCCTTCCAGCCAGAGCCTCCTGATGCCTTCCGGCGATTCGTTTGTCAATTTCCCGAACATAATCTACCTTTCCTTTGATGGCAGCGAGTACAACAGGAAAATCATAAGGCTCCGATTGATGTTCTTCTCTGCGATTGCCTTGATATTCGCCTTCTTGTGCATGGTGCTGCGCATTTCAAGACAAAACAGGAAATACAAGCAGCAGCTGATCAGGCAGGAAAGCCTTGTGAGCCTTGGACAGGCGGCACGCACGCTTACCCATGAGATAAAGAACCCTCTTTCTGCAATCACATTGCAGCTGGCTCTCTTGAAAAGGAGCTTGGGCAAGGAGAATCTTGAAGATCTGAAAGTCATCGAGAACGAGACCCAGCGGCTGATACAGCTTACGAACAAGGTATCGGATTTCCTGCGCAATCCTTTGGGACAGCCGGAATATATCGATTTGGTGGAGAGCATACAGAGGCTTTTCCCGCTGTTTGATAATGATATCAGATGGATAGGCTCCTCTGTGGACAAGGCTATGATATATTTCGACAGGGAAAGGCTGAGGAGCATTTTTGAGAATATATTGAAAAATGCCATTGAGGCCTGCGAGGGGAGCAAGGTCGATGTGGAGGTTGAGATAACCCGCTCCAAACGCGGCCGTTTCCACGTTTTTGTCCGCGATCGGGGCTGCGGGATCAAGGCGGAGGACGAAAAGAAGATATTCGATCCGTTCTTCACCACGAAGATACATGGATCCGGCATAGGATTGTCCATCACCCGGCAGTTCTTGGCCGCAGGAGGAGGGGAGCTCTGTTTTAAAAAACGCGATGGCGGAGGTACGATCGTCGAGGTCATAATACCTGAGGCCGCGCGTGGAGAGGATTATGAAGATACTGGTTTGTGATGATGAAGAGAATATCCGCAATCTTTTGAAAAGATTTTTCTCCCTTGACGGGATAGAGTGCGATACTGCCGAGAACGGGCTGAGCGCGCAGAGGATCCTCAGGGAAAGCCATTTCGATGCAATGGTGGTGGATCTGCGCATGCCTGGGCTTGACGGGCTTGAGCTTATCAGATGGCTCAGGAGGGAAGGCTTCAGGATGCCTGTGGTCATGATAAGCGCCCATGGGGATATAGCCGATGCGGTGACTGCGCTGAAGGAAGGGGCGCAGGATTATATCGTAAAGCCATTTGATCCTGAGGAGCTTACAATCAGGATAAAACAGCTGGTCGAGGCGAGAAATCTCAAGGATCTGGTCGAATCGGAAAGCTCCAGAAGCAGCGAGCTGATCGGAGAGAGCGCCGGAATGCTCAAGATAAAGGAGATAATCGCAAAGATTTCCCCCTCCCAGGCGACGGTGCTGATAACAGGCGAGAGCGGCACCGGCAAGGAGGTCGTTGCAAGGGAAATCCATAAGACCAGCCCACAGAAGGATGGTCCTTTTGTGCCTATAAACATAGGCGGGGTGCCGGAGAATCTCCTTGAAAGCGAACTCTTCGGATATGAAAAGGGTGCCTTTACAGGAGCGGGTAGCAGAAAGACCGGCCTGTTTGAGCTCGCTTCCGGCGGCACGCTGTTTTTGGATGAGATAGGCGATATGCCGTTGTCGCTCCAGGTCAAGATACTGCGAGTGCTGCAGGAAAAGAAGATAACCCGTCTCGGCGGTACGGAGCAGATGCCGATCAATGCAAGGATCATTGCTGCAACCAACAAGGATCTTGAGGAGATGGTGAGAAACGGAAAATTCAGGGAAGACCTGTTCTATCGCTTGAATGTGGTCAGGATACGTATTCCTGCTCTGCGTGAAAGGAGCGAGGATATACCGCTGCTTGCCGCATACATAATAAAGAATCTCAATAGGGAGATGGGCGGTAAGATAACCGGCTTCACGACTGAGGCCATAGAGGCTTTGAAGAAGCATGATTTTTACGGCAATGTCCGGGAACTGGAAAACATCCTTGAGAGGGCCTGCATATTCTCAGACAGCGATGTAATAGATGCTGGTGATTTGGATCTCAGGAGCTCTGTGTACAAATCCGGCATGAAGCAGACGGCAGAAATACAGGAAGCGGGGGCGGAAGCGAGATCGCTCAGGGATATGGAAAGGGAAGCGATCATCTGCGCTCTGCACCGATGGGAAGGAAATCGTACAAAGGCGGCAGAGGAGCTTGGAATTTCCAGGCGCACCCTTATTTCGAAGATAAGCGAATATTCGATAGGTCTTTGAAAAGATATATAAAACCGGTTGATAGGTCAGATTTTTATTTCCTGCCTTAGCCTCTTATATTCTAATTTCTTAATGTGAGGTTAAGGAAAGGAAATTTTTTGTTGATATATATCAAACGTTTGATATAATATTTATGTTATACGGGGCCTTTTATGAAAATACTGCTCATTTCCGATATTCATAGCAATAAGCAAGCCCTGGATGCCGTTCTTGCATCCGAATCGGGCTTCGATCTTTTAGTCTGCGCAGGGGATCTTGTGGACTACGGCACCAACCCTTCGTACGTCGTCGATTATTTTAGAAACCGCACAGAGCCTACTGTGCTTGTGCATGGAAACCATGATACGCACCTTGTGGAATGCTACAACACAAACGAGTACCTGCAGGTATCCGGAAAGAGCTACAAGTGGATACACCATAATTGCGAGCGGCTTGACAGGTCTCGTGTAAACTATATCGCATCGCTTCCAACCCATCTCGTATTTTCTGCTGACGGCTGGGATTATCTGATCCAGCATCAATATGATCAATCCTATGGGGTGATAGAAAGCCGATATCAGTTCGATTCCTATTGGAATGAGCATGCCCATACTAAGGCGGATAGGCGCAGGATGATCTTCGGGCATTCTCACCGCCAGTGCCGCCATATACTCTGGGATGGGATGGAATGGCTGAATCCTGGAAGCATTTCATATAGGCGTCCTGATGATCCCGATAAGAGTGCGAACTACATGGTGATAAACGACGGGAATGTGGAGTTCAAAAGCCTTTGCTACGACAGAAGCGTCCAGCTTGCCGAGGCTGAGGCGTTTAAAAAGTCCGGACAGATGATGGATACCGAGATCCAGGATTTCATGTTTTTCTTCGGAAATGCCAGGACCTCCAGAGATCCGCTGTGATATGAAACAAAAATGTAACAAACGTTTGTTATATTTTTCTTGACAATCAGCAGACGTGGTTTATACTTGAAGGTGAAGTAGCTGAAAGGGTGTTTTTATTGAACATTATGTTAAGCGCTTAATATACAGAAGGAGAGATATATGAAAAAGATTTGTGTATTACTACTCGTTGCACTGATTGCACTCGTTCCTGTCCTTGCTAACGGATCAAAGGAAGAGGCCAAGGCCGCGCCTTCCAGCATCAAAGTCTGGGTGAGCAGCGGATCCGAAGATGGCGTTTATAAGCAGGTTTTCGATAACCTTGAGAAATCTGTTGGCATAACCATCATCGATGAGTATTATCCGAAGGACGAGCTTGATTCCAAGCTTCAGGTCGCACCGCTTGTAGGAGACACTCCTGACCTGGTTGTAGCCGATTACCTCATGATCCCCGCTTATTACGAAGCCGGGCTGATCAATCCTGTGGAATCCTACATGTCCGACGAGCTCAAGGCTGACCTCATCCCATCGGTTGAAGTTGAGACCACATATGCGGGACATACTGTATCCATGGCTCAGTTCGATGCTGGAATGGGACTCTGGGCAAATAAGTCGATGCTCGAAGATGCCGGCATAAGGATTCCTACTACATATTCTGATGCATGGACGAAGGCCGAATTCGAGGATGCTCTCAAGAAGCTCAAGGCAAATGGTGTCGAGTATCCGCTTTACATCAGGCAGAACAAGCCGGCTTCCCTTTATTTCCAGTACATGCCGTTCCTCGCATCTTTCGGCGGTGAATATCTTGACGAGGATACGATGCTCACTGACGGCGCTCTTAATAGCGAGGGGACCATCAAGGCTTTCGAGTATCTTTCCTGGATGGTCAGCGAAGGATATATCAACGGCAAGTGCGATTACGAGAACGGTTTCTATGAAAGGAAAGAAAGCGCATTGGCTCTTCTCGGACACTGGAAGTATACCGACCATGTGAATTTCCTTGGCGACGATGCCATCATCATCCCGTGACCGGATCTTGGGAATGGTGTCTTCACCTGTTCTGGATCTACTGTGTGGGCTATGACGACTGCCGCAGTCGAGAATGGTGTCGATGATATCGTTTACCAGATCATGGAAGGCGCTCTTTCTCCTGAGAATATCCTGATCGTAACTAATTTCAACGGCGCAATCCCTTCAAGAAAGTCCGTAATGGATCAGGTGCCTGAGCTTCAGGAAGGTGGAAGGCTCTATCTTTACAGAGAGCAGCTTGAAGCTGGCATCTCGGTTCTCAGGCCGCTTACACCTGCACATATGACAATCTACAACACGATGCAGTCCGTTTATGCGGATATCATCGGAGGCGCCGATCCTGCATCAACGCTTGAGAAGGCTTCCAAGAGCATCGATGAGGTCATTGTTGAAAACGGTTGGAATAATATCTGATTGCAGATAGCCATGGCAGCAGATATGCCATGGTTTTTTCTTATTGATACCGTACTGTCTGAGGCTTTCCCGCCTTGGACAGCATCGGTTGCTGAAAACCGGCGTTTAAAATAGCAAACGCCAAAATGGGGATACGGTATGAAGCTTCCTTTGAATAACAAAGGTGGATTGCTCCGGGATCAGGCCAGGACTGCAAGGCTGTTCTGTTTTCCGGCTATGCTCTTCATCACTCTTTTTATAATCATTCCATTCTTGCTGTCGATTTATTATTCCTTCACGAACAAGATGCTCGTGCCGAGGGTCGGCAGAGACACGTCGTTTGTCGGATTGCAGAACTATTTGAAGGTGTTCACAAACGAGACTACCCGCAGAGCGTTCATCAATACCGGGGTATATGCGCTGATGGTCGTGCCGGCCATAGTGGTTCTCGGAACGATCCTCGCGGTTCTTGTAAACAGGCCGATCAAGTGCGTCAAGTATTTCCGTGCGATATATTTCAGCCCGCAGGTTGTTACTATGACGGTCGTCGCGGTTGTCTGGTCATTCATCTTCTCGCCTGGGGATTCAGGGCTGATGAACTCCATACTCAGGACTTTCGGCATCGCTCCGCAGACCTGGCTGCAGGATTCCAAATGGGCTTTGTTCTGTATTGCGGTGATGTACATCTGGCAGAGCCTGGGGCTTGAGATGGTCATCATACTCGGAGGCCTGCAGTATATCTCGGGAGAGCTGTATGAGGCCTGCGATCTGGATGGATGCGGACCGGTGCAGAGATTCTTCTACATCACGGTTCCTCTTTTGAAGAACACGATGGTGTATGTATTGCTCTCTGTAACGATCAATACGCTGAAGCTGTTCACCCAGGTATATGTGCTCACAAACGGAGGACCTCAGGATTCGACGGTATCGGTCGTATACCAGCTTTATAAAGTCGGCTTCATGAACAATCAGCAGGGATATTCATCAGCTATAGCCGTTGTATTCTTCATCATCGTATTGGGGATTTCGCTTTTGCAGAATTATTTGCTGAGGGATAAGTGATATGCAGGTAGTAAGAAATCGCAGGATTGTATATTCGTTATATATTCTTCTATACGTGCTCATCGCATGCCTTTTCATCTTGCCCATGGTCTACATGTTCGTCTCTTCCTTCAAGACCGACAGCCAGATTGTGAGCGATACGTCTACGATAAGGGCCTTTTTGCCGACGGGAGATCTGAGCCTGGACAATTATGTCAGCGTTGTAAAAGAGGTCAAGTTCTTCAGATTCTTTAAGAATTCGGCCTTGACCGCGATAATAAACGTATCTTTGGCGACAATCATAAATGGCATGATAGGCTATGCGCTCGGGCAGCTGGAATTCAAGGGCAAGAAGATGCTTATATCCTTAATGATCGCGCTTGCCATCGTTCCGACTGAGGCGGTGATACTCAACAGGTTCATAGTCGCCAACAAGCTTGGAATGATCAATACGATATGGGGCCTTGCGCTGCCAAACGTCGGCTATCCGATGTTCATCTTCCTTTATTATAACCATTTCAAGGGCATGCCGAAGGAACTGGTGGAAGCGGCGGTTGTGGACGGGCAGAGATACAGTGGCGTGTTCTGGAAGATCATGCTCCCGTTGTCCAAACCGATCATCTCTACAGTGGCGATCATGGAATTCATAAGGATATGGGGCGACCTCCTTTGGCCTACGCTAGTTACAAGGGACGAGACCTACAGGACTCTTCCCCTTGCCCTCAGGGCGCTTTCTACGGACGTATACATATTCTGGGGCCAGATATTCGCGTTCTCAACTCTGATGACGCTTCCGATCCTTATTGTATTTATATTGTTCCAGAAGCAGTTCATTGAATCGATAGCGATGACTGGAATAAAAGGCTGATATAAGCTCGGCATTTCAAGAAGGAGGCAAGCGGGCCGGTTTGAAACGGTTCTGCTTTGCCTCTGTTTTTTTATAATAAGGGCTCAAAAATAAATAAAATAACTTCTCAAGAAGGACAGGAATTTAATTTCTGATATATGTTATTCCCAACAACCTTCAAGGGCCATGCAGCCGTAGCCTTCCACGATGAACGGCCTGCCTGGTTCAATAGTCCTTTTTGAAAGCAGATCAGTATAATACCCCGTGAAGTAGTTGAAGGCCACACTCTCCGGGTCGGGGGAGTAGTTGAAAATGCATAAGAGCACTTTTGATCCCTTTTTCCTTCTTAATGCGAACACATGCCTGTTTCCGCTGTCCCAGGTGCTGACCTCGGCATCAGCGCAAAAGAGCTCGCTTTCTGCCCTTATTTTGTAAAGCTGTCCGAGTATTCCATACAGCCTGTTTTCAAGACTTCCTTCCTTTTTTATCCTCTGGGCCTTCTTCCAGTCGAACTTGGACCTGTGCAAGTACCTTGAATCGTCCTTTTTAAGCTCATCCTCTTTGTATGAGTAGTCGTTTAGCTGCCCGATCTCGTCGCCGCTGTTGAGCAGCGGAAAACCGCGCAGGAAGAATGCCGTTGCATAAAGCAGCCTGTAGCGCGCAACTGCATCTTCAAGCTCATCCTTATCATTATCCTTGAGAGCTTTTTCTATTCCGCATAGCGAGGCTGTCGTGCCGCAGCTTCTTGCGTCGAGCGTCTTTGGATCGTAGTTGTACAGCTCTCCTAGTGAGAACGAGCCAGGAAACCGGCCCTGGTAGAATTCGTATTGGAATATCTTGTGCTTGAGCGGATCTGCGCCGATCAAGGGCTCTTTCTGCTCATCGAATCCCCAGCCGATATCATCGTGGCATCTGAGGTAGTTCACGAAATTGGCGTTTTCCCCGAGGCTTAACAGATCCACCGTCTGATACTCCAGCAGACGCACATCCCTGCTTGAGAGGGCGCCCCAGATGTTGACCATGGAAGCTACTCCATAGAGCAGATGGCACTCAGGCTTCTCTTTTGTTCCAAAGTATGCCGCCAGCTCCTTTGGAGCCATCACGACCTCTCCTTTGAGGATGACAGCCGGGCAGACGATCTCAAGAATCATTCTGATCATTCTTACAATCGTATGCACCTGCTTGAGATTCCTGCAGTTTGTCCCTATTTCCTTCCAGATGTACGGAACCGCATCAAGACGGAATATCTCGATGCCGTAGTTTGCCCAGAGTAGCATCGAGAACACCATGTCGTTGAACACTGCAGGGTTTTTGTAGTTTAAATCCCATTGGGTGGGATAAAATGAGGTGAACACCCATTTTCCCATCTTCTGGGAATATGTGAAATTGCCTGGAGCCGATTCCGGGAACACCTCCGGGCAGGTCTTTTCGTATTCATCCGGTATTCTCCGGTCTGGAAAGCATAGGTATCTGTTCTGGTATGAAATATCCCCGTCCATAGCCCTCTGGGCCCATTCATGCTCGCTGGATGTGTGGTTCATGACCATGTCCATGCAAAGGCTGATCCCGTTTTTTCTGAGCTCGTCTGCAAGATCTTCAAGATCCTTGTTGCTTCCGAACTTCGGATCAACCGTGTTGAAATCGCTTACGGCAAATCCTCCGTCATTGTTTTCCTTCGGAGTTTTTAAAAATGGCATGAGATGCAGGTATGTAATGTGCAGATCCTTGAGGTAGGCGACCTTGGCCTTCAGCTTTTTGAAGGTACCAGCAAAGAGCTCGGTGTACATGGTCATCCCAAGCATCTTCCCCTCCAAATACCAGAAGCTGTCTGAAAGCCTCCTTTCATCGAGTTCTTTCAGATCCTCCTTTCTCTTGGCAAAGTAATCCTCCATACCTTTTTCCAGGGCATCAAGCATAGCCCTGTCATTGTATAATTCCATGTATAGCCATTCGAGTTCGTCCTTATGACGCAGAAGTCTCGAGTTAAAAGTGTCCATCATAACCTCCGGAAGGTAATGCTGTATATCAACCGCTTAACATAAGAATATACCCGCCTTTTACTTCTTGCAAGTAAAATCTTGCCTTATCCAGGTCTTTTAGGACTACAATGTGCTGCTTACGGAAAACATAGTATGATATGCGGTTTCAGATTCTCTGATTGGATATTTTTTATTGTGGTTAGCTTTGTAAAACAAATTGGGTCTGCGTTGTAATTGCAACATATTTTTAATCTGCAATCTGATAGACTCATCCAAGTGGAGGATGATGAAAATGAAAAAGAAAATATATCTGGTCCTGATCCTTCTTCTTTCTGCGGCATCGCTTTTTTCCGCCGGAGCAAAGGAGGATCCTTCCGTTGTCCTTTCATCGGTGCAAGTCCCTGTGAAAGTCGATATCGCTGCGCTCAAAGGGCCGACGGCCATGGGCATGGTCAAGCTCATGTCCGATTCAGAAAACGGATTGAACAGCGACGGCAATGAGTACTCCTTCATTCTTGAGGGCGCAGTGGATGCTGTTACTCCTAAGCTTGTGAAGGGGGAGGTGGATATTTCCGCAATCCCTGCCAATCTAGCCTCGGTCCTATACAACAATACCGGCAACCAGATCCAGGTCCTCGTCATAAACACGCTCGGCGTACTTTATATTGCAGAAAAGGGCGATACAGTTAAAAGCGTCGAGGATCTGAGGGGCAGGACGATCTATGCTTCAGGCAAGGGCGCGACTCCGGAGTATGCGCTCATGTACATACTCGGCCAGAATGGGCTTGAGGTGGGAAAGGACGTATTCATCGAATGGCGGAGCGAGCACGCTGAGTGCGTAGCGGCCCTTCTTGCATCCGATGATGCGGTTGCGATGCTTCCTCAGCCTTTCCTTACAACCGCGCTGATGAACAATCCCGATGTGCGCATAGCTCTCGACCTCAATACCCTGTGGTATGAGAAGATGGGTTCGGAGCTCATTACAGGCGTTGTTGCCGCCAGAAGGGATTTTGTAGAGAATAATGAGGATGCGGTCAGGGCATTTCTTGAAAGCTATGAGCAATCAGTGGAATTTGTCAATTCGAACAATGCAGAGGCTGCCAAGCTGATCGGAGATTATGGTATAATCGCAGAAAAGGTGGCCCTGAAGGCGCTTCCCGGATGCAATATAACCTTCATTTCAGGAGAAAGGATGCAGCAGGCGCTTTCAAACTACCTTGAAGTGCTTTATGAGCAGAACCCTGCTAGTGTCGGAGGTAAGGTCCCTGAAGAAGGATTCTATTTCAAATAAGATTACGAAAGCCCTGCCGGTTGCGCTCTGGCTGCTTGTCTGGCAGGCCGCAGCCGTCTGGATAGCTCAGGATGTGCTGCTTGTCGGCCCTGTGAGGGTCCTGGAAAGACTGTTTGAGCTTGCGGGGACGCTTTCATTTTGGTCGAGCATAGCTTTCAGCCTGAAAAGGATTTTCGCCGGGCTTTTTCTCGCGCTTTTAATAAGCGTTCCCACTGCCTATCTTTCCTACAGGAGCAGGATTTTCTCAGCGATGCTGGAGCCTGTGATCCAGTTCATGAAGGCCACTCCCGTTGCAAGCATAGTCATACTTGTCCTGATATGGGTGAACAGCCGGAACCTTTCGGTGGTCATTTCCTTTATCATGGTGTTTCCTGTGATGCACTCCTCGATCTTGGACGGGCTGAAAAACGTGGATGGCGGCCTTCTAGAGATGGCCGAAGTGTATGCTGTGGGCAGAAGCAAGAAGATAAGGTATGTCTACATACCCGAGCTCATACCATTTTTCCAGAACGGCATTACCATCGCTTTGGGCCTTTGCTTCAAAAGCGGAATTGCAGCCGAGGTGATTGCAATCCCTTCAGGGTCCATGGGAGAGAAGCTGTATGAAGCAAAGATCTATCTTTCAACACCCGATCTGTTTGCGTGGACTATAACAATCATAATCCTGGCAAAGGCTTTTGAGATGTTCTTCCTTTTCCTGCTGCGTGCTGCAGTAAGGAGGATAGAAATATGAAGATAACGGAGCTTGGAAAGAGTTTTGGTGAAAAGAAGGTCTTTTCTTCCTTTAACCTTGAGATTCCGGAGCATGAGCTTACCGTTTTCATGGGGCCTTCCGGGTCGGGCAAGACGACCCTTTTCAGGATAATACTCGGACTTGAGACGCCTGATTCCGGGACGGTGTGCTTGCAAGGCAGGGTGGGTGCTCTGTTCCAGGAGGACCGCCTTATAAAAAACCTCAGCGTGATCAAAAACCTCATGCTGGTGACGGACGATAGGGCCCAGGCGGCTCAGGCCTTAGCTGAGGTGGGGCTTGCGGGAGAGATGAAAACAAAGGCTCATGACCTTTCCGGAGGCATGGCGAGGCGTGTTGCTTTAGTCCGCGCGCTGCTTGCGCCGTTTGATACGCTGGTTGTAGATGAGCCTTTTTCCGGCCTGGATCCGGAATCCAAGAAGCTTGCAGCAGATTTATTGCTGAAAAAGACAGCAGGGCGCACGGTGCTCTTGATCACTCATGATGCGGATGACCTGGCTCTTCTTAAAAATCCCCGGGTGGTCGAATTCCCGTCTGGGCGCGTATCCGGTGGCCATGGGTTATAAAAGATAGTTTCTTGTGCTATCATGAAGCGTGGAGTTGGAGATGGTTTTGACAGATGAAGATGTTTTGAAAATCAGGAACATGCTCGGGGATAAGCCCGAAAGATGCATAATTGCCGATTGTGTCTATAAGTACGGCTCCTTCTGCGGATTTTCCTTTTCCATATCGGATACCAAGGGCAGTTACATCTCAATCCCTTACTCGGAGCTTGATGCGGGAAGCTATCAGGAATTGGCAGAGCGTCTTTCTGCAAGAAAGAGCGAGCCGTTGAAGACGGAAGCCTCAAAGGTGCTGTCGGAAATAGTCTTCATTGTCAGGGAGCTTGGGCTCGTTTTGAAGGATGAAGAGGTGGAGGGGCTTAAGGAGCTTACCCATCCTGTGCTTCTTGCCAATGCTGCAAAACGCTGAAACTACACACTTTCTTTCCTTTGTATTATAATTTTTGCATGAACGGACAAAAACTCCCTCATTGGGATCTCAGCCCCATATACCGGGGTGTCGAATGCGATGATTTTCTCGGTGATCTTGAAAAGATCTCGTCCCTCAGCAAGGCTCTTGAGGAGAAGGCTTCATCATCCAGCCTCTATGAGCTTTTGGTCTTGGCCGATGAAATAGCGGCGTTGGTGTCGAATACCTCATCCTATGCCTCGGCATGCCTTTCGACCGATACCTCCAATCCGGATTATCTGCTTGCAAACAGCCGTGCAGAAGAAGCCTCCATGGCTTATTCCTCTGCAATGCAGCTTCTGATTTCTGGGATTGCAGAAAGAAAAGATGAGTTTTCCGATCCCCGTCTTGAACAGTATTCTCTTCTCCTTTCGGAATTCCTGGTGCAGAGCTCGCACCAGATGAGCCGCAAGGAGGAAGACCTTGCGCTCGAGCTTCTCAGGACAAGCGCAAACCAGTGGGAGAGGCTGCAGGAAGCGGTCACCTCGTCGGTAAGCGATGGGAAAGAGACATTGATCGAGCTTCGGGGCCTTGCTTCGTCTCCGGAGCGCGATGTGAGAAGAAATGCGTTTGAAAGGGAGCTGTATTTATTGAAGGAGCATGAGACGGCTCTTGCATACAGCTTGAACGGAGTTAAGGGCACGACCTTGGCTTTGGAGAAGAGAAGGGGATGGAAGAGCCCTCTGGAAAGAAGCTTGTTTTCCTCAAGGATAACAGATAGGACGCTTGATGCCCTTATTGAGGCCCTGGAGTCTTCCCTTCCCATGTTCCGCCGCTATTTTGCTGTGAAGGCCAAGCTTCTCGGTCTTGAAAGGCTTGAGTGGTACGATATTGCCGCCCCGGTAGGCAGAAGCAGCAAAAAGTATTCGTTCAAGGATGCGGAGGATATCATAATCTCCTCCTATTCGAAATTCTCTCCAGAAATGGGAAGCTTTGCCAAAAATGCCTTTGAAAACGGATGGATAGACGCAGAACCGAGAAAAGGAAAGGTCGGCGGGGCATATGATACCGCTTTCAGGAAAAGCAAGGTTTCCAGGGTGCTGTGCAATTATGATTATTCTTATGACAGCGTCGCCACTCTTGCTCATGAGCTTGGGCATGCCTACCACGATCATGTCGTGCGCGATCTTCCTGTCCTGCTTTCTGATTATCCAATGACGCTTGCCGAGACAGCTTCCATTTTCGGCGAGACGGTGGTTTTCACAGAAGTATTGAAAACGCTTGATGAAGAAGAGAAGCTTCCTGTGATCGAACAGTTCGTCTCCTCTGCCGCCCAGGTGTGCGTAGATATCCTTTCGAGGTTTTATTTTGAAAAGGACCTGTTTGAAAAGAGGCGGAGCGGGGAGCTTTCTGCAGCGCAGCTCTGCTCCATGATGATAGATGCCCAGAATAGGACGTACAGCGATGCCGTGGGAAAGAAGCATCCTTACATGTGGGCTGTCAAGAGCCATTACTACAGCGAGGCCTTCAGCTTCTACAACTACCCGTATGCATTCGGGCAGCTTTTCGCCCTCGGGCTCTTCAAGCGGGCTGGAGGCTCCTCATCTTTTTCTTCTTCCTATAAGAGCCTGCTTCTCAAGACAGGTATGCAGGATGCGGTCTTTGTCGCAGGCTTAGCTGGAATGGATATCGAGGATCCGATGTTTTGGAAGGAGGGCATTTCAATTATCGCCTCCTATGCAGAGGAGCTTGAGAATTGGCTTTAAGGATAGAAAAATATGTCAACGGAGCCTATGGCCTTGCCCATGACGGATCTGGCCGGGTCCATCTTGTATCAAACGCCCTTCCAGGAGAGCTTGTCATGGAGGAGGATGTGCAGGAAAAGGGCTCTATGGTCATCTCCTCCTGCGGCTCTGTGCTTGAGAAAAGTCCTCTGCGCATCGATCCTGTGTGCCCTCTTTATGGAATCTGCGGCGGATGCGATTTTCTGATCGTCGATGAGAAGACCTCCGCAGAGCTGAAGCAGCAGGCGGTGGAGGATAACCTAAAAAGGATTGCAGGCCTTGAT
This sequence comes from uncultured Spirochaetales bacterium, assembly GCA_949300325.1. GTDB lineage: Bacteria > Spirochaetota > Spirochaetia > Sphaerochaetales > Sphaerochaetaceae > Ornithospirochaeta. The sequence goes on from CASGDQ010000028.1 coordinate 34,421, forward strand.
AATATGCCGGTTTTCGAGCCTCCTGTGTACGGATCCTTTGAAAGATACCGCGGGCGCTGCCGCATACATGTGGACCCTCGTCTTAAAAGAGCAGGCTTTCTTGCAAGGGGCAGCAGTAGTCTGGTGGAAGTCGGCTCTTGCCCCGCGCTTTCAGCTAAGCTGGACAGCTTTCTCTCATCCTCTAAGGATATTCTATTCAAGCGCGCCAGGACGCTGATGATAGAAAAAGGGCTCAACAGGGATAGCGGATGCGTCGAGATTCCCATGCAGGAAGGCTCTGATGGCGTCTCATTAGGCCGTGAAAGGGTTTTTGCCTGCGGCTATGTTGTGAGCGCAGAAGTCTTCTTTCAGAGCAACCTGAGGCTTTTGCCCGACCTGCTTTCTTTTGTTCATGATAATGCTGTTGGAAATGTCGTGGTCGACCTTTATAGCGGGGTGGGAACCTTTTCCAGGCTGTTTGAAGGCGAAGAGAGAAAGGTTTATGCGGTAGAAAGGCAGAAGGAGTGCCTCTCCCTTTCCAAGATCAATGCTCCTTCGGCCCATTCTTTTACGGATGATGCGGCACTGTTTGCAAAAAGGATCTCATCCCATGTCGATACGGTGATTGTAGACCCGCCGAGGGTAGGGCTGGCAAAAGGGGTTCCTTCCAGCATATCAAGCCTTGGCGCCTCAAGGATAATCTATGTCTCCTGCGACAGCATAACCGCATCGCGAGACCTGGCCTCTTTTGCAAAAGCTTATTCAGTTGTCTCTGCAAAGCTCTTCGATTTTTATCCTGGATCAAGCCATGAGGAGACGGTGTTCATCCTTGATCGGCGCTGAGGATGAGAAATTGTTTTGCCTTTGCCGTTTTGCAGGTTATAATAGCAAGGAGGGAAGGAATTTTCCCCCGAAAATGAGACTTGTGTTCAGTTTTTCATTTTTGCATAACTTAACTCCTATCAGGTGATGCCGGTTTCGTTGATTCCGGCATCATTTTTTCTATTTATATGAGCTCTCTTTTGTCCGCTAACCGTTGAATATAGCATCTGATTTTGGATAATCCGGAGCCTTTAGGCCGTTACTCCTATGCAAAAATGCGGCAAAGGTCGGCAGACGATTGGTGTTTTCTAAATAAAAATATATTATGTAAGAAATTATCTTTACATATATCTTTTATTGCAGGGCTTTTGAAATATTTATTTCTATATGAAGTAAAGTGTATATCAAACGTTTAACATTCAAACACTTTTTTTCTTGCGAAAAGAAATGAAGTATGGGAAAATTATCAATGTATAACACTTTTGAAACTCAGGTTGGAAAGATATGGCTACCATAAAGGATGTTGCAGAGCTTACCGGGTTAAGCATCGGAACGGTAAGCAGGGTTTTGAACAACAGGGGATATATTTCGCAGAAGACGCGCAAAAAGGTCGATGATGCCATGAAGAAGCTGAATTACCAGCCCAACGCCATAGCAAGGTCTTTAAGCAAATCGTCTTCAAACATAATAGGGGTCATAATCCCGCTTTTGGACAATCCGTTTTTTGCTTCTCTTCTCTCTGCGATCGAAAATGAGCTGGAGAGCCGGGGCTACCAGCTTCTTTTGTTCATCTCCGACGGCGATGGGAAGAAGGAAAGCGAGCTTCTAAGGGAATGCAAGCGCAACAGGGTTGCCGGCATTGTCCTCTGCTCTGGGAATTTCGAGGCAATGAAGATTTCGGATCTGGATGTGCCTGTCGTATCCATAGAACGCAGCAGGAAGAATTCATCGGTTTCGATAGAATGCGACAACTATAAGGGCGGAGGGCTTGCGTGCCGTCATCTTTATCAGGCGGGATCGCGCAACATCGTTTACGTCTATGGTGCGCAGGACTATCCGATGCCGGCAGATGCCCGTCAAAGCGGATTTGAAGATGCTTGCCGCGAGCTCGGTCTTGAAACCAAGATCTACAAGGCGGATAGCGAAAATTTCCACCAGCAGGATTATTTTGAGCTTTTGGCCAGGGTTTTTGATGAGAATCCCGGCATGGACGGCCTGTTCTGCTCTTCAGACATGATAGCGGCCCAGGCGCTTAAGATGGCGTCGAAAAGAGGGATTGCGGTTCCAGATGAGCTCAAAATTGTCGGATTCGACGATTCCATCATCGCTGTTTTGACCACCCCCGAGCTGACGACTATACATCAGCCTGTGGATGAGATGGCTTCCCTTGCCATAGGATCGCTGTTGTCGTCCATCAAGACGCGCAGCTTCTCATCGACGAGCGTGGTGGTGGATGTGCACCTGGTGGAGAGGGGAAGCACAGTGCATGGCAGATAGGCCGCAGATAGCTTTTTTGGAGGTTGTTATGGATTGTCTATGTTTTGGAGAAGTTCTTTGGGATGTTTTCGGTGAAAAGAGGACGCTTGGCGGCGCGCCTTTGAACGTTGCTGGGCATTTTGCCCGTCTTGGAGGGCATGCCGCAATAATCAGCTGCATTGGCGATGACGAGCTGGGAAAGCTTACGATTGAAGCAATGGACAAGCTTTCCATCGACAGGCGGTTTGTCCATGTCGATGAGGCTGGGATCACCGGCCGTGCTCTTGTCAGCCTTACGGATGGCATCCCTTCCTACAGGTTCGATGATCCGAGCGCGTGGGATAAGATTGTCCTTTCTGATGAGGAAAAGGCTGAGATAGCCTCAAGGCGTTGGGATGTGTTTGTTTTCGGGTCCCTTGCCCAAAGAAATGCTGTCTCGCGCAGCACTCTCGATTATCTGTTGGACAATATCAATGCGGAGCTGGTCTTTTTCGATGTGAATCTCAGGCTTGATTTTTATAATGCCGAGATAATAAGGCATGGTATTGAAAAGGCCGATATCCTCAAGATGAACGATGAGGAGGTGCCGGTAGTATGCGAGCTTCTTGGTGTGGAAAGCGATAATCCTGTTTCTTCTCTTATGGATCTCTATTGCTTGAAAGCCGTCCTGATCACCAGAGGAAAGGCGGGATCCGACATATACTATGATAAGGGAGTATACCATCAGGGCAGCAAGAAGGTGGCTGTTGTTGATACGGTAGGGGCGGGGGACAGCCTTTCTGCAGGATTCTTGTTCTTCCTCACAAAAGGCTGCAGCATCCCCGATGCCTTAGCTAAAGCCTCTATGCTGGCCGATTATGTCGTGCAGAATGCGGGAGCCATTCCCGAGTATGACAGAAACCTTAAAAAGCAGCTGGGCCTGGAGTGATTCCAGGCTTCATGCCCTCATATTAGATTCTGTTCCTTCAATGCCGAGTAGATATCGTATATCCTCAGATTCTTGTTTATGTCCTCTTCGCTTATTTCCGAATAGGAATTGAACACTACGCTCTTTTCTCCGGACGGACGCACCTCGAAGAAGCTGTCTGAAAACAGTCCAGGAATGTTTTCCATCTCCAAATGGACTGCAAAGGCAGGCTTCTGGCATTTTATCCTGATTGAGAACGATTTTCCGTTTATCTTTCTGACCGAGTATTCCAATCCAGGTTCCTGATAAGCGCAATCCACGATCTCGTCAAGAAGAAGGGTCAGTTCCCTATGAAGGTCGAATGTCCTCAGCTTGACATACACGAATTCCTTTTTCCTGTCGTGTCCTTTTAAATCGATATCCTTGATTTTGACCGCGCTGTGCATCGGAACTTTGGCATTGTATATCTGCTTCTGCCTCTTTTGTCCCGAATATTCCATGAACTTGATCGAAACCTCGGCATCCTCATCCTTGTCCCCATCGTTGGAGATGAATACCGAGAGCATGCCGTTCTCGATGAACATGATCGGAACGAGATCCGCAAAGAACCTGCGGGCTGCATAGTGGCTGGGCTTCCAGGACCCGTCCATTGCTACTGTCGATAATAGGTTGTCATATACCACTCCGTGGTTCGTGTTGCAGCTTCTTGTTTTTAATACCCAGCGTTCCAGATCTATCGCATCCAAAAACAATCCCAGATAGCCTTTGTCCTTCCTTACCGCAGCATCGAATATGTCGCAGTTTATGCTGCCGTGCATGAAGGATGGATGATATGAATAGCCATCGACAGCTTCGGGGTGCAGGACAATTATTCCGAGCCTGTCGGTTATGTTGTAGAACATATGGCTTTCATGCCCGCTGGTGATGAATAGCACGTTTATGTTCGCCTTCGCCGCTGAAAGCAGCAGATCCTCATACCTTCTTTGGTCGTGATGTGCCATGATTGGCCAGACTGCGCCTTTTGCAAAGGTTTCCTTTCCGTTCACATGCAATGCGCCGTCGATGATTTCGATGGTGCGGAAGGCGACCCTCCTGTCAAGCTTTTCCTCTCCTAGCTCAAGCTCTGCAGTGTAAAGTATCTGCTTGCCATGTCCTGCGATGTTCCAGCATTCCACCAGGCTGTCCTCAATCTCCAGCTCAGTTTCTATGAGCTTGCGCTCTTTCTCAAGCTCTATGTCTATATATTTCGACCTTCCCAGCAATGACAGGCCAAGCGCTGTCCTCCTCTTAGAGAAGGAGCCGTAGTCGATTTCCGCCTTTATGAGCCATTTCCCGTTCTCATGACGCGGCTTGAGATGTGCAGAGTATATTACGCCTGTATCCGTAAGCACAAGGGATGCTTCCCCGCAGAAAGAGGTGTTCACAACGGCTTTTATGGTATTGTCCCCGTTTCTTAATAATGCCGTGATATCTTCTGAAGTTGGTTTTTCCCCATTTATCTCGAGCTGCAGGGCCTCCGGCATTTTTAATACGCAGTATCCTGTTTTGCCTGGCACTGTGAATTTTCTTTCTATGATCCACTTCATGTCGCTAAGATATCTGATCTTCTCGCTTACCGCCTTTGCTGCGATGAGCTCCGTGTATATGCTGTTTGCGGTGTTTATCTCAAGATATTTGTGCTTCTCGAAGAAGGTAGTATATTTTTTGACTGCATCATCCTGGTATGGGCTCAGTTTCCATAGCCCGGACAATGATATTGTCTGTGTCACTTTTTCCTCCCTTTGCTCAAGCCCTTCTTATGGCCGGGCGGCCTCTTTTTCAACATCAAAACGATGTTTCATCTTTTTCTCTACTAACTATAACATGGGTGCTGTTCTAAGGCAAAATGTTTGTTTGATGAAGTCTGTCCCGTATTTTTTAAGGCGCCGCCATAAGAGTGTATTTTTATGTGGAAATACAATATAATCGCTGATATGAAGGATGGATTTATCAAAGTGGCTGCGGCCAGCCCTGAGCTTAAGGTCGCCGATCCCATGTTCAACGTGGGCAAAATGATGGAGCTTTTCGATCTCGCAAAAGGCTTTGGAGTGAAGGTCCTTGTATTCCCTGAGCTTTCAATCACCGGATATACCTGTCAGGATCTCTTTCTCTCCTCGGTGCTGCAAACGGAGGCTGAGAAGGCCTTGAAGAGATATTCTGAGCATACAAAAGGCAGCGATATGCTTTCTTTTGTCGGCTATCCCCTCTCTTATAAGGGCAAGCTTTATAATACTGCGGCGGCGGTGCAGAACGGCAGGATTCTCTCTTATACTGCAAAGACATATCTGCCTTCCTATGCGGAATTCCAGGAAAACAGATGGTTTTTCCCGTCTCCGGAAGAAAACGTCCGTCTTGGCGACGGATGCTTACTGGGCAACAAGATAATCCACAGGGCAGGAAAATTTCTGATAGCGGCCGAAATCTGCGAGGACCTGTGGGTCCCCGTATCCCCATCTTCATCCCATACTGCGAACGGCGCTCAGATCATCGTCAACCTTTCGGCCTCCGATGAAGTGGTGGGCAAGGATGAATATAGGAGGAATCTGGTTGCGATGCATTCTGCGAAAACTGTTTCAGCATACGTTTATGCCGATGCCTCCGAATGTGAGAGCACCAGCGATATGGTCTTTGCAGGAAGCAATATCATTGCAGAGAACGGGGCCGTTCTGGAAGAGGGAGCTTTTGCTTTGGAGTCCTTGACTGTTTCCGAAGTCGATGTTGAAAAGCTTGATTCTGAACGCAGGAGGCTGACAACGTTCAAGATGGACCACGATCCGTCTTATTCGTTCATCGATTTCGATTTTGAGGTCTCTGAGACTGTGCTCACGCATAAGATAAGCATGTATCCCTTCGTGCCATCGGCACAGGAGGAGAAGAAAAGCCGATGCGAGAAGATCCTTTGCCTCCAGGCTGTCGGCCTGAAGAGGAGGCTCTTGCATACAGGCTCTAAATCGCTCGTCGTGGGGCTTTCGGGAGGCTTGGACAGCACTCTTGCCCTTCTTGTCTCCGTGCGTGCTATCGATATGCTGGGGCGGGACAGAAAAGATATCATCGCAATAACAATGCCCTGCTTCGGTACGACAAAAAGGACGAAGGGCAATGCGGAAAAGCTTGCTTTTGCTCTTGGTGTCTCGTTCAGGACTATAGATATCAAAAGGAGCGTATTGTCCCATTTCAAAGATATCGGACAGGATCCCGAGGATCTTTCGGTGACATACGAGAATGCGCAGGCCAGGGAAAGGACGCAGGTTTTGATGGATGTTGCAAACTCAACCGGCGGGCTTGTCGTCGGCACCGGCGATTTGAGCGAGCTCGCACTTGGCTGGGCCACATACAACGGGGATCATATGAGCATGTATGCCGTAAATGCATCCATTCCGAAAACCCTTGTCAGGCATATCGTTTCTTATGCCGCTTCCCTGAAAGGGCCTGAAGCGGAAGTCCTTGAGGACATTCTTGCAACTCCCGTATCGCCTGAATTGCTCCCTGCGAAGGATGGCCGCATAAGCCAGGTCACCGAGGACATAGTGGGACCATATGAGCTGCATGACTTCTTCATGTATTATATGGTGCGTTTCGGTTTTTCTCCGGCAAAGATCTTCAGGCTTGCCGAATATGCATTTGGCGATCTGTATCCGAAAGAGGTGATAATGAAGTGGCTCAGGATTTTTATAAAAAGATTCTTTGCCCAGCAGTTCAAGCGCAATTGCCTTCCTGACGGTCCGAAGGTCGGCAGCGTGACTTTCAGCCCACGTTCGGATTGGAGGATGCCGAGCGACGCGTCCTCCTCTGCCTGGCTTGAGGAGCTCGATCGTTTAGGTGAAACTTTTTGATGATGCGGTTGTTTCTATTTCAGGATTAACAGGAGTAGTGACATGAAAAAGAAACTTATCGTTTTTTGTGTTTTGCTGGTTATTGTGCCGGCCGTGATGTTCGCGGACATCCTCCAGCTGGGAGTCAATGTCGGATATAAGAACAATTACGCAACAATCGAGGACGAGGGGGTTCAGTTCAAATGGGATAATTTTGTTTTCGGTCCCGATATCAGGCTGAACCTTTTGTTCCTTGGTCTCGATGTCTCGATGGATCTGGGCTTCCCGGCAGATGCCGTGGTGCTGAACACCAAGGCTATTGGAACCCTGTATATGAAGCTGTTCGATTTTGCCCGAATCAGCCTTGGAGCCGGAATCGGTATGCCGTTCATGGTGCAGAAAGGACAATGGTCGGTCAACGGACAGTCAATGGAAAATTTTGGCGATGTCCTCAAGGATTCCAATCTGATCTACAGGGTGGGCCTCGGATTCATCATCGATCCGGTGGAAATAGTTGCCAATTGGGATATCCCGAGCGAAGGTTCGATCAGGGATAAGGAATTCATCCCGTCCGTGAAGGCAAGCACCTTCAGCGTGGGCGTGCTCTTCAGCCTGGTTTGAGCCTATTTCCGCTTTTTATGTTGCCTGAGGTTTTTTCTCAGGCAATTTTGTTTTATCATGGTCATATATGGGTGATACGCTAAAAATATTTTTTTCCACCATCATATTGGTGCTTGTCACAAGCATAGTTTTTTTTGCTTTATATTTCCTTTTCCCGGATATTTCCGAGCAGACTTTCGGCATTTCCTACAGGTCGTCCAAGGAGGAGCCTCTTGAGACCTTGAACATGATTCTTGAGAAGACTGCTCCCGAGTCCTCTGCTTCTTTATTGGAGGAGGAAGCGCAGGAAAATCAGGAAAATGATGTGCTTGTGCTGGATGAGAGCAATGAAGCTGAGGCCCTGGATGAGAGCAGTCAGGCAGAGGCCTTGGCTGAGAGCAGCGAGGCTCAGGAGATTAAGCAGGAGGAGCTTCCTGCCTTGACGGAGGATGGGCAGGATGTCCTTTCCTTTTTCAATACCGCAAAAGGCAGGACTCTCATAGGCTCTGTCGGCATGATCGGAGGGCTCAATCTCGATTTGGAAGCTATTTCCGATACCGTAGATGGCAGAAAGCTGATCAATACTGTGGGCGAATATCTTTCCCAGACAGGGCAGAGCATGGGGGAAATCTTTTCTAATAAGGCCATCATGTCGGCTTTGACCGGAAAGGTGGATGACAAGATTGCCGGATTGCTTTCGTATCTGAAAGAAGAAGGTGCGATTTGAAGATAACGTTTCTGGGTACCGGCACGAGCCATGGGATTCCCGTTTTAGGATGCTCTTGTCCTGTATGCACCTCTTTAGATGTCCATGACAAGAGATACCGGTCTTCGATAATGGTGGAAGCAGACGGCTCATGCATAGTTGTTGACACGGGGTATGAATTCCGTCTTGCAGGAATCAGAGCGGGGCTTAAGAAGGTTGATGCAGTGCTTTACACCCATTCCCATTCCGATCATTTGATGGGGCTTGATGATTTGAGGGTGTTCACCCGGGATCACAGGATACCGATTTATGCCAATGCCGATACAATAAAAGACATCAAGGAGAAGTTTCCGTATGCTTTCAGGCATTATGACGGCAACTACGGTCTTCCGCTGCTTGATGCGAATGAGCTGGAAAACTACCGCCCTGTGAAAATATGCGGGATCTGCATAACACCGATTCCCGTCATGCATGGCTGCCATCAGATACTGGGCTACAGGTTTTCCAATTTCGCGTATGTTACAGATGTGTCTTATATCAGCGAGGAATCATTTTCTGCTTTGAAAGGAGTGGAGGTGCTTGTCCTTGGAGCGCTCAGAACAAGGCCCCATGCGACACATTTCTCTTTTGACCAGGCTCTCGAGGCGTTTTTGAAAATCGGTGCGAAGAAGTGTTATTTCACGCATATAAATCATGAGACCTCGTATGAGGATATAAACAGGCTGTACGGATCCTATGGAATAGAAAGCGCATATGATAATCTGGTGTTGGAGGTTTGAATGGGTTTGGAACTTTTCAGCGACGAGGAGCTGGATCAGAAGAAGCTCGAAGAGGAAAGATCAAAAGAGAAAGAGGATATAGAAAAGAGAATTATCAGGGAAAAGAATGAGAAGGTTGAGGATGAGACCACTTTCGTTTCCGATAAGAAGCTGTATGTGATAGACGGATATTCTCTCATATACAGGTCGTATTTCGCATTCCTCAGCCATCCCTTAACCGATGGGCAGGGGCATAACATGAGCGCCTATTTCGGATTCTTCAATACGCTTTTAGCCCTTATAAGCCAATATGGAATGGATTATCTGGCTGTAACCATGGATGAGAAGGAACCGACATTCCGCCATAATCTCTATCCGGAATATAAGGCCAACAGGGATAGGGCTCCTGAGGATCTCCATGCCCAGGTCCCGCTTATCAAGGGTACGCTTGAAAAAATGGGCGTCAAGGTCTTATCCAAACCGGGATATGAGGCTGATGATGTCATTGCCAGCCTGACGCGCATCGCTTCAAAAAATGGCGTAGATACTGTGATGTTCACTGGAGACAAGGACCTATTGCAGCTTGTAGGAGAGCATGTCTCAGCCCTCCGTCCGCCAAAAAAAGGGGAGCGCAGCTACAGCCTTTTCAAAAGGGATGAGGTATATGGGGAATTCGGTGTTTACCCCGAACAGATCATAGATTATCTCTCGCTTATCGGCGACAGCGCAGACAATATCCCCGGAGTCAAGGGTATCGGGGAAAAGGGTGCGGTGAAGCTCCTTGCTGAATTCGTAAGCCTCGAGGGCATATACCGCAAGCTGGACAGGATAAGCGCAAACGTCAGGAAAAAGCTTGAGGACGGAAAGGCCTCGGCTGAATTGTCGAAGGTGCTCATAACCCTTTCTTACGACGCGCTTGATGAGGATTTTGATCTTGAGGAGCTGTCGCTTGCAAAGATCAGGAAGGAAAACGCCAAGGAGGATTTCATCAAATACGGCCAGAGCCAGCTTGTCAAGAAGATAGGCGTTCGGACCGCTGAAAAGGAAATCGCGGCGGAGGTAAAGCCCACAGCTACTGAGGATAAGAGATTCCTTGGTAAAGGCTCCTACAGCCTTTTGACCGATATTAAAGAGATAGAAAGGCTTTTTAAGGAATGTATTGCATCCCATGGCGCCATCATGGCCTTCGATACCGAGACAACAGGGCTTGAGATCGATTCTGATCTTGTCGGATTTTCCTTTTCATATGAATTGAAGAAAGCCTATTACTGTCCTCTTTTAAGCCAGGGCAAGGAATACCTTTCTCTTGAAGATGTCGTTGCGCTTTTTAAGAAATACTTTTCTTCTGGAAAAATACGCTTGGTCGGACAGAATCTTAAATACGATCTCGAAATTCTTCAGAGCCTCGGAGTCGAGATATCTTCCGTGCATTTCGATACTATGGTCGCAGCGTGGCTTCTTGAGTCGGATAGGGCGCAGTTCAACCTTGACGACTTGGCTTCAAGATATCTGGATTATGCCACGATCCGCTATGAGGATGTGGTTGCTCAGGGCTGTGATTTTTCTGATGTACCCCTCGATAAGGCTTTGGACTATGGAGCTGAGGACAGCGATCTGGCATACCGCTTGTATATGCTTCTGGAAGGCAGGCTTGCCCATGAAGGGCTATTGGATGTGATGGAGAAGATCGAGCTTCCTCTGATCAAGGTCTTGGTGAAAATGGAGATGAACGGCATCTTGCTTTCTGATGAGAGGATGGAGGCCTTGAAGAAGGATACGGACGAGAAGGTTGAGAGGCTTGAGAAGGAAATATATGCCGATGCCGGACATGTCTTTAATATAAATTCCACGCAGCAGCTTGCAAAAGTGCTTTTCGAGGAAAAGGGGCTCAAGACCGGCAAGAAGACCAAGAGCGGGTATTCTACGGATGTTGATACATTGGAATCCTTGAGGTCCACAGGCGAGAAGATCATAACCGATATCCTCGATTTCCGCCTGCTGTCAAAGCTTAAAAGCACATACATCGATGTATTGCCCACATTGAAGGGCAGGGATGGAAGGATCCATACGAGCTTTTTGCAGACCGGCACTGCCACAGGAAGGCTTTCCAGCCGGAACCCGAATCTGCAGAACATCCCGGTGCGCACCCCCGAGGGGCGCATGATCAGGAGCGCTTTTTTGGCAAAGCCCGGATATACGTATATTTCAGCCGATTATTCGCAGATCGAGCTGGTCGTGCTTGCCCATATGTCATCCGATCCTGAGCTCTGCAAGGCTTTCAGAAGCGGCGAGGATGTCCATAGATATACTGCAGGGCTGGTATTCAATAAGGATGTTTCCGCAGTCAGCGCCGATGAAAGAAGGATTGCTAAGACAATCAATTTCGGCATCATGTACGGCATGTCGGCTTTCCGGCTGTCCAACGAGCTTGGAATTTCCAGATCCGATGCCTCCTCGTTCATCGACCGGTATTTCGAGCGTTATGGCGCGATACGGAAATTTGTTGAAAAGTGTGTGAAAAAGGCGGAGGAGGATGGTGCGGTTACTACGCTCTTCGGGCATAGGCGACGCATTCCTGGAATCCGCAGTGTAAATAAGACGGAGAAGAAGGCGGCTGAAAGGGTTGCAGTAAATACTGTGATCCAGGGAACTGCAAGCGAAGTGATGAAGCGTGCGATGCTTTCCCTCGATGACGACCTTCTGGATTGCCTTGTGCTGCAGGTGCATGACGAGCTGATTTTCGAGGTTCCTTCAGCTGCAGCTGATGAGATGGCCTGCAGGATCAAAAAGATAATGGAAAGCTCGACAAGCTTCTCTGTCCCGATAAAAGCAAGCGTTGAGATTGCTGAATGCTGGGGGGATATGCACTGATGGTTATCGGGCTTACAGGAAGATCCTGCGCGGGAAAGGACGAGGTTGCATCGATTTTCCGGCAGAAAGGCTTTTACGTTATCGATGAGGATCACCTTGGACATGTGGCGCTTGATGCCAATTTGAGCAAAATACATAGCAGCTTCCCATCTGCGGTTGTAAACGGGAAGGTTGATAGGAAAATCCTGGGAAAGCTGGTTTTTTCCGATCCTTCAAATCTTGCCCGCCTTGAACAGATAAGCCATCCGTGGATGAAGGAGGAGACTTCAAGGCTTGTGAAGGAGGGGCTTGAAAGGGGTGAGGTGGTTGTCATAAATGCGGCCATCCTGGTGCGTTTGGATCTTGTCAGCCTTTGCGATGAGATCGTTTTTGTGGATGCCCCTTTTGAGATAAGGGCACGCCGTGCGGCCATCAGGGATGGCATCGACGAAGCATCCTTTGCCAAGAGGGAGGCGAATCAGAAAGATATTTATCCGGATTTTGAAACCTTTGGCAAAAAGATTGTTAAAATTATAAACGACCACGAAAAAAAACAACTTTATCGACAAGTGGAAGATTATTGTGGTAGTATCATAAACAGAGGTTGATTATGGGTAAAGAGATAAGATATATCCTTTTGTCATTTTCAGTAGTTCTGGCGATCTTTCTTTTCGCCTTCATCTGGCAGGTCCGCCCGGGGTATGAGGATGAGCTCCTTGCTCAAGCAAGAGAACGTCAGAACGAGCAGCTCGTGAATGTTCCCGAACCGCTTGCAACCAGCAGCCAGAGTGCAGAAAGCGGTTTGGATGCGGATGAGGTGGCAGATGCCCTTCTTGCCGACCAGTCGTTCCTCGACAGCGTTGCAGAGCGCGTTTCCGCTTCGGTTCCGGCTTATGTGGAGCAGTATGCAGAGGCTTATATCGCCAATCTCCCCGAGGAATTCATCAACAGCATTTCCGAGAGAGTGGTCGATTCCATCCTTGCGGATCAGGAAGCTATCCTCAGAGCCATCGATTCCAGGACAGAAGATGTTGTGAACGGAATTTTGGCGGATAAAGAAGCTGAGTATGCTTCTTATATCACTGATGCTGTGTATTCGCAGGTGGATTCGATGAGAGCAGGCTTGGAGACGGATATCCTCTCTGCTGTAGAAAAGCAGATTGAAAAAAGCATTAATCAGGCTTTGATCGATGCTGAGGCTGTTGTCGATCAGAAGATTGCTGATGCAGTATCCGATGCCGAGGCTGCAGTCGATCAGAAGATTGCTGATGCGGTATCTGATGCCGAAGTGGAAGTAAAAGCCATGATCTCTTCAGCAATCGATGATGCTGTTGCTTTATATGAGCCGCAGGTCCAGGCGATGATCGATGCTTCCATCGCTTCAGTAAAGCAGGAGTTTGAAGCCTATTTCGAACAGAACAAGGATGCGCTTCTTTCGCTTGTTGCAAGCAATGTTGCTGAAAACCTCGTGCAGGCAAGCGGACGCAAGACGGGTGATACCGATTACGACCGCATAGTATATCAGGTTTCCTCCGATGTTGTTGGCGCGCTCGGAGCTAAGGGTGGAAAGACCTTTGATGGTCTTGATTCCTATAAGGAAAACACATATGCGGCTATTGAGAACATTGTTCTTGAAGTCATGTCAAGGCTGGAAGAGAAGTATGCCGTATCTCCTGTGACTGTTGTTGAGGAGGCTCCGGTTGCTTATTCCGAGCAGGCTAGTGAAGTGCAGCCGCAAGAAAAGCAGGCCTTGATCAGCAAGCCTTCATTCTCATTCTCAACTCCTTCTGCTTCAACATCCTCTGATGATTATGCCGCAGATAGAGAGGAGATCAGAAGAGCGGAAATCAGGCGTGTTTTGGACGGATTGATGAACTGAGTCAAAGCCGGTCGTTTTCAGCCCTTTCTTCTTAGGAGGAAAGGGTTTTTTATTTTTTTTCCGGATATTCCCTGCTTCCTCCATAAGGAGAGGTGAATACCCATTTCCCGTTTTCGTGCCCATTGGTGTAATCATGTGTGAGAATGACCTTTCCTCCGCCCTCTGGAAGATCGATCGTGTATTGGGGCATGGCAAGCCCGGAGAGCCTTTTTCTTAGTTCTTTTTCTATTTCCAGGCCGCGCTCTATTTTTACCCTGAGATGTTCCGTGCCGTTTACAAGGTCTCCCTGAAAGAGGTAGTAGGGCTTTATTCTTGTTGCAAGCAGCTTGTTTGATAGCTCTTCAAGCACATCGACGCTGTCGTTTACCCCTTTTAGTAGCACCGCCTGGTTCATAGGGATGATTCCCAGCTTCAGGAATGATGAGATGATCCTTTCTGTTTCACTTGTGATTTCCCTCGGATGGTTGAACTGCGTCATCAGATAATAAGGAGCTCCCCAGTTATGGAGCTTTAGAGTCTCAAACAGCTTTTCAGTGAATCTCTCAGGATATGTGGCTATGGCTCTTGTGCACAGCCTGTATATTATGTCCGCCCGTGCTTCCTTTAATGTCTTGAGCATCATTGAAATGTGTTCGTCGGACAGGGTGAACATATCCCCGCCTGTGAGAAGGACCTCCTTTATCTCCTTATGCTCCGCCAGATATGAGGCGGCTTCTTCGAGTTCTTTTTCGTTTATGGGTCCGGATGAATTTGATGTGAATCTTCTTCTGAAGCAATGCCTGCAGTAAGAGAAGCACCTGTCTGTTGTAAGAAGCGCCGCCCTGTTCGCATAACGGTGTATGAGGCGCTTTGTCTCGGAATGCTTTTCCTCTTCCAACGGATCCAGGCCTCCTAAATCGTCCATGTTCTCGAAACAGGTGGGGATGAACTGCTTTCTTATCGGATCTTCCGGATCGTCCTTGTTTATCAGGGACATTACGTGCTCTGACACCAATAGCGGGAGAGTGGAAGGAAAAGAGAACCAATTCCTCTCTTCCTGAGTGAGAGTGAGGTGCTTTTCAAGCTGATTTAACGAACTTATGCCCATATCGGTAAAATATCTATCATCAAAGCCTACGATTATCAAGAAGGGTATGGTAGAATCGATTCTGTTGGAGGTGCTATGCCTGAGAAAAAAGAAAAGAAGAGCCTTAAGGGATATTGGCTGACGACATTTTTGATCGGATTGGGTTTTTTCACAATGGGACTTATGGATCCGCTTTATGACAATTACGTCCCGATATTCCTCGGATATTATATAGAGCAGAACAGCCTGATAGGCGCGATAATGACATTGGACAATATCCTTGCGATATTTCTTATTCCGATTTTTTCCGCTTTCAGCGACCGCACACACACAAGGATCGGACGCAGGATGCCTTATATTGTGACGCTGCTTCCCATTACGGCGGTTTTCTTCGGCCTCGTCCCTATAACCGCTTATCAGGGGCTTGCAATACTTGTTGTGACGATCTTTCTGCTTAATATCGCCAAGCAGGCGGTACGCGGTCCTGTCGTAGCTCTCATGCCCGATATGGTTCCAGGCGATCTCAGAAGCGAGGCGAACGGTGTGATAAACACCATGGGAGGGATTGCGACGATTCTCGGCACCATACTTTTAGCAAGGCTTATGGATGTGGTTGTCACCGTCCCCGGCCTTGGCGCAAAGGATAAGATTTTGGCATTCCCTGTGGCATCCTTGTTTGTAATCCTTGCTGTGATCCTCCTGTTCATATTCGTCAAGGAAAAGAACAGCAAGGTTTCAGAATCCGATAAGGAAAAGGCCAAGGAAGACAAGGAGCCCATTTTCAAGAGTCTGAAGGCTGTTGTCGCAGAAGAGGAAAAGAGTGCGCTTTATATCCTTTTATCGCTTTTGTGCTGGTTTATTGCCTACCAGGGAATCCTCCCGTTTGTTGGAAAGTATACCACAGAGGTTCTTGGAACAAGTGCTGGCACTGCGGCCCTCTCTTCCGGCATGGTCGGTGTGGCATATGCGATCTTTGCAGTTCCTTCAGGACGGTTTGCTCATAAGCATGGAAGGAAGAAAACGATACGCATGGCGCTTTTCGCTCTTGTGATCATACTTGCGCTTGTGTTCGTGCATTCTGCATTCTTGACAGGTTTGAACCCGACATTCCGCCTTTATTCGTTCTGGGCGCTTTTATTCCTGTTCGGCATTTTCTGGGTTACCGTGGTCACAAATTCCTTTCCGATGCTCTGGCAGATGGCCGATTACACGACAATGGGCATATACACGGGGCTGTATTATTTCTTCAGCCAGCTTGCTTCGATCATCTCTCCGCCCTTGGCAGGTGGAGCGACGGATCTTTTTGGGTATCCGGCTTTATTCCTGTATGGCATGGTATTCATGCTCATAGCGTTCATTTTGATGAAGAAAGTTAACAGGGGCGAACCCGAAGATCTTGAAAACGAGTGATTGTGAGGGGGGAGGCAGAAAAGCCTTCCCCATATTTTTTTTGACATATACTTGAATCTCTGTTCTGAAAACATATATAGTACTAGCAGTAAATAGGCATGAATAAGCTATTGTGTTCGATATTTTTGAATAGTAGTGTAATTTCTTCATAGTCTATCGGTTTGAAATATGAAAAAGTTGTTTGGTATGGTTTTCCCACACCTAAATAGGATATCGAGATGAAAAATAGGATTTTTTCAATATTGTTTTCAGTGCTTCTCACTGCGCTTTTCATTTCCTGTCCGGCAGCCCCGCCGACAGAACCTATGGACAGTTATCTGCCATATGTTGTTCCATCAACTGTGGAAGGATTGACGGCGTCCAATGGATATGAGAATGAGATCAGACTTTCCTGGAATGCCTCTTCCAATGCTACAGGGTATCAGGTGTGGATGATTGATGCTAATAACTATGGAGCTTCCTCAGGTACTTCTTCATCTTCCCATAGTTATTCAAAACTGGAGCAAAGGGGATTCACTTTTTATGAACAGGTTTCTAGCACCTCTTGCGATATTAAAAACCTTGGTAAAGGCAAGGCTTATATTTTTTCCGTTGTAGCGCTGAGAGATCTGGGAGACGATGTCACCTCGATAAATAATAGATTGCTATATTCCGATATAAGCGATTTTGTGGAAGGAAGCACGGTTGGAAATATTTCCCTGTCGGCTGTTCCTACTACAAAAAGCATAATCCTGTATTGGGATGTTCCTAATATTTTTTCTGCAATACCATCCGTTCCTGGGGCAGAAGAACCTTTATATGATCATGAGTTCACAATCAAATATAGGGAGAAGGGGACAAATGATTGGCTTGTGGTTGAAAGCGATGAGATAGGAGATGTTTTTTCTTATCCGATGTCAATTTCCGAGTATTCGCTTAGTTTGAATACAACGTATGAATTCCAGGTGTCAATGGCTGTGGAATTAGAGGGAGAGCCGATTTCATCCGTTGATAGCGATATCCTTCCGGTTGTAACAGATTCCTCGTTCTCGATTGAGCCTGTTCTTTCTGTGGATGTGGAGCAGGGGGTATCGATTGATTCAATTGCTGTAAGCTGGAAAGCCCCTTCGATTCCGACTGGAATTGATAGCAAGAACGTGTTCAAGATAGAACGAGCTGTGGATGATGGTTCGGATCCATCTTCACTTGAATGGACAACCCTGATTTCTCCTGCGGATTTTGATGCTCTCTCAATTGAGGCTTCCGGCGGTGTTTACTCTTGGAAGGATGATACGGCATCGGACAATACCAAGTACTATTACCGTATCACAAATGGTTATAAGCAAGCCGAAGGTGTGTATATAATGCAGGATAGCTCCGATCCGGTCACGATATCTTCCTCTTCTGGTTGGAAAATCTGGAGACCTGATATGGCAGAGGTGGCATTTTCCAAAGATGATGGTGGTGATTTTGGAACTTTGTCTTTCTCTTGGAAATATCCTTATGAGGCTAGTGAAAGGATTTCTTGGGTCATAGAAGAGAGCGTATGGAGAGGTGACGACGGAAAGACCGAAACAAGACCTGTCGATGGATTGTCCATTACATGGAATGGCGATTCGAAGGAGTATGTCTCGGGTCCGTATAAGATAGAGGCGGAAGAGGGCGTTGTCAAGGTTTATTCCTACAAGCTCAATTTCATGGTCGATGGAAAGAGTGTTTCTGTTCTGAATATCGTTTCGGATGATAATATCGCGCTTGGCTCATCATCTGGACCGGTATTGATATCAAATATCAGTGCGACTACGGATTATGTGGAAATTGTTAAGCTTTCCTGGACTGTGGATGCGTCGATAAGCAGTTTGGATTCGTCTTCTTATACGATCTACGAAGATGAAGAGATAAAGGATATCGAAGGTCTTGAGATAAGCGGCGACGGTTTGGAAAAATCGATATCGCTTCCAGCCGCCGTTGGAGTCCATTCCTATAGGATAGCTGTCACTGTGACGGAATCAGGTGCCCAAAATATTTATTATTGTCCAGATATTGCCACAGGATCCGTTTTGAATGTCCCTGAAGCACCTTCAGCAACCGACGGTACCGATAAAGACGGCATAACGGTAACATGGACTGTTCCTGTCGAGCATGTCGTATATGAGCTCTGTTATAAGGCAGAGAGTGCGGGTGATTCCGAATGGACTATTCTTGAAGATGACGATAACGATGGTTCTGTATATCTGCCGAAGGCGGGGGATAGCTCTGATGGCCAAATTTTCGAATTCAAACTGAGGGCCTACAATAAGAATCAATCCACGGCTGAAGGCAATCTTTATACCGATTATTCCTCAATTGAGCATGGTAATGTGTTTGGAGCCGGAGCCATGACTGTTTCCGCTTCCTATGGCGATGATCCTGAAGCAATTACCATTTCTTGGGCTCCTGCCTTAGGTGCAGATTATTATGAGATATACAGGGATGGAGTGAAGCTTCCTGGACAGCATAAGGGTACTAGCTATTCCGATTCCTCCGTCTCAAAGCTCTCTCCTGATGAGAGCAATCCCATACCGCTTTCTAAAGAATATGCTTATACGGTCGTTCCTGTAAGCAATAGTCTTGGTTCTGTGGATATTTCGTATTGCAAGACTGCTGCAGGTAAACTGTTTGCGCCTCCAGAAGGAATCAATGCTTCAAAAGGCGGGTATGTTGGCAGAATTAATATTTCATGGGATGAGGTCGATGGTGCTTCGTATTATATGCTGCAGAAATATAAGCTTTCAGATTCCGGTGAATATATTGCAGTAGGCGATCCCATAAGGGTGAATGGAACTTCGTATGATGATACTGTTTCAACTGAGTCCGTGTATTATTCGGTGCAGGCAGTAAACTCAAACGGGGTGGCTTCGCAATATCAAAATGGATTCTCGGCAGAGAAGAATATGTATGGAGAAATCGAATACTCAAACTATGGATATAGACTATCCAAGCCTCAGACCTTCTTTGTTAGTGAACAGGTGGATGGAAACGGCGTTTATAAGGAATATGTGCAACTGACATGGTCCCGTTCCCTAGGAGCCGATACTTATAGGATCAGCGCTCTTAACAGTACAACTGAAATCAATGTTACAGAAGGTATGGTATATGGAAGTGAAGCTCAATTGGTGACAAATGGTAAGTCTGAAAATGAAATCGGATATCTTTCATATGATCCGGCGACAGGTGTTTATACATACAACGATGCAACTGGGGTATTTACCACTTCTTCCATGATAACGTCTTTTGCAGTGGCTGCTAAAAACAGCACAACGGATAATGTTTCGGAAAACGCATCGGATAATACTCCTGTTCATAGGCAGTTTACAGATGTCGAATATGTGAATCTTGTCAACCATACCTTATATGGATTGCTGCATAGGGCTGATGAGTCTTCTGTGATAAATGGGGACTGGTTCCAATTTGGAGCGTTTGCAGACGAAATGGTATCTTACTCGGAGAGTAATGCTACTGTCAGTGTACCACGGTATGGATGGGCCGGTCATAAGACCGGATTGGTTTCCCTAACAGGATTTTATGATGATTCGGTCAAAGTTCGTTTAACCACAAGTGATTTAGTAACGGATAATGATGGTGGATTCGCAGAAGGAGATGACCCATTGAATTATTTGAGAGATGGGACCATAACAGTGGATACTTCGTTGCTTGAGGATTCCAGCAGTGGCAAAAAATATAAATCAAACGTATCTGTTAAGTTTGGAAATATCAATGTGATTAGCATCAACTCTTCTGAAAGTTACACAGTCACCATTGATGGTGCTGTCACGACCATTAATGATTCAGCTTCACTGCAAAGGCCGTTCTAGGGGGAAAGGAAATGAAAAAAAAGCTTGTATCAATTATTGCAATATCAGCAGTCTTATTTCTGGTCTCCTCCTGCAATTGGGACGTATGGGGAGCCGAGTATAAGGATTATGGAAAGGGGACAGGAACAACTTCCTCGGCTCTGATATTCAAAGGGGATGCTCCTGCCGCACTCACCTCTACGCAGGCAAGATTTTCGGATAAGATTGTTGTAGGCTGGAATTCTGTGACCGGTGCTGATTACTATGAGGTTTATCGTGCTGAAGTTTCATCCATTGGAGATGATATATCATCCCTTTCTTGGTCAAAGATGCTTGAATCTCCTGTCGGACTTGTTTCTTATACCGATACTGATGTTGAATCGGGAAAGATATATGTTTATCGTGTCCGTGCGCGCAGCTTTTCCCTTCCAAGCGTTTTAGGCGCATATTCCGATGTCTCATATGGATGGCTGCTCACACCGCCTGAAACACTTTCCGCAACTCAGGGCGCAAGTGTGAAATCAATAAACATATCATGGTCGAAAGTTTCCAATATATCAGGATATAGGATTTATTGGAGCTCAACAGGATACGGCGGGACATGGCAGGTTGCCGTTCCTGAGGGGTATGATGGATATGATTACATCCTTTCATCAAATGTTCTGGAATTCCAGTTTGTTCCTTCAAGCCAATATAAAGGTCAGAAGATCTATTTTTATATTGAATCGATTTCCAAATCCGGCGAGCAATCGGATCCTTCAGTTCAGCGTGTCGGATATACATTTGTCGAAGGAGCTCCGTCCGCACCTATGAATTTTTCAGTTTCCAAAGGAGCTTCCACTTCATCTATTACTTTGCAGTGGGATGCCATGTACGGGACTTCTGCAGATGGAGGCCAGACGGATTATGATTGGGAAATCTACCGCTCTGCCTCTGGAGAATCAGAAAGGAAGATATATTCCACAGTCGATGGAGATCCGCAGCCTGAAGCCTCTGAAGGAGTAATGACATATATAGATACCTCAAATCTTAAGCCAGGTGTTGAGTATACTTATACAGTCAGTGCGATAGGAAAAATAACAGATGATAGCGGCGTGGAGACTTCTGTAAATGGACTTCCTTCACAGGATACAGGTTTCCTGTTGTCTCCTCCTACCGAAATCGAGAGTATCGGAATCAGCCAGGATCCGAATGGATTCAAATTCACTTTCAAGGATGCGCTCGGTGCAAAGGATAATCCAACGTGGACATATACTGTTTATGGAAGCGAGGGTAAGAGCGGTCCTTGGACTCCTCTTGAAGGGTATGTCAATTTCCCTGTTACAGATGACAGCCGCAAGACAGTCTTCTCTCCTTATGATGGAGATGCGAATAAGTTTGAGTATTTTACAATCAAAACTTCCGATGGGTATGTCGAGAGTGCTGATTATGTAGAAGCTGTCGGCTCTCCGATAATGGTCAGCCGGCCAACCAGGCCGGATGGATTCTCCGCTTCTGATAATGTGGTCTATGCCGGTACTGCAGCCGTTAATGGAATTTATCCAATTACTGTTTCCATGGTGAAAGGTAATCTTGTAAATTCGTATAACCTGAGGGTATGGAAAGAAAAACCTTCTTCAAATTCCTCTTCGGGGTATGAACAGCTTGATAATGTTTCGTTCACCATGGATTCTGGGAATGCTGTGATAAAGGAAGCATCAAGAGCCCCGATTGGGACAATGTATTATTTTGCAGTCCAGGGAGTTGATGTGCTCGGGCGCGAAGGTGAATGGTCCGATGTCGATTCCGGTTATGGTGCAATAACAGGAGATACTCTCATAAAGTATATGCAGTGCTATGGTTTCAAGCCCTGGGAATACCTCAATAAGCCGGTATTGAATGATGAATATCCGTATCCTGATAAGGATATTGTTGAAAAATGGACCAACAGCAAGATTTACGGGTATGTCAAACAGGCAGGTACCGGTAGTCTCACAGATGGAAATGTTGTCACCGAATACAGTTATTTCCATAACGGAAGAATAAGCTATTCGGCGGCCTTGAGCGGCGCTAATGGTAAAATCACATTCTCATACAATAATTTCGGTGAGGTTGAATGGCTTAATACCACCGGCAGCTATACCATGGTCGTCGGACTTTCAGGTTCTGGCAGTTGCGATGGCGCTTTGACTATTGGCGGCATGTATCCGGCATCGATAGGATTTGATAAGATTTCTGTAAGTAATCAGGCTTTTGCCGGTTATTATACTGTCCTTCAGAAAAATGGTACTGCATCAGAGGATGTAAGTCCTAACCAAAGCTACTGAGAGAGGATGGATGTATTATGAAGAATTTTAAGATCATCATTTTGATATTCTTATCTTTATTCCTGGTTCTTGCAGGCTGTGAGAACAGCATACCCAATCCTATAGTCGGGACATTCGTTCTACTTGCGGAAGCCGAGGGTGCTCCCAATTATATGCTTGCTGGGTTCAGCTTCGCCGAAGACGGGTCTTTTACCTATGCAGAGGTCATAAAAGGATCAACAAAGGTTATTAAAGCCTCCGGTTCATATAATGTCCTGGTGGATTATTTTGATTTTGTTACTTCTTCCGGACAGATTAATATCACTATCGATTATTTCAGTGAAACGGATACTGCAGAAAACCTTATTCTTCATTTAGGTGTGAATCCTTTCCTGTTTGATTGGCAATGTGACAGAAACAACGGTCCTTCCGGTATGACTCTTGTTGTTGATGCTAATGACAGCAGAAAAAACTATGAGCTTGTTTACAAAGGCTCTGCTTCCGCGCTTGATGATATCATAGCAGGATATTGAGGAGGAAGGATATGAAGAGATATGCTATTGTTTTAATTATTTGCACTTTGTTTTCACTTCTTCCCCTTGGTGCCGCGACATTGAAACCTGAGACTGTCGATGCAATAATCAATGCTCTAAATGAGAGGGGATATACCGTTGTCGATGAGAATGCCTTGTCATCGGGGGCAAAAGAGCAAAAAAATTGGTGGGATTCGGAAATAGAGCAAGCCCATTTCAGTTATGATGTTTATTTCAGATCATTTAAGAACCGAGGATCGAATTTCTCCGTAGGCGGTGGACTTAATATCGGATTGCAGACATCATCTTTTAAATTCGAGTTATATGGATTGGGTGATTATTTCTTGAAACCCTTGGGCGGAGAAGGAGGGGCTGCCTCTTTGGAGTATATGTTAGAGGTAGGCGGCATGCTTGCTTGGAAATTCATGGAGGTGTGGCGTACAAGGACATACATATGTCTGGATGTCGGGTATTTCATGCAGTTTGCTTCGATACCTAGGGCGCCAAAGGATATATTCATGGCGATGAACGGAATCATGATAAGGCCAACAGTGAAGACTTACTTTCAAATAAGCAAGAATTATGATATGTCGTTGGGACTGTTCTTCCAGACTCCATTATATCCTGTCTACAATGATTATAGGGGTGTTGGAGTTATTATCGGAATCCTTTGATCCAAGTGAAAAAAATGGTCCTCCGCATATGGAGGACCTTTCCGTCTCGAATGAATCTCAGCTGTTGACCCTTTCAAGATATTCCTTTGTCTCGGTGTTGACCCTGACCTTTTCACCCTGCTTGATGAAGCCGGGAACTCTGATCTTGAGACCGGTCTCGAGAACCGCATCCTTTGTCACACCCTGGACCGTATCACCGCGGACCGCATCTTCCGTCTCGGTTACGACATAAACGACCTTGGACGGAATCTGGATGTCGAGGACCTGGTCCTCCCACATCGTGACCCTGTAGGTCTCGCCGTCTTTCATGAGGAACTCGTAGTCGGGGAAGCTCTTCATGGGAACCTCGATCTGCTCATAGCTTTCCGTGTTCATGAAAGCGAAGTTCTCGCCATCGTTGTAGAGATACTGGAAATCCCTGTCTTCAATCGTGATGTCCTCAGCGTTGTCCTGCGTCTTCATGGTTTCCTGAAGAGTCTGTCCTGTTGAAGGGCTCTTTAATTTCAGGCGCACAAATGCAGAACCCTTGCCGGGGTTCACGAATTCACGTTCGATGCAGAGAAACGGCTGTCCTTTGATCAAAAGAGCTGTTCCTTTCTCAATCTGTCCTGCTTTAATCATAAATCTTTTACCTCAAAAAAGTGTTAATTCGTATTATTGCCATTAGATAACATATCAGAAAGAGGGAATGAAAGTAAAGGTGTTATTTCCTTTAATCCGAGTTCAACCATCAAAAGCCGGTCAAGGCCGATGGCAACTCCGCTGGATTTTGGCATATCGATTTGGGCAAAAGAGAAATCGGCAGCAGGTATCACCTCTCCTGTTTTTTCCCTTTCCTGCTTTAATCGTGAATATTCCTTTTCATAGTATTTTTTGATTTTTTCCTTATCGGTCTCTTCTGCGTAGCAGTTGGCAACCTCCACTCCGTTTATGTACATCTCCCATCTAGCTCTGCAGAAGAGCCCTTCCTTTTCAAGGGCAAGGCACTCAATCTGTTTGGGGTAGTCGGTGAGTATCACCGGGCATTCGAGGGGTAGGGACGGCTCGACATCATTTATGAATATCCTGTTGAACGTATCGTCCCAAGCTTCGTCATCCGGAACATAAAGCCCTCTTTTTTCTGCATGATCTTTTAGAAATTGGTAATCTTGAGCTTTTACCAGATCGAGGCCGGAATACTTAAAAACCGCTTCTGCTACGCTCATTACAAGCGGCTTGCTTGTCACATAGGAAGGCGCATCGTCAAATGATATCTCCTTCAAAAATTCTTCTGTCAGGGTTATGGAATCCATTTCATCGAAATCCACGGTGTAGTATTCGAGCATTGAGAATTCCGGGTTATGGATTTCTCCAAGCTGCTCTGCGTTGCGGAAGCATTGGCTGATCTGGTAGATGGACCCAGAGCCAGAAGCAAGCATCCTCTTCATGAATATTTCCGGGGAAGGAATTAGGTACAGCTCTCTTTTTTCCATGAAGCTGTTTATGAAAGTGGTGGAAAAGTTTTTTATCGTAGGCTCCGGTATCAGGGAAGACGAGAGCGATGGGGTGGATACCTCCATGTAGCCCCGTGTGTCGAAGAACCTGCGTATATTGCCATAAAGAGCGTTTCTTTTTCTCTGATAAGTGAAATTGAACATGCGGCAATTGTAATCCAATACAGGATTTGTTGAAAAGACCTTTATGTGTGCGCATGTTGAAGAAACAACCGTTAAGCGGTATATTCTTAAGATATGTTCAGCTATACCACCGAAGAGAGGATATATTCGCTTGCGACCCCGTTTTCCCCGTCCGCGCTTGCAATAATCAGGACAAGCGGGGAAGGCTGCATAGATTCTCTTTGCAATGCGTTTTCCAATCCGGGAAAACTCTCCCAGGCAAAATCCAATTCCCTTCTGCACGGGTTCATGCTCTCCTCTGACGGACAGAAGATAGACGAGGTTGTCCTTGCCGTATACAAAAGCGGTCATGGATATACAGGCGAAGAGGCTGTGGAGATAACCATGCATGGGAGCCTGCCTGCAATAAAGAAGCTTTCCCGCCGTCTTGAGGAGCTTGGTTTCCGCCAGGCTCTCAAAGGAGAATTCACCTATAGGGCCTTCATGCATGGAAGGATGGATCTTACGGAAGCCGAAGCGGTGGAGGAGATAGTGCGCGCAAAAAGCGACGAGGCACAGAAGAATGCGCTGGACAGGCTCGGTGGAAATCTCAGAAGAGCTATTGAAGAAATAAGGGCGCGCCTTGTGGATATTCTTGCCTCGCTGGAGGTGCAGCTGGATTATGCGGAGGATGAGATCCTTGAGGATTGGGTATATCCCAAAGATGAGGTAGAGGATATCATCTCGATGCTTAAGAGGATGGTGTCCACTTATGATTCCTCCAGGCTTTATTCCCAAGGGGCTGTTGTTGTGCTTGCGGGAAAGACGAATGCGGGCAAGTCTTCGCTTTTCAATGCTCTTTTAAAAGAAAATCGTGCTATTGTCTCTTCCGAGGAGGGGACGACGAGAGATTTCCTTGAGGCGCTCTGCGACATGGACGGGCTTCCTGTATTGCTTTATGATACGGCAGGTCTCAGAAGCGAGGGCGGGGGCGTGGAAAAGGAAGGCATGAAAAGGGCCAAGGCGCTTATGGACAAAGCCGATCTTGTGCTTTATCTTACCGATGGAAGCGACGAGGAGCTTCCAGATGGGGATGAAAAGACGGTGATAATCAATTCCAAGAACGATATTTCCGGAAAAAAGGACGGGGTTTCGTTCTCTTCGGTCACCGGAGAGGGGATTGCCGATGTTGTTTCGCTTGTGAAAGAGAAGCTCATGGGACGGATTTCACTATCTACTGATGTTCCACAGATTGAATCTGCGAGACAGAAGGATGCGCTTTCGGCGTCTGCTGAAATACTAGAAAAGAGCATGGCGGATGAAAATGCTCCTGTAGATATCATGGCCATGTATTTCCAGGATGCGATCAATTCGCTTGCGCTTCTTACAGGAGAGATCGGGAGCGAGGAGATACTTGAAAAGCTTTTCTCCTCGTTCTGTTTGGGAAAATAACGATGAGAGATTATCAGGCAATAGTAATCGGGGGAGGGCATGCCGGAATCGAGGCATCTCTTGCCCTTTCAAGACAGGGGTTCGACACCCTTTTGATAACACAGTCGCTGGATGCGATCGGCCGCCTTTCCTGCAACCCTGCCATCGGCGGGCTTGCGAAGGGCAACCTTGTAAGGGAGATCGACGCGCTCGGCGGAGAGATGGCCCATCTGATAGATGCCACGATGATACAGTTCAGGATCCTCAACAGGCGCAGGGGACCTGCGGTGCAGGCCTACAGGGCGCAGGCGGATAAGTTTTCCTATTCCCGCCTTGCCAAGGAGACGCTTGAAAGGCAGGAGCATCTGAATCTTTTCATGGATACGGTTACGGATTTCATAATCGAGGAAGGAAGGATTGCAGGAGTTGTCACAAAGCGCGGCTGGAGCATAAGCGCAGAGGTCGTTGTGCTCACAACCGGCACTTTCATGGAAGGCAGGATATTCATCGGAGAATATGATGCCCCGAATGGAAGGCTTGGCGAGGAAGCAGCGCTCGGACTGGGGGTTAACCTTCGCAAGAAAGGATTCCGCTTGGGCCGGATGAAGACCGGCACTCCTGCAAGGGTAAAGAAATCATCCCTTGATTTTTCTCTTCTCGAAGTGCAGGAAGGGGATGAGGAGATGCGTCCGTTCTCATTCGATTACGAGCATATATCCCGTCCTGCGCTCGACTGCTATGTAACATATACAAATGAAAAGACCCATTCCATAATCCGGGACAACATACACAGGTCCCCTCTGTATGGCGGGAAAATAGTAGGAAAGGGACCGAGGTATTGTCCTTCTATAGAGGATAAGGTGGTGCGCTTTCCGGAGCGCGAGAGGCATCAGATATTCATCGAGCCTGAAGGATTGGGTACTGAGGAGATGTATCTCAACGGACTTTCCTCATCGCTTCCTGAAGAGGTGCAGCATCAGTTCATCAGGACGCTTCCAGGCCTTGAGCATGTTGAGATAATGCGTCCGGCGTACGCTGTCGAGTACGATTATCTGGATCCGCTTGAGCTTTATCCGAGCCTGGAGAGCAAAAGATGCAGGAATTTGTTCATCGCGGGGCAGACCAACGGCACTTCCGGCTATGAGGAGGCTGCCGCTCAAGGGCTTTTAGCGGGAATAAACGCCGCACAGGCTCTTAAAGGGGAGGAGCCGCTTATATTATCCAGAACCGATTCATATATTGGGGTGCTGGTGGACGATTTGACCACAAAGGGCACCGAAGAGCCTTATAGGATGTTCACTTCCAGGGCGGAGTACAGGCTTTGCCTCAGAAATGGGAATGCCGATCTGCGCCTTACTGGAAAGGGGTATGAGAAAGGGCTTGTGAGCAAGGAGAAATTCGAGCGTCTGGAGCAGAAGATTGCAGATATGCAGGCTCTGAAGGATCTTCTCTCTTCAGCAAGACATGGCAAGAAAAACTGTCTTGAAGCTTTGAGGGAACCGGAGACTATGATAGCCGATTTCAATTTAGCCGGCCTCGATGGATTCAGCGAATCTGTCAGGGAAGAGGTGGAGCTTGATGTGAAATATTCCGGATATCTTGCCAGGCAGGAGAGGGAAGTTGAGAAATTTGCTCGATTGGAGGGTGTAACCATTCCTTCCGATTTTGATTATGATTTAGTGGAGGGGATTTCCGCCGAATCAAGGGAGAAGTTCAAGAAGGTGCTTCCTGTAAACCTTGGACAAGCTTCCCGCATAAGCGGCGTGAGGTTTTCCGATATAGCTGTGCTTTCTGTTGCGCTCAAGGGGCATAAACGTGGATAAGAGTCTTTTGCCTGAGGCCTTCGACCGTTTAAAAATCGGCTATGATGATGCCGTTCTTTCCCGGTTCGATGCTTATCTGGGGGAAATAATGCTTTTCAATCCTACTTATAAGCTTGTCGCTCAAGAAGATGAGGATGAAATCATAATAAGGCATTTCATAGATTCTGCGGCGGCTATGCCATATATAGCCTCGCTTGGGCCGAAGACGATTGCAGACCTTGGAAGCGGTGCCGGTTTTCCAGGCGTGGTGCTTGCCATATTGATGCCGGATACGGAATTCACCCTTGTCGAGCGGATGAGCCGCAGGGTCTCTTTCCTGCGCAATGTGATTGCACGTTTGGCTTTGGATAATGTCGAGATAGCAGATTGCGATGCAAAGCGCGTTGCAAAGACTTTTGATGTCGTTACAGCCAGGGCATACCATCCTGTATACGACTGCTTTGATGAAATGGAACGTCTTGTTGCCGATAATGGACACATTGTGCTTTATAAAGGTCCTGAGAAAAATGCAAAATCGGAAGCAGAGGTTCTAGAAAGGAGCAAAAAGATCGATGGCTGCAAAATCCTCCGTCTTCAAGTTCCTTTTTTGGATGAGGCCAGAAGCCTCCTTGTGTTAAGGTGAATCATATGGGCAGAAAAAAAGGTGGCATAATAACCACGTTGTATGTTTTGATACTCTTTATCGCCGGGGCAGGCATGATCGCACTGGGTTATACCCTGGACATGTTCAAATCTCCGGTTGCGGATGTTGCAAATAAGGTTTATTCATTCCTTGTTGAAAATGTGGCATTCTCCGGGCCAAAGGATGCGGACAATCCTCTTTTAGTCCCAGGAGCATTCTTAATCGTTGAGTCGCTGCTGGTCACCTATTACAGGAGGAGAAAACCATACAGCCTTGTTTTTTCCTTCTACCTTTATTTTGTATATTTTTCCGCACTCATCCTCTTCCATTTAAGAAGCGGGATCATGACTCCGGCTTTTGTGATGGAGCGTGTCGGTGCGGATAAGATACCTCTTGTTTCCATCCTCTGTTTCTTGGAGGTGGTCCTGGGCCTTGTGATCATGTATATCACGGGCTCTCTCGATCAGAAGTGGCGCACCTCGAGAGCCCGGCTTGAGGATGATGAGGCGATAGACTACGAGGGCTCATCTGAAGAGGAAAAGGGTGCTTATCCGAGCCGCCATAAGCTGAAGAAGGCCGAGCGCAGGGCGCAGGCCAAGGAGGCTAAGCGGCAGGCAAAGGAAGAAAAGAAGCTCCAGAAGGAAGAAGAGAAGAGAAAAGCCGAAGAAGAGAAACAGGAGAGACTGGACAGGATCGCATTTGAGCGCGAGCAGGCCAGGCTTGAGAAGAAGGAGGCCAAGAAAAAGGCCAAGGCCGAGAAGAAGGCCAGAAAAGAAGAGGATCAGGATATAGATGAGACATTCAATACCGCTGATCTCGAGGTCAAGATGGATATTCCGGAGCCTGCAAGGAGCATGGACGAGCCTCTTTCCGTGCCTACGGTGGGGGAGGTCCCCCGTTTCGATTCCTTCGAGAACGCCGATGATATAGATCTTGTTTCCCCGGATCCGATGGATGTGTTTAAGAAATCCCTTGGGCTTGATGATGGGTTTGCTGTAAAGGAAGCCGGAAATGCTGATCGTAGCGGGGCAACGGATTATTCATCCTCGCGCCCTTCTGTTTTCGATGATGGTTTCTCAGCTCATGAAGAGGAGAGTGCGGCGCCGAAGTATTCGATGGGACAGGCCGGAGGGCATTTTACAAAGGGTGGTATTCTGGAGGCTACGTTAGAGAGCCTGAATGATTATCAGGATGCTCCAGTGCGCCGGCCCTCTAATCCGATCATAGGGTTGGATGATGGTAATAATCAGGGCCAGGGTGCTAAAAGCATGCAGAACGGTGATAACTTTGCTCCCAGCAATCTCAGCAAGGACCACCCGCGCTATAAGCTGTTCGAATCGCTGAGAAACCAGAACAACGGGAATTCCTCGAACGTCTCCCATATACCGTCGATGCCGTTTGTTGGACAGAAATCGCCAGTACAGCCGAACAGCTATGATTCGACCTTCGTTACGCTTGAGCAGCAGAAGACAAGTCTTTCTGACCGGCTTGAGAAGATGAAGAGGGAGTCTTTTGAATCTTCAAATCCTTATATGACTACCCCTCAGACGCCGGTTTCCACATACGATATGAAGAAGGCTGAGGAGGAAAGGATCGAGACTCCCAAGCAGGAGAAGCGGATAGCAGGCAGGAAGGAGGTCTTTGCCCGGGAGGAAGAAGAGGAGAAGCCTGATTACATCGAAGAGCTGAACAGACGTTTCGCATCCCAGGTACAGGAAGAGGAAGAGAGGATGCAAAGGATGCAGCCTGCTGCATCCCGCTCTGCCGCTAGAGAAGAGGAACAGGATGAGCTTCCATTAAGGCCGATGCGCAGCGAGGACATCCCCAGCATGGATGAAAAGCATAAGGGTAAATACGACGATGGATCCGATACTCCTGCAAAGCAGGAAAATGAGATGTATTATTCTGTGGGAATCGGAGGACTGGCGAGCAATGACGAGGGAATGAGCGGCATCAGAGCTCGTGCCAGGATGCATTACAACCCTCCAACTGCGGACATGCTTGTAGATTATCCTTCCGCCGACCGTCAGATAGATGCACAGACAATCGAGCGCGGAGAGCGCATCCTTACCACGCTTCATGATTTCAAGGTGGATGTCACGATGTCCAACATCGTCAAAGGCCCGACTGTTACGATGTACGAATTGAAGCTTGCTGACGGCGTGCCTGTTTCCAAGATAAAGACCAGGTATGATGATCTGCAGTATGCACTCGGGGAAAGGAGCATAAGAATCCTGGCTCCTGTTCCGGGCAAGCAGGCTGTGGGAATCGAGGTGCCGAACAGAAAGAGGGCCACGATCGGTTTCAAGGATATGCTTGAGACCTTCATGGGCAATCCTGAGTATAAGAAATTTGCAGTTCCGATGATTTTGGGCCGCACGATCACCGGCGAGCCTGTGAGCATAAATGTGGCCAAAGCGCCGCATCTTCTGATTGCAGGATCCACAGGAAGCGGAAAGTCTGTGGGAATCAACAGCCTTATAGCAACTATACTTTATACAAAGAGCCCGAGGGATGTGCGTCTGATAATGGTCGACCCGAAGGTGGTCGAGCTCAAGATCTATAACGGCATACCTCATCTGCTTACTCCTGTAATCACAGAAGCCCCAAGGGTTAAAAAGGTCCTTGCCTGGCTTACCGAGGAGATGGACAGGCGCTATGAGATGATAAGCCGCTATAATGTCAGGAACATAGAGGCGTTCAACGAGAAGCTCAAGAAAGAGAAGATCCCTGCCGAGAAGCTGCCATATATCGTGCTCATAATGGATGAATACGCGGATCTCATGTCGACGATCGGAAAGGATATTGAGTTCTATATCGGACGTCTTGCCGCTATGGCCAGGGCCGTCGGCATCCATCTGGTGCTTGCCACGCAGCGCCCGAGCGCGGAGGTTGTCACCGGTACGATAAAGAACAATATCCCTACCAGGATCGCGTTTGCTGTCTCCTCTTCGGTAAACTCCAAGATCATCCTTGATGAGATGGGCGCAGAGTCCCTTCTCGGAAAGGGCGATATGCTTTATAAGACCCCGACCAGCCTGGAGGTGCTGAGAATTCAGGGCGCATTCCTTTCCGATGGGGAGGTGGAGCAGATCGTCGAGCAGGTAAAGATGAACGGAGAGGCCGATTATCTTGATGAATCCATATTTGAGGATAATGGTCCCG
>CASGDQ010000029.1 GCA_949300325.1 uncultured Spirochaetales bacterium
AAAATATCCTATGGCAGTTTTGAAATCGGGGTGAATGCAGGAAGCGGCAAGTATATGAACATTGCGGCACGATACACCTGTGACATATCCGATTACTTTCTCTTAAAGACCGACATGCACCTGTCCCATACGTTCTCAAGCGGCGGCTTCTTCACAGTTTCAGAAGAAGCGGATCTTAATATGAAGCTCTTGGGGCCGTTTTATCTCGGCTTCGGATTCGGCATCCAGGCCGGAACATCCTACTCGCTTTACGCAAATGGCTTTTATCCGTTTTCCTTAAGCCCTTATCTGGTCTTCAAAGCAGGAGCAAGATCAAGATATTTCTTGATCGAGGTATACACCTCGGGAACCACGTTCTTCGAAAAGACCTTCCAGGCCGTGCCCATTGCAGGGTTGGACATCGCAATCGGAATAAACGACAAAAATTGGATAAAAATGGAGACATTCTTCAAGCTTGCAGATTACATGGCAGGGCCTCCGCTGCAGATAACGGATATTGCAGCAAGAATAAGCTACTGCTGCAGGATGGGCTTATGAGGAAAATACTTTTGCCGATGCTTTTTCTTCTCATCCTCTGCTCCTGCGAAATGGGCTTCCTCAAATTAAGCCTTACCTCATCCGGGCAGAATCCGTTTTCTGCTCCTACCCCGATATATGATGATGAGCCGGAAGAGGTCAGAAACGGGGGGACCATACGTTTTATCGCCATGAGCGATGCGCATTTCGGACGGCTCGGAAAAGACAGCAACGTGAGCTACAAAACTGAGAATTTCTATTCCTTTTTGAAAGATATGGATGAAAGGATAGATTTCTTTGCTTTCACAGGCGATATGATAGACACCTTCAATGGGAAAAATGCAGAAGAGCTGCACGATTTCTGTTCTGAAATCGAGAACATCGCAAAGGAAAACAGCAACATCAATGCAAAAGGTATATATGCTGTGGGCAACCACGACTTTGTGGGCGCCGACCCGGGCACATGGGCCTGCGAATTTGCAGGCGATAGCTTTTTCCCAAGCCACGCGCTCATGGGCTCATACTCTATCGGGGATGTGGCAATATACAAGACAGATTCCTCCTACCGCGTCTTTGGAGGAGTGCAGCTTGATAATCTGGATGCGGCGATGAAAGCATCGGACGCAAAATACAATCTAGTTTTAAACCATGTCCCGCTGGCAGCCGACACGTTCGACCAGACTCTGTTCGAATTTGTGATCGCGGATGCAAATGAAAGGAACATGATGCTCAAGATCCTCTCGTCCCATAAGCCGTCATTGATGCTTTCCGGGCACCACCATAAGGGAAACATCCTCAACACATGGTCATCTTCCGTGCACGAGATCGTGCTGGCGGCCTACCATAGGAGGGACATCATCATGGACCTTGAGAGCAAGGGATACTGGTATGTAGTGGAAATAGACCAGGATTCGGGCCTGGTGGATATAGCGGGCTACAGAATCGATGACAACACAAAGCCCGATAAAACCTGGTCCTTCCACCTCTATTGATGCGCAGCAGATGGATTTTTCTGCTATACTTCGGTTATGACTGAAAAGGAAATAACGGAATCTTTAAATCTGCTCGATCAAAAAGGAAGGATAACAAGCGAAGGCTGGGCCCGCAGCGCGCTATGGAAATACGATCGCAAAAAGATAAGGCGAGGAGCTTTCAGGACAAAGGAATGGGACTACTATCAGATAACCGATCCAGATGAGGGATATTCCATCTGCTTCACGATTTCGGATCTGGGATACCTTGCGCTCTTCTCGCTATCCTATATAGACTTCAATAGAAAAGAATTCAGCCAGATAAACCGCATGAAGCCCTTTTCCTGCCACAGAACAGGCCTTGCTTTAAGCCCGGATGCGGACGACGGGGTAACCTACTACGACGAGATGCTGACCATAACCTTCGTAAAGAAGGGCGAAAAACGCCAGATAATAGCAAACGCGCCATCTTTAGTGCTCCCTGATAAAAGGCGCGGGCTCAAGGCAGACATAGTGCTTTACCAGAAAAAGGGCCATGAGAGCATCAATATCGCAACCAGCTGGAAGGAGGACCGCACCTGCTTCTACTACAACGAGAAGCTTTCCGCGCTCCCTGTTGCAGGAAAGATCTACAGGGAAGACGACATAACGGACATTGGAAGCCACGGCGCGCTGGGCCTGCTTGACTGGGGAAGGGGCAAATGGCTCAGGAGCAGCACCTGGTATTGGTCGTCCATCTCCTCGCGCGACGGCGCCATCCCCTGGTCGATAAACCTAGGCTACGGCTTTACCGACAGAAGCCCTGCAAGCGAGAACGGCATAGTATACGGGCAAAGGATCCATAAGCTGGGAAAAGTATCTTTCTCGATTCCGGAAAATTTTGAAAAGGATGTCTGGGTGATGGAAGATGAGAAAGGACGGCTTAAAATGGAGATGAGGCCGATCCTGAACCGCAGGGACCATACAGATGTAAAGATCATAAAATCATTGCAGGACCAGGTGTTCGGCCTATTCAGCGGGCATTTCATCCTCGATGACGGCAAAATGGTCTCCTTTTCCTCCGTATACGGATTTGCAGAGATCGTAAAGAACAAATGGTGATCACAGGGCGGGAAACTCGATGAGGATATCCTCTTTATAAAGGAATATGCAGAATACAGGCTCTTCTTTTTCATAGAGCAGGAAAGCAGAAAAATCCAGATCTGCAAACTCCCCCTCAAGCCGGACATCCCCTTTTCCGGCGCCCAGGACATAAGGCGATCTATTCGTGTGCAGAACGATGTCCAGCCCGAAGGGGGCCCTTGCCGTGCTTATCTCCTGGACACCCTGCAGGCCGAAATATTTCTCAAGCAACGCCCTGGCATCGGCATCCACAGCCCACTTTCCACCATCGAGCATGATCACCAGATCATCAAGCCCCTCAGCGTCGTATTCAGGGAGGCCGGCATGGCTTTCTGCTGCGAAAAATGAGAAGATACACAAAAGGATCACAAGAAAAATGGAAACAGCGGAGGCGGCAAAGAGCCTCTTTTCATCTTCCGGGCTCATCTTTTTATCTTCTGCCATGGGATAATTATAGCTTCCGATGATATAAACCTGTTACCAAACAGGTCAACAATGGTTATAATCCCCTTAAAGGAGAAAAAGAAATGGTTACAAGAGACGAGGCTGAGAAGCTGTTCAAGAAATACAACAAGTCAGAGAGCCTTTATCATCATGCGCTTGCAGTGGAGGCGGTGATGAGAGAGTATGCGAAAAAGACTGGCGAGGATCCCGAGTACTGGGGGATTGTCGGTTTTCTGCACGACATAGACTGGGAGATGTTCCCCGAGGAGCACTGCAGGAAGGCTCCGGAGCTTTTGAAGGAGATAGACATGCCGGATGACATGATCCATGCGATCTGCTCCCACGGCTGGGGCTTAGTAAGCGATGTCGAGCCGGAGAGGGAGATGGAGAAGATACTTTATACCATAGACGAGCTTACGGGGCTTGTGAACGCAACTGCGCTGATGAGGCCTGAGAGGATCGAAGGAATGGGCGTGAAGTCCGTCAAGAAGAAATGGAAGACAAAGGGTTTTGCCGCAGGAGTCAACCGCGAACTGATCGAAAAGGGAAGCGAATTGAGCGGCATCGCAATCGATGATCTCATCCAGACCACGATAGACGCCATGAGCGGCATAAAGGACCAGATAGGTCTTAATAAGCCGGAGTGAGCCTTTTTCGATAATAACACATGCCCATCGCGGGATTTCTGGCGATGGGTTTTTTCTTGCATATATCACATTTGTGCATTTTGATTTCTAAACTGTTTGATTTTAAAGTCTGTTTCCTCAGAGCAAATATAAACAAACAATAAAAAGCAAGAACTAAAATACGGCTGCTCCAAGATATGAAATAGCGAAAGTTCATAGCCCCATCTCATCTTCGAAAGCCATATAAAAACATTGCAGATAGCTATCAAATGGCTCGTCTTATTCTGCAAAGAAAGAAAAAGTCTGCGGGGAGTCAATATGTAGTGAGTGTCATATATATGTATCCTCTGTATTGACCGGAGGCAAATCCATTACCAACAGGAAGAGATAACAGGTATTCTTTACTGCCTGTCAGACTCCCCGCGCTGGATACAACAGAAAAATGCCTATACTCGTAAGCTATTGCGGAATCCCTTTGTTCGGAATTATCAAGTATGACTTCTCCGGCTCCATCATGCACCGAATAATTCAATCCTGTGTTCTTATCATCTATATGCCCGATCATGAAACCGGAAGACTCAACACCGCTGCTGCCAAGTGCCAACGATGAAAAATCCAGGTCTATGGAAAAAGAATCTGCATTGTTGATCGAATAGTATACTCCGATTTCTTCTGTAAGGTTTTCGTCCAAAGCCTGAAGGCCGGAGTAATAGCCAAAAGAAAATTCCCTCACTTCAGCAGGTACGTCGGAATAGCTTTCATCGGGATCAAAAAAATAAAATATATTACTTCCCTGCTTGTTGAAAGTTACCTCGAAACTGATGGATCCAGGTATGTCCGGGGCCTGCGTGCCAGTTTTGGCAGCCGATACCGTGGAACATAAGACAATCAATAAACATATGATGCATAAATTTTTTCTAATAATCATATAACCGACAACTCCAATGTCATACTTCCTTGATACACATGGCTCCAATCGACATTTATCACATTCTCAGGAGGTTTTATGGAAAGGGTCAATCCCAGTACACCCCAAAAAGGTTCGGTCTCGGCTCCTTTTACGAAATCAAATACCGTATATCCTGCGCCAGAATTATTTGAACTATCTATGACTATTCCATTCTTATCATTAGTTGAAGACGTCCAATCCAAAGTCGATATCGTATTGTTATCATCACACACCAATGGACTGACTTTAAGACTTAGGCTGTAGGACTGGCTTATATCAAACAACTGATAATAAATATAGAAAACATTTGTTTTTATCGCTTTTGCATCCTCATCAACAAAAAAACTGATTTCATCTATTTCCGTCGGCTTCAGCATGCTGTTGATATCTTGATATGTGAAACCATAATTGGCTATGACTCCACTGGTAAAAGACACACCTGCGGTTTTAACCGATGTTTCCGATACAGAAGGTCTTTGAACATCAACAGCCAGAGTGCATGCAATCGCTGCAAATGTAATGATAAGTACCAGCATCAACCTTTTCATAAAACCCTCAACCACCATAATCCACAACTTCTAAGATGATACTGGAGCTGTACAATTCCGCAGTAAGCTCCGTGCCTGCTGTGCGAACCACCTCCACCATCACCAACAAATTCTCCTTAGAGGAATAGCGTTCGAAAAAATCGCTGCCTGAAGAATAAGGAGGAAGGAAATCTCCGATCTTCTCCTTGCTCTTATGACCAAGAGCAACATCTTCCTTGGAATAGATTTCAACCGTACCATCCTCAGATTCCACCGAACATATCCAATCGATGGTGTTACCTGAAGGCGCTGTCAATGGTCCGGAAACAGCCAAGCTGATGGTTTTCTTACTCCCTCCGAACATGTCCCAATATACATATGTGTGAGCTGTACCCGTATACTTGTCATCAACCAGTGTCGGAATGATGTTTATGTTCGCCGGGTGTGTGATAATATCGGAATTCGAAGTCGTGAAACCGAATTCATATCTTTCTATTGACGAAAGATTAAATTTCAAAGTCATCGCATCTTTTCGCGCTGAATTATCGCCAACAAGGTAGGTCGCCGAAAACAATATTCCGTATGAAATAAACAAGAGGTAAAATATCAATAATATCTTTTTCATTTCTTTATATCCCCTACTCTGAAAGCACCTGCAATACAAGCTGGGTATTATAACTCCCAGAAGGCATGCCACCAATAATTTCCGTCTCAACCAAAAGCTTCGTACTTCCTACCGACCCAAAGCTCTCCTTCCCGTCATGGGAATATAATATGCTACCTTCCAAATATCCGGATGAAGAATCCTCAAAGCCGCTGAACAGGACATCATTATCATTATCGGCATTCAAAATATGATAATGGATAATCCCATCATCCCCAGCTTTTGAATATGGCGAATCAGAATAAATCCTTATATCTAATTTCCCGCCATGCTTTATCTGCCAATATGCATAGAACTCCTCTTCGTTATAAGCAAATCCCAATTCCTCAGAAACCGCGATAGAAACCGAATCCTTGGAATTTATCTCGGAATTCCAATGGGCTTCGGTAATTCTTTCTCCGGAAAAACCTACATTAGCATACTCGTTTTCCAATTCTTGGACATCCAAATACAAAGGAAAGCTTATCTCCGTACCTGTTGCAAGATCATCCAATGATGAGATATACATATCGGATGCGAACACAGGAAAACAGGAAACAAATAAAAAAGCAAGGAGATAAGCTATCTTTCTCATTCTAATTCCCCTCCGATTCAATCTCTATATGCAGACTTCCCGTATAAGTTTCAACAGGCTTTGCCAGATATGACTCTGTAGTCTTGATCAAAAGAGGATATAGCGTGTAAGAAGCTATATTATCAGCTGCCGAATGGGTAAATTCTACCATGTTTGCGACTCCCGTTATATCTGCATAGCCCGTACCATAAATGTTGCAGTCGTTATTCTTCTTATCACCCAACGATACATTCCACTCGATCGAACCTTCTTGATTTGAATCGTACATCTTATCATCTGCATACAGCTTTATGGTGATGTCATTTGGATAACATGCGTAATAAAAGAAATATAAACCATCGATTTTGGCATACCCTACGCTATCAGCACCGGTTAATGACTTACCAGAATTAAGCATGTTATCTGATTTAAGCAGTGCCGCATCACTTAAGCTTTGCGGAAGATTCGAATCCATTATTCCAGAAAGGAAAGATCCTGTAAGGCTGCCCAATTCAAGCGTTATGTCCAATTCGGCTGCGCTTCCATCAACAATCGGCCCTGATATGTGAGTGGCTGGGAATAAAGAACATAACGCAAGTGAGAATACACTTAAAACCATATATAATCTTTTCATATTCATTCTCCTATACTGACAATTTCAATATGCAGATATCCTCTATACATCTCCGATTTGATATTCATATCCAATATGGAGCCTGTCTCAATTTTTATGGGATAACAGCCCCAGGAAACCAGGGCATCAGTGCCTGGAATATGGTTAAATTGCATTGCACCTTCAGAAATTGTTTCCACTTTATTTTCAGAATATTCGAGAGATACGCTCCAATCGAGAGATTGTTTAGAAGTACTCCCAGTCATGTGCTCATCCGCCCAAACCTTGATACCAAAACGAGAAGACGCCTCCGAATAATAAAAGAAATATGTAGAGTTTGTACCATGCATTTCTTCCAAATTCAACGATTTTGCAGATATGGAATTAGTTTGCTTTTTAGCCGTGGCGGCATCAGATATCGGAGTGTCTACAAACCATGCCTTAAAACTTGAAGGAAGCTCCTGCGATGAGAGATCATAGCTGACCGGAAGGGTATTTTTGGCAGAATAAGCTGCAGAATATAAAATAATGGAAAATATTGTTATAAATAGAATCCTTTTCATATCCACCTCTTATTAGTTTGTCTCCACATCTATGATAAGATCACCAGAATATATTCCTGCCGCACCCTCAAGGTAATCAGGCACCTCGATATCAATCTTACAAGATGCATATGTTGCAAAAGACGTACTGGGAGAATGCTGCCTTGACAGTTCGGTTTTGGCGATATCGGTGTCTTCGATAACAACATTCCAAGCTATGGTCTTCCCTGTCGTAGTATCCGTCATCTCTGGCGATGCTGATAATTTGATGTTCAGCCCATCTCCTCCATAAGCGAAATAGAAGAAATAAAGGTCGCCATCATATACAATCTTTTCGCCTACATTTGACAAAGAGATTCCTGAGTTTAGAAAATCTTCTGTCGCAATCGAATAAGCTGATTCCAAATTATCGACAAACTCCGTCATGAATCCTGCCCTGAGCACCGGCGTGATTCCAGGAAGGTTGAAACTGACAGGCAACTCCGCCTTATCTCCCACGGTCGGATTGCCGGTGGGGTTATTGATGACAGGAGATGAAGTACCATCTGCAAAACATAGTCCTATCACAATAATGAAAATAATTGCAAACATCACCAATCGTCTCATTTCAAACCTCTTATCAATCCAACTTCCTCTTTACTATGGGGTTGATACCGTTATTGTCAGATTGCCGGTATAAGTATCGGTTTTCTTATTAAGGTAATCAGCCTGCTTGACACGGGCATCGACCTTATAACAAGCATACGAAGCGATACTGGTTTCCGGGTCATGCGTAAACGAAACTGAGCCCTCCGACAGATCGGTTTCTCCCGACCCACTTGTATTGCTGGCAGGTATCGTTACACTCCAAGGAATACCTCCAAGATCATTGGAAGCCTGTACGGAAACAGTCAAATCCGTAGAAGTCTTTGCATAATAAAAGAAATACAAAGGGGAATTGACGAAGTCACCTGTGTCTGATTCTTCTGTAAGGGACATGCTTTTAAGAAATTTAGAAATACCAGAAGCTGCGGACAATGATGTGACCTCACTTTTTAAAAAACCAGCATTCAAGGTCTCGGTGAAATTCGAGTCATCCAAAGTCAAGGTTATCAGAAAAGTGGCAGTCTTTTCCCCTCCCTCTCCGGAAGTTGGAAGCTCCGTAATATTTGAAGGAGGAACATCATCTGCGATTATGCAGAATGATGCAAAAACAGCCATCAGTAAAACCAAAACAGTTTTTTTCATTTTATGCTCCTGTACTGCCTGTATCCGCAGTCACATTAATCGTTATGTAACCTGTATACGTATCTGCAGGAACTCCTAGATAATCAGCTTCTTTGACACTCAATGTCAAATTATAACAAGCATAAGAAGCAATGTTTGAAGCTGAAGCATGTTTGAATGTTACAGAATCATTAGCGATTTCATACGCTGCGCTTTCTTTTTTTTCATAGCTATTTCCTTGCCCTGTTGCGGCAATCTCGACGGACCAAGGAAGAGATGGTTCATTATTGCGATTTTCCATTTTTTCGCTGGCGCTTAATTGCACATTTAAATTTGTGGAAGTCTCTGCGTAATAGAAAAAATACAATGCATTATTGATGAAATTATTATCACTATAATTTGTTGATTCAAACGCATGAGTATTTTTAAATTCGCCTGCAGCAAATGTTTTTGCGCCAGATATGGTAGCGTCCGTTAATTGAGCTGTTTTGAATCCTGCCTTAAAAGTTTCAGCTAAAACTCCAGAATCGGTAAGGTTCAAAGTAACCGGTAATTTTGCATCTGGAATAGACGTCATAGACGAAACGTCAATACTTGTATCAGCAAAAATACCAATACTCGTCAGCATCACTAAGATAAACATACTAATCTTCTTCATTTTCTTTCTCCTTTCGTATATTCATTTTTTGTTACATTTAATGTGCATTAAGCATTTACATTTTTGAAATTCAAATAAGATTACTACATTTTCCTCCCTCACATCGATGTAAGTCTGATGTCTATCACAGCTTCGTATATTCCGGGCACAAGATTTGCCTGCTTCGGCCAGGAAACATCAAGTACGGCAGCAGCTTCACCCGTCACAGGACCTCCGGGGAGCACCGTGAATGTAATTTCCCCTCCCGACACGAAATCCGTCACAATCTGATCGGATGGTGTATCAGGACTTCTGAATGCAAGATCGATCGGAATCAGCCTGTCGCCCTGCCTCATTGCAAACCCAGCCGAAGAAGCATCCAGTGTCACAGTATATGGAGTCGAAAGATTACCGTAATATATCAAGGTTACGGTAAAGCCGTCTTCATCCACCAATGACGTGAAGACATCCACATTCCTTTCCAGCAAACGGTACTCATCATCGGCAATCTCAGTGGCGAACACCAATCTGTCCAGACGCAAGACATTCTCAGGAATAAACACGCCATAATCCTCAGGCACAATAAGTTCCATGTTTATCCGCGCTTCATTATTATCCGCAAAAAGAGCAACAGAAACGGTTAATAAAAATATACCAATCAAAATAAATATTTTTCTCATACCGCCTCCTCTCATTTATCCACCACGTGTATGTATATGTCGCTGCGATATATTCCAGGAACCATTGTTTCATCTGTATCTTCTGCAAGAATCGATATTATGCCGGAATAAGTGCTGAAATAAAACTCCATATTTGAATGGACGATAGAAGAAGATTTTCCTTTCGATGTGATATAATCTTCTGAAGAACAATATGCACCTCCACCATCCATTATGTTTCCATATGCATCGATATAGTTCCGGCCATCGAAATCTACCACGGTGCTCCCTTCCGCGTCGCGCACACGCAAAACATAGCGTACCGCATTATACCCTTCTTCAACCGTTGTCGCTTTGCTATGTATGAAAAGGAAACCATTATCGCTGCCGATATATGCGGAGGGGCTGGCTGAAAAAAATATCTCCTGTGTCTTATTTTCCGAGGCTTCTGTATCAAAATACATGAAATCGAACTCCCCGACATCGACATATGTTCTCGGTCCTATCTTTGAAACGGGATTCAAATTGATATTCGAGGCAGTGGGATACATATTCACATTCATCGATACCGATGAAGTTATTTTTTCAGACGATGCTTTTGAGTAATATCCTGAAAAAGGAAGCACAAGGCTGTTTTGAGTAGATGTGGTCGTTCCATTGAACACTTCAATTACATTTGCATCCAACTCGATTACAGCTGAATAGTCATCTTCAATAAGCGGATATGTTACATTATTGTACTGTATGCCTGAATCAATATTTGCCCCTGAGTCATAAGGCAAAGAAAGAATTATATCAAACCACACATATAAATTTTGTTCATTATTCTTATTACTGGGCCTTATGAAATAATCTTTGTTGAGAGTGATATTATTTATTCCAGACCCGATATTATAAATCATTTGTCCATCAGCGTTTCCTGAAGCCCCGTCAGAGTAATACTCATATTTCAAATATACAGCAATTTCAAACGGCCTTCTGAAAAGGGAGTTGGTTTGCGAGACGAACATGAAGCTTGTCGGGCATACGATATCTATCGTTATTGTCAAAGACTCCAAATTGTTTATACCCTCTACGTCATATACACCCATTCCGATAATATTGTCATTGACATATATCGAATTGTTTGTCACTTGATCCAAGCCGCCACCGTTGAATTCAAGCTCCTCAAGCCCCTGTCTGGAAGGATATGAAGTGCTTGCCATCGGAACGCCAGAGCCTCCGCTGAAAGGTGTCAGAACCATCGGAGTTGCGGCAAACACAAGACCAAAACACAAAAACATCAAAACCAGCATCAGAATCTTTTTCATTCCACAGCCTCCAACGTTACCCTCACATAAGCCTCGTACAAACCAGCAGGATAATCGGAAGATGCGACTTTTGAAGATGAGGCCTGCGTGAATTTGAAAGCGATCTGGCCTTCCAATATCCCACTGTAATTTGCATATTGCTCCGAGCCTGCAATAGAAGAAGATAAAATTGATACTTCGTATTTTCTATATCTTGTCACCAGATCTTCAGATATGAAAGTCACTCCATTCTGCGACGCATCCGATTCAAGATCGATGCAGAATGAGGACTCTATGGAATTCTGCTCGGATGCAAGTGCCATAGAATATGAAAAAGTCAGAATATACGGGAGAATTTTCGCATCTGCAGCAGACAAGTCCACAGTTTCATGGTGCAGCGGCTGCGC
The DNA here is from genome assembly GCA_949300325.1 of uncultured Spirochaetales bacterium. Classification (GTDB taxonomy): domain Bacteria; phylum Spirochaetota; class Spirochaetia; order Sphaerochaetales; family Sphaerochaetaceae; genus Ornithospirochaeta. The sequence goes on from CASGDQ010000029.1 coordinate 11,726, forward strand.
TTCGATAATCATCTTGAAATCCGGGAAATTGGACAGGAGGTTCCAATATGCAATGATACGTCCATTTGAATTAAGGTTATATTGCACTTGCGAGTCCAAAACATTAAAAGGCATGCCGGCGATATATGATTGGGATTGAGAAGCAATCGGGTCGATATCAACCTCCAAAATCCTATCTATGCCCCCCTGGAGAGAAATCCGCTTGGTCGTCACATCCAAGGAAAATAATGAGAATGTCAGGAAACAACATGCCAGAAGAATGATTAACTTTTTCATTATCAACCCACCTCCAGCGTTATGGTGACATCGGAAAAATAGAGACCGTATTGACAATTCTCATAATCCTGTTTATCAAGCACCACGGCAACACCGGCACGTGTGATCCAGATATCATCCGAATAACGGCCTGTCATCTTTTTATTCCCGCTGTCATCTTCCACCGACCACGTCAATCGGTTTTCATCGGCATCTTCGTTCAGCGATACTACAAATCCGTCTTCCGATGAAGTTGTATTTGCAGTCTGGAAAACCACATTGGAATTGACCACTTTGTATGATATTCTCACTTGTTCGTCATCCTGATACACATGCTCAGGGTCCGAAAACTGCTTACGGAAATACGACATTCCAACCGTTACCGAATATTGTCCAGCGACATTGCCTTCTACACGGAAACTGAATAGAACTTCAGACGGGATGTCGCTGGCAACAGCACCTAAATATTTCGAATCGAGCACCGACAGGTAATCTGTCATATCCAAAGGTATGAGCGTGGAGGTATCAATCGAATCAAGATTGTAATTAAGCGCAGAGACCGCATACATCTTGAGATAAGGTTCGTTTGCAAGTATCTTATATGCGCTGATGCGGAATTCTGTCGTATCGCTGGTAGAGCTGCTAGCAGAAAAAATGGGAGCAGTTATAAAGATAGTCAAGAATAATAATAAAACACGTTTCATAAATCCCCCCAGGCATCGGGATAAAGCATATTCCAAAACTCGTCATTTTCTACCAACGCCCCATCTGAATAGCCGTATGCCCCTCTGTATACAGAAGGAAGCTTATCACTGCTTATGAAACTCCCTTCGTCAAAAACATATATCTTCGAGCCGTCGAAATCCTCGGATACCGTAAAAGTATACAAGTACCAAGACTCACCGAAATTCACATCAAAGCCGTATGTTCCACAATCCAAATCCGTCGCAATAAATCTTCCTTCATCATCCGTAAACACATACAATTCTGTTAAAATAAGATTAAAATCAGAATCAATCTCATAAAGCGGGGATGAACCGTTTATCCAAAGAGACGAATCAGGCAACACGACGATGCCAGATGCGGAATACTTTTCTTCTGCGCTTATCCTTAATGTATATCCATATTTTCCGCTCGCTGCGATATTCACATCAACCGTTGTTCCCATAGAGAAAGATGAATCATCGTAGCTGTTAAACGATAGGCTCGTATTTCTATCCTTCGATATGCCGGTATATAATCCAGTGGAGAAAAGCAATGGAATCTCATCGGAATTTGCATAGCCAATGGAGCCGACGGTCAATTTGTTTCCCCTTAATCCTCCATCCTGCTTTATCAATATGAAATTAGAGGGCATATAATTTGAAATGGTGAATAGCCCATCGGCAAATACGGTACCGGTCGAAATGGAAGCATTACCACGTATTCTGCTGAATCTTTCATAAGCATCCAAAGAAAGACTAAATCCAAACATATCCCCGGAATAAGAAGCAGAGGCATCAAAATCGTATTTATCGAACATGGTAATATCGGAGGTGCTTGTTCCTGCCGTCAAAGAATACTTATCTCCATAAATACTGAAATCTGCATTCGCATAATTATTCCCATAGTTAAGACTGGTTCTGGAATTTCCAAAACTCAAAGTCGCACTTACTCTTCCCGTTGCAGATATCGAATCAAAAGCAGTACCATTTAATCCTCCGGAGAAAGACAAATACAAATTGCGTGAGAGCGTGAAGCTTGTCGAAAAGGAAGTCCCCCATGAAAACCTGTCCGGATAATCGGTATAAAGTCCACCGTTCAACCCCAAAGACCAACTCATGAAACCGATCCTGCCGGCAAAGGAAGATGATAAATAAAGCCTATGCCGGTTGCTGATCCGCATATCCGCAGGACTCTGATATGTGAACGCAAAATTCATTGAATTGAGCACTTTTCGGCCTAAAACAACCTGATGGCTTATCCGGGCATAAATATCTGGAGCAGACCATATCCCATCCTTATAGTTTTCATTGATATTGAGATTATATTTTGTTGTTCCCAATATATTCGCATGTGTCATTTCCATGGCAAAGCTTAATCTGGGATTAAAGAAACCGTTCGAAAAAGACTGATTTCCAAACGCGAATGATGTATTGATGCTCAAATCCTGGCTAAGCCCCGCCTGTATGTACCCGGAGAGAACAAAATCACTGAAATCATATTCGATGCTTTTGCCGTTGAAAAACGGAATCCTTAATTCCCAAGGATCATTAACGGATGATGAATCAACAAGATTTCTGCCTGCTGTTGCACTTAATCCATAATAGATTTCCCCAGAATTCAAAAGAGAATAAGAGTAATTTATATCGACATCGATCTCCTTGCTTGGAGAGCCGTCAAGAGGAGCAACGATTATTTTTATTGAATTAGCTCCGGAATATAGTATGAAATCCTGCAATCGGTATTTACCGGCAGGAAGGGTTTTATGATATATTTCATTTCCTTCATTTATTACCGTCACAACCGATTCTTTTTCCACGACAAGAACCTGTTCATAATTGGTTTTCTTTTTTGCATTCGGATCCGCATACGAAGAAGATTTTTCCAAACTTATTCCTACGGCAGTGCCTTTCGGAGATAAAAGATCCGTTGAAACATTACCAAACGACAGACGAAGCATCTGTTCCCTGAAATCCCTATATATGCGATAAGAATTAAAATCAAATTTAAAATCAGCGGGGCTGAAATTAAAAGAGTAACTGAATGTACCTTCAATTCCAAGAATTCTGAAACGATTATAGGATGAAAAATAAAAACTAAGGGACGAAGGAAAATTATCAATCGGCGCCAAATCAAAATAGGAAGAAAGCCTATAATCGGAGAGCAATACGAATTTGGCCGGTTCGAGCAATACACCTCCGCTAAAGGACCTGGTTGCAGCCCTGGAAGAAGATCCTGATATGCTTATGATCTGAACCGGCATGTCCTCAAGGTTGAAGACAAGTTTCACTTTGAAAGCATCCGTATCAATTACACAATCCACCCCATTCTCAATTAGATATGTCCTATCTATATATTTTTTTGTTGTTAGCGCAAGTCGGGACAAAGCCTCATCCGTAAGAACATCCTGCAGGAACGAATACAATTCAGATGCATTGACGGTTATCATACCGGACGAAGAAATGGTCTCTATCTCTCCGAAGTATGTATCATTAACATACAAACCCATATAGTATATTCCATCAAAGAGTTGAAGTTCACTTTCTCCTGCAATATAGAAATCAGCCCAGAAATCATCATTCTGATCAACAAAGACATATGCAGAGCTATCGGTTATTTCCGCTTTTATAACCTCGGCCAGAGGTACGGAAGGAACAACCGGCTCCGCAGGCTCCACAATCGCAAACAGTTCAGCACACGAATCGGGTTCTTCTAAATTCTCAAGTTCTTCCACTATTTCCGTTTCTTTCACTTCAATAGTGGAATTCTCTTCCTCAATATAAGGTTCAGCTGTTACAACTGTATCTATAATAATAGTTCCTGCCGCCGGGACATTCTCTTTTCGCCCACTTTCTTCGGTGTTTACAGATTCAATACCTCTTGTGGGATGGGTTATGAAAGTTGTGGCACGGATTTCATCTGCAACCACCGCAGGAGATACCTTCATCGGCTGTAAATAACACAAAATGGCCAGCATTATCAGCATCAGGATCATAAAGAGGGTCATTATGACCGATAACCTGACGGGCTGTTCATAAGCTTCTTTCTTTTCGTCACCCGACCAAAGGAAATAAACGACGATCTCAGAAACGGCATACGAAAAAGCCAATAAGAGGAAAACCGTCTCGACAGGATTAACAGCAAAGGGAGGATACACCTCGGCGACAAGAACTGAAAAGGCAAATATTGCTAGGAAAACCGCAACGGATTTCCTTATATGAAGTTCCTCCTTTCTTTTTTTACTTTTACCTGTTATTGAAAGGCGGAAGAAAAATAATTCAACGATGGCATATATCAGCAATAAGATGACAGATATGATTCCAATGTTTGCTAATAAGGATACTTCTGAGGTTATGAACATGACAAGAAGGGCCATTGCCACAATAAAAAATGCAACAATAGCCAGCAGAAGAACAAATTGTAATCTCTTCTGTTTCCTGTCCACTTTCATCTACCCCCTATTCCTCTCAGCTTGAATACCTGTAATTGTATGAGAAATCAACAGAAAGATTATCCGAGGCGCTAAGAACATCCGGACGAGGAATTATTATCCTAAGCTTTGATGAACAAAGAAGATTTGCTCCTTTTATATCACCCATCTCATCATCGGTAAGTGTATATTGAGCTCCCGAATCTCCTTTTATTGTGACCTTCAGATCGTTTAGCATCTGATGAACACTACCCGTATTTTCAAAAATTATCTCAAGCTTCCCTTCTGAAGTCTCAGAAATTGATGCCTCAACCTTCTCGATAATCCTACTAGGTTTTACATAAGCACTTGTGGAATAAACAAACAAGAAATTAATCATCTGACCTTTTTCTTGTTGGCTTGCCCCGGAAGAAAATGGTATCTGTTCGGAAATGATCCTGAATGACTGCTCTTTCGTTATTGCTTTAGGACCTCGGTATTGAACACGAATCAATTGTGAAGACTGAGGTTTGATTATGGTTTTTGCCGGCTGTATCTGAAAATAATTCGAAGCATCCTCCAAATATTCCTGACCGTCAAGATCTATATTCCTTTTTACAGCTTTCAACTCAATGGCAATAGGACTATCGGAATCATTGATGATCGTATATACCTTCTGTGAGTTTGAACCTGTCGGATCGTATGTCACGTTCAACGGCGACAACTGATAAGCGAAAACGCTTGGTGTCAATAAAAACATAATAGTGAGCACCAGAGCAAACAAAGTCTTCTTCCTCATAAGAACCTCACTTGTATCTGGATGAACGCATAGGAAAAAATGGGATAAAACTTACCCCATAAAAAACCATCCACTGCCACATCTTTTGTTTAGATTAATGCCGTACATATGCCTTGTCAATAAATTTTTTGATATTTATGTCATAAGTTTTAGTCTTTTTGAAGGGCCCCCCCCCCCCTAGTTGATTCTTTTCTATAACTCCTTTGTATATAAGATATTAATTCATTTATTATTTAAAATAATTATTTTTGTCAGTTCAGTTTTCATTTTTAACAATTCAAACTCATGACATATGTTTTAGCAAAAAAAGAAAAACCCTATGCCATTTGTGACAGAAGGCAAAAAACAGCTTCAAAACACAATCACACCCAGGAAATCAGTGTCCGGTCAAATGGAAGGCCCAACGCCTTCTGATAAGAAAGCATATTGGCCTTCGACCCGACGGCCACCACACCTTTCAATATTCCATCCGCAGAAAGGAAAACAGCCTCCATCCTGCCCTGCTTGATAAATTCAACCCTCTCGTTCTGTGAAGAAAAATCACCAAGGCTGTAGGCATCGATGCCTGCGCAGGAAATGTAGGCTCCAGGGGATGGCAGGTTCATTTCAGCGCCCATATCAAGCGCATTCAATGCCGCGACCCTAGCACTTTCGTTTGCAAAATATACAAGGCCGGGACATAGCCCGTTATATTCCGCAACATCGCCAGCGGCAAAGATAAACGGATCGCTTGTGCGCGCTGCGCTGTCTATGGCAACGCCCCGGGAACAGGAAAGGCCGCATTGAAGCGCAAGATCCTTTTCCGGAGCAACCCCGACTGCCTGGACGGCCATATCGCACTCCAAGCTCCTTCCGTCCTTCAGCTCAAGAGAGGAAACGGAGCCGTCCTTTTTTCTGAATTCCGAAGGAGATGCCCCCTTTGAGAAATACAGCCCCTTACCATTCAGCAGCTTCTCCAGATATAAAGAAGAGGCCTCGTCGAACTGGCGCGGCAAAAGATAGCCGGCAGTCTCCACGACCTGCACATCCTTTCCGCTTCTCTCCCGTACGGCAAGGGCGGCCTCGAGCCCGAGCAGCCCGGCTCCGATCACAACAGGACGGGAGCCGCCTTTTTCAATGCATGAAATTATCTCGTCGGCATCATGGAGGCTTCTGAGCGTGAAAATGCCCTCTGCGTCCCCATTGGCAAGAGCAAGCCTGTTAGCCTTCGCCCCGGTTGCAAGAATGAGCCTGTCATAAGCTATGTCCGCACCGTCCTCGAGACGGATCCTGCGCTCATCCCTTGAAATGGAAACGCATCTGGAGCCGATCCTTTTCAAGCCTTTCTTTTCATAGGCCCCGAAAAAATCAGCCTCGAAGAATTTCCTTTCCATTCCGCCTTTTATATATTCAGGGAGCCTGGGACGAGGATAAGGTCCGGGCTCCTTTCCTTCTACGACAGCAACAGAATGCTGTCCCTCCTGTTTGAAAATCTCCATTACGGCACGCTGGGCGGCTATGCCGTTTCCAATTATCACAATGTCCATGACAGGATTATATCAGAAAAAAAGCCTGGTACAAATATGACTTTTCTGTTATATGTAATTGTAATTTATATACCTAGTTCGGAATGATTTAAAGCTTACCTATTGCTTCAAGCCCTCTCAAAACACATCCATCGACAAATGGGATGTTTTTCTCATCCAATAATGCTTTGATCTCGTCGCTCCCTGCTCCAGGCTGTATTATCACTGCCGGTATCCTCTTTGAGCAGGACTTGATGAGCTCAAGACCCTTTACAGGGTGGATGCAGAGATCAAGCACATCGAAATCTGAAGAAACATCATTAATGGATGCAAGCTCTTTTCCAACAGAAAAGACAGCATAGCCTGCATCAAGCAGCGCCTTTTTTATCTTGAAAGCATATTTTTCCTCGTTTACCGTATCTCCGGCAACTACAAAAATCCTATCTTGCAACAGCTGTTCAACAGTCATGGTTCCTCCTGAAAAACAAAACCCCTCATATGCTGCCATATAAGGGATATGCTCAATCTCCGCTGATCTTGTCTCCGACGCTTTCCACAAGCTCCTCGACCTTTCCGCCCAAGCCTCCGATGGCTTCTCCTGCTTTGTCTCCGGCATTTTCCAAAGCTTTTGTCACGCTTTCAGCCGAGGATCCGATCTTATCCTCGATGACGCCGGCCTCATCTGAAAAGAACGATTCGGCCTTGACCTTCATGACCTCGACCTCATGCTCGACAGCCGATGTGTTGAACCCGGAGGTGACAAAGATGTAGGCCATGTAGATTGCAGCTGCAGCCAGTGCAATGCAAACAATCAGGACAACCGCCTTAAAGACCCCTTTAATAACTTTCATAACTATCTGTACTCTAAATTGCCCAAGCGCATTTGTCAACAAAGGCTATTTGTTGCTGTATCCGGCTATGTAAGCCGAAAAACTCATATGCATCGAATCCTTGACCTTCCGCCCCAGATCGATCATGCGGTTTCCCGCATAGGAATAGAACGTCTTCATGGCTCCGCAGAACCGGTAGCGTCCAGCCTCGTCCCTGTATCTCCGGCAGCCGCCGCGGCATATCACATAGGCCTCGCAGCTCCGGCAGTCAGAAGGAAGCTTCTTGCTTTCTTCGATAAACCCGGTTGCCTTCCTCTTCGCATCCAGAGCGGCAAAATCATCATCTCCGATATTTCCAAGATGATATTTATCCAGGCAATAGAAATCGCATGGGTAGACAGCGCCATCGGCTTCCACGACATAAGATATGTTGCATTTGCCGCACATGTCGCAGCTCTCAGGCTTGTAGCCCATGATCATGTCCATGAAATTCTCGAAAGAACGTACAGAAACATAGGTCTCGTTCGCCATGCTCTCATACCAGAGGTCAAAAAGCCTGCACAAAAAACGCGCGTAGGACTCCGATGAAAGATGATATTTCTCGCTCCCGTCAGATCCGATCGGATCCATGCACGGGATGTACTGCTGATGCATGTAATTGTGCCCGACAAGGAAGTTCCAAGCATAATTAGCATTGTCGGAAAGCTCTGCAGTAACGACCGAAAGGATGTTGAATTCAACCTGATGACGCTCAAGGATCCTGGTAGCGGAATTGACATACTTATATGTCGGATTTCCATCCTTATCCAAACGGTAGATGTTGTTTATGGCCGGACCGCCGTCAAGGGAAACGCCGATCAGAAAATGGTTATCCTTGAAAAAGTCCGCCCATTTATCGTCGATAACAACCCCGTTCGTCTGCAGGGAATGGAAAAACCTGGTTTCCGGATGCTCCTTTTCCATGGCTATGAAGCGCTCGAAAAATCCCAGGCCGGCCAAGGTCGGCTCTCCTCCCTGGAACAAAAAAAGCACAGTCTCGCTTGCCTGCGCGCTCTTTTCTATCAGAGAGCGCGCAATCTCTTCGCTCATCACGCCGCGCTCGGGCACGCAGCGGTTTTTCTCCTCATCCTTGTAGAAGCAGTAAGCGCAATTGAGATTGCACGCGCCTCCTGCAGGCTTGATCATCACAGTCAATATCTTTCTTCTCAATAAACAGCCTCCTAAGATCGGTTTCAATAATTAACAGATCCGCCTGGAAATGTCCCTTTTTCCGCTTGGACCTGAAAATGAATATCCTTAATTTTACCACACGGAGAAAGGCAAAGAAAAGCAAATCAGAGAAAAAATTGGGGAAAACTGATATAATTAGTTTTACTTATTAATAATATAATCTTATGCCACAATACTTTATATTTCAGACAGAATAAGAAAAAAAAGGAATATAAGCAAGGCTTCCTAATGGACGGGAAAACAGGAGCTTACGCAAAAGGGGAAGGTTTCATTATTCATCTGTTTATAATATAATCCAAGATAACAAAGCCAAAACAACACGGAGAAAAGAGATGCAGAAATCAATCATCACCGTGGTCGGAAAGGACCAGGTAGGCATCATAAGCAGGGTCTGCACATATCTTGCGGACAACAACATCAACATCCTTGACATCAGCCAGACGATCGTGCAGGGATACTTCAACATGATGATGATCACGGATACGAACAACGCGAAGAAGGACTTCAACACACTATCCGACGAATTGGACAAGCTCGGCAGGGATATCGGGGTCATAATCAAGCTTCAGAGGGAAGACATATTCATCAAAATGCAGAGGATCTAGCATGATCAACATAAACGAAGTAATCGAAACAAACCGCATGATCGAGAAGGAGAATCTCGATGTGAGGACCATAACCCTGGGCATCAGCCTGCTTGATGCCATCACCGACGATATTGATACGCTTTGCGAGAACATCTATGCCAAGATCACCGGCACAGCAAAGGATCTCATAAAAGTAGGACGCCAGATAGAAAAGGAATATGCCATACCTATCATCAACAAGCGCATAAGCGTCACTCCGATCTCGATAATCGGATCATCGGCATGCGAAAGCGAAAAGGATTATGTGAAAATCGCAAAAACGCTTGATGAGGCCGCAAAGAAGGTCGGGGTCAACTTCCTCGGAGGATTCTCGGCCCTGCCGGCAAAAGGCATGACCAGATCGGAAGAGCTTCTGATCAGAAGCATTCCTGAAGCGCTTGCCGCAACCGACAACGTCTGCGCTTCGGTAAACCTTGGATCCACGAAGACAGGAATCAACATGGACGCAGTCAAGCTGATGGGGAAAATCATAAAGGATACCGCCTACAACACCCGGGAGCGCGACAGCATCGGGTGCGCAAAGCTCGTGGTGTTCACCAATGCCCCGGATGACAATCCGTTCATGGCCGGCGCGTTCCACGGTGTCACGGAGACCGATAATGTGATAAACGTCGGAGTAAGCGGGCCCGGGGTGATCAAGACCGTGCTAGAGCATGCAAAGGGCCTTGATTTCTGCGAGCTCTGCGAAGTGATCAAGAAGACGGCATTCAAGATCACACGCCTTGGGCAGCTGGTGGCGCAGGAAGCCAGCCGCAGGCTTGACATCCCATTCGGGATCGTCGATCTCTCTCTTGCACCCACGCCCGCCATCGGGGACAGCATCGCAGAGATCCTGGAGATAATGGGCTTGGAGAAGGTGGGGGCGCCGGGAACAACCGCGGCGCTTGCGCTATTGAACGACAGCGTCAAGAAAGGCGGCATAATGGCCAGCCCATCAGTCGGCGGGCTGAGCGGGGCCTTCATACCGGTAAGCGAGGATCATGGAATGATCGATGCGGTCATAAAAGGCTCGCTGAACATAGAGAAGCTGGAGGCGATGACATGCGTATGCTCCGTCGGCCTTGACATGATCGCAATACCGGGAGACACGCCAGAATCCACGATAAGCGGCATAATCGCAGATGAGATGGCGATAGGAATGATAAATCAGAAAACCACCGCGGCGCGCCTGATACCCGTCTGGGGCAAGGGTGTCGGAGAATCGGCGGAATTCGGGGGGCTCTTGGGCTCAGCGCCGATAATGGCTGTCAACACATATAGCTGCAAGGAATTCATCGACCGGGGCGGAAGGATCCCAGCACCGATCCATAGCTTCAAAAACTGAAAGGAGGCACCGCAGGGTGCCTTCTTACATCAAACAAACAATATGTCCTCAGCGTATAGGACGAATAGGAAAAAGGCTGTCACAGAGGCTGAAAAGCAGATTACTATAGGTAATGTTCCGGCAGAACCGGATCGGGAATAGACAAGAAGACCCGCCCAGATGCAGAAAAAGAAAAGTAAAACAAGCAGATACATTTTTATTCTCCTCCAACACTTCCACCATCACACCCCGGTTAAATAAATAAAGATACCGGAAAAAGGATACACCTATTATCGATAAAAAGATATACATTAGGTAAAAATAATGATAAAGATACGACGATGGGTGTATCTTGCCAGAAATTCACTTAAGAAGAAAACATATGTATCGTCCGTCAGGGCAATCACCCTCCGATATGGCCTTGAAGCCATAGCCCGTGTAAAAGCTTACCGCACCGGTATTAGCCTTAAGGCATTTTAAGGATAAGGGACGGCCGAATGTTTTTTCCACATGCCCCACCAGCTTGCGTCCAATCCCCATCATGCGGTACGTGTCATCGACAGCGAGAAAATGTATGAACGAATCCTCCTGCCAAACAGAAACAAAGCCGGCAACCTCATCTTTGATGAAAGCTGCATAAACAATTTCTCCCCGTACAGCATCTTCAAATACAGGATGGGATGAGAAACAATCGGTGAAAATCTTTTTAAAAAGGGGGGCTATACGTTTTAATCCATCTCCTTCGATTTTCCTAATTACCATACGCTCATGATAGCAGATAAAAAGGCATAAATACAGTGAACTACTCCACCTTAGCTTACGCTTGAAGATGGAGCTTCCGGTTTCAACGTAGAATGCTTCCACCCCTCATAGGAGGAATCGAAGTCTGACTTCCGCTTTGCCGGAGTACCCATGTGTTCCGCATGGGTGCAGGATGATTCAAGCTCTCCTGCAAGAGGGAAAGAACCTGTCTATCACAAGGACATGCGGGTTGGACATCAGCTTGATCTTCAGTGTACCGAGCGCGGAGTTCTGCACCTGCCTGCCGAACAGCCCCTTTTGCCATCCTTTAATGTTCTCGCCCTGCATGGCTACGAGCTTCCTTCCCGTCTTCTTTCTTTTGGCTGCAAGGGAAGCCTTGTCGCGTTTCAGCGAGGAATACAACTCACATAGAATCTGAATCATAGAAGCAAGGGCTTTTTCTATGTATCGCTTCTATCCGATACTCCCATCATCGTCAGTTCTTAACTTCTGCAAAACATCCGTATCAGTTTTTTTAGCCGGGTGAGCAATCAGGAAGAATCTAAAAAAGCGGCATGTATACAGGAAAAAGCTAATCAGAACCAAGACAAACGGAATTAATAGTTATGAATAAACTATTCAAACCAAATTTGGAAGAATCGCAAATTTATGGGAATCAAGTTTCAAATCTTTATTATCTGCTTAGTTTGGATAGTACCAAAAAAATAGAAGGGATGACTAAAACTTTAATCATCGGGAAAATACCATGCGTCTTTAGATTCTTAGGAATCCCTTCCGGGACAGTAGAACTTATTCCAAGAAATATTCCTCATATGGTAGGTTTCGGACAGGAAAAGACCACTGCTGCATATAGGAATATGCATGATTTGAATCTTCCTGAGCTTCTTTCTTTACCGATCATGCTTTCAGATCCTGATATGATCTTCCGGTCAAATACGAAACCAAATTCCTCAATAATCGCATGTAAGGAAATCGAAGGACGGAACAATCCGATAGTTATAGCAATGAAGATAGATATCAAGAGTGTTCTCGACGGAGGGGCGATCGTAGTAAGCGGATATGAAAAAGACAACTCCCCGAATGAATTTTTCACCCGGCTTTACGATAATGGGTTCTGCATTTACGATGGTGAAAACAAAGGATACTTTGAAGACATAAAATTAGGGACAGGAGTGAGAGATCGACTACCCGGTCCAATTCCGGCAAGCGCAGTCACGTGTACTGTCCCTGTTGATAAGTACTTATCGCCAAAAGGAATTTCACCTTCCGACAATCAAAGTATACTTACTAAGTCAGGAATCGTCAATTCATACGAATCCAACACATCAAAACTTGTTGCCATCTTCCAGGAAAAGGAGGATCTGGCATTAAAATATGAACGCAGCCTAACAGAACTTGGATACCACACGATAATCCCCAAAACGCTCACGGCTGCGGAAATCACTTCGATTGCCAGAGGCTGCAATGCTGTTGTATGTGCCAAGACACAAGTAGGAAGGTTCATGCATCTGCAGGAAAAATTTCCAAACATAAAAAAAATTGGAGACATTGAAAGTTATCTTCCAACTCCTATCTTCGAACACAAGCTGCAGCCATTGGCTGAAATCTTGAATAAACAGAAAACAGAATCATATTCAGGAAGGCCCATCAAATGAGAACTCCAATTCCTTTTGGAAAAGAACTATAAATTTGAAGGATGCGATATGGATAAATTATTCAAACCAAGCCTTGAAGAATTACAGCAATATGGAGAAAAATTATCCCAGCTTTTTTATAAGCTCGGGTTTGGTAAAAAAAAGATGTTGGAAAATAAGCTGATGCCATCTGCTTATTGGAAACATTCCATACGTCCTCAGAGTTTCAGGCATATCTTCCAGGACGATCGAATTGATGCAGGAAAAATTTGCGAAACCTTCTGCGGTAATGCTCCGCCTTCAGGAGAAAGAAACGGCAACCTGAAGAGGCGGCCTCAAATATAAAACATCGCAAATACAAAAAAAATAACTCCAGCAACAGGAGTTATAATATAGCAGGGGTAGGACTCGAACCTACGGCCTCCGGGTTATGAGCCCGACGAGCTGCCAACTGCTCTACCCTGCGTCGATAAGCCTAGTTAAAGTACCTTACAATAAGATTTATGTCAATAGAACAGTAAAAATTTATTCAGGAAATGCGCAATTTGAATGGATAATTGATATCAATCTTATTTTTTGTATACAAACTTAAAATTTGTATAAAATTTTTCTTTACAAATCTGAAAATGCACCTTATCCTATAGCCATAGGAAAGAAAACATGGTCAAAGACATGACAAGCTACATCTACGATACCCTGAGGGATGAGATACTCTCCCTCGTGCTCAAGCCCGGGGATGATATGGCTGAAAACAGGATCTGCGAAAGGTTTTCTTCCAGCCGCACGCCTGTGCGCACAGCGATACAGAGGCTGAGCGATGCGGGCCTGGTGGATATCGCCCCATACCAGTATACGAAGGTGTCGCTGATCGACTTCAGCATCGCCAAGCAGATGATTTTCCTCCGATCAGTTGTCGAGGCGAAAATCCTTAAAGCGCTGATGAAGCAGGCTGACGCATTCATGATAGAGGATCTCGAGCATATAATAAGGAAGCAGGAGATACTGCTGTCCTCGAATTTCGAGGCGCCCGCATTCTATGCGCTCGATACCGCCTTCCACAGCTATTTCTTTTCCAAGACGGACAATGCCTATATCTGGTCCATGCTGCAGAACAACGTGCACTACACCAGGCTGAGGATGCTGGACATAGTGGAAGTAAAGGACTTCATCTCGATAGTCGACGAGCATAAGAAAATGCTTGCCATGATAAGGCAGAGGGACGAGAAGGATGCCGAGGGGATCATCTCCTGCCACCTTGAGGGCGGCATCAGGCGAATAAGGGAAAGGAGCAACGGACGCTACTCCGGATATTTTAGAAATTATAATAAGGAATGATAGATAAGGAGAAAACCATGGATATCCGCTATTCAACAGGAAAAGAGCCATTCAAGAGAATGACAACGGATGAACTCAGGGATGAGTTTTTGATCAAGGACATCTTCAGGGCCGATGATGTTTCCGCAGTATACTCCCACGTCGACAGGATCGTCGTCATGGGGGCCATGCCGGTTTCAGGCGAGCTCAAGGCAGACAAGAACATCGACTGCTGGAAAAACTTCGGAGCGCACTATCTTCTTGAAAGAAGGGAGATGGGAGTAATCAACATCGGCGGAGACGGATACATCAAGGCCGACGGCAAGCAGTTCAAGATGAACAACTACGACTGCCTTTACATCCCGATGGGAACAAAAGAGGTCGTCTTCGGCTCGAACAGCAAGGAAAAACCGGCAAAATTCTACATCTGCACCACCCCTGCCCATAAGGCATGCCCGCTTGTGCACATCCCCTATGAGAAGGCGATCCACAAGCACCTCGGCTCGCAGAGCACCAGCAACGAGAGGACCATCAACCAGTACATCCATCCGGATGTGCTCGAGACCTGCCAGCTCTCGATGGGGCTGACCCATCTTGAGGAGGGATCTGTATGGAACACCATGCCTGTGCACACCCACGAAAGAAGGATGGAGGTATATTTCTACTTCGACATAAAGGAAAACGATGTGGTGTTCCATTTCATGGGCGAGCCTTCGGAGACAAAGCACATAATCATGCACAACGACGAGGCTGTGATCAACCCGAGCTGGTCGATCCACTCCGGATGCGGCACGAGCAACTACACATTCATCTGGTCGATGTGCGGCGAGAACAGGGCCTATGACGACCAGGACTGGATTGAAACAAAAGATTTGAGATAACAATAGGAGAACGTAATTATGAAAATGAGTGATTTCTCCCTTAAAGGGAAAGTGGCATGGGTCACCGGAGCTTCCTACGGGATCGGATTCGCAATCGCCTCGGCATTCCATGAAGCAGGAGCCAAGGTGGTGTTCAACGACATCAACCAGGAGTTTGTGAACAAGGGGCTTGCCTCTTACAAGGAAGCCGGAATCGATGCAGCAGGGTACGTCTGCGACGTAACCGACGAGGCTGCAGTGGCCGAGACAGCGAAGAAGATCGTCGACGAGTTCGGCTCAATCGACATCCTCGTGAACAATGCAGGCATCATCAAGAGGATCCCGATGCTCGAGATGAGCGCTTCCGATTTCAGGAAGGTCATCGATGTCGACCTCAACGCACCGTTCATCGTATCAAAGGCCGTCATCCCCTACATGATTGAAAAGGGCCACGGAAAGATCATCAACATCTGCTCCATGATGAGCGAGCTCGGAAGAGAGACTGTAAGCGCCTATGCCGCGGCAAAGGGCGGACTCAAGATGCTCACCAGGAACATCGCCAGCGAATACGGAGCATACAACATCCAGTGCAACGGCATCGGACCTGGATACATCGAGACTCCGCAGACCGCTCCTTTAAGGACCCCGGGACACCCCTTCAACGAGTTCATCCTCGCAAAAACCCCTGCAAACCGCTGGGGCAAGACAGAAGACCTCCAGGGACCGGCTGTGTTCCTTGCAAGCGATGCATCCAACTTCGTCAACGGCCATGTGCTTTACGTCGACGGCGGAATCCTTGCATACATCGGCAAGCAGCCCCAGTAACGCCTGGAGCTTTGAATGAGGCCTGCCTCCGGGCAGGCCGTTTTCATTCAGATATATTTGCCTGTGATCGAGCTTGTGCAGGCTTTTATCGCAGAGGGAGGGCCGGATGCGACGATGCATCCCCCCTCATATCCTCCTTTAGGGCCCATGTCGATTATGTAATCGGCCTTCCTTATGACATCGAGGTCATGCTCTATTACAATCACTGTCGCCCCGTTGTCGATAAGGCTCTGGAAAACCTTCATCAGCGTCTGGACATCAAGAGGATGCAGCCCTATCGTAGGCTCGTCGAAAACAAAGACGGAATCGCTCTGGCTGCGCCCCATCTCGCTTGCCAGCTTGAGCCGCTGGGCCTCTCCGCCAGAAAGCCCCGGGGTCTCCTCACCGAGCGTCAGATATCCAAGCCCGAGCCCGCGGAGTATCTCAAGACGCTCTGTGATGAGCTTATGGCCCGTAATAGCCTCCAAGGCGCCGTTCACATCCATCGCCATGAGCTCGTTCAAAGAATACTCCTCTCCCATGGCGTTGACATACTTGATCTTCTCAATGTCCTTGCTGTAACGCGAGCCTTTGCATTCCGGGCATGGGATGTCCACATCAGGAAGGAATTGCACATCCAGGCTCACAGAGCCCGTGCCGTCGCATACAGGGCAGCGGAGCTTTCCGGTGTTGTAGGAGAAATCGCCTGCCTTATATCCCTGCTCCTTCGATTTGGCAAGCCTTGCAAACATCTTTCTGAGCTCATCATGCACATTGGCATAGGTTGCAACAGTAGAGCGTATGTTTATCCCTATCGGGGTCGCATCTATGAGCTTGACATGCTTGATCCCTTCCGCTTTTAAAGCCTTGACATGAGGCGGGAGCTTTCCGCCTTTTACCAAGGCCTCCAAGGCAGGAACAAGGCTTTCAAGTATCATCGTCGTCTTCCCGCTTCCAGATACGCCGGTTATGACGGAAAGGCGTCCCTTCGGGAAATCCGCCTCTAGAGGCTTGACAGTATGGATGCAGTCTGTAGAGAGATGTATTCTCCCGATGGAAAAAAGTTTTTCAGGATCATATTCTCCACATCCTGCAGCTCCGGCTTTGATGCTGAGAAACGGAGCGATCATCGAATCCTTGTTTCTCATGATATTTCCGATATTCCCCTCTGCTATTACATATCCGCCCTTAGCTCCGGCCTCAGGCCCAAGCTCTATCATCCAGTCTGCGGCTTTCAATATCTGTATGTCATGGTCGACGAGCACGACGGAATTGCCATCCTTGACAAGATCGTCGATCACAGCCTTCAGGCCTTCGATATTATCAGGATGAAGCCCGATCGACGGCTCGTCCAATACATAAAGGACCCCGGTGGTCCTGTTTCTCACCGCACGGGCAAGCTGCACCCTCTGCCTTTCTCCTGTGGATAGGGTGTTGGAAGCCCTGTCCAAAGCAAGATAGCCAAGCCCGAGGTCCAAAAGCCGGCGGGCGTTATCAAGAAAGGATTCTACGATGTTCTCTGCCATCGGACGCATCTCGCAAGGAAGCGATGGCGGAACCGACTTCACCCATTCTGACGCATTTGAAAGCGTCATCGCCGTCACATCGGCAAGACTGAGGCCGAGGATTCTCGGCGCACGGGCCTTTTCTGAAAGCCTGGTGCCATGGCAGTCGGGACAGCTGTCCATCTTAAGGAATTTCTCCACCCTCTTCATGCCCGCCTCGTCCTTCACCTTTGAAAGGGCGTTCTCCACCGTGCGGACCGCGCTGTAATATGTGAAATCCAGCTCGGCAAAGTCCTCTCCTTTTTTTGATTTGTAAAGGATATGCTTTTTCACCGCAGGCCCGTCATAGACGATCTCCTTCTCTTCAGCAGTAAGATCTTTAAAAGGTATGTCGGTCCTCACTCCCATGGCTCTGCAGACATCCACCATCAAAGACCACATGAGCGAATTCCAAGGGGCCACCGCACCGTTTTCTATCGAAAGCGACGGATCTGGAACGAGTGAGGATATATCCACGGTCCTGATGATTCCGGTGCCGTCGCATCTTCTGCAGGCGCCATAGCTGTTGAAAGCCAGATCCTCCGCGCTGGGGCCGTAGAAATGCGCACCGCATACGGGGCAGACATATTCGCTGCCGAGCGCCACGTTCATCGACGGAGCCATATAATGGCCGTTCGGACACGGGTGGGAAGCAAGACGGGAAAACATCAGGCGCAGGGAATTGAGAAGCTCGCTGCTGGTGCCGAAGGTGCTCCGTATTCCGGGCACGCCCGGCCTTTGGCGCAAAGCCAGGGCGGCAGGGATATAAAGCACATCATCCACAAGGGCGCGCTCAGCCTGCGTCATGCGCCTCCGGGTATATGTGGAAAGGCTTTCAAGATACCGCCTGGAGCCTTCTGCATACAGTATGCCCAGGGCAAGGGAGGATTTGCCGGATCCGGATACCCCGGCTATGGCAACCTTCTTATTAAGAGGGATATCGACATTGATATTCTTAAGATTATGGACCTTCGCACCGATGACTTTAATATTCTCTATCATGATGCATGATTATATTTCATAATCGCGGTCCATGACACTGCATCCGCATGGTTTTCCGCCAATTGCGGATGAAAATCATTTCTTGCAGAGGTCGATGCACTTCTCTTTTCCAAGATGTGCGGCAATAAAGGACCACCACAGGGCATCATCCCCTTCCTTCATAGAGGAATACGGAAGTATGAAGCCACGCTCGCTTGTGATGAAAAGATAGATTGCATCAGCACTTCTGTAGGCCTTCCAGGCATCCTTCCACTTGTAAGAGGCATGCTCCTTTTCATTGCTAACAATGATTCCATCTGCTTTATCGGCCAATTCGACATTGTAAACATTTCTCGGCGGATCAAGCTTCTGGAGCTTCACCTGTTTCTTCAGGGAGCTGAAGAATGTGGTGAAGTATATCACAGGCATCCCCAGCCCGATTACAGCCAGCACAACGCCCAGAAGCACCGCGCCGTCTATGCTGTGCATCAGAAAACAGATCAATGCGGAAAAGGTCATTATGGAAGCGAAGATCACCGGGCTTTTCCAATATTTACGGCGGGAGAGTATGTCGAAAACCGTAAAAGAACGGAAGGTCTTCTCATCCAGATACACGCTCATTTTCATAAAATGCTCCTTCGGCCGCATCCGACGGGCCGCTGTTCTGAACTTACACTACCATGGTATCCTCATTATCGCAATATTTACGGGATTTCATTGTGAAAGTATGTTAAAATTCCATCTATACGGAGGCGGGATTTTGCATAAGGAGAAGAAAATCAACCATAGCATATTGTTTCGGACGGTTTTCTTCCTTTCCGTTTTCATCATCGCCCTGGTGGCGGAGCTGGGCATAAACAGGTTCCAGAAGGTAAGGGTCATGGAGCCGCTGGACAGCGAAATGCACAACATACAGGCCATAAGCGGTTTTCTGCATGCCACAGAGGATGCGGTCTCTCTTTTCGAGAACCACAGATGGGATTACGGCAACCCTGCCAGCCTGATGTCCGATATCCGGCACGACATAATAACTATGGAAGAGGAGATATCAATAATAGAAAAGGATGTAAAGAAGCTCTCCAGGGAACAGTATCTGCTTGCAAATGCTGTAAATACCACGTTCCAATACGTGAAAGAGACCACGGAAAGCCTGTTTTCATATCTTCTGAACGGGAATACCTCCGATGCCACAGAGCTGTATTACGGCAAGCTGGCTCCGGCTTGGGGATATCTTGGAACATATTGCAGGGAGCTTCTCGAGCAGGCGATACTGGACAGCAGGGAGTCGTTTTCCAGAATCTTGGGGCTCAACGAAACCGTTAATCTGATCGAGAGCATCACATTCACCCTCTGTTCCATTTCAGCCGTCATAGTCATGTTCACCCTCATAAGGATCTTAAAGGCGATGCTTGCAATGGAGAGGGCGAGCGAGGCGGTAAGCCGATCTGAATTCGGAATACAGGATCTCGATGAGAAAGGCAACGACGAGCTCAGCAGGCTCGCATCATCCTTCAATGTGATGAAGAGGTCGCTTAAGGAGCGGGTCGAGCTGCTTGAGGAGAAGCAGGAGATGGAAAGCATGCTGCATAGGAAGGAGACTGAGACACTGGAGCTGCAGAACCTTCTTGAAAGGGAGAAGATGCAGCAGCTCAGAAGCCAGATAAACCCGCATTTCCTCTTCAACACGCTCAATGTCATAAAGCATATGGCAGGAAAGGAGGATGCAAAAGAAACGGAAAGGCTCATTGGCGCGCTCGGGAAGCTGTTCCATTATGCGCTCTCAAGCAACGAGCTTCTTGTGCCCTTGTCCAGGGAAATCATGATCGTAAACGAATTCTACCTGCTCTGCCAGGTCAGATTCGGAGACAAGATAGGCATAAAATGGGATCTTTCTCCTGAAATCGACCTCACCGAGACGCTTGTGCCGTCGTTCATCCTCCAGCCCATGGTCGAGAATGCGGTCAGGCACGGGCTCGGGCCGAAGGAAGAGGCTGGAAAGATCAGGATATCGGCAAGAACCGATGGCCAGATGCTATATATAGCGATAGCCGACGACGGAATCGGGATGGATGAGGAAAAGCTTAATGCGATAAAAAGCAGGCTGTATGATCAGAATGCGGCAGGAGACCACATAGGGCTGTCGAATGTCGCCTGCAGGCTGAGGATGCTCGGAAAAGGGTGCGATCTCAAAATAAATTCAGTAAAGGGCAAGGGAACGGAAATCATTCTTACCCTGCCGCTTAAGACAGTAGAGGAAGAAGAGGAGGAGATGGAATATGATCAAGATACTGATAGCTGATGACGAGCACATGGAGCGGGAATTTCTTGAGAAGATCATCTCCTCCCGTTTTGGCAGGAATGCCGAAATAAGGACCGCGGAGAACGGCCGCCTTGCAGTCACGATA
Source organism: uncultured Spirochaetales bacterium (assembly GCA_949300325.1). Classification (GTDB taxonomy): domain Bacteria; phylum Spirochaetota; class Spirochaetia; order Sphaerochaetales; family Sphaerochaetaceae; genus Ornithospirochaeta. The sequence continues at coordinate 32,710 of CASGDQ010000029.1, forward strand.
GCAACGCTTTGGAATGCGGATGTGGTCCTGATGGACATAGAGATGCCCGGAATGAACGGGCTGGATGCCGCAAGCGAGATACTCAGGCAGAAGCCGTCCGTAAAAATCATATTCATAACCGCCTACAGCCTCTTTTCCTATGCTCACGAGGCCCTTAAGCTCGGCGCATCCGATTATATCCTGAAGCCGGTCGAGGCGGACGATGTCGAAAAAGCCATCAGGAAGGCAAGCGGACAGGTGGAGGCGTACAGGTCGCTTGCAGAGGCTGCAGAAGAGGCAAAAAAGCTCGGAGAAAACGACGGGCTGGACAAATCAGGACAGCTGATAAGCCGCGTCATGCGGTATCTGCAGCATAATTACATGATGTACGACATCTCGCTCGACTCAGTCGGGGACATATTGGGGATAAACTCCTCCTATCTTTCCGTGCTGTTCAAGAAATCCACCGGGATCAACTTCGTGGACTATATATCGGATCTGCGCATCAATGCCGCAAAAGAGCTTTTGAAGGATCCGCTCAAGCCGAATTCGGAGATCGCCAGAAGCGTCGGCTACGAGAGCTCCAGCTATTTTGCCAGGGCTTTCAAGAAGAAGACCGGAATGACTCCCACGGACTTCAGGAAAATGAGCGCATCGGAGGCAAGAGCATGAAGAAGATCCTCCTGCTGATGTCCGCCATCCTCATTCTTCTTTTCCCATCCTGCTCAAGGACAGATAGCGATGACAGCGGGCCTGAGCTTATTCTAAGGTATGCGGACAACCAGCCGGAATACTACCCCACAACCAAGGCAGCCCGTTACTTCGCCTCTCTGGTTGAAGAGAGGACAAACGGGAAAATATCGATAGAGGTGTATGGCGACGGGCAGCTTGGAGGAGAGGTGAGCGTTTTGGAGCAGCTTCTTATCGGAGGAATAGACCTGTCGCGGTTTTCCCTCGGAACGCTCGCAGAGACCATGCCGGAGATGGCCATATTGGAAATGCCTTATCTATACAGGGATTCCGGGCACATGTGGAGGGTGCTTGACGGGGAGGTTGGAAAAGAGTTCCTTGCAATTGCAAAAAAATACGGAGCGGAGGGAATGTGCTGGTTCGATGCGGGCGCCAGGAGCTTTTATACCCGCAACCCTGTCAAAAGCCCCAAAGACCTGGAAGGGAAAACGATAAGGGTTCAGGAATCCGAGCTCATGGGGACATTGATAGAGCTGCTTGGAGCAAAAAGCATCCAGATCCCCTACTCCGACGTCTACTCGGCGCTCCAGCTTCTCAAGATCGACGGAGCGGAAAACAACATGCCCAGCTATTACTATACGGGGCATTATCTGGTGGCGCCGTATTTTTATATGGACGAGCATTTCCGCCTTCCGGAGATAATGCTCATGAGCAGCGCGGCAAGCAGGAAGATCGAATCCATAGACCCTGAATTCCTCATTATCATAAAGGAATGCGCCACTGAAGCCTCACTTTATGAAAGGAAGATATGGAAGGAAACGGAAAAAGAGGTTGTTGCCGCGCTTTCCCAGACGAATGTGGTGGTGACCCAGCCTTCAAAAGAGGATATAGAGGCCATCAGGGAGATGATGATACCGATTTATTCATCCCTGGACGATGAGGAGATGAGGATAATAGAGGAAATCAGCTCCCTATGAACGGAAATAAAGAATATAATAATGCGGATTTTCAATTTTTTTAGATAGCTGACACTTTTTTTGGCTGAAACTTGCGGGCTGCAAAATCTTAATATAAAGTGATACAGGAAGTGGATAAAGGCCTTCTTAAGGCCAATAATCCAGTCTTACACCTTAAATGCACAAATCAAGGAGGAGGAAATGAAAAAATTCCTTATTGCAGTACTTTCAATCGTACTCATACTGTCCTTTGTATCTTGCTCTAAGGGCAGCTCGAGCACTTCTGCTCCTGCAGCAACAGCAAAAGAGGGAACAGGAGATGTCACTACAGATCCGCACGTGACTCTTGTTTATGCGGAAGTGAACCCGCTCGATACAATTGTCGGAAGAACAGCCACCTACTTCAAGGAGCAGGTTGAGAAGCTTTCCGGCGGATCGATCACAATCGACGTGCAGGCTTCAGGCGTTCTCGGATCTGAAAACGATGTCCTCGACTCAATGCTCGGCGGTGGAACATCCATCGACATGTCCAGAATCTCTGCATTCGCACTCACCAGCTATGGCGCACAGAAGTCGATGCTTCTTTCTCTCCCGTTCATGTTCGAATCCAGAGAGCACTTCTGGAATTTCGCGAACTCCGATCTTGCTCCGGAATTCCTCAATGAACCTCAGGAAATCGGCCTTCCGATCAGGGGCATCTTCTACGGAGAGGAAGGATTCAGGCACTTCTTCACAGTAAAGCCTATTGCAGGAATCGAGGATCTCAAGGGCATGAAGCTCCGCGTATCCAACGACCCGATCATGAACGGTCTTGTCAAGGGTCTTGGCGCATCCCCGACGGTCGTATCCTTCGGCGAGCTCTATTCAGCTCTTCAGACCGGCGTTGTCGACGGCGCTGAGCAGCCGATCGCAAACTACAAGTCCAACGCATTCCCCGAAGTTGCTCCGTACCTCATTCTTGACGGACACACCCTCGGCGCAATCCAGGTCGTCATCACCGACACCGCATGGGCAAAGCTCACAAAGCAGCAGCAGGATGTCATCATGGAAGCTGGAAAGCTCACACAGGCTTATAACGCAGAAATCTCCGAAAGCGCTGAGAACGAGGTTCTCGACCAGCTCAAGGCAGAAGGCTGCCATGTAATCGACGTTACAGATAAGAGCCCATGGGAAGCAGCCGTAGAAGATGTCAACAGCACCTACAGCAAGGAACAGCCCGAGCTCTACGAGCAGCTTAAGGCACTCAAATAACTAGGCGGTACAGGCAGCTGCCTGGCCGCGTTCGAAAGGATTCCGGGGCTTTGCTTCGGAATCCTTTATAGTGGGAGAATAAAAAATGCCAAAAATCTTTCAGGTCCTTGATAAGGTCAGACCGGCATACGACTGGACATATAAGATCGTGCTTTTCATCTGCAAGATCCTTCTGATCGGAGATATCCTCATCACATCTTATGCAGTAGCCGGCCGCTATCTGGGCGACTTGACGCCCCTTCTCGATGACCCGGCATGGTCCGAGGAAGTCGTTCTTACATTCATGTCATACATGGCTGTTCTTTCAGCCGCTCTTGCGATCCGCCGCGGAGCTCATATCCGCATGACCGCTTTCGACAGGTATCTGCCGAAGACCGTCTTAAGAGTTCTTGACATCATCGCCGATGCCGCAGTATTTGCTCTCGGGGTCATCATGCTCACCGTCGGCTGGCGCTATGCCACCACCCTCGGAGGAAGAGGATTCTACGTATCCCTTCCATGGCTGAGCCGCTTCTGGATGTATTTCCCGGTTCCTCTTGCAGGATTTGCAATGATCATTTTCGAAATCGAAGCAATTTACAACCATATCAAGCTATTCTTTGTGAAGGAAGAGGAGGTAAATGACTGATGGACGCCAATTCAGCAGCAATCGCAATTCTTCTGGGAAGCTTCTTCGTCATGATCTTCCTCAGGTTCCCAATCGCATATGCAGTAGGACTTTCTTCCGTATTCTGCATGTCCTTCTTGGGGCTCAACCTCAATGACGTATGCCGCCTCATGGTAAAAGGCATAAGCTCGTTCTCTTTGATGGCGGTTCCGTTCTTCATCACCATGGGAGTCCTCATGGGCACGGGCGGAATCTCCGACAAGCTCATAGCGCTCGCAAATGCATGCGTAGGCTGGATGAGAGGAGGACTTGCACAGGTAAATATCGTCGCATCATACTTCTTCGGAGGAATCTCCGGATCTGCTTCTGCGGACACAGCATCCCTCGGATCGATCCTGATCCCGATGATGGTGAACGAAGGCTATGATGCAGATTTCTCAACAGCAGTAACGATCACCTCATCCTGTGAAGGACTGCTCGTTCCGCCAAGCCACAACATGGTCATCTACGCCACGACAGCAGGCGGAATCTCCGTAGGAAGCCTCTTTCTCGCAGGATACCTTCCCGGCGCGCTTCTTGCCCTTACGCTCATGATCGGATCCTATGTCATTTCCGTAAAGCGCCACTATCCTAAGGGAGAGAAATTCAGCCTCGTAAGGCTCATCAAGCAGCTTGGAAAATCGATCTGGGCTCTTGCGGCGGTCGTAATCGTCGTGATCGGAGTTGTTGCAGGAGTGTTCACAGCAACAGAATCCGCAGCAATCGCAGTAATCTATTCGCTCATCGTAAGCGTCTTCATCTACAAAGGCCTTACATGGAAGGGCGTATGGAAGGCTCTTGACGAATGCGTCGGAACGCTCTCGATAGTTCTCATACTCATCGCGACCTCAGCAGTGTTCGGCAACTGCCTCACGATCCTCCACGTGCCCGATCTTGCAGCTCAGGCGATCACATCGCTCACATCGAACAGGATTGTGCTCATACTCCTTCTGAACCTCATCCTGCTTATTCTCGGGTGTATCATGGATATGGCTCCGATCATCCTTATCGCAACCCCGATTCTTCTTCCGATCGCAACAGGGGTATGCGGACTTGATCCGATCCAGTTCGGCATCATGGTGGTTCTCAACTGCGGAATCGGTCTTCTCACACCTCCGGTAGGCGCGGTCCTCTTCATCGGATCGGCTGTAGGAAAGACACCGATGGAAAAAGTCGTAAAAGCAACGCTCCCGTTCTACGGATGCATGCTCATCGCACTGCTTCTGATCTCGTTCGTGCCTCAGATCAGCCTCATCCTTCCGCAGGTGTTCGGCGGATACGTTCCTACGAATCTCTGATAAGAAAAAAGCAAAGGGGAAAAAATATGGCTTGGTGCAAACGCATCAAGCCTTTTTCTTTTTTTTAGCATCAGGAGAAACTCTTCAAAAACCGCCTGGTCCTTTCGTTCTCCGGGTCTGTAAAGAGCTTTCCGCCCGAGCCTTGCTCGCATATTACCCCGCCGTCCATGAATATCGCCTTATCGGAAATCCCTTTTGCAAAATTCATCTCATGGGTGACGACCACCATTGTCATCTTCTCTTCTGCAAGCTCCCTTATTACTGACAGTATCTCGCGCGTAAGCTCCGGATCGAGAGCGCTCGTTGGCTCGTCGAAAAACAGCACCTGCGGATCCAGGGCCAAGGCACGGGCGATCGAGACCCTCTGCATCTGCCCGCCTGAAAGCTGGCAGGGATAGCTTGAAGCCTTATCTTCAAGCCCCATCTTCCTCAAGAGCTTCATGGCAATCTCCACGCTCTCCTCTTTCGTGCGCTTGAGCACCGCTCTCTGGGCCTCCGTTATATTGCGCAGAACGGAAAAATGAGGAAACAGATTGAAGTTCTGGAAAACAAGCCCGGTCTTGAGGCCGATCCTCTTCTCATCTGCGGCCTTGACATACACAGCCTTCCCGCTTTCGGAGGAAAACAGCTTCTCCCCTCCTATCTCCAAATATCCGTAATCCGCCCTCTCAAGCTGGGTGACGATCCTCAACAGGGTGCTCTTCCCGCTCCCAGAGGGGCCGATCACAGAAAGGACCTGCCCTTTTTCCAGATAGAACGAAATACCCTTCAAAACCTCCAGGGAGGAAAAGGATTTCTTGATGTTTTCCGCTTTGATCATCAGCTCGGCCATGCTATCACCTGTAATAAGAGAGTTTCTTTTCCGCCATGTCAAAGGCCTTGGACACGATGAAATTCATCACAAAATAGAATACCCCGGCGATGAATATCGGGACCGTGGAGAATTCCCGGGCCGATGCGTTCTGCGCCACCCTAAAGAGCTCCGCGACCCCGATGGTCTGGGCAAGCGCGGTATCCTTTACAAGGGTTATGACCTCGTTGCCGAGAGAAGGGAGGATCCTCTTTATCACCTGGGGCAGGATGATGAAGAAGAATGTGTGGATCTTTGTGAATCCCAGCACCTTCGAAGCCTCATACTGCCCCTTTTCCATCGACTGCAATCCGGAGCGGTAGATTTCAGCAAAATACGCACTGTAATTGATCACATATGCCAAAATGACCGCAGTGAACCTGTCGTATGATACCCCGAACACATAAAACGGGGCGAAATATACGAAAATAAGCTGCAGTATCAGCGGGGTTCCTCTCATGATCTGGATATACAGGTTCACAAGAGACCTCACGATCCAGATGCGGCTCATCCGCCCCTTTGCCACCACAAAGCCCAAAGGAAGCGAAAAGGCCAAGGTAAGAAAAAATATCTTAAGGCTGACGAGGGTTCCCTCCAGCATCAACAAAAGCAGCTTCGACATGTCACTTGCCTACTACTGTAATATCTGCGCCGAACCACTTTTCTGCAATCTCGGCAAGGCTGCCGTCGGCGGCCATGGCCTCAAGCTCTGCCTGCACAGCATCGCGCAGAGCATGGTCGTTCTTCCTGAACCCGATGCCATATTCCTCATCGACAAGCGTTTCAGAAAGGATGCGGAAATCCTTGCCGCTCCTGTTGATGTTGTCATTTGCCACCAGAAGGTCCATCACAACAGCATCCACTCCGCCGATCTCAAGATCCATGAGCGCGGTCAGGTTCTCTTTGAACTGGATGATCTCACCGATCGAGGAGGCGAATTCCGGAGTATCCTCGATCGCGCTCTCGGCGCTCGAGCCTGCCTGCACCCCGATTGATGCTCCAGCAAGATCTGCAAGGGTATTGACGGGGGATGAGGCATTCACGACTATAACCTGCGCATTCTTTACATACGGATCGGAAAAGAGCATGTTGTCCTTCCTCTCCTCGGTGATGGTAAAGCCGTTCCAGATGCAGTCTATATTGCCTGTAGCAAGCTCCTGCTCCTTGCTGTTCCAGTCGATCGGCTGTGTAACAAGCTCAACCCCGAGCCTTGAGCATACCTCGCGTGCCACATCTATATCGAATCCGACGATCTCACCGTTCTCGTCGCGGAAACCCATCGGAGGAAAAGAATCATCCAAACCTAGTACGAAAACACCCTTCTCTTTGACTTTATCGAGGGATGAATCCACAGAACTTTCTTTCCCGCCTTGGGCGAAAGCCAAAGATAAAGCGAGAACAGAAATAAACAGAACAGCTATTGCCTTCTTCATTTTTTCTACTCCTTTCAGAAAAAAGATATTTTGAGTATAGCAGACCGGGCGTTGCATAAACAATGCATTTTTATGCATTTTATGCATATTTTATCATTCTTTAACGTCCAAACCCTCGAATTGCATATTGTAATACCGGGCATAAACCCCGCCGGATGCCAAAAGCCTGTCATGGCTTCCTCTCTCCACGATGCGCCCATGCTCCACGACAAGAATCTCATCCGCATTCCTGATCGTTGAAAGGCGGTGCGCTATCGTTATTGTCGTCCTATTGGCGCTCAAAGCCTCCAGGCTCTGCTGCACATAGCGCTCGCTGCTGTTATCAAGGGCGCTTGTGGCCTCGTCCAATATCAGGATCGGAGGGTTCTTCAGAAATACGCGGGCTATGGAGATCCTCTGCTTCTGCCCGCCGGAGAGCCGGGCTCCGCGCTCGCCTACGAATGTATCGTATCCATCGGGAAGGGATGAGATGAAATCATGGATATCGGCCTTCTTGGCAGCCTCCACAATCTGCTCGAACGTCGCCTCAGGCTTGCCGTATGCAATGTTTTCACGTATGGAGCCGGAAAACAGATACACATCCTGCTGCACGATGCCGATACAGCGCCTCAGGCTCTTGAGCGTAAGGGATCGGACATCCTTGCCGTCGATTTTCACCGCCCCTTCCGTGACATCGTAAAATCTCGGAAGAAGCGAGCATATCGTGCTTTTGCCGCCACCCGAGGAGCCGACCAGGGCAATAGAGCGTCCCGCAGGTATGCTTATATCCACATGCTCGAGAACCTCCTCGTCCCCGCTGTATCTGAAGCTTACATCCTCATAGCTTATGTTTCCGAGCACATTTTCAAGATCGACAGCATCCGGCGCATCTAAAATCTCGGGCCTGGTATCCATCATGGCGGAAAAACGGCGGAAGCCTGAAAGCCCCTTCTGCATCATCTCCGCAAGTTCCACAAGAATCTGCACAGGACTGATGAAAATGCCTATATATAAAGCGTACATGGCAAGATCGGCTGCCTCCATTTTCCCCTTTGCTATGAGAAAGCCTCCAAAGACAAGCGTGGTCAAATACATGAGCCCCTGAAAAAACCTGTTCTGGCTCATGAAGCGTCCCATGCACCTGTAGTTCCTGTCCTTCGAGGAAAGGAAATTCTCATTGCTCTTTCTGAATTTCTTCTTCTCCTCGTCCTCTGCGGTGAAAGACTGCACAACCTTTATCCCCGCAAGCGTATCCTGAAGAGATGCATTAACATCCCCTATCCTCTTCCTGTTTTCCAAAAAGGTCTCCTGCATCCTCCTGTTCTGCCTGAGGGAAAAGAAAAACATCAGAACTACGAGGATAAGAAGCGGAATTGCAAGCATCCAGTTTATGATGAGCAGGAAAATGAACGAGCCGGTGATCTTTATGACGGAGATGAACAGGTTCTCCGGACCGTGATGGGCGAATTCGGAGATATCGAAAAGATCCGAGACGAGCTTGCTCATCATCTGGGCCGAATTGTTCTTGTCATAGTATGAGAATGAAAGGCTCTCATAATGCTCGAACAGCTCCCTGCGCATGTCGCGCTCCATCATGGCTCCCATCATATGCCCCTGGTAGCTCACATAATACGTGCAGAGCGCCTGGAGGCCATAAGCGGCAAGAAGGGCTGCAAAAAGCGGCAAAAGAGCGCGCATGATCATCTCGGAGGATTCAAGAAAAAGGGATGAGCCGAGCCTCCTGAGCAGCTGCGGATACATCAGATCGACAAAACTGATGATAAGAGCACAAGCAAGATCGAGGAAAAAGATCTTCCTGTAAGGTTTGTAGTACGAAGCGAATTTCCTTAGTATTCCCATGATAGAACCATCCTGATGAAGCAAGACGATTCTAACAGCAGAAAAGGAAAATATAAAGTACAGCTGGCAGAATGCCTGCTATCTCTTATAATGCTTTGGAGAAATGCCGAAATGGGCTCGGAAAACACGGGTAAAATAATTGGGATCCGAAAAGCCGACCATATCGGAGGCCTCCTTGATGCTCTTTCCTTCAACAAGAAGCTCTTTGGCCTTCTCCATCTTCAGATTCTGCATGTAAGCGCTGAAATTGATCCCATAATATTCCTTGAAGAGGCGCGAGAAATATGAGGATCTTATTCCCACATATTCGGCAACCTCCTCCTGGCTGGGGTTATCCGCATAATGCCTGGCCAGATACTCGGATATAAGACTGAAAACCCTTTTATATTTGTCCTTCCTATCTTCCGAGACGGCAGAGGCCGCCTGAAGAGCCAGGGACGAGAGATAGCTCTCCAGACTTGAAACTGAAAGCTCCTCCGGCTCAGGATAAAAGAAAAGGGGTATCTTCCTCTGGACGTTATGGCGGTAGACCATAACGATCTCATAGAGCTCCTTTTCCGCCTCATCCATCTTTAACGGGTTTTCGCTAAAAACGTCGGATATGCCGTTTAAAGCACGGCGCACATCCTCAAGAGAACCGGAAAGGGTATACTCCAAAAGCTCATCCGAAAGCCTCATCACCCTGGCCTTGTCAAAAGCCTGCTCGATGCCAAGATCAGAGGCGCATAAAAGTCCGCTTTTATCAGATACTGCGCGTTCATAGGCCTTGAGAGAGGAGGATATGGATGCCGATATCTCTGAAAGGGATGAAAAATCAAGGCCGATGCCGGCTGGAACATCCCCATAGCCCAGACGAAAAAGTGCATCATGAAGCAGCGCTTTATCAAATCCGAAAATGATGAATGTGCATCTGATTTTATCATCGTAGCAGCAGATGCGGGCAGAACTTCCTTCCAGATCCTTTGACAAGGAGGCGAAGAGATCGGAGTGGAAACGGCTTGAAATCGTGAGCGCAGAACCGGAAAAATCCCGTATTCCATAATCCTCAAACAGTTTTTCGGCATCCGAAAGGAAGCTTCCATATTTGAGCATGGAGAAAAAGCTTTCAGAGATGATTCCTGCAGGCGTTACTCTTCTTTTCTCAATACGGGATATGATCCTCTCAAGAGCCTGCTTGAGCATCTGGTAGCTTATCGGTTTGACCAGATAATCGTTCGCGCCGAGCCTGATAGCCTTCTGCGCATACGAAAACTCCCCCCATGCGGTCAGAAACAAAAAAGGAAGATCAGGCTTCTCTCTTTTTATCGCAGAAGCCACATCCAGCCCGCTCATAAGAGGCATGCGTATATCGAGTATGCATAAATCCACATCATCGGCTAAGGCATGAAAAAGGGCTTCCTTGCCATTTCTTGCCTTCACAACCTCTGCATCTTCTTCAAAACGGTGTATGAGCACCTCAAGCGCATCGCGCTCGAGCTCCTCATCATCGGCAACCAATATCTTCATGCTTTTTACCCCCGTCGCGGGGAATCCTGATTTCCACACGGGTTCCTCCGCCAGCGATCCTTTCCATTTTTACACTAGAGCGCCCTTCAAAAAACAGGGCCAATCTCTCTTCTACATTTTTTATTCCTATGCGGCCTTTCCTGCCATGCGCCGGGGGCTCAAAGCCCTCCTCTATTCCCATTCCGTCATCCTGCACGATAATTCTTATCATACCGTCTTGAGCGCATGAGGCCGACACATGGATACATCCACCGTTCTCTTTCGGCTCCAGACCATGGATCACAGCATTCTCTACAAAAGGTTCTATCACAAGCGGCGGTATCGGAACATCGCCTATCCCATCCTCGCAGTCTATCACGTAATCCAGGCGGTCGGAAAACCTCTTTTTCTGGATTGTCAGATACTGGGTGCAGAAATCAAGCTCCTCTGCAAGGCTGACCTCGTTGCGGAATTCAAGCGTGTATCGGAAAAAAAGCGCCAACGTGTTTGTAAGCTCCACAGTCTTCTCCGCATTTTCAAAAAGCGCGGTATGGCTTATTGTATTGAGTGCATTGAAAAGGAAATGGGGATTGATCTGCGCCTGAAGCGCAAGGTAATGCGCTCTATTGAGCTCCTTGGCCATCTCGGCTTCACGCACCCTCTGCTCATAGATCTCCTTCTCGAATTCGCTTCTTTCCTTGATAGCCTTCTTCATCTTGTTGATGCTCTCTTCAAGGGATGCAAGCTCCAGAGGCTCGGCGCCTTCAAGCTCCGGAGTATCGTAATTCCCCTTTGCAAGCTCCCCTGCACTTTCGGTTATAGCCTTCACCGGGCGGGCAAGGCTCTTTGAGAACATGAACGCAAAAAGGATCACGACCGCAAAACAGATGGCGATCATATAGATTATCGAAATCCGCATTTTTTCAAGATATATGGCGGTCTCTATGCTTTCCACCGTATCGTGCCTTACGACAAGGGATAGATAATCAGGAATGCCCGACCCGATGAGATCATCGAGGATCACCATTGCCTGCAGATACGCATCCTTTCCATCCGAGGCGAAATTTCCGGCCAGGCTGGATACAATTTCCAGATTTGAAACGATGCTCTCATGCAGCAAGAAGTCCTCTTTCTCGTCATCTGTTGTCTTTTCCAGGTTATCAAGAACGGAAAAGGCCTTGTCAATATTGGCCTTAGCCACCTCAAGCAGGACAGAGGCATCCGCCTCGGCGCCTTCTAATGCTCCATGATAGGCCTCAAGCCCGGATCTAGCCAAATGGACCGAATCTGAGAGCCTGTCCAGAAGAATATATCTGTCTATCTTCTCCTGCATCTTGCCAGTTGTGGAGAACAGAGCGAAAAAAGCTATGTACATCACAGCAGTGAAAACAAGGAATATTGTGCTGAAATACCAGATAACCGTGAATCTGAAACCATGCTTTTTCGCTTCCATCAAGAAGAGGATAACATAGGAGAAAAGACAAGGGAACAGAGGATAAAATATTTATTCTGACATTATTTAAAAAAATGTCCTTATAATCTTGACCAACTTGAAAAGAAAACATACTCTTAGCAAGGCGAAAATAGGCAAGTCATGAGAAAAGTGTTCGTTTTCTTATTATCTATCATATTCCTCATAGCCTGCGATGGAGAGCCGAAAATACTTACGGTCTCCATCGTAGCAGACAACTGTGACCAAGTGACAGCCGTTGTGAAGGATAGTAATGGAAAAACGATAAGAAACGAGAAAAGCCGGTCCTCCTCCTCCTTCATCTTCTACAACCTGCCTGACGGCTGCAGCGCAGAGTTCACAGGATATGATTCTGATGAAATGATCATCGGATATTGCAATATGACGCTGCCGATGGTACATGGGGAAATAGAGGTGGTTCTGCAGCTTTCCGGAAGCCTGCAGCTCATATATTCGCTGGAAAACTACCAAGTGGTGGATACAATAGAAATCTATGGAGATGACGGCAGCTTCATAGATTCCGCATCTTCAGACGAGCCTGTTTTTACCATTCCGAATTCAGGCAACAGGAATCTGGAGATAGTCTTCATATCCAACGGCGAAGAGGTCGGACGAAAATCCAAAAACGTCACATTCAACCTTACTGGAGATACGGTGCTGGATCTCGGAGTGTGCAATTTCATCAAGGCCACAAAGGCAAATCTGGATTTCTCAATCACAAACGAGGCTGAAATCCTAGTTGGATACGACGTGCCGGACGGCTTTGAAAAAATCCATATTGAAATAAATCCGGCTTCAAAGAATACTTCATCACACATCCAGCACGAAACCATCGAACAAGAAAGCAGATCCTTTTTGCTGCATAACCTTGAAGAGGGAAGCGAATATTACATTTCATGCTATTTAAGCACAGCAGATGGGGAAAAGACGGCGCACTTTGATGAAGGAGCAATAACATGCCCGGTAAAGCTGAAAGAGGTATCATTGACAATTGATCAGGATGATCTTGTGATAGGCTCGAAAGCCATTGTGAAGGCTGTAAGGATACCGGAGAATGCTACCATGCTCGATGAGGAAGGAGCCACGCTCTTTTTCTCATCGGATCCATCCATTGCAGAAATAAGCGCGGACGGCGAGCTTTTAATCAAGAAAAGCGGAAAGGTGGCAATAACGTATAAAGAGACCAACAACAGCATCTCCTCCTCCATTTTCCTGGAAATTCCCATAAAAGAACCGGAGCTTGCATATGAAGTGAAGGACGGCGGGCTTCTGCTCTCCTTTTTGGACATAGACAATGAAGAGGTGCTCTGCACCCTTAGCAGGCAGTGCGGAGACAAAACGGATATCCTTCTTCAAGACTCATCTGAAAGAAGCTATCTTGATAAGGATATAGAAAGCGGCAAGACATATTCTTACACCCTTACCGCATCCTATGAAGATCAGAAAGAAAGCACATCAATCTCCTTCTGCATAGAAGATCCGGTTTTCGATATCCAAATACCTACACTTGACGGATATGCCATCGTAATAAGGACGGACTACGACCAGAACAGCGAAATCGGATGTGAAGAGGCTGTATCTTTTGAAATCGAGGATGAGAATGCGCAGCAGGTGGAATGGATTCTCAACGGATATCCCGTTGCATCCGGATCCATGTTCACCTACTGCTTAAAAGATTTTATAAAAGAGTCCCACATCATGGATGCGGTTTCCGTGCAGAATCTGATCTGCAGAATTGAAATCAATGGAATATATTATTCCAAAACGATATGCATAAAAGTAAATATGGAAGATATAGAGGTAGTTTTATGAAAAAGACAACTAGGATGATGATGCTTTTATTGCTGGCGCTATTAACTCTCTTCTCATGCAACAACATGCCTGAGACGACAGGGAATGTAAGATTGTATGTCAAAAGCACGAATACAAGAACCATCATGCCCGACGAGTTCTCAAGCGTGGCGAAATATGACATCAGCCTTACTCCCAAATCAAGCCAGGAGCCAAAGGAATTCAATAATTTGGTACCATCAGATGATGGAGCGGTCGAACTTGACGGGATTGCCATGGGAACATATTCAGTCAGCGTTATAGGCTATGATGAAGACGGAACAAAAACATGCGTAAGCGCATCTGACACGGCAGATCTCGTTGTAAAGCCGGGAGAGACAAGCAGCCTCAGAATCCAGATGGAAGCGCTTTATTCAGAAGGAAAAGGAAGCCTCGAAGTGACCTTCGACTGGTCCGATCTCGGAGAAGATACGGCAACCCCTTTCAATGACGCGCTGAAAAAAGGCAGCCTCACCTTCCAGCTCCTTTATATCGATTATGACGAGGATGGCTCGATCTCTATAACAGAAAAGAATACTCAGACGGTGGATGTTACGGATGGAAAAACATCGTACACCTTCATTGCGAACGACCTTGATGCAACAAAAGGACAGACCATAGCCTTCAACATCCTCGATAAGGATGGCATCACAGTTGCTTACAAGAAATTCTCAAGCGTGCTTCAAATCGCAGCCGGACAGGTCTCCAGACCGGATGAGAACGACTCCAGCCTATTTTATATAACAAATGGAACCGCACCATCCTACGTCAGGAACATCTATGGCGTAAGCTGGGCTCTCAATGAGGATAATCCTCAGACATCAGTCATAGTAAGCTGGAAAAACCCGGCATCCGGAAGCACTGTATTAATTGATAATGTAGTCCTGTATCTTGATGCAGACGGCAAAAAAACAATACAAACCGATCCGATTACAGTAAATAGCGCAACCACCTCTTACATTTTCCAAGATCTTGAAACAGAGACACAGTACACCTTGAGCGCTCAGGCGTTCTACAAGGACGGAAGAGCTTCCGTAAAGGATGTCATCGCATTCGATTCCCCGATCACTACGAAAATTCCTGTTACAGGAATATCGTTTGGAGCGGAAATCCAGAGCTCCATCGAATACGGTACAAAATTCCCCCTCTCCTATGTCTTCACACCTTCCAATGCCTCTATACAAACAGTGACATGGGACTTCGATAATTCAATTCTGAGCCAGGAAGGAAACACCTTCACGGCAATCAAGCCGGGAAAAACCACTGTCAAGGTAACAAGCACAGACAATCCGGAGGCAGTTGCAGAAACAAGCACGATCACTGTGCATCTTGCAAAAGTGGCAGGCGTTTCTGCCAGCGTTGTCGAAGATGATGGAACAAGCTCCATCTATGCAAAGATAACCTGGAATGCGTCCGAGGAAGCAACAGGCTATAAAGTATATAGATATGTCAACGGAGAAAAGGAAGCATCTTATTGTGAAACCGTATCTGAAACCTCATACGAAGACCACAGTGCAACATCCGGAAATTCATACCAATACTACGTAGTGGCAACCTTTGGAGAAACGGATGAGTATGACAGCACTGAAAGCGAGCTCAGCGGAGAGATTGCAATCGGTAATCCTTCGATCACAATCATCCCGCCGACAACAGAATCGCAGAAACTCGAGGTCTTCGGAGGAAATACGATCGTCATCCTTGAAGGCGAGACAAGCACGATAGGACTGGCAAACGAAATAGATGGTGCGGCAAATTACTATTGGTATATAAACGATATCAAGCTTCCAAACGAAGGAAAGGAAATCGTAATCGGAGCAAATTCGGCAGGAATCGACACAAGCACCATCACAGGCCAGAACGAGCTCAAGCTCTGCGTGCAGCTTGAAAACGGCACATCCATTTCCGCCACTACGACATTCTATGTCGTAAGTGTGCTTGAGGAAGGAATAACCTCATCATGGCAGAGTAATAATACCAGGCTTCCTGTAACAATCGGAGATACGCTGAAAATCGATGCTGAAGTAACTCCGGCAA
>CASGDQ010000030.1 GCA_949300325.1 uncultured Spirochaetales bacterium
AGCCATAGGAAGGCGATGGTCGCCGTAATGAACAAGCTCTCGAAGATCATCTTCACCCTCCTGACAAGAGGAGAAATATATAAGGAAGAAGCTTGATTCACATTTCTTATACTTTTTCATTCTTTATAGTTGACTCCTGTTGGCTGTACTATAGGAGAAAAGGGTTAAATCAAAATGCACGGATTGTTAAATCCATGTTAAATCATGCTAGTCTATTCTGAATTCAAAGCTTTGGTTTTGTTTTCAAATGGGAAAAAATATAGTATCTTCACTTTATGGCTGCAACGGAAGACATTTTGAATGCGTTCTTCATGTCATACATGCCCTCGCCCGGCATTACCGGATTGAGGGAAGCAAGACTTGAGAGGATGGCTGCGCTGCTAGGGGCTTTAGGAAATCCCGAAGACAGCTTTAAAAAGATACACATAGCAGGAAGCAAGGGAAAAGGCAGCACCTCCACCATGCTTTCCGTACTGCTTGAGCAAAGCGGGGAAAAATGCGGCCTGTATCTTTCGCCTCATGTCTACGATATACGCGAAAGGTTCACCCTCGCAGGAAAATTCTTTGACGACAAACTGTATCTCGACAGTCTCCTTCAGCTTAAAAAAGGGATTGCTGGGCTGCAATTCACACCTTCTACATTCGAGCTTTATACCGCTTATGCTTACATCCTTTTTAAAAATGCTTCATGCACATATGCTGTGATAGAAACAGGGCTCGGCGGACGGCTGGATGCGACAAACACGATAAAAAGCGTTTTCCAGGTGCTCATGCCGATCGAGCTGGAACATCAGGATCTGCTTGGAGGAACCATCAGGGAGATAGCGGCAGAAAAAAGCAAGATCATAAAAAGAGGCACCCGCTGCTATATTGCAGAAATGCTTGATGAGGCAAAGGATGTGTTTCTCAGAGAAGCGGATATGATGGGATGCAAGGCTGTCCTGTTTGAACATGAGATCTCAGGTTTTTTCCACAGCGAGGAGAAAACTTGTTCAATGACAAGTTTTTCTATCGACGGAGAGAATTTCGTCCTCCACACCAGGCTTAGAGGCAAAACCATGGCAAAAAACCTCGCACTCAGCATCCTTATTGCCAAGAGGGAGGGATTTTTAACTGAAAAAGGGATAAGTGAGCTTGAAAAGCTTGAGATTCCGGGACGCTTTGAGCTAAGGAGTTATCATGGCAGGAGCGTGGTATTTGAGGTAGCACATACAAAAAGAAGCATGGAAAACGCAGTAGAGACATTTAAAGCTGTTTTTCCGCATGAGGATACTCTCTGCCTGTTTTCTGCAGTAGAAGGCAAGGATCACGAGTCGATGCTCAAGATGATTATTGATAATTTCAACACCGTCGTGATAACAAAGGCGGGAGATTTCAAGAAATCGGATCCTAAAAAGCTTTTCGAGCTTGCAAATTCCATCTCAAAGGGAAAGACGAAGATAATGCTTGAGGAGGATGAAAGGAAGGCTTTTTCCTTGGCCCTGGATGAATCTTCCCATATCATGGTCGCAGGCTCATTTTATCTTGTGGGAAACTTCAAACGGGAGGATTGCTTATGCTGAACCATAAAGAAGTCGGGCTCCTGATTTCCGAGCTTCCGCTCAAAGGCTCCTATATCCAGAAAATAACAGAGCATGACTATCACAGCTTCACATTCTCGCTGTTTGAAAAAGAGGAAAAAGCCTGGCTGTTATATGTAGAAATAGCTACGGCGAACTCCCATTTCTGCAGAACTGAAAGGATAAGGAAAAAAAGCGGTAACACGCAACGTTTTGCCCAATATTTGAAAAGCCATATAATCGGTGCGGGGATTACAGATGTCTATCAGCTTCCGTTTGACAGAGCATTCATTCTCACTCTTTCAAAAGAAGAAAAGATCCTCAAGCTTCTCTTCAGGTTCTACTCGGGCCCGGGGGCAAACATCATGGTCTTGGATGAAGATGATACGATATTGGAACTGATGTTCCGGCGCCCTAAAAGAAACGAGGCTCCAGGATGCAAGCTGGTTTTCGAGCCAAGAGAAGGCGAAGGGGAAAAAGTTTTTTCTATCCGGCAGTATGAGGGAAGCTCCTTCAATGCATGGATAGACAGGTTTTATAGCACGCTCGACAGGCAAGAAGAGATAGATGAGCTGGTTTTAAGAGCCGAGAGGAAAAGAGACAGGCTTATCAGCGAGAAGGAACGCCTTATAAGAAGTGCCGAGCAAAGGCTTAATGCAGCAAAGGATTATGAAAATTCAAAAAGGTTGGCTGATCTTCTTTCCTCATCCCTTTTTATGGTAAAAAAAGGAATGGACAGGATCGTGCTCGATGACTGGCAGACAGGGGGCAAAACCGCAATCCCCTTGAATCCCGCAATCAGTGCCAGAGAAAACCTGGATCGCCTTTATGCAAAATACCAGAAGGATAAGAAGGCCTTCTCAATGGCAGAGGAAGAGCTCAATAGGCTTCAGAAAGAGCTTGAGGAGCTGAAAGAATATTATTGCAATCTTCTTGCCTTTCCTGAAGAAAACCTTGCAAAACTCAGGCAAAACGGGGAAGCAGAGGTCAAAAAAGGAGAAAAGAAGACCTACCCCGGACTGATTATCGAGAGCGGTAAATTCACTCTTTTAGTCGGAAGGAATGCAAAGGAAAACGATGAGATTTTGAGGCACTACTGCCGTGGCAACGACTGGTGGGTCCACACCAGGGACTATGCTGGAGGTTATGTAATAATCAAATCGCAGAAGGATAAAAGCGTGCCTCTGGAGACGCTGCTGGATGCATCAATGCTTGCAATACATTACTCAAAAGCGAAAAATGAGAAGAAAGCGGATCTTTATTATACACAGGTAAAACACCTCAGGCGGGTTAAGGACGGAAAAACCGGGCTTGTGCTGGCAACCCAGGAAAAGAACCTCACGGTTGAAAAAGATGAGCTTAGGATCAGAAAACTTTTAGAAAAGGGGGAAGAAAGATGATTAAAGCAGAAGATATAGTGAAACTGAAAGTGGATGGAGTTGTAAAAACTGCCATAAGGATAGGATACAAGGATGACAGCCTGCCCTCCCATATATTCCAAGGAGGAAAGAAGGAAGGCATCATCGTCGAAAACGGCATCCCCCGCCCCTTTTTATGGGAATCGATCACATTCGAAAATGATCAGAGATACGTGTATTTCGAAGACATGGAGGTTTATAGCCTGGAGGAACTCTTTTATTCCAAGAGGAATCTGGCACTCGAAATTGTAAGAAATATCGCAATAGGTCTTGAGAACGCGGATGAAAGCTTTTTAAATCTTGAAACAGGAGTTTTTCCGTTATACCGCATATTCCTTTTGTCAGGATCCGGCGTGCTTCTTCTTCCTCCTGACATCGGAGATGTCATATCGATTTTAAGGAACGATGAGCAGAGGATGAGCGAAGTGAATGTCCTGATCAGACGCGACAGCGAACAGCAGTTCAAGCTTATCATGGAAATGGCAGAGCTCCTTTATTATGCGGTTTCAGGAAAGCTGCCTTATCAGGATCAGGACATCCGGCATTATAAATATGAGGAATACCCGCTTGAGAACATCCTTTCATCGAACAAAGAGAGCCTTGATGAGAAGACTGCAGGACTTATCAACTTCATATTGCATGCAAAGAGAAGGGAGATGCGCGACATAATGGGAAACCGTTCCGGTGGAAAGGCCCTCATCTGGTTTATTGAAAAAAGCAAGGGGCTCGGATGGGGTCTTGATAAGGGAAAAGATTTTCTCATCTCATCATATGAGAACACAGAAGACTACGCAAAATTCTCAAAGCGTTCAATCGATGGTGCGAAACGGCATGACTTTTTCAGGAAGAAAGGAACAATAATATCTGTATGCGCCATCATAGCAATTGTTCTTGCAGCATTTTTATATGATTACATATCCTCTTTCCTTGAACCGCCAGCAACTGCAAATCTGAATCAGGAGGAAATAGTCATAGCATTCTACCAGGCACAGAACGAGATAGATCCATCGGCACTCATGGATGCGGTCAAAGGAGCCTCGATACCACAGGAAAACGAGGTGACGAATCTGTATGTTACTGGAAAGATGCGCCAGGCCTACGAGAATGTAGAACCGATAATCGACGTAAACACCTGGATAAGCGAAGGCATGCCGGCAATACCGGCCTACACCATGATATACGGGGTCGTGCTGGATGACATGGAAAGGATAGGAGAAAATACAATAAGAGCATATTCCACCTGGTATTCCCCATATACCGAAGACGAGACTGAAGAAGATGAAAATGATTCCTCATCTCTGACGATATATAAGAATCTTATCGAGCAGGACTTCACCTTCACTTGGAACGACAGAGGATGGTGGAACATCACCGCAGCTCCGATAACTTCAACTGAAGCAGCTGGGAAAATATCAGTTCCGATAGATCCCGCGCTCTGAGAGCAGATTCCGTATCCCCTCTTCATCCTCAGGATGGAACCAGGATACGAGAGGGCCGAAACTTCTGAAAAAGGTCATCTGCCTTTTCGCGTATTGCCGCGAGGAGGTGATGATCTTTTCTTTTATCTCATCCTTTGTAAGGCCTGGAATGAAGAATTCCTTATATCCGATCGCCTGCATTGCAGGCCAGGTGGACTCAGCTCCCATCTGCATCAGCATCTCGATCTCTTTTTCAAGACCGCAGGAGAACATAAGCTCAACACGCTCGGCAATCCTCCCATCAAGCTCGCTCTTATCCCGTTCCAATCCAATCACAACTGGATCGATATCCTCACGGACAGTCTTTGAGACAGCAAAGCTGGAAAGCGGGCGACCTGTCTGGTAATACACTTCCAAAGCCCGAGAAACGCGGTAGACATCATTGACATTAATCCTATCTGCGCTTACCGGATCTACTTTCATTAGTTCCTCATGGGCCCAAATCCTGCCGTTTTCCTGTATCAGATCTGCAACACTTTTGCGAACATCCGGATCCGCTTCAGGCGTTGAGGCAGGCCCGAATAAAAACTGCCTGAAATAATATGCCGTTCCTCCGGTCAGCAGAGGAACTCTTCCCCTATCTGCTATCTCAGAGCAAAGCCTGTCGGCATCCTTGCAGTAATCGCCGACAGTATACTGTTGCCATGGCTTTCGGATAGAGATGAGATGATGTGGAATAAGCGACAATAACGATGCATCGGGCTTGGCAGACCCGATATCAAGATATTCATATACCTGTATGCTGTCGGAATTGATTATTTCAAATCCGGAGGAAAAAAGGCTCCTGGTGAGGGCGGTCTTCCCGACCGCCGTCGGACCAAAAAGCACGACGAGCTTATGTTTCACTCATCTTTTCCATACTTAATCTCACCATTCAAGGCCTTCTCGAGAACATAGGAAACAACCTTATCCCCATTCTTTTCGATTTCGTCCTTGACATCGGTGGATGAGTAGATGTTGGCCTCCTTGATAGCCACACATGTGAGTTCGTACACGTTCTGCCCGTTGTCGATCAATGTATCCAATGGAATGCTCACGTAATACTCCTTATAATCAAGCTTTTACACTATAAAGCAAAGATTCAGTTTTGTCGAGATATCAGCGCCGCCTGCCTGACGATGATTTCCGCAATTTCCTCGGCGCTCCTGTAGTCGGTGTCTATTATGAGATCTGCAACCTTTTCCGGGCTGTTGTTATCTATCCCGTATATCCTTTTATAGCGGGCGCTGTCATGTTCATCCCTCTCTTTAGTCTGCCGGAATCTTTCGGCAAACGTGCCGCCCTCTCTCTTCATTATCCTTTCTGCCCTGGTCTTATCGCTTGCTCTCAGATACACCTTGAGATCGGCCTTTTCCAGCATCCAGATGGCTAGACGGCTTCCGAGCACGCAATCATTTTCCGCCATTGCCATTTCCACCTGGCGCCTGTCAAGCTCGATATCGATATTGTCATCCTTTTCAGCCATGGCACAAAAATCCCAGAAATCCACACCCCTCTCGGCAGCCATCTGCCGGAAAGTGAAGTTTATCATCGCATATCCTAGCTTTTTGCTTACAAGCGTGGTGACAGTCGTATTGCCACATCCGCTTTTACTGGAAATAGCTATTCTCATCCGATCCTCCATAATGAAAAAATTGTAATGCCGAGGCAGGCATTTGTCAAAATCACTCGATATTCCTGATCTGTTCCCGAATGTTTTCCAAACTGTCCTTGAGATCGACTACGCTGCGGCTTATTTCAAGCATCTGGCTTTTCGAGCCGATGGTATTGCTTTCCCTGTTCATCTCCTGGCACAGGAAATCCAGACGCTTGCCCACAGCCTCATTGGAATCAAGAAGCTTGAAATACTCGCAGACATGGGCCTCAAGCCTCTTGATCTCCTCGTTAATCGAGTATTTTACCAATAAAAGGGTCACTTCCTCCATAAAGCGGGCATCATCAAGGCCCTTGTCGCGAAGCAGCTCGTCATATCTGGAAAAAAGGAGCCCTTTGAAATATGACAGCATCTGCTCCGAGTGAGCCTTTATGTTTTCCAGGCTGCTGTTGAAGATGCCTCCAAGACGGGCAAGATCCTTTTTAGTAGCTTCTCCTTCCCTGCACTTGCTTTCGCTGAACATGAGCAGGGCCTGCTTCATCACCATGATGAGATTATCATGATAAACTGCAGCCTCTTCACCCTTTTCCACTTGGATTATGCCCTCCAATGCGGCGTAATCGGAAAAGGAAGGAACCGTGCCGGTAGCTGAAGCGATCTTTTCATATGCCTGCATATAGGAAGAAAGAGCAGTCTCATCCACGAAAAGCTCAGGAGAAGAAGAAAGCACCTTGAGACGGACCGTAAGCTCCACATGCCCCCGTGCGGCCACCTCCTTGATCATGCCGTCAAGCTCCTGTTCATAGCAGGAAAAGATGTATGGAATGCTATGCACAATCTCCAGATATCTGCTGTTATAGCTCTTGATTTCAATCTCAAGATGATAGTCATCCCCTTTGAAAACACCATGGCCATAGCCGGTCATGCTCTTCATCTCACACCTCCACAAAAATATTTGCAACCAAATCATCCAAAGCAGGAAGCCCGGCGACTGAGGAAAAATCATCTACAGCGTAAACACAAGAAAGCCTTCTGACAACAGGAGAAAACATGATTCGGTCCAAAGATTTCAGAAAATTCTTCTCTTCTTTTGTCTCTGTTCTCTTGAGAACAAGAAAATCGACGTTGCAAAAATATCCAGCAAGATCCAAAGGATATGAAAACCCGCTGCAAAACGTGCAAAAACACCAGACCCTGGATGAAAAAGGAAAGCCTGATAAAAGATAGGACAATTCCTCTTTGGAATGCACCTCGTAATCATGAATATCCGGCAGCCTGATTCCATTGGACTTTTCAAGCGGTATGCCGTATTGCTCGAAAGCGGCAAAAGCCAGCTCTGCAGTAGCATCATCAAAATAATGGAAAAGGACACCATAATTCCCTTTTAAGGAATACAATCCCTCCTCAAGCTTCTCAAGACGATTTCCGTAAAAAACGCATTTTGTGCTGCTAGGGATCTCTAAATGGCTGGAAGATGAAGGCAGAAAGACCCTATTGAACTTCTTTTGAGAAAGAAGCTTAAAAAGCATTTTCTCTGAAAAAACCTTATCGGTCACAAATAAATCACCATCTCCAGCACCAAGCAGGGTCAGCAGGCAAAATATTTTGCCCCTATTTCTGCTTCCGTACACATCCAACATGCCTTATCCCCGTATGCTGCACTGTTTCCAGCCGAATGAAATGAAAAAAATCAGCCCCCCTGGGAGGCTGCGGCTTAAAAAGATTATCCGGCTCTTACTTGGAAAGCTTGGAATTGCACTGCTTGCAGACTTTGACCTTAGCCCCGTCGATTTCTCTCTCGTAAAGGCACTTGACCGCAGTCCTCTTGCAAACCGGACATTCCGCTCTACCATTGTTGAACTGGTCTCTGATTCCCGTTCCCCTATGTGCTTTGGACATTCTATTCTCCTTATTGAAATTGGCTTCCTTGAAACTATATCAAATTCATTATCCGCTCGTCAAGGAATTGAGCTGATTCGGCTTTCAAAAAAAACGGGAGCATCAGCTCCCGCATGTTCAATCGATTTTCCCTTCCTCTCCATCTGCAGTGGAATTCTGGCATCCGCATTTGGGAGGAACATCCTCTGCTTCAGCATCAACAGCTTCCTTATGGGCATCATGCCTATGGCAATGAGGAATAGGTTTTGATTCGCTTTTTGCCAAAAGCACTGAAAGGGCGAGCAAAATCATTCCGCTTATGAACGACGTTGCGCCAAGCACCATCAAAGAGGCATACAAGCCCTGATGATACCCACTTGTTCCGTGATACAGTATGCGGTATGAATAACGGCCGAAACTGTCAGAGATCGAATATGAGTAGCCAGAGGTCGCCGTCTGAACAGAAACCGTCAAAAGCACTACTCCTGCTATAAGAAAAAGGATTGAGAAAACCAATGCCACTATAGAATTCTTTTTCATGATGATTCTCCTTACACGCAAAAGGGTAATACGCAAGATGCAAAAAGTGAACAGGCTTCACACAAAATACAACTTACTTCAGATTCTTCATCAAAATAACTGTCACCACCCTGTCAAAAACATCGCAATGGTCGATCTGTATATCCTTGATCACAAAGCCGACTGCGTCTAAGGAAGAGAGCATATCGGCAAGAGGATAGAACTTCAGCTTCAGCATTTCATCGGAATACCAGCTCGGATGATCTGCCATACCAAAATTTGATGCAACTGCATCGGAAAATGAAAGATAAAGGATTCCGTTATTACTGAGCGCATCATAGCAATCCCAAAGGAATGTGGCCAGAGATGAAGGAGGAAGATACATTATATATAGCGGTGCGGCAATGAAATCATACTGCTCTTTTGTTAGAGAGCAGACTGCATTATTTTCCAAAAAAGAAAAATCGGCCTCGTTAAATTCCTTGCCCTGATAAACATCAATTGAGGCATTTGGGGCGAATTTATTAAAGAAAGGAGACAAAGCTGCAGCAAAAGGTCCGCAAAGAAGCAGGTGCTCCACGTTCTTATTATATGCCAGCGCTGTCCCGGCATGTCTGAAAAGGGCTGCATTGCGCCTCATCCATCCAACAATTGACATGCCTAATATGATAACACGCAAAAATAGCAAGGGCAAACACTATCGAAAAATGTTTCCTCTGACATTTTTTACTAAAGCAATTATTTATAATATAAGTAATTATATACAAATTTCAATATTTCGTATTTTTTCTTATTGACTTGCAGGGTTTTTTGTTCCATAGTGCGGGAAGGAAGGGAATGCTTTCCCGCCGGACATTTGATATGCTCAGGAGGATTGGATAGACGTTGGACGCTCAATCTGATTCCATGCTCCAGAAAAAAGGAGTATCCGTCCTGGTTAGGAACATAACCAGGAGCTATGGGGATTTCAAGGCCCTCGATGATGTCAGCCTTGAAATCCAGAAAGGGGAATTCTTCTCCCTTCTAGGTCCTTCAGGATGCGGCAAGACGACGCTGCTGAGGATCATAGCGGGCTTCGATAGCCCTGACTGCGGGAATGTCATGTTCGATGACAGGAACATCCTGCCCCTGCCCCCTGAAAAAAGAAGCAGCAATACGGTGTTCCAGACCTATGCGCTCTTTCCCCATCTGACAGTATTCGACAATATCGCCTTTCCCCTGAGGCTGAAAAAACTCGACAAGAAGACGATCGAGGAGAAAGTCAGGAAATACGTGCATCTTGTGCAGCTTGACGAGCATCTTGAAAAAAAGCCCAACCAGCTTTCTGGCGGACAGAAACAGAGGGTTGCGATCGCACGCGCCCTGATAAACGAGCCGAGCGTGCTGCTTTTGGACGAACCGCTATCCGCACTTGATGCCAAGCTCAGGCAAAATCTTTTGGTGGAGCTTGATGAGATCCATGACAAGGTCGGCATCACGTTCATATATGTGACACATGACCAATCGGAAGCTCTCAGCGTCTCGGACCGCATCGCAGTCATGAACCACGGGAAAGTGCTGCAGGTGGGAACACCCTATGAGATTTATGAAGCTCCGGCAACAGAGTTTGTCGCACGGTTCATCGGCGAGACAAACATATATCCCTGCACTGTCGAAAGCTGTGAGAAATTTGAAGATGAATTCCTTGTTAAGGTTTTCGTACCGGATCTTGGGCGGAGCGTTACGGTCACTGATATCGAAAAGGTCCAGCCCGGAGCTGAAATGTTCTTCACAATCCGCCCGGAAAAGGTCCGCATAAGACTTCAGGAGGATAGTGCGCAGGAAAAGGAGAATCCCCTTTTCAACCGCTTTTCAGGCTATGTCGACGAGCCGGTATACTCGGGATTCCAATCGAAATTCTATGTACGTCTCGACAACGGAACGACAATAAAGGTTTTCAAGCAGCATACGACATATCTTGATGACGGTCCTGAAATAGAATGGAAGGACAAGGTGCATGTATCATGGAGAGCCTTGGACGGCTATCTTGTCAAGGAGCAGAAAGCATGAAGGCGTCTGAGAGAAGAAGGCGGCTGCTTGGATACGCATACAGTTTGCCTTCAGGACTTTGGATCACCTTTTTCTTCTCCATTCCGCTTGCAATCATAATCCTCTATTCCTTTTTGGAAAAAGGGCTTTATGGCGGTGTGGTGTGGAAATTCAGCCTTGATGCATACGCATCGATGTTCAACCCGTCTTTTGGGATAGTCATCTGGAGGACGCTGTGGATAACGCTTATCAGCACAGCAATATGCATGCTCCTTGCCATTCCGTGCGGGTATGCGATGGCCCGGGCAAAAAAGCTGCAGACGCTCCTGCTTTTTTTGATAATAATCCCATTTTGGACGAACAGCCTGATAAGAATTTATGCATGGATCAATTTGCTGAGCACAGAGGGAGCGATAAACAGCATCCTGATGGGGCTCGGCTTGATAAGATCTCCCCTTTCCTTGATTTACAACAACGGCTCTGTGATCCTCGTGCTTGTGTACATGTACCTGCCGTTTGCGATCCTTCCCCTTTTTACTACAATAGACAAATTCGACTTTACATTGCTCGATGCGGCTAGGGATCTTGGATGCACTAAGCTTGAATCTATAATCAAGATAATGCTTCCAAACATAAGAAGCGGAATAACAACAAGCCTGGTATTCACATTCATCCCGATATTCGGAGCCTACACGGTCCCGCTTCTTGTCGGCGGCATGGATTCCTCGATGATAGGAAACATAATAGTGGACCAGGTACAAAAGACAAGGAACTGGCCGCTTGCAAGCGCATTCAGCGTCGTACTGACTCTCATATCGATGCTTGGAGTCCTTTGGATGCTGCGCTCAAACAGCAAGGAGAAAGCAAAAAAAATCCATCTGCAGGAAGCCGTTGCTGAAAAAGGGGGTGCGCTATGAAGGAAAAGGCATACAACATGTCAAAAAGGACGTTCTGGTCCTTTTCAAACCTTTGCACATTCTTTGTGATCCTTTTTCTCTTTTTGCCCCTTTTCATGGTGACAGCCTATTCTTTCAATTCGTCCAAGTCGATGATTTGGGAAAGCTTCTCCATAAAATGGTATGTGGAGCTTTTCACAAAAAGCGAGGCGCTTTGGCGCGCAGTAGGCAACAGCGTTTTGATTGCGATCACCTCCAGCGCGGTTGCAACCGTCCTCGGCACGACGGTGGCAATAGGACTGAAATGGTATGATTTCAAATTCAAGAAATATATAGCGATATTCACATTCCTTCCTATGGTGCTGCCAGAGGTCATCATAGGAATCTCGATGCTGATTTTCTTCTCTGCAATAAATCTTCCGCTAGGAAAATTCAGCATCTTCATCGCCCATACGACATTCAACCTGCCCTTCGTATATATGCTGATCTCCGCGAGGCTGGATGAATTCGATTTTTCAACAATCGAGGCGGCGCGGGATCTCGGGGCTACGGAAAGGCAGACCCTTTTCAAGGTGATAATCCCATCGATCATGCCGGGAATCGCCTCTGCACTGCTGATGAGCGTCACGATGAGCCTTGAAGACTTCGTGATAACGTTCTTTGTCTCCGGCCCAGGGTCGGGAACATTGCCTTTGTATGTGTATTCATCAATCAGATATGGTGTCTCGCCGGTAATCAACGCACTGTCATTCGTCATGATTCTTGCTACAATGGTGATAGCATTCATTTTCAGAAGATTCTTGAAGCAGGTCGCTGCTTCCAGTTAGGAGACCAAGATATTGAACAGAAAAACATTCATCTACAAAATCGCAGCCGTACTTTTTATCGTGATCGCAGCGCAGTCCTGCGCCAAAGACGATTCCAAGACCCTTCATCTGTACAACTGGACCTATTATACGCCAGACAGCATACTTGAAAAGTTCGAAGAAGAGACAGGAATCAAGGTGATAGTGGATAATTTCTCATCCAATGAGGAAATGTTCGCAAAACTCCAGGCAGGCGGAGGAAATGGATACGATATAATCGTTCCCTCTGCAGACTACACGTCAATCATGATAAAAGAAAACCTCGTGCAGAAGCTTGACAAGAGCTTGCTGCCGAACCTCGAGAACATTTCACCCCTGGTGCATGAGAAGGCAACCTATGATCCAGATATGGACTACTCCGTCCCCTACTTCATGGGATCCTCTGGAATCGCTGTAAATAGGAAGAAGCTCGAGGAGAACGGGATCAGCTACGATAAGAGCTGGATGATTTTCGCAGACGAGAGCCTTCGCGGAAAGATGAGCATGCTGGACGACATGCGCGAAGTGATGGGAGCCGCCTTGAAAAAGCTCGGCTACAGCATAAACACAGCTGACGAAGGACAATTGGATGAAGCTGCGCGCCTTATCGAGGAGCAATGGAAGCCGAATCTGGTAAAATTCGATGCCGAGAGCTTTGCAAAGAGTTTTGGACGCGGTGAGTTCTGGGTTGTGCACTGCTACCCGGAAGCAGTATTCGAGGAGGTCGGGGAAAACAACTGGGACAGCATAGATTTCTTCATCCCAGAAGAAGGCGGATGCATGTACATAGACAATATGGTGATCCCCAAAGGTGCAAAAAACGTCGAAGGTGCGCATGCCTTTATAAACTTCTTCCACCGCCCCGATATCCATGCCCTGTTCCTGGATGAATTCAATTTCCCGGCAACCACCAATCCTGAGGCTGCAAAATATACGACGACCGAGCCTTTCTTCCAACCGGAGGAATTGGATTCCTGCGAGCTGATAATGGACATCGGAGCCGATCTGGAAAAATACAATACCAGATGGCAGAAGATCAGATATACGAAATAAGGAAGTTAAAAAAGATCGTAATGAAAAAGAAAAGCCTTTTGCTTCTATTGCTTGCAATAACAGCAGCATTGTCATCCTGTACAAAAGAAAGCGATGGGAAAACGCTTTATCTGTACAACTGGACCTATTATACGCCGCAGACAGTTCTTGATGCTTTCAAGCAGGAGACGGGAATCACGGTGGTTGTAGACAGCTTTGCAAGCAACGAGGAGATGTTTGCAAAGCTGCAGGCTGGAGGAGGCAAAGGATACGATCTGATAATCCCCTCTGCAGATTATACCCAGATCATGATAAACCTCGGAATGCTTGAGGAAATTGATCATGAGAAAATCCCAAATATGAAGTACATCAGCCCGATAGTCAAGGACAAAGCCTCATATGATCCCCAGATGAGATATTCCATCCCCTACTTCATGGGCACAACGGGAATTGCGGTAAACAAGAGCAGGCTTGAGGAAGCAGGAATAAAATACGATGAATCGTATTCGATTTTCTCTAACGCCAGCCTTAAAGGCCGCATGAGCATGCTTGATGATATGCGCCAGGTGCTTGGGAGCGCGATCCTGACTCTCGGCGGCGACATAAACACTGGGGATACTGCGCTTTTGGACAAGGCTGCAGAAATCGTCGAGGAAGACTGGAAGCCAAATCTGGTTAAATTCGATGCAGAAGCCTATGCAAAGAGTTTTGCAATGGGAGAATTCTGGGTTGTCCAATGCTACCCCGAAGCAGTCTATGCGGAGGTTGAAGAAAAAGATTGGGAGAATATCGATTTCTTCATCCCCGAGGAAGGTTCCTGCATGTATATCGACAATTTCGTGATCCCTAAGGGAGCTGACAACATCGAAGGAGCATACGAGTTCATCAACTTCTTCCATAGGCCCGATATATACGCCATGTTCCTGGATGAATTCAATTTCCCGGCAACAGCGAACCCTGAAGCAGAGAAATATATGAAAGAGAAACCTTTCATGAACCCCAAAGAGCTTGAAAGGTGCTCTCTCATTCTTGATCTGGGCAATGATTTGGCTGAGTATAACAGCCGATGGGAGAAAATTCGGTATACCGATTGAAAGAATACAGGGCGTATCTTATTTTTCTAGTGAGGAAATGGATATCCTCATCACGTTCTCAGACAGCCTTTTCAGGCTTTCCTTTTCTATGAAGGAAACGCCCTCCTCATCCAATCCGGCAGCCCAGTTGATTGAAAAACAGACGCTCAGAAGCCTTATGCCGAGTTCATGTATCAGATTAACTTCCGGGTTCAACGTCATTCCAACCACATCGGCGCCCAATGCGCGGTAAGCCCGGATCTCCGCCGGACTTTCAAGACGCGGGCCGTTAGTCGTGACGTAAACAAGAGAAGGTGAAACAGATATGTTCTGGCTTATGGACTTCCTAAAGAACTCCATTTTCATCTCTTCATCGAACAGCCTGACCATCTCAACATGCTTTACCGGGTTGGAAATGCCATCGAAAAATGTCGACTGACGCATTGATGTGAAATCAATGAAATCGGAAATAATTCCGATTCCTGTAGGCAGAAGCTTCTGAGTTATTGATCCTACCGCATGGGTGGTTATCACCTTATCCACTCCCATATCCTTCAGTATCTGGACATTTGCCCTGTAGTTTATGGCAGAAGGGGCAAGCTTATGCCCTGCCTTGTGCCTTAGGACAAATAGGACATCTCCGCTTATGAAATAATCCACATCCCCATATTTCGTGGCTGCGGTTTCCATTCTGCATCCAGAAGGGAAAAACTCTTCTGTGCTTGTTCCGATAATCATGGCATTCATTGTACAATTCCTATAGGCGTAACAACGCCGGTCACGTATTGCTTGTCCACAACATCGAATGCGGGATAAAGCGCATCGATGCCTTCTCTTGTTATCCTATTTCCGCAAAAATACAGCACCTCGTCCTTACTCCTGAACTCAAGGCTCAATTCCCTATCCGGACTCCTTTCAAGCGCGAAGGCATAATAAGGAATGCCGAAATTTTTAGCTGCAATCGCATTCGGCAATGTTCCGACCTTGTTGACAATATCTCCGCTAGCCATGAACATGTCGCTTGCGGTCATATATAGATTCACCAGGCCGGCCCGCATCAGAGAGGCTCCCATGCCATCGGTTATCAAAACACAATCGATGCCCATTTCAAAAAGAGCTGGAGCCGTGAGATGAGCTCCCTGAAGATAAGGCCTGGTTTCATTCACATATACTCTTATCTTCTTTCCTTCCATCGCCGCACGCTTAACAGAAAGAAGGAACGAATGCTCGGCAAAGCAGGTTGTAAGAATCCCTGCCCCGTCAAAAATCAAATTTTTGCCAAAATCGCTCATCTTCTCATAACAGCTGTCATAATATGAAAATATCCTCGCAACTTCAGCATATATGTCAGCTCCTTTTTTATAGGAACTTAAAAGAGCATCAAGGGTATGGGCCATCGTTCTGTTCGTTTTACGTGCAGATGAAAGGATCTTGGCAGAATATTCAAGATCTCTCCCCTGATCCTTTGCCATGAGCATCGTCTTAAGCGAAACCTCGAGAGGACCTCCACCCTGGGTCACCATTGAAGACAGGGCCTCCGCCACATGCTCGACAGTACTGCATTCCACATAAGTGTTTTCAAATGGAAGCCTTCTGCGGTCGAGTATGAATATCCGGCCATCCTCATAGCGGCAGAGATTCCGGCTCTGCAAAAAAGATGGAAGAAGGGCCTGTACATCCATCAGGACCAGAAACCCTCATGTTCTTTCAGTATCTCAGCTAAAAGAGCCTCATCATCCACAGGACCGTCGATAGCTATCTCCTTCTGTCCATGCGAGACAACTTCCCGGGAACTCAAATCAAAGGTTGGATTTTCCTCATTGCTTCCTGTGAATTCCAAAAGCTGGCGCTCCGTGGCTCCAAAGCATATCCTGCCTATGTTCGCCCAATACACAGCCCCTGTGCACATGCAGCATGGCTCGAAATTTGTATACAGGGTGCAATCCTTCAAAAAAGACGGGCTGTATTTCTTGGCAGCCTCCATGACGAGAAGGGTTTCCGCATGATAGCAAGAGCCGCCTTCGGTGAAACGGTTTCCCATTTCAAGCAGTATTTTTCCATCCTTATCGGCAAGAAGAGCTCCAAAGGGATGGTTGCCCTTCTCCTTCGCCTCATGGGCGATGGCTGAACATCTTAAAAGCAGTTTCTTATCGGTATCTGTCATATTCAGGATTATAACCCATTGCTTCACTTAAAATCCACAGATCATTTCATCCTTGTATTTGACCATGCGGCCTCTGTGGTTTAAATTATGTATATCATTTATAAAAAGGATTGGAAAATGACAAAAAAAATCACTTTGGTACTGTTGTCACTTATTTTGATCGCTACTCCGATGTTCAGCATGGGAGTAAGGGAGATCAGCGAAGATGAAAACATCGTCAGGCTTATCAGCATCGAGAATACCGATGATGGAGTTTGCAGACTATATTGCCTCAAAACAGACGGCACGGACGTATATTACAATATCTCGAATGAAACTGTTGAAGAATATCCGGTACAATTGCTCAAGCAGGGCGATATCCTTGCAATAAAGGATAACGGGATTTCCACAATGAGCCTTCCGCCTCAAATGTTTGCCACAAACATAAGGAATATCACGATGGCCGTAAATGCTGGCATGTATGATGTAACATTCCAGAAAGAAGTGGCAAAGCCAGGAATTATTGCAGAAGGACCGTTTTTGGCAGAGGATCTCAAGCTTTCAGAGCTTGTTCCCCGTTTCGGCTACGCCTACGGATATCTTTCCATGGACAGCCTGATGAGCCAAGGACTCGTCGTCAAAGGCAATTACTTCGCACGCGGCCTCATGGATGCGATCGATATCACAGAGATTCCTCTTCTCAGCTATGACGAGATGCTTGCCGCAACAGAAGAATACATGAACACTGTATACAGCCAGGGCGTAGTCGGATCATATGGTGAAAGCGTAAATGATCTTGATTCCCTAGCAAACCTTTCAAAGCCAGAGGAATTGGATGACCGCTTCAGCTATTCCTATGGATATATGGTCGCCATACAGCTTATGAGCCAGGGCATAGAGCTTGACAGGGGTGCTTTCCCGGCTGGAATGCTTACAAGGCTTTATGCATATGAACCTCTTTTGACTGCAGAAGAAATGGAGAGTGCAATCAACGACTACATCAACTACCTGAATGAATTGATACAGCAGTGGCTGGCACAGATGGCGCAGGAAAACCTTGCTGAAGCAGAGACATTCCTTAAGGACAATGCGGCAAAAGACGGCATCGTAGCCATATCTGACAAACTCCAGATAGAATACACATCTTCGGACTCAGAAAGCGGTGCATCTCCTGTTTCAGGCGATACAGTGATCGTAAATTACACGCTTAAGGATCTGGATGGGACCGTATTGGATCAGGGCGAGAATGTTTCCTTCTCCCTTGATGGTGTTATTCCTGGATTCAGGGATGCGATACTCAACATGAAGGTCGGACAGAGCGCAGTTGCATATATCCATCCGGAACTCGGATACGGAGAGCTAGGAGCTGGCAGCATAGAACCAAACAAGCTGCTTATCTTCAGCATCGACCTCATCGGCATCGAACAGCCTGATGAAGTTGCAGAATAAGGATCTTTAGATTTGAGCCGGATTTCTCCGGCTCTTATTTTTGCGTACAGTTTTCTAACAAAAAAGATAACTAAGATATGGAAAAGCATCCGGCAATATGAAAAAACCGATTCATCTGACGGAATGCCTTATGCCTCAAGAGAATCTGAAATCTTAAATAATACGCTTTTGCAGGCCACAGGAAGATTGGAACACACATGGCTATGGACCTCATAACCTGAAGTATATAAAAGAAACCTCCCAGGAATCAGCTTGAATACGTTATCGGCATCAAGGCTTGTTATGGCCTCCCCTTCAAGCATTATTTCTACAAAGGTATCTCCTTCATTGGGCTTGTACCTCAATCCTTCGTTGCTGGAGATAAAGGCCTCAACCTTGTATTTTACCTGATCATCCTCAGGACAGCAGTAATCGCCCGGAACCTGGTCATACGGAAGAGAGCGGTCCATGACATCTATGACATGGACCAGCTTTGAAAAAATCGGATTATAAAGTTCAAATTTATCAAGAGTATCGAAAACTATCATGATATGGAGAGTCCTAGCTTCTCCAAATGCTTATCATAGATTTCGGTATAATGCAAGATTACGTCCACACATCCATCGATTCCAAGCCTGGCAGAATCGAGACTCAAGTCGTAGGTCCGGCACATGCCCCATTTCTGATCGGAATAGTAATTGTAGAAATTCGCTCTTGTCTTATCGTTCTTCAAGCAAATGTCTTCTGCCTTGTCTTCGTCTATCTCATATGTATGGACAGCCCTGTAAACACGTGCATCCAGCGGTGCATGGACAAACACAGACACTACATGCGGATTATCCCGAAGGATGTAATCGGCACATCGGCCTATAATGACGCAACTACCCTGCTCCGCAATTTTCTTGATTGTTTTGCTCTGGATCAGGAACAACTGGTCGTTAAGCGGCATCTCATTGAAACCCAAGGCACCGGTAGCCATCGGGTAGTTGCCCATCGCAAGCGAATATAATAGGCTTGAAGTTGGCTTTTCATCTGCATTGTGGAACAGCGCCTCGGACAACCCGCTATCCTTCGCGGCCATGGTGAGAAGCTCCTTGTCATAGAAAGGGATGCCTAAACGCTCGGCCAGCTGGCGTCCTACCTTTCTTCCTCCGGAGCCAAACTGACGTCCAATGGTGAATATGGTTTTTTCTCCCATGATTATTCCTCCTTCTTACAATTAAATTATAAATTGTTTAATTTGGAATTAAAGAAAAATTTTCAAAAAACAGGCTTTTACAACATGTTTTTTT
This sequence comes from uncultured Spirochaetales bacterium, assembly GCA_949300325.1. Classification (GTDB taxonomy): domain Bacteria; phylum Spirochaetota; class Spirochaetia; order Sphaerochaetales; family Sphaerochaetaceae; genus Ornithospirochaeta. Next base: position 19,184 of record CASGDQ010000030.1, read on the forward strand.
CGTATTAAAGCAAAAAAAAACCGTATCCATGACTTGAATACGGTATAAGCATAAAAATTGCTTCTTATTTTGCAAGCGCATCAGCAATGGCATCGAATTGTTCCTTGCTGTCTTCCTTTGCATGGCTCAAGATACTTGTGACTGCATCATTGACAACTGTTATGCCCTTGCACCCATGAAGGATCTCTGCCATCTTTCTTCCGCTCTGAAGGGCCCATGTGCCGCATTCGATCAGTGCAACATCCCTGTTCTGCCAAAGATGGGCTTTCAAATCGAGAAGCAATGTTTCCATCTTAGGAAATAGTTCGAGATTGTATGTCGGTGCGGCAAACACCACCTTGCCATATTTGAAACACTCTGAAAGAAGTATGGAGCAGTCGGTCTTGCTGGCATCATACATATGTATATTTTTAACTCCTCTGTCCGCAAGCGCCATGGCAAGATATGTGACAGCATTCTCGGTGTTGCCATAAATTGAGCTGTAAATTATGAGCACACCTTCGCTCTCTGCTTCATTTGTAGCCCAAATCTTATATTTTTCAATGAAATATCCGAGATCTTTTCTCCAGATCGGACCATGAAGAGGACAGATCATCGAAATCTCAAGTCCAGAGGCCTTTTTGAGAAGATTCATTACCTGGACTCCATATTTGCCAACTATGTTCGTGTAATACCGTCTCGCATCGTCAAGCCATTCACGATCGAAATCGTACTCATCTGCAAAAAGATTTCCGCTCAAGGCTCCGAAAGTTCCAAAAGCATCGGCAGAGAAAAGAATCTTCGATGTCGTATCGTAGGTGACCATGACTTCCGGCCAATGCACCATCGGAGCAAGAACAAAGGAAAGCTTATGCTTGCCGCAATCAAGCACATCCCCTTCTTTGACGACATGGGCCCTGCCCTTCACATCAAAAGAGAAGAATTGGGAAAGGAACTTGATTGTTTTCTCGTTACCGACAATCTTCATTTCCGGATATCTGACACTAAGTTCCTCGATAACACCGCAGTGATCTGGCTCTACATGGTTGACAACAAGGTAATCAAGGCTGCGTCCATCCAGAACGTGCTCCACATTTTCCAAAAACTGTCTGGATACACTGTGGTCTACAGTATCCAATACCACGGTTTTCTCATCTGTGATCACATAGCTGTTATAGCTCACGCCCCGCTCTATTGGATAAATGTTTTCAAAAAGCGCAAGCCTCCTGTCGCTTGCACCGACATAATAAATATCTTCCGCAATCTTTTTTGAAAGCTGCATATAATAACTCCTTATAATTATTCGCATCCATTATACATGAGACATGGACGATTTAACTGCACCAAAGGAGTGAAAAAAACACCCTTCAAGCAAAAAAACAACTTTTTTAAAACTTTTACTCATAAGAAAAAAAATTAAGATTCTGTTAAAAAGCGGTTTTTTATTTTTTTTCTCTAGCCATTAAGAGATTTTGCGGTTATCATATCCTTCGCCACCTGTATTGACAGGTACAAACTTAATGAAGGCAAGGACCGGGACAACTCCCGGAAAAGTATTTATGGAGTAAAGGAAAAAAGTAATGAACAAAACATCAGAAATGTCGAACCAGTACTTCACCGGACGTCAGAACGACTTTGAGTCTTCTGCCAGGAGTTATCCACGCAGATTCCCGGTGGCATTGAAAAAAGCTAAGGGATCGTGGGTGGAGGATGTGGAAGGTAACAAATACCTTGATTTTCTCTGTGGCGCGGGTACTCTCGCATTGGGCCACAACGATGATATGGTGAACCAGGCGATGATCGACCTTCTGAAATCCGATGCGCCTCTTCACACGCTGGATCTGACAACTCCTGTAAAGGATCGTTTTGTTCAGACTGTTTTTTCTCTTCTTCCGGAAGAATTGAGAGCAAAGGCTAAAATCCAGTTCTGTTCCCCAAGCGGTACAGATGCAGTCGATGCAGCAATAAAATTATGCAAGACTGCAACAGGAAGGTCTACGATAATTGCTTTTTCAGGCGGATACCATGGAATGGGACATGGAGCGCTCAGCCTTACAGGAAATCTGAATGCAAAAAACAAGGTTGCAAACCTTATGCCAGGCGTCCAATTCATGCCCTACCCTTATTCCTACCGCTGCCCGTTCGGCCTCGGAGGACAAAAGGGAACGGATGCCTGCTGTGCATATTTCGAGCGGCTGCTGAAGGATCCTGAAAGCGGAATAACTCTTCCGGCTGCAGTAATCTTGGAACCTATACAAGGCGAAGGCGGGGTGATTCCTGCTCCTGTAGAATTCCTTCAGACCGTAAGACGTGTCACAAAAGAGCTGGGAATACCTATGATTGCCGATGAAATCCAATGCGGGCTTGGCAGAAGCGGCAAAGTTTTTGCTTTTGAATATGCGGATATAGTCCCCGATGTGATACTTATCTCAAAAGCCATCGGAGGAAGCCAGCCGATGAGCGTGGTGGTCTATGACAGCAGCTTGGATAAATGGACAGCAGGAGCCCATGCCGGAACATTCAGGGGCAACCAGCTTGCAATGGCTGCAGGAACTGTCGTGCTGGAAAGGATCAGCAAAAAGGAATTTCTTTTCGATGTAGCCAGAAAAGGCAATAAGATCAAAGCAGCAATGGAAAAGCTGAAAGACGAGGTATCGATCATCGGGGATGTGCGAGGACGGGGACTGATGATCGGAGTCGAATTCATCGATCCAAATGGAGAAAAAGACCTAATGGGAAATCCTCCTGCAAGCGGCGAGATTGCAGCAAAGGTGCAAAAACTATGCTTTGATAACCGCCTTATAATGGAAAAAGGCGGCAGAAACGGATCTGTAATGAGATGTCTATGCGCACTGAACGTAAGCGATGAGGAAATAGACATCATGCTCTCGATTTTCTCAAAAGTTGTCAAAGAGGTGGATCAAAATGTCAGATAGCCCTATTTTAAACTCTTCAAGAATCATTAAAGAGGAATATAAGGACGTTGTTGAAAAGACAGCGGATGCTATACTTTCCTCATTTGATGATAAAAGCGCTTTTTCAGGCATCAATCCCTATGTTCTCCGAAAACAGATCTGTGATCTCGGCCTGATAGATGAAAAGGGCCTTGGCTTTGAAAAGACGCTTGAAATAACTAAAAAAGAGATAATGCCCCATCTTCTCAGGACATGGAGCACATCATACATGCCTCATCTGCATTCACCGGCAACGCTTGAATCGATTGCTGCAGAACTCATAATAGCCACATTCAACAACAGCATGGACAGCTGGGATCAGAGCCCTGCTGCCACCGAAGTCGAGGTCAGCGTAATAAAAAACCTTGCTGGCCTTTTCGGTTATGATGAGAATGCGGATGGATGCTTCACCTCGGGAGGAAGCCAGTCGAACTTTTCGGCAATCACAGCAATCAGGGATGCATTTCTAAAAAAGAACTTCAAGCAAGATGTAAAAAAACACGGCCTGATACCAGATTTCAATAAATTGAGACTATACACTTCTGAAATCTCCCATTTCTCCATGGAAAAAAGCTGCCACATGCTTGGCCTTGGATATGATGCGGTTGTAAAGCTTCCTGTTGATGAAAAGTGCAGGATTGATAATGAAAAATTCGAAAAGATCGTTAAAGATGATATAGAATCCGGGCTTATTCCTTTCTGTGCTGTTGCTACAATAGGTACTACCGATTTCGGAAGTATAGATGATGTGGTTAAGATGAGAAAAATCTGCGATAAATACTCGATGTATCTCCATGCAGATGCCGCCTACGGGAGCGGATTGGTTTTGAGCCATAAATATTCAGAAAAGATAAAGGATTTGAATTTGTGCGATTCGATCACCGTTGATTTCCATAAAATGTTCCTTCTTCCAATCAGCTGTTCGGCCATCCTAGTCAAAGACGGCAGCATGCTGGATTGCTTCGAGCTCCATGCCGATTATCTTAATAGAGAGGAGGACGAAGAGGACGGCTATATCAATCTTGTTGGAAAATCAATGCAGACGACGAGGCGTTTTGATGCCTTGAAGGTTTTCATGGCTTTCAAATCCAGAGGCTTCGAAGGCTTTTCAAAAATAATAGATACAGCTGTTGAAAATGCTTCTTATTTTTACTCCAAGCTTAAAGATGACAAGGCCTTCCAGGCTCCGGTGGAGCCTGAAATAAGCAGCGTCGTATTCAGGCTCGACACATCGGACACCAATAACAAGAAAGTACGCCGCAGCCTACTGGAAAAAGGCACAGTGATCGGTCAGACCGTGATGAACGGCAAGGTCATGCTCAAATTCACCTTATTGAATCCGAATCTGACACATGATCAGATAGATGCTCTGATCGACCTGATAAAAAAGGAAAGCGAAATGGTATGAAGGGATCCCCTGCGGGGGATCATTTATTCTGCCCTAATATCGCGTATTTTTCGACAGGAATCCTAAATCCGACTCCACTGCCGCTTCCTTCAAGGACTCCTGTCGCAACCACTTCCTGGGCCACCCTGTCAGCCAGATTATTTCTTACCGTTATGAAAACCACATCTTTTTGAGATGAAACGGCGGAAGGCAATTTTATCTCATCCTCCCTTAATGCAGTACCAACCCCGTCGACAACCACAACATTATCCGCTCCTGCGACCTTGGCGGCTTTTATCAACCTGTCGGACTGTCCGCGTTCGACTATAAACTCCAAAATCTGGTAATCGGTAACCAATTCATCCTCCTTTGCCTGTTCCTCCAACCTCTGGACATGGGCCAGTAATACATATCCGACACTTTTTGCCTGCGCATTAACCACCCCGAAAACAATCGACGAATCATATGCATCGATATAACAGGTCAGCACATCTATTTTTTTCATATGTGATACCATCTTTCCGCCTGCAGCTCTGGCGGAGAGCACGGTACCCCCGGGAACTCCAATCTCCCTCAAGGCGCGCATCATTCTGAAGCTCTCACCTTTTTCAAGGATGGCAATAAGCAATCTCTTTTCCACCCGAAAAACCTCCTGGCAAGATAAAACCATCTTCCAGCCGGAATGTTTGCTCCGACCTTGAAGTTATTATAATACCCATAAAATATGTAAAGAAACAAAAAAATCCCCGAATCAAGATAAAAACGCAGCTATGCATATCCATTCGGGGAAATCTTTTTACAAATTAAAGTATTAAACTACTTATCCTGATCCTTATTCTTATTGGTCAGACCATTGAGAACCAAAAGGACGACGAACAGTATTCCGAGCCCAAGTGCTAGAAGCCCCCAGCTCTTGAGAGCAATCATTACAACACCGAGAAATGAAACATCCATGATTTCCTCCTACATCAAAGGCAGGATCTGCGATAAAAGCAATCCGCCAGCAAGTACGCTTCCGATCTGTCCAGAAACATTCGCTCCCAATGCAAAAGGAAGAAGATGGTTCTGCTTATCTGCTTCAATGCCAACCTTCTGCACAACACGGCTGCTCATCGGGAACGCGGATATTCCAGCTCCTCCAATAAGGGGGTTGATCCTCTTGTCCTTCTTTAAGAACAGGTTTGCGATCTTGATGAACACAACACCGCAGGCAGTATCGAAAATGAAAGCCAAGAGCCCGAATCCCATAATCATTATGGTCTCGAACTGCAAAAGCTTCTCACCCGACATCTGCGGGGCGATTGCAAGGCCGAGAAGAAGAGTGATAAGAGGACTGAGCACATTCTGTGCGGCAAGGGAAAGCGAATCCAGAACACCACACTCTCTCAAGAGGTTTCCAAACATCAGCAGTCCAACCAGCGCCGCCGAATCCGGTGCAATCGTCCCACATACAATAGTGGTTATGATCGGGAACAGTATCCTTGTGGTCTTGCTGACCGCCTTGGCGCTGTAATGCATCCTGATGCATCTCTCTTTTTTCGTCGTTGTCATCTTCAAGACAGCTGGCTGGATGATCGGAACAAGCGCCATATAGCAATAAGCGACAACGAGTATTGCCGGAACATAATTGCTCATCAGCCTCTGGCTGACCAATATTGCTGTAGGACCATCTGCAGCACCGATGATGCCGATGCTGGCCGCATCGTTCAAAGGAAAGCCTAAAGCGGAGGCTATCGCCATGGAAATGAAAATGCCTCCCTGCCCGGCTGCCCCGATGAAAATGAGCCAAGGCTTGGAAAGCACAGGGCCGAAATCGATCATAGCACCGATACCGATGAAAAGAAGAAGAGGAAACACCTCCGCTTCAGCGATGCCAACGTTGAAAAGCCATGCAAGAATGCCGTGACCCTCTGCAATCACAGATCCGGGCAGATTGACCAAAATAGCCCCGAATCCCATCGGAAGAAGAAGAGTCGGTTCCATGTTCTTCTTGATTGCAAGATAGATCAAAATCAGTCCCACACCTATCATTATGATTTGACTTGCTAATTCGTTCATACGCCCATGATACCTGTCTTTACATATTATTTCTAGATGAACAAAATTCAAAAAGATGCATAATTCGGGAAATCAAAAAAAATGTCAAAAATTTTTCTTGACGACTCAATTAAACCGATTTAACATAAATTCAGAAAAGGTTATTTAACCGATTAAACAGTTATTCTAAGGCTTAAGCCTCAAAAGGAGAAAAACATGAAAAAAGCTCTGAGTATCGTACTAATCGCCTTACTCGCAGTTACCGGTGTTTTCGCAAATGGATCATCGGAATCTTCCTCCGCTTCAGCAGGAGAAGTTTATTTTTTAAACTTCAAACCAGAAATCGCTCAGGTATACACCGATATTGTTGCCCCGGCATTTGAAGCTGAAACAGGAATCAAGCTCAAGGTTGTCACAGCGGCTTCCAACACCTATGAACAGACCCTCAGGAGCGAGATCGTAAAAAGCAATCCTCCTGTGATTTTCCAGACCAACGGACCTGTCGGAGTAAGGAATTTCGCAGATTACGTCGCACCTCTTGAAAACACAGAATTTTACAGCCTTCTCGCTGACAAGAGCATGGCCATAGACCTTGACGGGCATGTTGTAGCAATCCCCTATGCTGTCGAGGGTTATGGAATCATCTACAACGACAAGATCATGAGAGATTATTTCGCACTTCCGAATCCTGTTGTCTCTTCCATGGATGAAGTGAATAATTTCAAGACTCTCAAGGCCCTTGTCGAAGACATGACCGCTAAAAAGTCACAGCTTGGCATCCAGGGAGTGTTCGCATCCACATCAATGGCTCCTGGAACAGATTGGAGATGGCAGACACACCTTTTCAACCCGGCTCTCTGGGCAGAATTCGGCAACAGGCTCAATGCTGTCGAATCCACAGCTCTTAAGTTCACATACAATGAGAACTATAAGCAGCTCTTCGATCTCTATCTCAACAACAGCCTCACAGCAAAAGGCCTTGTTGCTGCAAAGACAGACAGCGACAGCATGGCTGAATTCGCTCTTGGACAGTGTGCAATGGTTCAGAACGGAAACTGGGCTGCTGCACAGATTTTGGGAGTTGCTGGAAACGTTGTAGCAAGCGAGGACATCAAGTTCCTCCCGCTTTACATGGGCTTGGATAATGAAGAGAGCTATGGACTCAACATCGGAACTGAAAACTACCTCTGCATCAACAAGATGGCAAGCGCCGAGGCACAGGCCAACGCAGACAAGTTCCTCACATGGCTCTATTCTTCCGAAACAGGAAAGAAGATTGTCACCAACGACCTTATGTTCATCACTCCGTTCAGCTCGTTCTCTTCTGATGAGGTTCCAAACGATCCTCTTGCTAAGGAAGTCAACCGCTGGATGACAAAGGACGGAATCAAGAGCGTCGATTGGGTATTCCAGGGAATTCCTTCAGAACAGTGGAAGTCTGATTTCGGTGGTGCGCTGCTTCAGTACATCAACGGTTCCTGTGCTTGGTCCGATGTCGTCAAGACATGTCAGGATTCCTGGGCAAGGGAAGCCAAACTTACCGGAAGATAATCGTTAATCGTAATTTTATGGCCGTCTATTTCAATAATGCGGAAGGACGGCCTTTTTTCTAAAGAGGATATTATGGAAAAGAGTCTGAAAAAATATTTTCCACTTTTTGCACTTCCGGCCCTCATCTGCTTTTCACTGGCATTCCTCATCCCGATGATATGGGGCCTGATACTTTCATTTTGTGAGTTTTCGACGATCACAAATGCCAGCTTCGTGGGTTTGAAAAATTATCTCGATGCTTTCAGAATCGATAACTACTTCACCCACTCCTTTTGGTTCACTCTGGCTTTCACCGTCGTATCCGTCATATCAATAAACGTTTTAGCATTCACTTTTGCTATGCTGCTTACACGCAACATTCCTGGGACCAATGCATTCAGAACAATATTCTTCATGCCCAACCTTATCGGTGGAATCGTATTGGGATATGTATGGCAGGGCATCATTAATGGTGTGCTTTTCTATTTTGAAAAAACTTTGCTGATAAATCCGGACTATGGTTTCTGGGGACTTGTGATCCTCATGAACTGGCAAAATGTCGGTTACATGATGGTAATCTACATTGCTGCCATCCAGAATATACCGACAGATATGCTTGAGGCTGCGGCGATCGACGGGGCGAATTCGAGAATAACCCTTTTCAAGATCGTGATTCCAGCAGTTATGCCAAGCATCACAATCTGCCTGTTCATGACAATTACAAACGGCTTCAAGCTGTTTGACCAGAACCTCGCACTTACAGCAGGTCAGCCTGCAAGACAGACAGAAATGATGGCGCTCAACATCTATCAGACCTTCTACAACCGTCCCGGATTTGAAGGGGTCGGACAGGCGAAGGCCGTGATATTCACCCTGATAGTAGCTGTGATAGCGCTTTTGCAGCTGTTCTTGACAAGAAGAAAGGAGTATGAAAACTAATGGCACAAGTAGGTAACAAATATACAAAATGGATCATGCTTGCAATCCTTATCATAGTTGCCGCATTCATCCTCTTTCCGGTATTGATCGTAGTTTACAATTCCTTCAAAGGAACGCTTTTTGTAAGCAACAATCTTTTTGCGCTTCCTAATTCACAGTCATTTGTGAAGCTCTCCAACTATACTGGTGGAATTGCAAGGATAAATTTCTTCAGCGCATTCGGATATTCGCTGTGGATCACAGTATCATCTGTCATCTTCATCCTGCTTCTTACCAGCATGCTTGCCTGGTACATCACCAGGGTCAAGAGCGTATTCACAAAAGGGATATACTATCTTCTGGTGATCTCGATGATAGTGCCTTTCCAGATGGTGATGTTCACAATGAGCAAGTTTGCAAACATGATCCACCTGGACAACCCGGTAGGAATCATCGTCCTTTATGTGGGATTCGGATGCGGACTCTCCACATTCATGTTCTCCGGTTTCATCAAGAGCATTCCTATCGCGCTTGAGGAAGCTGCCATGATCGATGGTGCAAATCCTCCGAGAACCTTCTTCAGCGTTGTGCTCCCGATGCTCAAATCCACAGCCATCACGATTGCAATACTGCAGACAATGTGGGTTTGGAACGACTATCTGATGCCGTACCTTGTAATCGGAACCGAATACAGGACGATCCCTGTTGCCATCCAATATCTCAGAGGCGGTTATGGTTCCATCGACTGGGGCTACATGATGGCGATGCTGGTCCTTGCAATGCTTCCCGTCATAATATTCTATCTTGCATGTCAGAAACATATCATCAAGGGAGTTTTGGCAGGAGCTGTAAAAGGTTAAGCATTTTGTTTTATGGAGGGCTTTATGAAAGGAAAGAGAACGACGATGGCAGATATAGCGCAAAAAAGCGGTTACAGCAAAGCAGCCGTGTCTTTTGCTTTTAACGAGCCCCATAAGATCAGCAAGGAAGCCTATGACAAAATAATGTCTGTGGCGAATGAACTGGATTATGTTCCGGATCCCATGGCCAGGAACCTTTCAATTGGAAAACACATGGTCATCGGCTTCCTTCTGCCTCAAAAGCTTGAATTCAGCATGAACAACCCCTACACTGTCGGCGTCATCCGCGGAATTGGAGAAATATGCGAGGAGCATGGGTATACCTTGAACCTGATCCCTCCCCTTCATTCATCGATTCCCGAGGCGGTGAAAAAAGCCATGGTAGATGGAATAATAACAATGGGCTTGACAGTGGATTTAGGCATCCAGGATGTACTAAGGCAGCGTCATATGCCTGTTGTAACCATCGATGGAGCCGCATCCGAAGGGGTTGCCAGCGTCAACATAGATGATGAGAAAGCGGCTTATGACATCATGACCGCCGCGCTTAAAAAAGGACATAGGGATTTTGCGATAATCAGCCTGAGCAAAGATGCGTATGCAAAAACAGGAAACAACAGACTGACTACATCGCGCAAGAGGTTCATCGGATACGAACGGGCATTAAGGAATTATGGGCTCAAAATAGAGGATATGCTGCTATTGACAAGCGAACCGACTTTTGAAGAAGGGCTCAAATGCGCTGAAGAGATATTCAGCAACACGAACAGGACAGTCACATGCATTGTATGCATGGCAGATATCATCGCACTTGGCGTGATGAAGAAAGCCATGGAAAAAAAGATTGTGATACCTGACGACTGCTCCATAATAGGATTCGATGGCATTGCAGATTCGCAAAACATGTTCCTCTCTTTGACAACAATCGAACAGCCGGCGGAAACAAAAGGCAAAGTTGCGGCTCAGGCGCTTTTCAACATCATAAACGCACCAGATAGTGCAGGTAGCATACAACATATGGTGCCATATAGATTTATTGAAAATATGACGCTTAGTCAAAGGAAAAATCAATGAATATAGAAAAAGCAAGATACTCAGGAATACTGATGCATATCACGAGCCTGCCTTCGGAATACGGGATCGGAGATCTTGGAAAGCAGGCATATGCTTTTGCAGACGATCTGAAAAAGACCGGAGCTACCCTTTGGCAGATACTTCCTCTCGGACCTACAGGATATGGCAACAGCCCATATGCTCCAAGATCGAGCTTTGCCGCAAATGAGCTTCTCATTTCCCCCGCCCTGCTTTTGGAGGACGGATATCTAACTGAGGACGATTTGAAAAACATTCCGCCATTTTCATCTGTGAAGGTGGAATTTGACAAGGTCATTTCATGGAAGCTCCCTCTGCTCAAGAAAGCGGCTAAGAATTTCCTCATTCAAAAGAAAGAGGATAAAAAATATTCAGCATTCAAGAAGAAGTCTGCTTACTGGCTCTCCGACTACGCCACATTCATGGTCCTTTACGAAAAGTATCAGGATGCGAGATGGATGACCAAATGGGATGAAAAGGAAGCCCGCAGAGACAAGGCCACGCTTGATAACATCAGAAAGGCCCAAAAGGATGAGATAGAAATCTTCATGGCTCTTCAATACCTGTTTGAAAAGCAGTGGGCAGGCTTGAAGGAATATGTCAACTCATTAGGAATAAAGCTTATCGGTGACATTCCTATTTTTGTAGGAGCGGACAGTGCAGATACATGGAGCCATATAGAGCTGTTCAAAACCGATGAAGAAGGACATTATAGCGCAGTATCGGGTGTTCCGCCTGATAATTTCAGCGCAACTGGACAGTTATGGGGAAATCCTGTCTACGATTGGAAAAAGAATGCCGAATCGGGCTATGAATGGTGGCTCAAAAGGCTCGAAAGGGAGCTTGAGCTTGTTGATGTGCTCAGAATCGACCATTTCAGAGGTTTTGATGCCTATTATGAAATCAAGGCAGGAAGCCTGACTGCGGAAAACGGCAAGTGGACAAAAGCGCCTGGAAAGGAGTTTTTCAAGCGTGTGAAGAAAGAGCTTGGCGATGTGAGCATAATAGCAGAAGACCTCGGGCTTATGACAAAGAGCGTGGAAAAGCTTAGGGATTCAAACGGTTTTCCGGGCATGAAGATCGCTCAGTTTGGATTCACAACGCTTCGTGACGGGTCATTCAATCCGTATGACACATTCCTGCCCCACAACTACAGCTCGAATTTCGTTGCATACACGGGCACGCACGACAACGATACCACCCTGGGCTGGTATCTGAGTCTCAGCGAGCAGGAAAAGGACAAGGTAAGAAGATATCTTTCCTCCGATGACAGGGATATCGTCTGGGCCCTGATAAGAGCTGTCATGCTAAGCCATGCCGATTATGCGATAATTCCAATGCAGGATCTGCTTGAGCTTGACGGAAATGCTAGAATGAACTTCCCAAGCACATGCAACGACAAGAACTGGGCATGGAGAATGGAGAATGGCTCATTTTCCGACTACCGCATCTCCCGATTCAGAGATTTGGTGAAGCTCAGCGGAAGAAACGGAATAGTAACTGAGTGATATGCTTTAGTTGAAAACTGCGCCGGTGCACTGATTTTCTTTGCACCGGTTTTTTTATTGCTGATGCAATATCTGAAGCACCCCTCTTCATAAAGCCTAGTCTTCCATAAAAAGACAGGCATCTGAAGCAAGAAGCAGAAGCCGTTTGAACTCGGATGCCTCTTGCTCGCTCATGGTCTGCGTCATACGCTCAAACACAGCCTGCATCTGCTCTTTTATCATGGGATATATCTGCCAGGCCTTGGCAGTGGGGCATATGTCGAACGTCCGCTTATCCCCTTCATTTTTCTCTCTTGTCAAATATCCTGTTTCTTCGAGCTTTGAAACTGTCTTGGCTATTACGCTCTTATCCAAGGATAACCGCTTTGTGATCTCATCCTGCGTCAGAATGCCGAAATCACAGCTGATGAGAATAATAACGGCCTGGGCAGCAGTAAGCCCATACTGAGCACAGCCATTATTTAGCCAAATATGGGATTTCCTATAAAGGATCGAGATATGTTTAAACGGACTATTATTAATACCCTGCATGGCAAAGCTCCTGAAGATAAGAAGATAATACTTCAATATAGTGGCATTTGCAACCAGTATTGACTAGTAAAAGCATTCATGGTATCCCTGATATAGTGGCACTTGCCACCATATTACTACATAAGAGGTTCCTAATGGATAATACGGAAAAAATCTGGAACAGGAGGTTCGTGCTCCTGTTCATCACCAATCTGCTGGTATTGGCAGCCTTTTACGCATCCATACCAATTATTCCGGTTTATTGCGAGGAAATCGGCATAACCGGATCAAAAATCGGGATAGTGCTTACTGCAATGTCTGTTGCGACTGTGCTCTTCCGTCCTGTAGCTGGATATCTGCTTGACAATTTCAACAGATATCATGTCTATATACTTTTCCTTGTTTTGTTCTGCCTTTCCTTTCCTGCGTTCATAGCTTTTCCGGTTTTTGGGCTGCTCATCATAGTCAGGCTTTACATGGGTGCCGTATATTCAGTATGCGGGTCTGCGACCATGACGCTGGCAGGAGACGTGCTGAATCCGAGCAAAGTCACGGAAGGAATCAGCAGATTCGCCTTCACTGTCTCAATCGGCATGGCGCTCGGACCGTTTGTCGGAATACAGGTGCAGGAAAAACTGAGCAGCAAAGCTTCCTTCATGACAATTTTCGCAATAACTGTTGCGGCCCTGATTTGCGTGCTATGCTGCAAAATAGAATACCCGAAAACCGTCAGGAGAAAATTCTTAATCAAGGACTCCATCCATACACAATCCCTCCCCTTCATGTTCAATATGATGTTTTTGATGATTCCTTATGGTGCGGTCATAGCCTATTCTTCGATATTAGCCCAGGAAAAAGGAATAATGTCCTACCTGCCCTATTTCTACATATTCCTTGTAGCCGGCATGCTAACATCTAAATTATCGACGCAGAGGATAATAGATTCAGGAAAGCACCGCACGCTTGTTTATTGCAGCCTTCTGATACTCATCATCACAATGGCAAGCTACATGATGTTGGAAACCGGAGTGCATATGCTTATTGCAGGCTATTTCTTCGGACTCGGCTATGGCATCCTCCAGCCGCTCTTCCAATCATTTGTGACAGGAACAGCACCTGCCGAAAAACGCGGGGTTGCAAATTCCACATATATGCTCTCATATGACATCGGGATCGGAATCGGCTCGCTGTTAATGGGTTTCATGCAGGAACCGATAGGACTTACAAATGGTTTTGCGCTCACTGCAACGGCCTACATCATAGGCTGGGTGATATATGTCTGCTATGTCGACGGCTACTACCAGAAACAAAAAAATATCTTGAAGGCATGCAAAAAAGCAGAATAAGAATCAGATCATATCGTACAGGTGCGTAATGATTTCAACGCACCTGGCAATGCCCAATCTTCCGCTATCAAGACATAAGTCATAGTTCTGGGCAAGCCCCCATTTTTTTCCGGTGTAAAACTGATGATATGAAGCCCTTCTTCTATCCATTTTTTTCAAATACTGTTCAGAGGCTTCCTCTGGCTTATTATATTCCCCGCTGACTCTGTTTAGACGGAAAGACATATCAGCATGGATGAAAACTTTAAGGCAATCGTTTTTTTCTTCAAGAATGCTGTCAGCACAGCGTCCGACTATCACGCACGCCTCATTTTCTGCAAGTTTTGTTATGATATTATATTGAATATTCCATAGATAATCCGCGTTGTTCGGACCATGTGATTGGTGAGAGAATGCAGAGGAAAGAAGTCCTCCAGGTGCATACTCCCCTGCATCCTCTATATAACACTCGCTGAATCCGCTTTCAGCTGCAATCTTCTTTAAAAGCTCATTATCATAGCATTTTATGCCCAATCTGCCGGCCGTCTTCATTCCAATCTCGCGTCCGCCGCTGCCGAACTCACGGCTGATCGTTATTATCCTGTTTCTCATATGCTGTCTTCCCCCTCTTCTTCTTTTCTACAATCTGATCCCTTTCATCTTTAAAATCCGCTTCCTCTAAAAGGAGGTCCATGCTTTTTCTTATCATGTCCTTTTGCTTCAAAGAAAGGTTTCTGCATATTTCATCAAAGACCTCCTCATCATGAGCCAGGATGACATTATAGATTGCAACCGCCTCATTAAAGCAGCATATGGTATTGTACCGTTTATCCTTATGATATGGAGTAACAGTGATAAGCTTCTTATCCTCAAGCCTATGCAGCATCTTGGTCATCGCAGGATGAGATACATGCTCAATCTTTTCCAGATCCGTTTGATGTATCTCGCCTTTTCCTTCCGCTTCAAGCCGGCTTATCGTCCCAAGGACCCTCAGCTGGGCTGAAGTGAGCCCAAGCTCCTTTGCTTTATCATCAAGTCTTTTCTTAAACATCCGGTTGATGATTGCGATCTTCAACCCGAAAGGCATCGAAATTGGCATTTTCACCTCAAAAAAATAAGTAACTAGTTACATAATAAATTCCAACTTGAGGTAAAGTCAATGTGTAATGAAGAACTTGCAGCGGAGGAAGAAATTCCATCCTATTTCGTTTTAATCAAATTTGGCACAGCCAAAAAAGCTGTGCCAAGCAAAACAAATTAGTATTTTGATCCCGCTTTGCTGAATGCAAGCACAATGCTTTCTATTCCTAGAAGAACAAGGTATGTGCCCACAAGATAGACAGTAGAGAGCACTGCATACCGAGGAGAAAGCAGAAGCAGGAAGCCAAGGACTATTCCGATTATATTAAGAATAAGCAGACAATAATATGTTGCATTGCTGATAAGAAACCTTATCCCATCCAGCCTGGTCAACCGGGCAATGCAGTGTGTTATGAACCATATCGGGAACAACAGGCTCAAAACCAAGGCTCCAGCCCGCGGATATGCAATCAGCATGACGCCGGACATTACGCTGAGAATACCGGAAATAAGAGAGAGCATAGGTCCGAATCCCGTAAACCGTTCAGCTCGTATATACATCACAATATCGCCGATGCCCATCAGGATTGCAAGAATTCCATAAATGAGAACCAATGCCATCACTGCTTCAAGCGGACATGTGTATGTATATATTCCAAGGACTACCAGAATCAATCCGATAATGAATTCAAGCCATCCGAAACCGGAACGTCTAATCATTTTGCACCTCCTTCAAGAATATTCATAAACTCATCCCCTGTGATCGTTTCCTTCTCATAAAGGAATTTGGCAAGCTCATGGAGCTTAGTCTTGTTATCTTCCAAAATCTTCTTTGCCTTCGCATGCTGCTTCTCAACCAGAGCCACGACCTCATCGTCTATCTCCTTCTGGGTTTCAGCAGAACAGGCAAGCGATGCATCCCCGCCAAGATACTGATTGTTCACCGTTTCAAGGGCGACCATTCCAAACGAATTGCTCATGCCATACTGCGTTATCATAGCCCGGGCAAGTTTTGTCGCCTGCTCGATATCGTTTGACGCGCCGGTGGTTATCTCGTTGAATATGACCTCTTCGGCAGCCCGTCCTCCGGTATAAGTCGCAATCTTGTTCTCGATCTCTTCCTTCGTCATCAGATACTTATCGCCTGTATCGACCTGCATCGT
The DNA here is from genome assembly GCA_949300325.1 of uncultured Spirochaetales bacterium. Lineage (GTDB taxonomy): Bacteria > Spirochaetota > Spirochaetia > Sphaerochaetales > Sphaerochaetaceae > Ornithospirochaeta. Next base: position 35,527 of record CASGDQ010000030.1, read on the forward strand.
GTATCCAAGCGCGCCGGATGTTCTCGGGATGATCGTGATCTTCTGTACAGGAGCCGAATGCGACTGCATCGCCGCAACAAGCGCATGCCCGATCTCATGATAGGAAACAACCATCTTCTCCTTATCGGAAAGCACAGCATTCTTCTTCTGATAACCGGCAATGACAACCTCTATGCTCTCTTCAAGATCCGCTTCATTCACAACCGTCCGGTTATTCCTTACTGCCCTGAGGGCCGCTTCGTTTATGATATTTGCAAGCTCTGCGCCTGAAGCGCCGGATGCCATGCGCGCTATTGTATGCAGATCGACATCATCGGCCATCTTTATCTTCTTTGCATGGACGCGGAGTATCGCCTCGCGCCCTGCAAGATCCGGAAGCTCCACAGGTACGCGGCGATCGAAACGCCCCGGCCGTGTTAATGCAGGGTCAAGCGATTCCGGGCGGTTGGTCGCAGCCAGGATCATCACCCCGCTGTTGCCCTCAAAGCCATCCATTTCTGTAAGAAGCTGGTTCAAGGTCTGCTCACGCTCATCATTTCCACCGTTGACTCCGGAATTCCTCTTCTGCCCGATTGCATCGATCTCATCGATAAATACGATGCAAGGAGCCTTTTCTTTAGCCTGTCTGAAAAGATCCCTGACCTTCGATGCGCCCATGCCTACAAACATCTCTACAAACTCAGAACCGGAAATCGAGAAGAATGGAACATTCGCCTCTCCAGCAACAGCCTTTGCAAGCATGGTCTTTCCTGTTCCAGGAGGGCCTACAAGCAGAATACCCTTAGGCATAGATGCGCCTGCATCTGTATATTTTTTCGGGTTATGAAGGTAATCGACAATCTCTGTAAGGCTCTCTTTCGCCTCATCCTCTCCCGCAACGTCCGAGAAATGGATTCCTTGTGTGGATTGGACATACACCTTGGCATTGCTTTTGCCCATGCCGAACATCATCGAATTCTTGCCTCCGCTCTGCTGCATGAGCTTTTTGCTGAAATACTGGCCTAAGGCGAAGAATATCAGAAGAGGAAGAACAAAGTTCATAAAAAACGACAGCAGCGGAGATGTAGGCTCCACTATGGTCTTTGAGAACACAGCACCTGACTGATACAGCCTGTCTGTAAGATCAGGATCGTTCATTATTCCTGTCTTAAAGACCATCGTATTGTCCTTATTGGTGAAAAGTATCTGGTTATCATCCATCTGGACGGTACCGATGTTCTTCTCTGCAGCCATGTTCATGAATGTTCCATAATCTACTTCAAAGACTTTCCCCTGGCTGAGCAGCGGGGTCAGAAGCATGTTGAATAAAAGTATTACAAGCAGGACAATGACATAATAGTAGATCAATGGTTTCTTCGGCGATTTCACTTCTTCCATTTTTATGCACTCCTTTGTTCATCCTTGAAAGCCTTTATCGCTTCAAGGGCTTTATATAAAGCTGTTTCCGCTGCAAGCAGCGCAAAATCCAAAGAATATTCGGCAAGAAGTATCTTCTCATCTGCAGATCTGTCTTTGCCATCACATCTTTTAAGTTGTTTTATCGCATCCTCTACGGCATCATATGAGCCTGCAAGGCTCATGACTGCATCCGATTTGGAATGATGCAGCTTATCCGAAAGCGCCTGGCGTGATTCGCTGCACTCTTTCTCCATTTTCCTCAGCTCGTCATCCAAAGCATCAAAATCCGAGCTTTCGCTTAAATGTATCCTGCCCTGAAGACGGCTGATACGATCATCAAGCTCACATAGCTTCACCGATAATATTTCATGGGCCATATGATTTTTCTCCTTATGGCATAAATCTAATAAATTATTGGATAAAAGCGATTACCACAAAGAAAGAAATGTATTTACAGTATCAGGAAAATGTAAAAAAGCTTTACAGAATCAATGAAATGACAAAAAAATTCACATGTGCACCTGGCCGGATAAGAGCAGATATATGCAATGCACGATATGATCGATATCTTCGGTATCTTTTTCAGACCATTCCCTGAGTATTCCGATTATGGCCTGGACATGATATCTTCTTATCACGGCAACATCCTTTATAGGATAATCCGAATAATATCCATTCTTCTCATTTATCCTATCAAAGAGGTCATAAGCAGCCTGGGAGATGATGCGCTCGAATTCATCCCTGTAATTCGACTGCATGCCCATGCGTATGTAAGGGATGGCATTTATAGAAGAGATGAAGAAAACCCTAAGCCCCTGCTCAATATCATCTGTTGCCGAATATGAAAGCAGTTTTTCCGATTCCTTGCGGATTATCCAATCAAAGAGCTGCGGGACGCCATCGAAATGATAATAGAAAGACTGCCGGGTGATGCTGCATGCATCAACAATATCCTTTACTGTGATCTTTTTTGCATTTCCGCTTTTTAACAGCTCCAATGCTGTCTGAGCTATTTGTTCCTTCATATCAATCGGCATATTGTTATTATATTAAAGCATCATGCGTTTTGCTAGATGAATCCATGCTTATGAATCCAATGGAAAAGACCGGCAGAATAAGAATTCATACCGGTCCTGAGATCATTTATATCTTTTTCCTCAAGCATCGCAATGGAACCAGAGTTCCGCCTTGCCATAACGGGCCACATCGCCTTTTCTGAACCCGACTTCCTCGTAACCGCCTTTGATGCTTCCGTCCAAAACACCGCTTGTGATCATCAAGTAGTCGTGTATTATGCTCTTATCGACGATATCTCCGTCATGACCTATGGCAAGAAGGTCGAAATCAGCTTCCCTTGCCCAAAGCTTCTCAAGCGTTTCATGATACTTCTTGATCAGGCAAGGATCGTTATTCGGCTTTCTCATTAGGATGATGCTGTTGTTTACAGTATCTCCCGAAAAGAGGATACGCGAAGTCTTATCCAGATAGCAGATGCTTCCTTCCGAGTGTCCGGGAGTGTGAATGCACTCAAGCACTCTTGCTCCGAGATCTATCGTATCCCCATCGTCAACACTTATATACTCAAAGCTGTAGTCAGGGTCTTCAGCAGGTATTGTCTTATAAATCTCTCCCTCGTTGCCGGGGCTTCTTATAGCCCCGCGGGTATCGACATATTTTTTCATGAATTCCCTGCCGACTCCCCAGCCGAGCATCTTGGCGTTCAGCAAAGGCTTATCCCCATCGTTCATATAGATATCGCAATCCTTGAAATGGTAGATTCCGCCATAATGGTCCTGATGTCCATGAGTCAAAAGAACTGATAAGGGTTTGCCAGAAACAGACTCTGCAACCTTCCTTATGTTTCCAAATCCGCAACCGGTATCGATTATCGCGCTCTTAACCTCACCTTCGACAAGAAATGTGTTGACAAGGCCGAACTCGCTGATGCACCAGGTCTTTGGAGCAATTTCCTTAACACTTTGAGTAATCATTTTTCCTCCTCGAGAATCTTCTTCTCCGCCTCTTCGCTCTTCTGGTGGAGGGAGTCGCTGATGCGCTTCATCTCATCATCCGAGATATTGTAGACAAACTGGAAGCAGATAAATGAGATGACTGCGCCAAGAGCCGGCCAGAGACCTGCAAGCATCTTGATCCTTCCAGGAACTCCTGCAAGCTGGTTCATAGAACCAAGCGTGGCATCGTATCCGACCAATTCAAGAAGCAATGCTATGATGGAGGTGCTGAGGCTTCCTGCGAAGAATACGAGGAATGTGATGGTTGCATATACAGTTCCGTCGTTTCTGGATCCGGACAGATATGCCTGGTAATCAACAGCATCAGCAATCAAGGACCACAGCAGCAGGCCGTAAAGCGAGGTGCAGAGAGATGCGAGAACCTGGCAGGCAATCCATGTTACCGGAGTAACCGGGAAAAGCATGGTTATGAAATAAAAGACTGCTGCGGCAAGCTGCGGCCAAGTGCACAGCGTCTTCTTTCCAAATTTCTTTACGAGCGGCTTCAGGAAGATCATGCCGATAATCATCGGAATCATCGTGAAGAAGGATGAGAATGAAAGAAGGGTCGTATCCTGGAAGTATGTCATGAAAACATACTGATTGAGCTGGGACAGTGTCTGGTTGAAGATCTTGTAGACGATATATGACAGGACAACAGCGATCATGATCCTGTTTTTTGCAAAGGTCTTGATAACCTGAAGATAATTGACCTTCTGAGGTCCTTCTGCGGTATTATCGGTTACAAGCACCCTTTCATGCACATAGTGGTAGGTTACCCAAAGGCATACAAGACAGAAGATGCCAAGCCCGATACTGAGCGCAATAAAGCGAGAAGCGATAGGATCGTTGTTTTCATCAAAGAGGAAAAGAGGGACAATGGTTGTTACGCCAACGTTTCCAAGCAGGCTTCCTATGGAGCGGAAATTGGAAAGCTCCGTCCTTTCGACCTGGTTTGTGGTGATGATGTTGCTCATTGCGCCATAAGGGACATTGATGAATGTTCCGATGATGCCCCAGATGAAATAAGCGATAAGAATCCATGCAATCTTTAAAGCATATGGAGCGGAAGAAACGTTTATGAACATTATGACCGTCATGATTGCGTAAGGGATTGCAAACCACTTGATCCATGGCCTCATCTTGCCATCTTTACCAGGAACTTTTTTATCAACGCAACGTCCGATGAACGTATCATTTAAAGCATCCAGAGCTTTACAGATGAAGATGATTGCTGCAAAGTGCACTGCATTGATGCCCATTACGTTTACACAGAAGAGCATGAAATAAGCATTGATGATGACCTGAAGCGAATTGAATCCCCAGTCGCCACACAGATAGCCTATCTTGTCCTTCAGACTGAACTTCGGCGCTGACTTGACGTATTTGACGTAGCCAGGATCAATCTGTTTTGTTGTTTCCATTCTATATCCTCCTATGAAGTGGAATTAACCTATGTATCAAAAGTGGAATTCACACTGAGAGCCGATGTTCGCCTTTAATACCAAACGCGGCTCAATGTTGTATCTGCTGATCAAAGTTTCCTTCCTGATAAGATTCGCTATAAGCATATCCATCGCCTTATAGCCCATCTGCTCAGGCCGCTTATCAATGACTGCATCGATGATGCCGTTTTCGAGCGCTTCTCTGCTTTCATCAAAAAGCTCGCTCCCGATGACCGCCCCCACCCTCTTTGCCGGCCCCAGAGCTTTTATCACCCGTACAGTGTGCCTGGCACATGTGGCATATATTGCCGCAGGACGCTGGTTGACATAATCCTTTATGGTGGCATAAATGGACTCATCCCCGGTAAGCGGAAGCGGTATCTCAACAACATCAAGATCATTTCTGAGGGACAGTATCTCCTTTTTTGCCTCTTCGGCATTCTTATCGCTCAGGCTCATCTCCTGGCTGAAAATGAATACTTTTCCGGATGCATGTGTGATTTTTGCAATAAGCTCGCCTGCCATACGGCCTGCAACATCATTGTCGACGCTTATCGTACAGATGTCCTTGCGCGAAGTTGGATTCAATTCAAGTGCGACAACAGGGATGCCGGATGATAGAATTTCAGAAAGCTTTTCAAGATCCCTTTGCGGAAACTTGAGCACATGCATAAGAACCCCGTCGAAATTCTCCTTCTTCAGGCTTGCGACTATCCGGCTTGAATTTGGCGATTCCATATCTTCTGCTGAATACTGTATAAAACGGTAATCTATGTTGAACTGGCTGTTGGCTTCGATGCATTTCTCAATTCCATACCGGTATTTGTCTGCAAAAAGCCGGGAATCGCTGGTCTTGGCTCCGATGACGACCGCTATGTGCAGTTTCTTTCTCCTCAAAGAAGCCGCATAGTAATTGAATTCGTACCCTTCTTCGGATGCAATGGCAAGAATTTTCTCCCTCATCTGGGCAGAACAATCCTTCTTCCCTGTAAGGGCCCTATGCACCGTGGTTATAGAAACTCCTGCTTTATCCGCTATGCTTTTCAAACTGCTGTTATTGCCCATTTTATACCGTTCCTTCTGCACCGTAATCGTTTACGGACGAATTAAGTCTAAGTCCATGTTCAAGGTGCTGTAAATGCAAGAAAAACCGTAATTTTTACGGAAAAAGGCTGATTTTGATTAATAAGCAACTAAAAAAAGTATTCATCTTCTGCTAACTAAAATTACAAATACTTCACCTGATATAGTCGGCGGCTCACTTAATATCATTTTCTATTTTTTTATTAATCTTGCGTTCACCAACCCATCAAGATAGTTATATATAGAGAGATTAACTTCATTTTAAAATTTCATCCAATTTTTGGACTCTAGCAAAAACATTTTTTTCTGAAAGCTCTCAGTAATATGCCAGATTATTCATCCTATCAAAAAGAACTTTACGACAGGTGCATAGACATTAACGTAATCAGTGTGAAAGCTGTCATTACAAACTTTCTTATAACAAACGGTATCGAACCTCATATTCTTCAGCGGAAATTTTATCCCAAGAAACTGCAACCAAATACAGCTTTCAGATTATTTCAAAGCAGTTTTGGGATGTCTTTTTTCTGTCTTAAATAAATATTTGATTTCTATTAATGCATTCTGAGTCTTTCAAAATAGCATTTGAGCTCCTTATGAAAAGACAGTTGCTTTCCAACTCAAGGTAATACGAACAATTAATTTTTAGAACCCCACAATTATGTCTGCCAAGCTATAATTTTTGCAAATTAAAAAAATACCTGCTTTTTAATAAAGAGAACACTTTCATCTTTATTTAGAAATATACTGCAACAGAAAATCACTGATCCTATCAATTTCTCTACTTCCATTTGTTGTGAACCGAAGGAGCGGCAAATCATATTTCAGGAAGATTGAATCCTTCATAACATCACGTTCATGCTGTCTACTATCCTTTTTATGATAATGAAATCCATCCACTTCAATTGCAACAATAGGATTTTTGCCAATTGATTTGTAAATCAGAAAATCAACATGTGTTCCAGTTCGTGATAAGTAAAGTCTTTCTTCGTCTGAAAGAAGATTGGTATCACAAAAAAGGTATTTTATTGGGTAATGACACGCTATTCGAAAACCATATTCATTAAACGGCTTGGAATTGATGATATTTTCAAGTGCAGAAAACATAAGGTTCTCGGAATCATATTCAGATATCCTCCTATGCTTTGACAAAAACTCAATTCTTGCAGATGTCGATTGTTCATATAGCATATCAAAGATTGAGACTATGCCAGATTTTATAGATTTAAAACTGTTATAGGAGATGTATGAGATCAGATCATTGATATTGCTTTTAGCAGGTTGAGGATTCGAGGATGCAACAAGTATAAAACGACCTTTTGCTCGAGAAACTGCAACATTTATAAGCATTGACGAATCAGAGAAATCAGTAACGATATCATCAGAAGTGGATAATATAATCGTATCCATCTCTCGTCCTTGGAAACTATGGATTGTATCAACTTTTATATCCTCTCGCTTTATTATCTCTTTAATTAGCCTTACATTATTCTGGTATGGTGTAATTATGCCAATGCTTCCAGCATTTTTTAGAAGTGTCGGAAGAATCTCATTCGCAATGACCTCAGCTTGTCTCAAATTAGAATGCTCACGGCTGTGGTATCCTGGAGATGTAAGGAACACCTCCAATTCATTGCTTTCTTTTTTATCGGGTGTCATTATGATAAGGTTATTTCCATAGAACTTCTCATTGCAGAAACCTATTATCCGAGGCTGACATCGATAATGCTCTGATAAAATAACCACAGGTGCTTTAGGAAACACATCTAAAATGGAAGCTAAGAATGACGATGTAGAGTATCTGTAAGCTTCAGGAATAGAGTATTTTTTGAAAACAGATTCTGTATAACCTTTGTCAAACTCTGTCACTACATTCTGCAGTTGCTTTACATCCCCTACTATAACTGCGTTTTTTGCAGAAAGGAGTGAAAGTGCACCGGAAGCAATATCACACTGCGAAGCCTCATCTATAATTACGTAATCATACATTTGTCCTTCGAGAGAAGATGAGGAAGAAAATGCAGTACTTGTCACTATAGGATACTCTGCAAGCACGGCTTTTGGATTCTTCCATAAATCATCTTCAACAAAAAGTGGTCTCGCTTTTCTGGTTTTCAATCTATTGTATAGAACGCCTTTTAAGATCATAAGTGAAATGTCAGAAAGCTGTTTTTCTTTTTTATGCATATCAAACTTCATAATCCGGCTATCTAATAAATCGATTTCATTTTGAAGTTCTTTTTTTCTTTGACAGTAGTATCTCCACTGGATGCGTTGGATAATATCAATACCTAAATCACGTGAATCCTCCCATTTCAAGCTTTTCCTGATAAATACAGCAATAAAACGATTAAACAACGAAAATCTATCATGCTTCTGAAAGTAGATGCTATATTTCTGTACTAATTCAATAAGCTGGTTAGATGGTAAATCAGTTTTATTTTTCTCAATCATATATGGAAAGCTGGATACAAAATGCTTGCACTCTGTCTCAAGCGCAGACAACTCCAAGCTCTTTTTTTGTCTTCTCTCTTGTATCTCATAGTATTCATCAAGAGAATTGCTTATCATACGGACATTTAAGCTACTTTCCCTTATTTCTGCTGCATTTAATTTCCATGTTGAAATATCTGGATATGCTCCAGTTTGGGACATAATAAATTCCTTTTTATTTTCAGTACTGCCAAGAGATGCAAGAAGAAATGAAAGCCCATATGTTTTCAGCTTTTCCTTTATATTATCAACAGCTGAGTTATTGTTTGAAACGATCACTGCTGTTTTTTCCTGCAGTATAAGATTTGCAATTATAGTCAGGATTGTCTGTGTCTTTCCTGTTCCCGGAGGCCCTTGGATTATGCTTATCTTATTCGATAAGGCGTTGCCAACAGCTTTCTTCTGACTTTTATTTGTTCCGAATGGATATATGACAATAGATGGCGCTGAAAAGTAAGGTTTACCAATATTTCCAGAAAGATAACTGGCTAATACTGAATCATCATCAACAAAACATATCTGTCCATAACGTTTAGAAAGTATTCTATTCCCCTTCTCATCTTGTATGGGACTGACAAATGAAACTTCTTTCAAGTATTCAAGAACATCTGAGGTATTTTTGTTCTCTAAGGCTGAATGTGTAATCTTCAGCTTGCTATCACTAATTAGGTAATGTTTCTCTCCTCTCTCAAGATACCAGTATCCAGCTTCTGCATATCTATATATTGCATTAAGATCTGTAAACGGATTTCCATCATATGAGATATTATAAAAAGTAGGACTAAGAAGATCTGGTTTATAAATTCTTACATCATCTGGTTTGTAACTGTATTCTTTCTCCTCTGATCCCCAAAAACGAATATGATACATTCCTGTTTTATGATCTTCAATCAAAGACAAAATGCTTTCTGTCCTTTCTTGATTCTTAAGGAATATCAAACACTCTGACCTATTCACCCCGCACCTCAATATCAACGCAGAATATTATACAAATTATTCTTACTGTTTTTCATCCATATTAAGAATGATTAAAAATTTGTTATCAGAGCGGTTACATATCAAGGCAAAAGAAAGGCTCATGGCGGATGAAATTAAAATAGTAATAAAAGAATCAAGAAAAGCAGGAAAAAACATACATGAAGATAGATATACACAAATATATTCATTCCCGTTGTCTTCTTCGGTGGACTTCCCATTAAAGTGCTTCAACCAGTAATAAAAAAGCATCTTGATACCTATCCTGCAACCAAATGGCTTAGCGGACAATGATACAAGCATATAAAAGAATTCTTATGAATAAAATTTCTGAAGTTACTAAGAAATACATAAAAGATATATTCAATATGGGAATAGAGCTTGAAATAAACTAACCACATTGGAAAAATAATAAACGTTGTTTTGATGAGTTTGAAATTAGAAATATCCACAACAGCCACAAATAAAACTCGGCTATTTTGCACAAAGTCATAATTATTCATACCAAATATGCTATACTATTTAAAGAAATTATTTGAGGTTGCTCTATATGGAAGACAGATCATTGACGGCAAAAAAGATAATACTAATTAAAAAGCCTATACCAGTAACTAAGCTATACAAAGGAAAGGGTATTTATAGTTGCCCATTATGTGGTGGGACTTTATTTATAAAGAATTCAAAAAAAAGCGGAAAAACGAAAATTTTTTATTGCCCCAAATGTAGTCTGGAAGGTAATATCATCGGAAGTTCATTTTTTTTCTCTTCTAAAAAATATAACAAAATACAATCTCAAAATAAGATACAGCAAAATAATTCACAAATATCGGAACAAAAACAAACTTCAAAACGTTTTTCTGAATCCAAGAGCACAAAAAATATGACAGACCAAGAATATTATAAATACCTTATGAAGCATAAAGGAAATTCAACACGCCTATTATCTAGAGGAGAACATGTTAAAATAATGAATAAGCATAAAAAGCCCGCTGGTATAGGAACAAAAACCTACCATAAACCCAAAAGCATTAAGCTATGGTCTTAAATCTTATTATTAAATTTTGGAGGCTTGTGCTTTAATTTAATTGATAATTCTCTTTTTATTGGTTTTCTGTCTGTAAACAAATTACAAACTCCAATATCATTCTTCATTGAATGTCTGACCATTCAAATTACATTATTGTTACGGAAAAAAACTGCTGTCTTAGATTAATCGCTTGGCGTTCGACAAAGAGGATTTTAACTATACAAAAGCATGCCGATGTATTTAAAAATTCATAGTAAATTCCTTTAAAAGAAAATCCCATAAACATTGGATTGGCCTCTTTGGGATAAAAATGATATATAATTTATGTAAGAAAATCTTACATAATGAGGTTCAGACATGACTATTCAGATCGTATCGGTTTCTTCAAAAGGACAAATTGCCCTCCCCGTAAGTTATCGCAAAGCATTATCGATAAAAAAAGGTAGCCAGCTTGTCATTTATTCCGATGGAGAGAACATCATTCTGAAGCCTGTTGAACTCCCCTCTGAAGATAAACTCTCAGCAGCACTTGCAAAAGCAAGAAATTATGCGGAAAAAGAAGGCCTGACAGAAGATGATATCAAGACCGCAATAAAAGAATCCAGAAAAGCAAAGAAAGAGCTTGCTCGAAAATAGTCATAGATACAAATGTTTTCATCTCAGCTGTTCTCTTCAAAGGACTTCCGCTCAAAGTTCTCCAAACTGTAATTGCAAAGCAAAATGAAGCCTATGTATCTCTTTAAAATATTGGATAAATTTAATTTGTCATTTCAAGGATGGCAAGAAAATACTCTTCAAGAGTACAACAACTCATCGATGAGATATTCAAGCTATTTAAAGTCATAATCCCTTCATCTGAAATCAGCCTATGCAGAGACCCTGATGATGATAAATTCATCGCATTTGCTGTTAGTGCGGAATGCAAGTATTATAGTATCAGGAAATGGTGATCTTCTATCACTTGGAAGTGTTGGTGATGTCATCATATGTACACCACAAAATTCTTAAGCACTATGATGATGTTGGAAATATAATGATATTCCAACCTGGAACATCTTCCTTATCTCATAGCTCTGGCCTCTGACTGCAAGACGGAGATTACAGCCATCAATCTAGCCTCAGAACATCGAATTAAAGAAATTCTTAGAGAATAAAAGGCCATGTTCCTTTTCCTCAGTTCCCCATCCGTGATGCCGATGACTGCCAATACTGCACGGTAATACTTATTTATGCAGCTTCCCGCTATCAGAGTATCTTAGGATGAGATAAGAGTATCATTATGCGGATTCTGATCAGCCATCTTTATAAGTTCCTTAGCCAATGTCTTTTTTGGTACAGAAAAATGCATGACTTTCTTTCCCTTCGTGGACTTGAAGCCATCGATCTTCGCATAGCTCCCATTATTTCCTTCCATAAGGGACTCTCTTACAGCAAGAGAATGCATAGAAACATATTCATTCCTTCCGACAATATCCCAGCCAGCCAGATTCAGCTGTCTATCTATTATTGCCTCGCAGCTTCTTCTAGTTTCATATTGGCAGGAATAGCCTTACATGTACAGAGTTAACATTCCTCTGGATGAAACAGATATCAAGCGCCCATCACTTCTTTTCGAAGGATTGCGTTAATCTTTGTCTGATACCCCTTTCCCTCAGCTTTGAGAGCTGCAAGAACATCATTGTCAATCATGATAGTTATTTTGCTTTTTGTAGGTTTATACC
>CASGDQ010000031.1 GCA_949300325.1 uncultured Spirochaetales bacterium
CAATTATATCGTTTATGACCTCATGTTATGGGATTTATTATTAGGAGCGGAGGAATGGAAGCAGGACAATAATCATTGGTTCTATATCAAAATATTCCTGATCTGTTCGATGCACCTTGAAGGTATCAAATTAAGGCATTAACATTATATTGATCCGATTGCCTGATCATGGAGGTTTTCCCGATGAAGTACAGAGTTTTGGGCAGGACGGGTTTTTCTGTATCTGAAATAGGCCTGGGAGGGGAGTATCTTGAGGGTAAGAGTCCGGAGCTTGTGAAAAGCGTCGTTTCATCGGCTCTGTCTGGTGGAGTTAATATCATAGATTGTTTCATGTCCGAGCCTGAAGTAAGAAGCAATATCGGAGATGCTGTGAGGGCTGTCCGTGACAAGGTGTATATCCAGGGGCATCTGCGTTCCATATGGAAAGATGGACAATATGGGCGCACGCTGGATATCGATCTGGTGAAGCTTTTCTTCAATGATCTTCTAAAAAGGATGAAGACCGACTATTTGGACATCGGGACGGTTCATATGGTCGATAAGACAGAGGATTATGATGCCATCTTCAACGGTCCGATAATCGATTATGCCTTGTCACTGAAAGAAAAGGGTGTAATCAGAGCTCTCGGCATAAGCAGCCACAATCCTGTATTGGCGCTCAAGGCGGTTAAAACCGGCATCATAGATACCATCCTTTTCTGTATTAATCCGGCGTATGATGTACTCAGCGAAAGGGTGGATGAACCGAAAAAAGTGACAAGCGATCTTTTTGATGTGTTGGAAACAGGGGAGGGTTTTAATGATGTGCGGCAGGATTTGTACCGGTATTGTGAAGCGAACGATATAGGAATAACCGTCATGAAAGCGCTTGCCGGAGGGGCTCTTCTTTCCAAAGAGACATCTCCGTTTGGAGAGGCGTTAACGGTGCCTCAATGTCTTTGCTATGTGCTTTCTCGTCCCGGGGTATCGAGTGTGCTTGTTGGCATGCAATCTCTTGAGCAGGTAAGGTGTGCTCTGGAATATGAGGATCTACCAGATGCGCAGAAGGATTATTCCTCCATCTTCCTTTCAAATAAGCGTTTTTCCATGAATGGACGCTGCATGTATTGTAACCATTGCCTGCCTTGTTCCAAGCATATCAATATCGCCCAGGTGAATAAGTACGTGGATCTTGCATCAGGACATGAGGCCATTGCCATATTGAGGGAGCATTATAACGATCTTGAGCATAAGGCGGGAGAGTGCGTAGGTTGTGGAATCTGCGAGACGCATTGTCCTTTCGGAGTGGACATCATCGGAAAAATGGCGAAGGCTGTCGAACTGTTTGAAAAATAGACAATGCTTTTTGTATGTAGTGGAGCATATTCAGAGCGATGAAGATGCAATTGACCGCATAAGTTTTTTGTGGATGGTGTAATTTTTCATTTAGCAATCAATTTCAGCATAAACATTTCATAGAATATGAGATGTGGGATGGAACGGTATTTTTTCGGTCTTAATTTGGAATTGAATTTTCTCTTTATTGCAAGGCATTGCCTTTCCAGTTTTTTCTGCAGCTTTATTTCGCTGCCATCATTCTGATTGAATCTTGGATGCCTCTTATACACCATGACAGCCTTGGTCTTGATTTTCCTAATTATTTTATTATAGGCGATCTTGAATATTTCAAGTCCATAGAATACAAGCATAATCGCTGAAAGGATTGAATCCATGTCCAAAGCAGAGAATTTTGGCCATACCCAGAGCCCGGAGAAGAACATGTATATATTGATGATGACCAGGGCGGTTATCTCTGCATGGGTCGCAATGAAATGGATCGCCATTGAGAATATATTCTTAAGTTCGAACAGTTTTACCCCTATGAGCCGGCTGTTCTCAAAGCTTTCCGTGGCGTCTGATCTGAATGTGCATACTTCGAGAAAAGTATCGGATATCCTGTTTTCCGAGAGTATGTTGAAATGCAGCCTCTGCTTTGAATAGTTTCCCTCCAGCCCTTGGGACTCTTTTTCTATGCCCAGCACAGAAAGCCCATAGTAATTCCAGGTAGAAAGAAAATGGGAAGTGTTGAGCTCTGCGATTGTTTCCCTTTCTATTTCTTTTGTGTAGTCCAATCTTGAAGGGATACCGTTGTCAGGAGGAATGGACAGGGTAGGCATGTCAACGTATACGCTCTGCTGATAGAAGGATACATAAGGATCCTGAAATTCGCTTTGCCCATTGGCAGAGCAGTAGCATTCGTTTGCATCTATGGAGGCCTGGTGCCTCACTGCGCCGATTAGAAAATCATCCTGGGATGTGAGATTTGCACTGACGGCTATTGTATTTGAATTGATGGATGAGGCCAGATATTTTTTGATTCTGTTATATAGGTTCCTTGCATGGTTTTTTTCCCAATCGTTTCCTGGTATAAACGAAAAAAGCGTATCTTTTGCCAGCTTGTATTCCTCATCTCTTTTTTTCATTACCGTATACGCAATGGTATTTTGACCTATTTTCGTTTGCAGGAATGGATGATTTAGCATATGCGCGTTGTCCATGGCATCAAGTGTCGCATATGTTGTCCTTCCCACAAAAAGTTTTATTGTACGTATATTGTTGTTCCCATCTTCTGCAGAAAGAGGAATATCCAGGTCCATAAGCCTGGCAATGACGCCGGAATAATAATTGCTGCTGATCATCACTGCATTGTTTTTTGAATATCCGCCATCGTCGTAGAATGTGGAGAATTTGGAAACCTCTCCCTGATTAAGCGTTGTGATATTTCCATTTCCATCTATTGTGAATCCTTGCGAAAGAACTTTCAGCAGTTTGTCCGACGGCCCCCCTTTTAAACTGACTGAATGTTTGTTTTTCTTCGGCCCGGAAATAGAATATGTTACGTTTTTTATAAATAGATTATCCTCTTGTGCTATTTTCGAGCAAAACAGCTCATATGTCTTTTCATTCTTGAATGTGAATGAATAGCCGAAATTGCTGGCCATTTGGATTATTGTATATATGTAGTGCTCCTGCAGATAGGAGCTATCGTTCGGTGCGTTTTCTTTACTATTGAATATCCATGTGTAATAATTTGTGTTCTTTGATAAAAAGGCACAGAGAGTTGTCATATTCCTGAAAGCTCCCAGCTCTATCAGTTCCTTGATCACGTCGGATGTGAACATCGGATACAGTCCATGATAATAGCCTTGAGGAAGTGGCAAAGCTAGATTGATTTCATATTCCTTTTCGCCTGGGTCTGTTTTAACAGCGGCCCATTTTATTTTTACAACTGCGTCCTCGTCCGGCTTCTGATATAAGCACACAACAGAGCATTTATGACGTCCGACAGTGGATAGGAATCGCATGAAATTTACTTTTGCGACATTCTTTTTCCCCAAATCCTTTTCCCGCTCCTTATTAATGTCGGTACTTATTTCACTGCCAAGGTTGTATAGGGTGTGGTTTATTGCCCTCATCTGATAATCTTCAAACATGGATTAATTTTATGATGATTACAGCAATAAAGGTAGATAAATGTTTGCTTGTGGAATGCCGGGCATGATGTTTTCATCAAGAAAAACACAAAGAATTCTAACTAGATAGAAAAGTGGTATTGAAAATAATGAAATATGAAATTTGTGTGTAAACGCCAGGTTCTTTGTTGACATGGATGGGGGGGGGGGTATTGTATCTTCTGGATTCATAGGAGGTATGATATGGCAGATACGCCCAATAGCGAAGTAGCGCAGAAATTCGTCGGACTTCCGATGTCAGATCTTATCGCAGGTCCGCTTACTGCGGTATGCGAATCGCAGATGAAGCTCGCTCAGGCTTCATATGAATATATGATGAAGATAGGATTCGAGGATTCCAATGGAACTGCAGCAGGAAAAACGAGGCTCGTCGAATTCGATCTGGAGCGTCCCGCCGAGACAGCCGGCGGATATCAGACTGTCAAGACACATGTGCAGGCGCCGTTTTTGGGACTTGTCCCGATCCCGTCCTTGCTTGTGGAAGATACAACCATAGAGTTCCAGATGGAAGTCTCTGCTACGGAAACCCAAAAAAGCAATACAACAACGGAAGGAAAGACAGAAGCGACAGCCAAGTACGGCTTCTTTGGACTAGGCGGCAATGTGACGGTATCAGGCTCGGTGACATCAGCCCGTGAGAATACAAGGTCCACTAACCAGAGTGCGAAATACCAGGTAAGGGTGTATGCCCATCAGCAGCAGCCTACCGAAGGAATGGCCCGTTTAATGGATATCTTGGCTTCTTGCACTGCAGCCCTTCCCGCATCTTCTTCTGGTAATTCCTGATGAACGAGCAGACCATAAGCGATATCATCAGGGGCATGCAGCATGCGGTCAATACCGCAGAGGATATGCTCACTTCTCATCAGATTGAAAAGCTCACAGAGTCTTTCAACAGCGATGGGACCGCAAAGA
>CASGDQ010000032.1 GCA_949300325.1 uncultured Spirochaetales bacterium
CCATGGTGAGACGTTCATCGATCTGGAGCACGCTAGGAGGGTGATATTCCGCTGGATCGAGGGGTATTACAACATTTCCCGCCCTCATACCGCATTAAGGGGTTTGACTCCTTCGGCTTTTGAATTGAAAATTAAAGGAGAAGTTTTTCCATGACCCCTTAGTCTTTTTTGTCCACTATTCCAGGAATGGCCCAAATACTCCTTATAAAGCAATATATTGCCGGACATAAAATCAGGACATGCCTTTTAGCCCGACAGTACAGATTAGCAAAAAACATACCGGTCTGAAAAGGGTTTTGCATTTTATTTCAACTAAAATATTAGAATATTATCAAAGAAGGAAAAAAGGGAAGGCAAAGAGAAAAAAGCTCAAAGGAACATGCTGCATCGCTTCAAAGCTCTCCTTTTGCACAAAAACCCGATGCTATGATAAAATAGCTTTGTTATGGCAAAGAAAAAAGAATTGGGCTACCATGTAAGGACCACGTTATTTTTGCTTTTAGGCTATATATTTTTCATGATGGCCCTTATTGCCGTATTCCGTCCCCTGATTGTCAAAAACCTTGACAGCGGAGCTTACAGGCAGAAGGCGGCCCTTTATTTCAGCACATTAAGAAAAGAAGAGAAGGATACCTATTCCTGCGCCCTTTATTCCATCGACGGCCCCGTTTTGAGGGACTTGGAGGTCAACAAGGGCTTTACAGACGATAAGCATATGATGATAGAAGCCCTTCTGGGAGGCCCTAGCGAGGAGAATCTTGCAGAGGGGCTCATAACCTACATCCCGGAGCGCACCAGGCTGATCGGAATAAGCGAGAAGAACAACATCTGTTTTGTCGCTCTATCGGACAGATTTCTCTTATCTCCCGATATTTCAAAGGCCGTAGACCAGATAAAAAAGACCCTGAACAACGCTTATCCCGCGCTCAGGGTCGCAGTAATAGTCGATAGAGAGGTCGTCGGCTGATCCCTATTTCGTGAATCTTCTTATCGAGAGGGCCTTTCCTGTTTCCGCATCCGCTTCTACGATCACACCCTGAAGGCGCCCCTTTCCTTCCTTGACCTCGCTTTTTATCGGCAGCTGGGTGAACATGCGCTCTATCGCCTTATCCTCCCTGCTTCCGATAACCCCGTCCTGGACGCCGGTGAGCCCCAGGTCCGTAATATAAGCGGTGCCTCCGGGAAGGATCTTCTCATCAGCAGTCTGCACATGGGTATGCGTTCCAACCACACAAGTAACACGCCCATCAAGGTAGAATGCAAGAGCCTCCTTCTCCTCGGTATGCTCGGCATGGAAATCGACGAAAATAAGCTTGGTCTGCTTGCGTATCCTCTCCACAGCATCCCCTACGACCTTGAAAGGACAGTCTATCGGGGTCATCGACTGCCTGCCCTGGGCGTTTATGACCGCAATGCCGTTTTTTATCACAAAGCCCTTTCCGGCTGCTTCCTCGGGATAGTTTATCGGACGTATCAGCCGGTCTCCCCTTTCGAGGACCGGGTATATCTCATCCTTCTGCCATATATGGTTGCCGCTTGTAATAACATCGATTCCAAGCTTCGTGAAGGTGTCGTATTCCGATAAGCCTATGCCGAACCCGCCCGAGGCGTTTTCGCCGTTGGCTATGATGAAATCCACCTTCTCCTGAGAGGCAAACGAAGAGAGCCCCAGAAAAAGGGCTCCCATTCCGGGGGATCCTGAAACATCCCCCAATAACATGACTTTAACGGTTTTAGCCACTATCTTGCGTACTCCACAATCCTGTATTCCCTGATGATCGTGACCTTGATCTTGCCGGGATATCTCAACTCGGCCTCGATCCTCTGGGCGATGCCCAAGGCTATCTCGCGCGACTTCTCATCGGAAACCTCATCGCTGTTGACGAGAATCCTCAGCTCGCGTCCAGCCTGGATGGCATAAGCGTTCTCAACCCCTTCAAAGCCCTTTGCGATGTTCTCAAGGGATTCAAGGCGCTTGATATAGTTATCCAGAGATTCCCTTCTAGCACCCGGACGGGCCGCGGAGATGGCATCTGCAATCTGCACGATTATCGCCTCTATGCAGGTAGGCTCCACATCATTATGGTGGGCAAGCACACAGTTGACCACGCGCGGGTCCTCACCAAGCCTTTTCACAAGCTCGGCTCCAAGCTCGGCATGGTTGCTGTCGCTCTCGGTCTCAGCGCCTTTTCCTATATCATGCAAAAGTCCGCCGCGCTTTGCAATCTCCGTGTCCGCCCCGACCTCGCTTGCAATCATTCCGGCAAGGATCGCAACCTCCTTTGAATGCAAAAGCACGTTCTGCCCGTAGCTGGTCCTGAAATGGAGCCGACCGAGGGCGCGTATCAGCTCAGGTCCCATATTGTGGAACCCAAGATCGAATACGACCTTCTCCCCTTCGTCGTTTATTATCCTTCCGACTTCCTTGCTGACCTTGTTGACGACTTCCTCGATGCGCGCCGGATGGATCCTTCCATCCTGCACAAGGCGCTCGAGCGCGACGCGGGCAATTTCCTTTCTTACCGGATCGAAGCAGGAGATCACCACGGCCTCAGGGGTATCATCGATGATGATATCCACCCCTGTAAGGGTTTCAAGGGTTCTTATGTTCCTGCCTTCGCGTCCGATTATCCTCCCCTTCATCTCATCGCTTGGAAGGGATACTGAAGAGGTGGTTATCTCTCCTGAGACCTCGGTCGCAAGACGCTGGATGCTTGTAACGATTATATCGCGGGCAAGCTTATCGGCCTGAAGCTGGGTCTCACTTTCGATCTTGTTGATGAAGACCTGGCCGTCGTGCTGGGCTTCGGCCTTCATCTCCTCTATAATCAGGTTCTTGGCCTCTTCCCTGCTCATGGATGCAACCTTCTCCAGCTCCTCCACAAGCGTCTTTTCCTTATCCTGGACCTTCTTTTCGCGGTCCTGGATCACAGTCTCCAATTCTCCCAGTTGTCTTTTGATCGCATCAAGCTCATTCTGCTTGTGTTCGAGATTCATCTCCTTCTGCAGAAGCCTTCTCTCGTTCTTCTGCAGTTCCAATCTTCTCTCTCTTGCCTCCCGCTCATTCTGCTGCTGTTCCTTCTGCAGCGTCTCGCGGGTTTCAAGTATAAGCTCCTTGGCCTTAGCCTCTGCCTTCTGCTGGGCTTCCTGAGCAACTCTTACTGCCTGCTGCTCGGCGCTTGTAAGCTTAAACTTAGCGTATATCCAACGGCCAAGATAGCCGACGGCGATACCAATTACACAACATAGGAGGTAAAATAATGGACTCATATTCTTCCTCCGTATGAAATACTTTATTATTGATATTGGCCTAAAGTTAGATTGGTGTCAAGAAAATTGGCCGATTTAAACATCTCAAGAAAGTTTTTTACAAAAAAAACCGCCACTAAATGTGACGGCTTCAGGATCAATCCTGTTTTTTGCTTCACTTTGAAGCTTTTTCGGCCTTCTTTTCAGCCTTCTTTTCAGCCTTGGCATCCTTCTTCTGTGTCTTCTCGACAAGTTCGAGGATAACCATCTCTGCTGCATCTCCAAGACGATAACCGGTCTTAAGAACTCTTGTATAACCGCCATTGCGATCCTGGAACATCGGAGCGATTTCCTTGAAGAGTTTGTCAAGGACTGCTTCGTCGTGGATGTCACGGGCAGCCATCCTGCGGTTGTGAACGTTGTCAACCTTGGCCTTGGTGATCATCCTCTCTGCCATCTTCCTCACCTCAAGCGCCTTTGCCTTGGTGGTCTCGATCCTCTCATATCTGAAGAGGCTGGTGACCATGTTCCTCTTTAAAGCCGTGCGCTCGCTTGTGGTGCGGGAAAGCGCGTTGAATCCAATTCTATGCTTCATTATCCACTTCCTTCTTTTCTGGAACTTTGATAGACGTCTTTAATACGCTGAAATCCGTCATGCCGAGAGTGAGGTTCCATTCCTTGAGCTTATCCTTGATTTCAGAAAGGCTCTTCTTGCCGAAATTCCTCGTCTTAGCGATCTCGTCTTCAGTCTTCTTAGCCAAATCACCGATCGTCTTGATGCCGGCATTCTTCAAACAGTTGGAGGACCTGACAGTAAGCTCAAGCTCCTCAACCGGAGTATCAAGGACAGCCTTTATCCTTTCCTCCTCCTCATCCACCTCGTCGTTGGAAGCAATCTTTCCTTCGTCGAAATTGATGAAGATCGTGAAATGGTCCTTGATTATCTTAGCAGCCTCGCCGAGAGCGTTTTCCGGAGAGATGGTCCCGTCGGTATAGATCTCGAGAATCAGCTTGTCATAGTCGTTTCTCTGACCTACCCTTGTCGGCTCAATGGAGTACTTGACCCTCTTGACCGGAGAATAGAAAGCGTCGATGGAGATGGTCCCAAGCTCCTCTGTGTACTTCTCATTGTACTCTGCAGGAACATATCCCCTTCCAAGGTAGATCTGGACCTCCATCTCGAGATCGCAATCCTCCATCATCGTAAAGATTTCAAGCTCGCGGTTGGTGACGGTGACCTCGTTCTTTTCGAAATCGGCACCGGTGATCGTTCCGGGACCCTTGCAGGTGATTGTCAGCACGGTCCCTTCGCTGTCTTCAGGCATGCTTATCTGAAGCTTCTTAATGGCGGCGATGATATCGTTGATGTCCTCTCTCACACCCGGAAGCGATTCATATTCGCTGGTGACGAGATGTGCAGTGTGGTCCTCTCCGGAGAATGTCGTGAAGCGGATGCTTGCCACGGCATAGCCCTGGATGGAAGAAAGCAGTACGCGCCTGAGGGTGTTACCCACCGTCGTTCCGAATCCTCTTTCAAAAGGATATGCGATGAACTTGCCATAGTCGGCGGTGGATACAGTGTGGTCGAGTGTGATTCCCGAAGGTTTCTTAAAACCCTTGAGAAGAGTTTTTCTAGCCATTTACTACTCCTAATAAGTTCTGCGGGAAAAATCCCGCAGTCAATCATACACTTCTTGTCTTACGTGGGCGACAACCGTTGTGCGGGATTGGTGTGACGTCCCTGATGGAGCGGACCTTGAGACCGAGAACGCCGATCGTCCTGATCGCGCTTTCCCTTCCCACTCCGGGTCCCTTCACATAAACGTTCACTTCCCTGAGGCCGTAATCCATGGCCTTCTTGACAGCCGCCTCGCAGATCGTCTGTGCAGCATAAGGAGTCGACTTCTTGGCTCCGCGGAAGCCCATCACACCTGCAGAAGCCCAGCTGATGGCGTTACCGGCAAGATCGGTAACGGTAATGATCGTGTTGTTGAAGCTTGTCTGGATGTATACGTTTCCTTCCAGAACTGTCTTCTTTACTTTTCTTTTTACGTTTGCCATATCCTACCTGTCCTTATTTCTTCTTTCCGGCTACAGTCTTCTTCTTGCCTTTCCTGGTCCTTGCGTTCGTCTTGGTCCTCTGACCGCGGACGGGAAGACCCTTTCTGTGGCGGAGTCCCCTGTAGCAACCGATGTCCATCAGTCTCTTGATGTTGAGAGCCACTTCCGTGCGGAGATGACCTTCGATCGTATACTCCTCTTCGATGACCTTTCTCAGAAGAGCGATCTGATCCTGATCGAGAGTGTTGATCCTGACTTCAGGATCGATATTTGTTTTCTTACAGATATCTATAGCGGAAACCTTACCGATACCATAGATATATGTCAGGGCGATCTTGACTGCCTTATTCGGCAAGTCGACACCTGCTATACGTGCCATCCTGGCCTCCTATTACTTCTGTCTCTGCTTGTGCTTCGGGTTCTCGCATACGATGCGCACAACTCCTGCACGTCTGATTACTTTACACTTGTCACAAATTGGTTTGACACTTGCTCTGACTTTCATTTCTGAGCTCCTCTTAGATTTTGTTGGCCTTGCGCTTTTTCACATCGACAAAGCCTTCGTGGTGATGCATCTTCATCAATCCGTCGAGCTGGCGCATCGTGTCGAGGTCTACACCGACCAAAATGATCAGCGAGGTTCCACCGAACAGCATCGCGACGTTCTGCGGGAAGCTGAAGAACATCTGTATCAGAGTCGGAATCAACGCGATGAAAGCCAAAAAGAGCGATCCAGGAAGAACGATGCGGTTGAGAACCTTGGTAAGGTACTCTTCCATCTTCTCGTTCCTGACGCCGGGGATCGAACCGCCGTTGTCGCGGATGTTCTTAGCCATCTCGATCGGGTTGAGACTGATCTGGGTATAGAAGAATGCAAAACCTATAATCAACAAGGTGTAGATAATTAGATAGGGGGCACCCTGAGGATCCAAGAATCTTGCAACGCTCTGCAACCATCTAACTTGCGAATTA
>CASGDQ010000033.1 GCA_949300325.1 uncultured Spirochaetales bacterium
CACCATTATCCCTATCCCTTTGCTGCTTGCTATGAGCGCTTCGCTTCTCCTCCTGTACCTCTCCGCCTCTATACCAAACACCAGGCTTTTGCATCCCCTGCGGCAAGCGTAGACGCTGCCTTTCTTCTCATCCTTCTCGTGTCTCTGGAACATGTGATCGTATCCGTTCCCTCATCGTAGCCGTAATTGCATTTCAGGGATGGATTCCTCTTCTTGTTCTCCTCGTGGTACTGCGGCTTTATACATGACTCCTTCCCATGCTCCTCCAGCCATCGGCAGTTGTCTTTTATATCATACCCTGAATCCGCACAGTATGCGCTGTATTCAATGCCGTCCCTTTCCGCCTTCTCCAGGTTCCTCTCGCATCCGGAAAGCCATGCGAACGTATATTTCCGCTGCGCTCTCTATCTTTGTCCCGTCCTGAAATACAACATGACCATCCAGCTCCCTCAGCCTCCCTATGCTCTGGGCCATTATACCTTCTATGGCTCCATGGTTCTTCCTTATGAACCTGTCTATCGTCGAATGGTCCGGCACCCTGTCCATGCCAAGCGCTTTCATGCATACGCAGTCCCTCTTCATCAGCTTCTCTATCTCCATGGACGGGAAGCAGCTGTTCATGATGCGTACATGAGAAGAACCATCATCTTCGGCGGATGAACGGCAAATGGCCGTCCCCGTCTTTCCGTACGGACAAATGCGCCATAGTCGAGGGAGGCATCAAGAGCTTCCATGCATGATGAATATGTCCCATCAAGAGGTATGGAAAGGTTCAAATGCAGCTGCCCATCTTCAAGATTCAGGATATCATTTCTCATAAAGCAAGTCCTCCTTTTACTTTTTTTCTTTGTGGTTATTGAAATTATAGTATAAAGAGCTTGCTTTTTCTATATCCGGATGCCTTGATTTTTCTATTTAATTCATTTTGTTGAAATGATTTAATATCTAATCGCTCAAAAAAAAGAGAGCGCCGCTTTTTCCGCGACGCCCCCTTAACGTTTATTTGATCGTCGAATAGAATTTTGAGAGCACATAGAAGGCAAGCTTTTTGGTTTTCCTGTCTTCATCGACAAGGCCCTTGCGGTTAAATCCCTCCTGGTAGGTATTCTGCCTGCGCGCAGCCCTGAAATCGTAAAGTATCCACGGAGTCATGCCCTTTATATAGCGGCAGGAGGATATTTCCTTGACCTGTTTTTTATAAAGCTCTTCCTGGAATTCCTCGCACCATAGCATGTTCTTCGTACCATGGAACCCGCTTCGGGCATCCGCGCCGAATTCGGTGATTATCACCGGCTTATCCGGATTGGAATTCTCCAAAATCCGCCCAAGCTCTGTGAAATCCGGCTTATACCATCCGTAATATTCGTTGATTCCGATGATGTCTAGACATCCTGCAAGACGGTCCTCGATCTTGAGGTCGACCTCGTTTATGAGGCATGCCGCACTTACAGCTCTTGTAGGATCGACAGAATGCACGAAGGAAGCAAGGGAAGACATGAACTTGAACCTGTCATCAGTATCGGCATTCTCGTTGCCGACCGACCAGACCACAACGCTTGCCCTGTTCTTATCCCTTCTTATGAGCTCTGCAATCTGGTTCTCCGCATCCGAATAGGTCTTTTCAGATGCAAAGCTTATAGCCCAATAAACAGGTATCTCCTCCCATAGCATGATGCCCATCTCATCCGCAAGGCGCGCAAATGCCCTCGTATGCGGGTAATGCGCGACGCGGATGAAGCATCCGTTAAGCTCATCCTTGACCAGGCGTATCGTATCTCTTATCACGCTTTCATTCGTGGTCTTTCCCAAAATGTAATGGTCCTCATGCACGGACACCCCTTTCAAGAAGCGCTCCTTGCCATTGAGGAAAATGCTGTTTCCAACCACTTTGAATTCCCTGAAACCGATCCTGTCGCGAAGCTCGTCATTGCAAGCAGAAAGCCGGACATCATACAGCTTCGGATTCTCCGGAGACCAGAGGTCGACATCAGCCTCAAAGATGATGCTGCCGCGTTTATTCTCAAATGCGATCTCCTTGTGGATTCCAAGCTCGGGAATTTCAAAAACTGCAGACCCGGAATCTATTCCATCCATCTCGAAATCCACTGCAATCTTTTTAAAGGAAGTTCCAGGCTGAAGCCGTACAAACCAATCCTTAATGAAGACTTTCGGACAGCGCAGAAGGAACACATCCCTATAGATTCCGCCATAGTTGAACCAATCGGTGTTGCTCATCGGCACGCGCAGGTCGTTTCTGGAGGCATCCACTGCTACAAGGAGGGTATTATCCCTCTGAACAAGATTTGTGATCTCCACATCAAACGGAGTAGATGCGCCGTCATGCATTGCTATGTACTTCCCATTCAAGAACACATAAGCCCTGTATGACACACCCTCGAAGCACAAGAAGAGCCTTTCATCCTTATCATCCTTTTCGTAACGGAAAGTACGGTAATATATACCCATGTTCTCGTAATAAAAAAGCTCCGGACGCTCCATGTTCCAACATGAAGGAACATTAATGAAATCCATGTTCGGAAAATCAAAATCCACTGGAAGCTGACGCCCGTCAGCAGTATATTCCGGGGCGCTGTACCAATTCGCCCTCAGAAAGGTCTCATATGGGTCTACTGTGAAATTCCACTTGCCATTAAGGCTTTCCGTTATCCTTCCTTCTATGGAAATCAAAGAAGAAGACGTCACTTTGGATCCGTCATAGCGGCTCCTGTAATCAGAAACATGGATATCCTGATTAAAATTACCTGGTGCTTTTGCCATAATCATTCCTCACTGATATTCAACAACCTGACACGGTTGGGTTCAAAATCGATCGCGACCTCCGATCCTTCATCATAATGGGCTTTCACTCTGGGATCATCTATCTGCACAAGCACTTCACCGAAATCCGTTTCGATAAAGGTTTCCATGCTGTTGCCAAGATAAACATTCAGCTTGACACGCCCATCGATCTTTCCCTCTCCTTTCCTGGTTATGGTCAAGGACTCAGGGCGCGCCATAAGTACGGCATCGCTTTTCGGGACGACATTATCGGCGGCATTATGGACCTCGATGAGCCTTTGGCCCAAAAGACACTTCCAAACGCCATCTGAAACGCTTTCAACCTTTACAGGGAAGAACGCCGCCTTGCCCACAAAACCGGCGACAAAACGTGAATTGGGTTCTTCGTAAATCTCGCTGGGCTTTCCGATCTGTCGGACAAAACCGTCCTTCATCACAATGACCCGGTCCGAAAGGCTCATGGCCTCAACCCTATCATGAGTCACATATACGGCTGTCAGCCCGAGCTTCTTCTGTATCTTCTTGATCTCAACCCTCATCTGTTCTCTCAAAAGGGCATCAAGATTGGAAAGCGGTTCGTCGAAAAGCAGGACCGCCGGCTCCACTATGAGCGTACGGGCAAGTGCGACACGCTGTTGCTGTCCGCCCGAAAGCTTACTGGGTGCGCGGTCGCCCATATCATCCAGGCCTAACAGGGACAACATGGTCTCAACCCTTGTTTTTATCTGGTCCTCGGGAACCTTGCGAAGCCTGAGGCCGTAAGCGACGTTGTCAAAAACCGTCATATGCGGAAAAAGACCATAGCTTTGGAACATCGTCGCCGTATCCCTTTTGTTTGGCGGAAGCATCGTAACATCCTGATCGCCTATGAATATCTTTCCCTCGGTGGGAAGCTCAAAACCGGCTATCATGCGCAGCGTAGTGGTTTTTCCGCATCCGGACGGGCCAAGAAGGGTCACAAGCTCCCCTGGTTCAATAACAAAATTGGAATCGTTGACCGCAATGACATCGGCCTTGCCTTTCACATTCTTAAATCTCTTTGTCACATGGTCCAATGTGACAGAAACACTTTTCTTATCCATAATCACCTCGGGGAAATTGTCTTTTGTGTAAGCTTGTCATCCTTGACAAGCACCTGCATCAGGAAGAATACCAGAAGGACGATCGCAATTAGCACGGTTGAAAGCACGCTTGCAAGGCCGAACCTGAGGTTCTCGCTGAAATTGAATATGAGAACCGTAAGATGGTTCCATCTGGCGCTGATAAGGAAGATGATGGCGGAAACTGCGGTCATGCTCCTTACGAAGGTATAGCTCATCGAAGAGATGAATGCAGGCCGTACCAAAGGCAGCACGATCGTTCTGAAGACCGTAGGCACATCCGCACCAAGGTCGCTTGCAGCCTCCTCGATCGCAGGATCTATCTGATGAAGCGCGGTTATTCCGTTCTCAAGACCAACCGGAAGCTCCCTTATAACATAACAGATGACTATGATGGCTCCGGTACCTACAAGAAGAATGGGCTGCTTATTGAAGGCAAGGATATATGAAATGCCGATAAGCGTTCCAGGAATTGCATATGGAGTCATGATAAGCATCTCAAGCAGCCTCTTTGCAGGAAATTTCTTTCTCACTATCAGCATCGCGGCTATCATTGCAAGCAGGCCGGCAATAGGAGTTGCAATTGCGGCAAGGATTACAGTATCTCTGATGCTGGTCCAGCCGCGGCTTATCGCTTCCGGCCAGTTGGACAGGGTAAACGAGTAATCTATGCCCCAGTTCTTCACAAAGCATCCTGCGACAATCGTAAGATAAAGCAGGAGTATGAATGCCATGATCGCCCATGCCGCCACAGCCAGAATCCTGCGGACGGTGGTATTTGTAAGCTCTGTAAGGTTGGTGCTCGGCTTTCCTGTGACGGTAACAAAGCTTTTCTTGGACACCCACAATCTCTGGGCAAGGAATGCTGTAAGGGTCGGAAGCAGCAGGAGGAAGGAAAGTGCGGATCCTGCCCCCAGGTTGCTCCTTCCTGTAACCAGCATGTAAGCCTCCGTGGAGAGCACCCGGTAATCGCCGGAAAGAAGCAGAGGGTTCGCAAAATCGGCAAGGCTGTTTGTAAACACCAAAAGCCAGGCAGAAAGCACACCGGGCATCGCAAGAGGAAGCGTGATGGTCTTGAAGGTCTGCAATCTCGTTGCCGAAAGGTCCAGCGCAGCATCCTCAACTGTCGAATCTATCTGCTTAAGCACTCCTGAAATCGTCATGAATGCAATCGGGAACATGCCTATGGTCTCAACAAGCACAAGTCCGCCAAGCCCATATATTGAGGTGTTTATATGCAACAGCTGCTTCGTTATCAATCCATTGTTTCCAAAAAGCAATATTATGGAAAGGGATAGTGAGAAAGGCGGCGATATGACAGGCATGGTTGCAAGCGTCGTCATAAGCTTCTTCTGCTTGAAGCTCGTCCTTTCAATGAGGAATGCAAAAAGGAATCCGACTATCGTGGAGAACGTCGCGGTAAGGATGCCGAGCTTCAACGATCCCCATAAGGCTTTAAGATATGTCGGGCCAAGACATTCCTTCCAGGTTGCAAGGCTGAAACGTCCGTTCACCACGAATGAAAGGCGGACCGCCTCGAAAAGCGGATATGCCACAAAAAGCCCAACTATAACAAACAGTCCCAGCACTAAAAATCCTGTCATGGGATCCCGAGTGAACATCAGGATGAAGGAAATTATTATGAAGGCTGCAGCCGCTCCGATCAACAGGGTGCGCAGAAGCGAATCGAATCCGGAAACGGCAATATCCGGAACGGTAATCAAAACAGCACCGGCAGCCTGGTATCCGGTATCATCGACTACCGGCACCATATATACAAGGCTTCTTTCCACAGAAGATACTGTAGAATCAGGGTCCAAAGAATAATCAACAGAATAAACGCTCGGCAGCAATATCGGCTCGAGATAATAACAGCTGTCCAAGGCCTTTCGGAACTCTGCATTGCCCCCATAATTCATATACAGGTTCAAAGCCGACTTGCTTCCGGAATCGGGGATGAAATTGAAAGTGGCGTAATCATAAACAAAATACGAGGCCCTAGCCCCCGGGATCATATCCGATACCCCGTCAAGCCACAAGTCCATCTCCTGTTTGTCTACATCCGCTTCCGGCGCAGTTTTGGCAAAAAGCTCAATCTCATTGAAATTCCTGGAATCGACATAGGCGGAAAAACTATCGCTGAGCTTCGTATATATCCAGAAATCGGCGGCAAGAAAAATGAGGGCCAGCGCCAAAAACTGGATCAATCTTTTTTTAGTAAACATCGTCAATCCTCAAATCAAAATTAAAGCCTGTCCCAGGCGGAACAGGCTATTGATACAATCAGCGCTTGTTTCCGATTTCGCTGGTCCACCAGTTGAGCAGCCTTTCCTTGTTAGCTGCATCACCGTCCCAGAGGAAATCCTGCTTGACAGTAGTGATTTCGTCGATGGCGAGTGCATCCGGATGCTTTACTGCACCATTTGCAACAAGAACAACATACCATTCGGTAAAGATTTTCTGAGCATCCTCATCGCTGAGAATCCAATCATAAAGCTTCTTGGCATTAACAGTATCCTTGCCTCCCTTTACAAGCGACATGGAAGCAAGCTCATAACCTGTTCCTTCGCTGGGAGCTGTGATTGCGATGTTTGCCCCGGCAGCCTTGAGCTTGACCTGGTCATGGGCATATCCGATAGCAACCGGGATCTCGCCTGTTGCCACGCTCTTGCCAGGAGCGGATCCGCTCTTTGTATACTGGTCGATATTTGCATCGAGCCTCTTCATGTAATCCATCATCTTGTCTTCATCTTCATTAAAGACATAGCGCATGGTCGTGATCACATTGTAGGCAGTACCGGAAGAATTCGGGTTTGCCATCCTTATATAACCCTTATATTCAGGTTTTGTCAGATCCTCCCAGCTCGTCGGGATATCCAGCCCAAGTTCAGCTGCCCTGTCGAGATTGGTTACGAAAGTAAGAGGCCCGACATACAGTCCGATCCAATAATTTTCAGGATCGCGGAACTCGTCAGGAGTATTGGCGCTGTAACGGGATACGTAAGGGGTTGTAAGCCCTTTCGTTTTAGCGGTGATATGGTCCAGGCCTACCCCGCCTACCCAGATCGATGCTTGAGGATTTGCGCTCTCCGCTTCAAGACGTGCAACACATTCACCACCGGAAAGGCGTACGAAATTAACCTTTATGCCGGTCTCTTTTTCAAATTGGGCGAAAAGTGCGGCGGCCAATGGCTCTTCAAGGGTTGTGTAGGCGTTTACGCTTCCAGCTTCTGTGGTTGCCGGGGCTGCGGCTGCAGGTGCGGCCTCCTTTTCAGGTGCGGCTGCAGGAGTTGCGGCAGGAGCTGCAACAGGTGCGGCAGAGGAGGTTTCACTTGTTCCGCCGGCAAACAAGAAGGATGCGGCTAAAAGAACACAAACCAGAACCAATAGTTTCTTCATATTTTGGTCTCCTTTTATTTTTTTTATTATGATAAATCAAGAGGTATGTGTTCGCAAATTTTTTTTGCTGTTTCAGCCATATTTCATGTTCTCCCCTTTCAAAAAAAAAAGTTTTGTACTATACTCCTTCTACACGCGGCAGTTGTATAGTGGTTATTACCCGAGCTTCCCAAGCTCGTGATGGGGGTTCGATTCCCCTCTGCCGCTTTTTTCATGCCTTGGCATTTCCCCTCTTTGCCTTTTGCACGATCCCCGTTCTATTGACTGATAAGATTTCTTAAAGTATCCTTTTTACATATTGTTACCGCACAGAGAACAGTGCAAGGATATTGTAAGAATTGGACGAAGGCCCTGGCAGTAGACTGCTTACCTCAGATAACGACAGTCCGTACCACATACGGAACGCGGTGTTTCAAAAACTCCTCCTGTGAAGACAGTTTGGCAATTCACATGATTTTATAGGAAATACGAGGAGAAAAAATGGATACAGCCGTATCAATACCGAAACAGATAGTAATCCAAGCAATACTGATATTATTGAATGCTTTTTTTGCCGCAACCGAGATTGCGGTCATATCGCTTAATGCCAACAAGCTCAAGAAGCAGGCAGAAGATGGGGATAAGAAAGCTGTAAAGCTTTTGAAGATGGTCGAAAACCCATCCAACTTCCTTTCCACAATACAGATTGGAATCACGCTGGCCGGCTTTCTAGGCTCCGCATTGGCAGCCGATACGCTTTCAGATTCGCTTGTCCATGTATTCCAAAGCTGGGGAGTAGATCTTTCATACACCGTTCTCAACACGATATCGGTTTTCATAATCACGATCATCATATCGTTTTTCACCCTCATCTTCGGAGAGCTGGTGCCCAAACGCATCGCACAGCAGAAGGCGGACGCGGTCGCACGTTTTTCCTGCAGCGTCATCTCATCTCTGGCGAAGATCATGCGCCCTGTGATCTGGCTTCTTTCCTTCTGCACGAACACCATATTAAGGCTGTTCAGGTTCAAGACGGACGGAGAAAGCGAACAGGTTACAGAAGACGACATACGCCTGCTCGTTGATGCAGGAGGTGAATCGGGCTCGATTGAAGAGGACGAGAAGGAATGGATACAGAACGTGTTCGAATTCAACGACACCGCAGTCTCGGAAGTCATGGTCAGAACGAACGACATAATCGCAATTGAAGACACGATGCATAATGCAGAAATCCTTGCGCTCATCAAGGAAAGCGGAAGATCCCGTTTTCCTGTTTACGGCGAGGACATCAACGACATCAAGGGAATCTTAAATGCCAGGGACTTCCTGCTCAACCTGAACGAGGACAAGATGAAAAAGCTGAACGAGCTGTTGAGGCCGGCATACCTTGTTCCCGAGACCATACATGCGGACAAGCTGTTTTCCGATATGCAGATGAAAAAGCAGCATATGGCAATCTGTGTGGACGAATACGGCCAGACCAGCGGACTTATTACGCTCGAGGATCTGCTTGAGGAGATAGTCGGCAATATCTACGATGAGTTCGACGAACAGGAGGAAGAGGAGCTCCAGAAGCTGGGAGATAATCTATGGAAGGTCTCCGGCTCGCTTCCCGTCGAGGATCTGGAAGAGGCATTGGATATCGCACTGCCTGATGAGGAACTCGATTTCGACACTGTTGGAGGCATGGTATTCTCCTGCCTCAATGAAATTCCCCAGGACGGGACGGAACTTGATGTGGAGATTTTCGGCATGAAAATCCATGTTACAAAGATCGAGGACAGGAGAATCGTTGAGGCCCTTGTTTCCAAAATAGATTCGGAGGCTCCTAATCCAAAAGAAAAGGAAACAATGCCGGAAACGATGGAGGAATGATAGTGATGCATGGTGCTATGGCAAACCCATAGCATTTTTATTTGCTATTCCACAAGCTCCAGAACAAGCCCCCGGATAAGAGTATGCACGGCCTTATCAAGGTCATCTATCATATCATCATGCAGGAGAATATAGTATATTGATGAGAAGGCCTGCTGGAATGCCTCCACATCCTCCTCATCATCTATTGCGAAATAAGAGAGCAGATTCTCTATATAGCCCTTTCTCGCCCTTTCCATCTCGCTGCGCTCCTGAGGCGAAATCTTCCTCATGACAAGCTCTGCTTGGCTGTCATCCAGAAATCTGTATATGCCCTTTTCATACGCGCTCATCACCATCTTGTGGAAAATGGTCGTCAGGCTTGTTACGATATGGTTTTCATCCAGCTCCTGCAGCATGTCAAGATAGCGTTTGTTCTCACTTTCTTCAAAGGTCTTCATCACATCAAGAAAAAGATGCTCCTTGCTCTCGTAAAAGATGTAGAAGGTTCCCTTCGCAATCCCTGCCATGCGCACAAGCTCATCAACAGTCGTCCGCTTCACCCCATAGCGTGCAAGACATTTTTCTGCGGCATTGCGCAGGCTTATCCTTATATTTTCCTTTTCTTGAGGAGAGAACGTCTTAGGCATTTTTACCTCTTTTTGACTAAATTTGTCTATATAGTCATCAAAACACGTTTTTTGAGTCCTTTCAAGCAAAAAAACTGCTTTTTTGCCATAACTTTCATTTGACCCGGAAGGAAAATGGGCAGTATGCTGGATTCATAGGAAAAAAACTAAGGAGAAACGCAATGAGTGCAGTTGTATTGAAGAATATCTGCAAGATCTACGATGGCGGAGTCAAGGCTGTTGACAACGTAAACATCAACATCGAAGATCAGGAATTCGTTGTTCTCGTAGGCCCTTCTGGTTGTGGTAAGTCTACAACACTCAGGATGGTCGCCGGCCTTGAAGACATCTCCTCCGGAGAGCTCTACATCGACGGCAAGCTTATGAACGACGTTCCGCCTAAGGATAGGGACATCGCAATGGTTTTCCAGAACTATGCTCTTTATCCTCATATGACCGTTTATGATAACATGGCATTCGGTCTCAAGATCAGGAAGTTCCCGAAGGAAGAGATCGACCAGAGAGTTAGGGAAGCTGCAAAGATCCTCGACATCGAGATGCTTCTTGAAAGAAAGCCGAAGGCTCTTTCCGGTGGACAGAGACAGAGGGTTGCTGTAGGCCGTGCAATCGTCCGCAAGCCGAAAGTATTCCTTTTCGACGAACCGCTTTCAAACCTTGATGCTAAGCTCCGTGTTCAGATGAGAGCTGAGATCTCCGGACTCCACCACAGGCTCAAGGCAACAATGATCTATGTTACCCACGACCAGGTTGAGGCACTCACCATGGCTGACAAGATCGTTGTCATGAAGCTTGGTGTAATCCAGCAGATCGGCGGACCGCTCGAACTCTACAACGAGCCGGACAACAAGTTCGTCGCAGGCTTCATCGGAAGCCCACCCATGAACTTCATCGTTCTCACCGTCAAGGAAGAGGGTGGCAAGATGTACGTTGACGAAGGCAAGTTCCGCCTCGAAGTCACCGATGCTCAGGCCAAGTTCCTCAAGCCGTATGTCGGCAAGGAAGTAACTTTCGGCATCAGGCCGGAAGATGTAGAATTCTCCCACACACCGGTTGACGGAAAGACAATCGATGGAAAGGTCAACGTTGTTGAGCCTCTCGGCTCCGAGACACAGGTTCACATCGCAACTGACAGGGCGAATGTCGTTGGAAAGATCGATCCTTCCGTAACTCCTGTTGTCGGTGAAGAGGTAAGCCTCGTCGTCAACATGGAGAAGGCAAGATTCTTCGACCTTGAGACAGAAGTAAGGATCAGATAAAAGATCGCCTTCAAAATAGAGCCGCCGTTTTTTCGGCGGTTCTTTTTTTTTCAGAAATTCCTTGCAAAACCCTTGAAATGATGATATGTGTAAAGGTGCGGGCAAGCCTCGCGCTACACTTTATCATCAAGGAGGACGACGTGAACATATGTGGACAACAGATGCAGACCGCTGAGCCTCCAAGTTTGAATGCTCTTTCCTGCAATCTGTAATCATTTCATCATGTTTGACGTCTCAATGGAAAAATGAGACTTACACCGTTGTTTTACAGGGGTTTTCATGCCCTTGCATGCATTAGGCTCGGGAGAGCTCTCTCGAATCTGGATAAAAAAGAAAATAATATGTTCCTATCGCTATGCTCAAACGAGGAGAAAAGCATCTGCCTTAAAACGGCTCATGATGCAAAGGCATCCGAAATCTGGAGGGCTGCGGAAAAAGCGGAGAAATTCAGAAGATCTGTTTCCCTCCTGCCCTCTTGCCCCCACATACATCTGCAATACGGCTGGAGCGTAGATAAAGCGATATCGGAAATCAGGAAATCCGATATAAGCGGATGTTCAGGAACCTGCTATGTGACGGACTTAGACGGAAGGCTGAAAGGAACGGTTGGAACTGCAATGCTTATAGCCGCTGAAAAGAGCACTCCGCTGAAGGAAATCATATCTTCACCCTGTTCTTTCATAAGCGGAAGCATGGTGGTTTCCGATGCCGCATCAGAGGTGGAAGACATGTTTCTGGACGAGCTTCCTGTGCTCGATAACGAAGGCAGGCTGATATCGGTAATCAGACGGGAACAGCTTATAAGGGAGAACGACAAGCAGTACTTCGGCGGAAGCGTGTTCATGCTTGCAAAAAACAGGATGCTTTGGCTGCTGCTGCTCATGTTTTCTGCAATGATCACTGGAAAGATCCTAGGCCGCTATGAAAATGCATTTGCCGCCCTGCCCGTTCTTGTGACATTCATTCCAATGCTGACCGATACAGGAGGAAACGCAGGCAGCCAGAGCTCAACGGTTGTAATAAGGGCTATGGCGCTTGGAGAGATCGGAACAAAGGATATAGGAAAGGTTCTGCTCAAGGAATTTTTGATAGCGCTCATCGTAGGCTCCAGCCTGGCCATGCTTAATTTTCTGAGGCTTGAGCTCATCGGGAATCCCTTGGCCATAGCTCTCACGGTCTCCCTTTCGCTTT
This sequence comes from uncultured Spirochaetales bacterium, assembly GCA_949300325.1. Taxonomy (GTDB): domain Bacteria; phylum Spirochaetota; class Spirochaetia; order Sphaerochaetales; family Sphaerochaetaceae; genus Ornithospirochaeta. Next base: position 12,229 of record CASGDQ010000033.1, read on the forward strand.
ATGCCACGGTTGTGATCTCGAAATGCATCGGAGGAACCCTTCCGCTGGTAGCAAAGAAATTGAACATGGACCCGGCAATGATGGCCGCTCCTTTGATCACCACGGTTGTGGATGCAATAAGCCTGATCATATATTTCTCAATCGCCAGCCATCTGCTTGCCTTATGAAAAACAAATGGGCGCCGCCGGCGCCCTCTTATTCTCATCTGAAAAGCCTGTCGTAAACCACGCTGACCGCTCTCTGCCTGTCCTCCTCGTTTATTCCAAAGGTGAAGGAGACATCGCTTGCACCGTAATTCAGGAAGGAAATCTTTATCCCGCTGTCATAAAGGGCCTGCGAGGCTCTCAGGTAATCGCTGGTCTCCAAAAGGTTTGTGCCGACAACACCGAGGATCGCATATCCGCTGTCAACAGAAATCGTATCGAGATCGAACTCGGCCTTAAGCCTTTCACACATGGCTTCAACGACGCTCTCGGTTGCATTGCTGGTCTCATAATACCATACCATGCTGTCGATCCCCTGGAGGGAATATACAGGCTTGATGCCGAATATATGGAGCCTTGTGAGCAGCGCATGCCTCATGCCCTGCTTCTTGAAAAGCATGAGCTTCCTGATGCTTATGCGCGAGAGCCCGCCGCGTGCAGATACGCCGGCAAGCTTCATCTCCCCGGATTCTGGCACAATGAGTGTTCCTGGATCGTTTGGGCTGTTGGTATTCTTGATGTTTATTGGAATCTCCACAGGAAGGATCGGAGCAATGGCCTCCTCATGGAAGACAGAAGCGCCGAGATCTGAAAGCTCCCTGACCTCTCTGTAGCTTATCGCATCGATAACCTTGGCATCGGGAATCAGGCGGGGATCGGCGCTGAAAATTCCGGACACATCCGTCCAGTTCTCGTACATATCCGCATTTATTGCGCGGGCGACAATGCTTCCGGTTATATCGGAGCCGCCCCTAGTGAATGTCTTTATGACATTATCCTCTGTAGAGCCGTAGAAGCCGGGAAGGACAAATCCCTTTGCCTTCTTATTATCGAGCATCATCGAGACGCGGTCGTAGCTGAACGGATTCACAGTCCCATCGCTGTTGATCACGATGCATTCTGCGGCATCCACAAACTCCCATTTGAGATATTGGCTGATAAGAAAGGCGCTGAGGTATTCGCCGCGGCTTGCAGCATAATCCGCACCCCTGCCTGCATCGATCAGGCATCTGATCTCATCAAGCTGCGCAGAAAGGGCCTTTGTATCGAGGCCAAGTTCACGGGCTATGCCAAGATACCTCTCGGCAATGACTTGGAAAACGGGCTTGCAGCTCTGTCCTTTTTGGACCATCTTGTTGCACTGATACAAAAGATCAGTGATCTTATCGTCTTCCTTACATCTTTTTCCCGGAGCGGAAACCACTATAACCTTTCTCTTCTTATCCTCGTCAAGGATGGCCTTGACCTTCTTGATCTGGGAGGCGTCAGCTACGCTGGAACCGCCGAATTTGCAAACTGTCATGTCCTAATCCTCATCAGTTCAAAATCCATCAGCATATATCCTTAATGGATTTTCACGCTTATGGATTATACTTGAGAATCCCCCATATGGCAATTCTCAAGGCATAACAGAGCCTTAATTTTTATGTGTGGACAAAAACAGGATTTAACAATATAAAGTAGTCTGTATGAGTGAACAGAACACACCACAAAAAAACATAATGGGATACGAGCCTATTGGAAAGCTCATATTTAAGATCAGCTTCCCGATAATGCTCAGCATGCTGATCCAGGCGATGTACAACATCGTGGACAGCATTTTCGTCTCCTGGCTTTCGGAAGAAGCGCTTGCCGCCGTAACCCTGGCCTTCCCTCTTCAGAACCTCATGATCGCATTTGGAATCGGAACTGCGGTCGGAGTCAACAGCCTGCTGGCAAGACGGCTTGGAGAAGGCAATTACAAGGATGCGGAAAAGGCAGGTAACAACGGGCTCTTTTTGTCATTCTGCACCTGGCTGCTGTTTGCAATAGTCGGCATATTGTTTGCAAAACCGTTTTTGTCGCTTTTCACCAAGGATGCGGAGCTGCTTGGCATGGCCACCTCGTATTCCCGCATCGTACTTATAATATCCTGCGGAATATTCTTTGAAGTGACTTGCGAGCGCATCATGCAGGCCACCGGTGACAGCATACACCCGATGATAACCCAGACAGTGGGAGCTGTTGCGAACATAATACTCGATCCAATCTTCATCTTCACACTCGGCATGGGAGTGTCAGGAGCTGCGATTGCAACTGTGATCGGACAGCTTATTGCGATGGCCTTGGCCTTCTGCTTCGTATTCAAGAACAAGCAGATACATCTGTCGCTCAAAGGATTCCATCCTGATAAGAAAATCATAAGCGACATATATGCCGTAGGCGTGCCGACAATAATAACCAACAGCATCAGCACTGTCATGGTAAGCGGCATAAATGGCATATTGATAGCCTTCAGCACCACTGCAGTATCTATATTCGGCATCTACTTTAAGCTTCAGAGCTTCGTTTTCATGCCGATTTTCGGCCTATCCGCAGGCCTGGTACCGATTATAGGATTCAATTACGGAGCAAGGAACAGGCATAGGATCACGGAAACAGTGAGAAAAGGATGCATCATCGGCTTTGTGATAATGGCAATAGGATTCCTTATCTTCCAGCTCTTTCCAGAAGAGCTTTTGGGAATGTTCAAATCCAGCCCGGAAATGGATGCAATGGGAATTCCGGCCTTGAGAATCATCTCAATCAATTTCATGATGGCTGCAATCTCCATAGCCATGGGCGCCACATTCCAAGCTGTAGGAGTCGGAATATATACGATGATAGTATCCATCGGAAGACAGCTTGTCATCCTTTTGCCTGGAGCGTTCATCCTTAGCCGCATAGCCGGCGTAACAGGAGTCTGGTGGTCGTTCCCGTTTGCTGAGATCGTCGGGCTCTGCATAACAATATTCCTTTATATACGCATATACAGGAAAAAGATCAGGCCGTTGGAAGAATAAAGCAAAACTCATGCGCCGTAGGGATACGGCGTTTTTTTTTAAATAATTTTTGGAATATTTATGCAGGATATTGACAGTGTTATGCATATTTCCTATATTGTTTCCCGTAAATAGGAGAGAAAAAAATGAAAAAATATTCACTCGTTGCAATTTTGCTTGTAATCTTGATGCTCCTTCCCTTCTCCGTATTTGCAAACGGAAACAAGGAAAGCGCGGAAAAAGACACATATATCTTCGCTGCGGACGCTACTTGGCCTCCGCTTGAATTCATCGACGAGAACGGCAATCTCACCGGTTTTGAAGTGGAGCTCATGCCTCTTATCGGAGAAAAGGTGGGCAAGACATTCGAAGTCAAGAACATTCCTTGGGATACGATTTTTGCAGGACTTAAAAACGGCAGCTACGACGGAGTATCTTCAGGAGTGACTGTAACCGAAGAAAGGAAGATGACAATGGCTTTCAGCCAGACCATCCTTGAGGCAGGACAGGTCATAATCGTCGAGCAGGGCTCTGCTATCAAAGGCGTGGAGGATCTCGATGGCAAAAAGGTTGGAGTCCAGATCGGAACAACAGGCGACCTCACCCTCTCCGACAACTATAAGCAGGTCGTTGTCGCCAGATATGATGATATCGGCCTTGCTATCGAGGACATGCTCAACGGAAATCTCGATGCAGCTGTCTGCGACTCGCTGATCGCATCCGATTTCGTTCTTGCAAATGAGAACTACAAGGACAAGCTTGCAATCGCAGGAGACGCATTCACCGAAGAGGATATAGCGATAGCGGTCCAGAAGGACAACACCTACCTGCTTGATCTTATCAACGAAGGTCTTGATAAGGCAAAAGCGGACGGTTCTTTTGACGCCCTCAAAGCAAAGTGGAATCTTCTCTGAAATATCCATTACCGGTCGGCCTCTCTTTTCAGGGAGGCCTTTTATTTTGCATAAAAAACCGATAACCATCGTAGTTTAATTCAAATATTGCATTTTTATGCAAGATAAGCTTGACCAAAGCGAATATAATCAACATGATAGACATATCTTAAAGACATAGGTAATCAGATGCAGGATATTGATGAACAACTAAAACAGGATGCAATAAGAAAGAAATTCGTAAGCATCGACAGGACAAAGGGAAACAACCCGTCCGTCATCAAGATGACAGACGGACCTCTTATCCCGAAAAAGGGCGAGAAGCATGTCATGAGCTCCTGGAGGCTGACCTTCATATTGTCGATTGCGCTTTTGGCATATCTTTTGATATTCCACAGCGATCCTTACTGGAGCATATTCAAAGTTACGATACAGGGAACCCCTGTTACCTTCGAGGTAACGATCTTCGCAATCATCGGTGCGGTGGTGATCGGCACGTTCACCGGCCTTGGAAGCGTTTCGAAGCTGCGCATCATAAACATGATAAGCGGGCTTTATGTGGAGCTCATCCGAGGAATTCCCCTGCTTGTACAGCTGATCTTCCTTTATTATGCTCTAGGGAGCATAGTGCATGTCGAGGGCATGGTGGCGGCCATCATCGCACTCAGCATATGCTTCGGCGCTTATATCGGCGAGATCGTCAGGGCTGGAATACAGGCCATACCCAAAGGACAGATGGAGGCTGCAACCGCTCTTGGAATGAGCAGGAGCCAGGCATTCATACATATCATCCTTCCGCAGACCGTGAAGGTGATTCTCCCTGCTATAGGAAACGAATTCATAAGCATGCTCAAGGATTCCTCACTTGTATCCACCCTTGCCCTTTCCGATATCCTCAGAAAAGGAAGGGAATACATATCAAGAACGTTTCTTTCCCTTGAGACGATGCTCATAGTCGCGCTCATCTACCTTATCATAACCCTCGTGCTTTCAAGGCTCGTAGGTCTTCTTGAAGAGAGGCTCCACAAAAATGGCTAAAATCGAAATCATAGATCTTTGCAAGGATTACGAAACGAATGGAACATCGACTGTGCATGCGGTGAAAAATGCGAACCTGGTTGTCAACGACGGGGAGGTCGTAGTCATCATCGGGCCTTCAGGAAGCGGCAAAAGCACCCTGCTGAGAACCGTGAACAAACTGGAAAGCGCTACCAGCGGGCATATATTGATCGACGGTGTGGACGTTACAGATCCCAAGACCGACATCAGGAAAATCAGAGAAGAGGTCGGCATGGTGTTCCAGTCGTTCAATCTCTTTCCCCACCTCACCGTTCTGGACAATGTCACAATAGGACCTGTCAAGGTTCTCAAGATGGATAAAAAGAAAGCAAGGGAGCTCGGACTGTCCCTCTTGAAGCGTGTCGGCCTCGAAGAAAAGGCTAATGTGCATCCTGCACAGCTTTCAGGAGGCCAGCAGCAAAGGGTGGCCATAGCCAGGGCATTGGCCATGCAGCCTAAAGCGATGCTTTTTGACGAGCCCACAAGCGCGCTTGATCCAGAAATGATCAAGGAGGTTCTCGATGTGATGCTGGAACTGGCTAAAAGCGGCATGACCATGCTTCTTGTCACCCATGAGATGGGTTTTGCCAGAGCCGCAGCCGACAAGGTCATCTTCATGGACGCAGGAGAAATCATCGAAAGCGGTACGCCGGAGGAAATGTTTTCCCATCCGAAAAGCGAAAGGACAAAGAGCTTCCTGGATCATATCCTTTAAACCGTCTGCTGGAATTTGGAGCGCGGCATATGAAAATAACTGTTTTAGACGGATACACATTGAACCCAGGCGATTTATCATGGGAGAGATTTGCCACGCTTGGGACTGTGACGGTATATGACAGGACCAGGCCTGAAGAGCTTTTTGAACGGGCGGAAAACAGCGATGCAATCATCATCAATAAAGTGATCATCGGCAAAGCGGAGCTTGAAAAGCTTCCTAATCTGAAATATATCGGAATTACCGCAACCGGTTACAACAATGTCGATTTAATAGCCGCACGCGAAAAGGGCGTCGTGGTGACAAACGTACCGGATTACGGCACATTTTCTGTCGCGCAGCATGCATTTGCCCTTTTGCTTGAACTGATGAACAAAACAAGCCTGCACTCGGATCTGGTTAAGGGCGGACGCTGGGTAAAATCGGAGGATTACTGTTTTTTTGCCGGCCGTCTCAGCGAGCTTTATGGCAAGACGATTGGAATAATCGGAATGGGAAACATAGGGATGCAGACTGCAAAAATCGCTTCTGCATTCGGAATGGATGTCATATATTATTCCAGGTCATTAAAAGAAAGTGCAAAAGCATTAGGATTTGAGCTGGTATCGCAGGAAGAGCTGTTTTCAAAAGCTGATGTGATAAGCCTGCACTGCCCTCTTACTGAAGAGACCAGGCACCTGATAAATAAAAACACCTTAGCTCTTATGAAAAAAGATGCCGTGCTGATAAACACAGCCCGTGGGCTTTTAGTGGATGAGCAGGCGCTTTATGAGGCGCTGAAGGAGAAAAAGATCCGGGCCGCAGGACTCGATGTGCTTTCTCAGGAACCACCGATTAAGCAGAGCCCGCTGATGAGCCTTCCAAACTGCATAATAACCCCTCATATCGCATGGGCCACCGCAGAAGCAAGAAAAAGGCTCATGGATATAGCATTTTGCAATCTTATCTCCTTTTTGGAAGGAAAAGTCCAAAACTGCATAAATTGACTGCATGAAGAAAAAAAATTGTGGTACGAGATGTGCAATGGCTTACAAAGGAGTCCTCGTACCACAATTCAGCTTAACGAACAAGGAACTAAAAGAGGGAGATATATGTTTGTTTAAGCTAACTTAATAGTATATTATTCAGCTTCTTTATGCAAGCATTTTTTTTAAATTCTTTTATTTTGTTTTAAATAGAGTGTGAAGAAACTTAAAAGTTAGTTTAAGAAAATAAAGAAAGAGCGGCTGACCGCTCTTTCTCCATATCTTAATAGCTTTCGCTTAGTATCGTAAGAATATCGGAAATATCAGCACTCCTTGGATTTACAATAAGTGCGCCATCATTGATCGCTCTCCGTGCAATCTGCTCAAAATCCGACTTGCTCACATTAGCTTCCCTGAGCCTTGTGTTTATAGGGGCGGCAGCCTTTATGCTATCGATGAAGGCACATACGGCCTCGACTGTTTTCAAGGCCCTATCCTCCTCTTTCGTTTTAGCATAAACATCATCTCCAGCAATATGCATCAATAGCTCTGCGTAATCTTTTTTAGCATAATCCAGATTGTAGCGCATGCATGCAGGAAGAAGAATTGTCATCGCCTCTCCATGTGGAACGGAGCAGGTGGCTCCGAGGCTGTGCCCGATGGCATGGACAATGCCTACCATGCTGTTTGAAAAAGAAGAACCTGCTATATATGCTGCATTAGCCATGGCAAGACGTGCCTTTTTGTCCTTCGGATTGGAAATAGAGAGTGGAAGGTATTCGACAATGAGCCTTATAGCGGCTATCGCATAACTCTGGCTGACAGGATTCTTCTGCAGACAGGAATATGCTTCAAGCGCATGAGTGAAGGCATCAAGGCCTGTGAGGGCTGTAATGCGTGCCGGCATCGAAACGAGAAGACGGGTATCGAGAACAGCTGCATCAGGAAGCAGGAATGGAGAGATGAATTCAAGCTTGAGCTTTCTCTCATCATCCTTTATGACAGCGACTCCGGTAGCTTCGCTTCCAGTCCCGCTGGTAGTCGGTATGGCGATGAAAGGAACATGCATGCCCCGGGGAAGCGTCTCGCAGCCTGCATAGGAAAGGATATCCTTTCCCCCTTGGCTTATGAGCATCCTTAATCCTTTGGCCGTATCGAGGACCGATCCGCCTCCTAGCGCTATTATTGAATCACAATTCGCTTGCCTGTATATCTTCGATATCTCGTTTACGACCGTTATCGACGAATCAAGAGGCACGTCGGTAAAAAGCGAAGCAAAGACGATTCCTCCCTTCTTGAGCGCCTGGCGCAGGATATCTACAGAGCCTATCTTTTCCAAAGTGCGGTCAGAAAGGACCATCGGGCGGGATGCGCCCAGAAGCTTAAGCTCGGAAGCAATGTTCTCAAGCGCGAATTCCCCGCTGAGAAGCTTTGCAGGATTCACGAATTCAAAATAAGACGGAATATGCATATTCAAGCTCCAAGAAAGGTCAAAGCATAAACCCTGAGGCTGCTCATCTGCTTCTTGGGCACCTCCCTCAATATCCTCTTAGTCATGATGTATGGGAAAAGATACGATTCAGCGATATCTATCATCCTTACAAGAGTCATTGTCTGCCCTATATCCCCACAGAGGACGAAACGGTGTTCGGCGTAAGCCTTCGAAATTCCCATGAAACCTGTGAATACCAAAAACGCAGCATCAATGCTTTTAAAGGTTATTGCAACATCGGCGTGACATTTTTCAGAAGCTCTAACCAGCCTTCCATTCTCTTTGGAGAATGTGATGGAGCGTCCTTTGTCGGAAAGGAAAATCCTGACGGCAAAACCGTCATCGAAGGATCCGAAATCCTCCCTTACCCTGCTATCATATTTTACAAGCACCTTGAGCGCCCGGTAGAGCACCACGAGCACCAAGGAGCATATCCATGTCTTGACAATAGTTTTCATATCGTCTTTTATTACATATATTCTAAATTATGTCAATAATGACATTTATTTAAAATATGTAATTTAATTGGCAAAACCATGGGGCACCCAAAAAGGATGCCCCCAGCTTTCACAGAATTGTGACAGTACCGTCTTCCGAGACCTCTATGCTATCTCCGGTTTTTACCGTTTCCAAGAATTCCTTGCCAAGCTGGTCTATTGCTATCACCGGGTTGTTCTCCCAGACACGAGCAAGGACGATGCCTGAAGCGGCAAGAGAATCCACGTGCTCGGAAAAGAGGAAGCAGGATGGATTTATGCCCATTGAACATATGGTTTGGATCACAAGCCCTCCAGTGGTGCTTCCGATTGTGATCGGGAGGCAAAGGGCTTTACCTGTAAGCTCTTTTCCATAGATATCCGGATTGTTCTGATCGGATGCGATGACCTTCTTCGCATTCTTAAGCGCGCTGGCTTGGAATGTTGCGAGCGTATTGACTCCCTGATGGGAAACGACAGCCTGACCTGAAAACTTTCCACCTGCCAAAACCCTTCCCTTAAACTGTTTCATCTCACACCTCCTTGCCGCAGATGATATCAAGTATATCCGCATCCATATAATATCGGGCCGCCGAATATGTCCTCAGCTTGTTTGAATTGGTGGCTATCGCGCGCTTCTTCGTAAGCGGGTTGTTCGTATACATCAGCGGACAAATGGAAGTCAGATGCGCCCCTGTTGCGACAAGCCGTCCATAATCGGGATCCTTTTTGAATTTCTCCACAACATCTGGAGCGCTTGTCAAAATCACATTGAGAGCAACAGTCTTACGTCCCGAGCTCTCTAAAGCGCTGCAGATCCGTCCAGTCCAATCCTTCAGCTGCGCAAACGAAAGATGCGGGCATCCGATGAAGACCATTTCTGCCTTGGTCTTCCCTTCCTTCCACATCACCGGATAGCTCTTATAGACCCTCTCAAGCTCCGCATCGTCGATTATATATGTCTTGGCATCATCCAGAATCAGCTTCTCGCCAAGCTCCACAGCCTCGGGCGTGAGGCCGTCGATATGATAAAGGCCGACTGCGCCGTTGGAAGCCGTTGCCGCACCAAAATCCTTCAGGTAGGACTTAACGCCGTCATCAAGGCTGTTTCCCAAAAACCTATCAAGGCCGAAAACGTACGGGACATCCTCCATCACCCGCATTCCGATCGCAGACCCCAGCACCTGTGCCTCAGGCAGCCTTGACGTCTTAACATAAACTTTCCAAGAGGCCTTGCGTCCTTCATCCGTCACCAGGCCGAAATCAGGAACAAGCCCTAATATGGATCCGAAAAGATCGAGCATCCCGCTATTTCTATTGCATCTTGCCCCGAGAACACTGTTTGCATAAACCACCGCGCTCGATTCAGCCCAGGAAAGCACGTCCCCTTTCTGCGGGATATTTCCGACTTCATCAAGATAGCAGGCGCAGGAAAAGGCATTTTTATCCTTAAGACCGACCTTGCTGAGCTGCTGCTCATACATTTCCTGTTTAGAATAAAGTATCTTATTGAAAACGAGCTTCTCCAGCAGGGAACATTTCACGTTCTCGTAATCCAGGGGGCGGGGATCGACGGTAAATCCGCCTTCCGCCTCAACGCCGGCTTCTATAAGCTTATCCATCGTCGAAAAAAGCGGCTTAAGAAGCCCTATTCCAAACGATGTCACCAGATGCCCCTGTTTGTGAGTTACAGGAATCAGGCGCTCGGCTCCGAATATATCGCCGAACCTGACTACAGTCTCCATCATCTTCGCCATCACATCCCCTTTTTCTCCCTTGAGGATCGACAGCTGCTCATCAGTCAATTTCATCTTCGCTTCGTACATCAGACACTCCTTACATTCCAATGGGAAGAACACCAATACAATTCATCCAAAAAAGACAAAACGTATCCAATCTTTTTTTAATATTATCAAAAAAAACATGTAAAAGATATCGGCAAAGAAGATAAGGTAAACAGATGGGCAAATGATGTTACAAATTGTAACACAATATCAAAATGTTTGTTACAATAATAAAGAGGGGTGAGGTAATATGAAAAACAGAGCTCTTGCAAAAGAATGCCTTCTTGAAGCTCTTCTAGAGCTGCTGAAGACAAAACGGCTTAGAGCCATCTCAATATCGGAATTATGCCAGACAGCGGGAATCTCCCGGATGTCCTTCTACAGGAATTATTCATCCATCGAGCAAATAATAATCGACTATCACGATTCCCTGATAAAAGAATACCGCGCCCTCATCAGCGCCAATGCGAATAACGACAAAAGCATAAACTATGAGAACGTGGTATTTTTTTTCAAATTCTTCAAACCTTATACGGAAGTGACCCGCTACAGGTATGAAAACATACCCGGCAAGATGATCCTCGAATCGATAACCGAATTCGCTCTCGAATATTTCACTCCGGAAAAGGGAAGCCGAAGATATTACGAGGTCCTAAGCTACGCTGGAGCGCTTTGCGCCATATACCTGGCCTGGGCGGAAAACGGAACAAAAGAAAGCCCGGAGGAGCTTGCAGACATAATCTACAAGCGGTTCGGCTCCTGGTCCTCCTGAGATAGCCTGTTTTCAGAAGATACCACAATCTCCATATCCGAAAGAGGATAGCTGCAGCAGGGATGGAAATACTGGAAATCCTTATCAGCCAATCTCAATTTCTCATATTTCGTTGCAACATAGTTTCCGCTTATGATCTTCGAGCGGCAGAATCCGCAGCCTCCGACACGGCACATGTTCCTCATTGCAAATCCTGATTTCTCCAGCGAAGCTAGAACCGTCTCGCAAGCGGGGGCCTCGATCTCAAAGACCTTATCCCTGCTATGCACCTTTATCTTATAGACATCATCCTCATCCCGGCAGAGTGCATCAGGCGTCCTCTCGATCCTTATATATTTCCTTTCCAAGCCAAGGGCCGGAATCTGCTCCTCCAAAAACGAGCACATCACATCCGGACCGGAAGCGAAAAGGGAATAAGGAGCCCCGTCAGGAGCATATTTTCTTATTATTTCGGAGGTGATGAAACCATACTCGGCTCCCTCCACCTTCTCCTCGCTATAAACATGCACGACGCGGAACTTACCAGGATTATCCTTCTCAATCCGCTTCAGGACATCCTTGAAGACCACATCCTTCTGCGTTCTGGTCCCATAGATCAGCACAAGAGAAAAATCCTCGCTCTTTTCATCTATGGCCTTGGCCATGGAGATAAAGGGGGTGATTCCGACGCCGCCAGCGACCGCGACAACCGTCCGGGCATCCCTGATCCTGTTATATGTCATCCGGCCGAAGGGCTCGCTGGAGGAAAGCCTCATCCCAAAAGAGGCATGCTCAAAAAGGTAAGTGCTGAAAAAGCCGCCATCCTTCTTCTTAACGGTCACCATGTATTTTCCATCCAGCACATCCCTAGGAGAGGAGGAAAGGGAATACACGCGGCTTGCGACAGAAGACCCGATGCGCATGCGTAAGTTTATATAGCTTCCAGCTTTGAACGGAGCAAGCTCCATAGTGCCTTTCTGCCTGTCAGGAGCAAGGATGAAGGACTTCACCCCTTCCGCTTCATCGATGATCTCCTTTATGACAAGGTTCTGGACTTCAGGATGATAATGCCTGCTAAGCGCGTTGATATCATATTCGCTCTCCAGCCGGGCAGAAGAGGAGTTTTCTATCATCCTCATCCTATCCCTTTTAAGATTCTTGAACTTCAGCATATCGAACAAGCCGATCATGCCTACCTTGACTTTTTTCATTTCGCATCCTCCTTCATATCCGAAAGCGTCAAATTGGCAGAGAGATTGCCGGAAAGATATGAGGAATTATACCCGGACACACGCATGGAATGACCTCCTGCGAACCTCAATCCAGGAAGCCTCTTCTCATCGTACATCGTCATCAAGCGGGGCATGAGATTATCAAGACCGGAGGCAAGATAACCATAAATGGTTCCCTGGGGGCTGTCAGTGTAATGGGCATAGGTCAAAGGAGTGCCAACCTCTATTTCCTCTATATGAGCTCTGATTTTAATTCCTGTGGCCTTTTCAAATGTGTCGATGAATGTATCGGCAATCTTGTCCTTCACATCAAAGTAGTCCGAATTTCCTATCTCGTCTGCATAGCAGTCTGTAAACGAGAGGGATGTGAAATAAAGTATCGCCGTTCCCTCGGGGCTGCAATCAGGAAGACCGTTGTTCAGACATACGGTCACCTGGGACCCGCAATACGGCTTCTTCATAGTTTCAAATTCCTTATCGGAATCCAGGCTGTGATAGATGAAATAGCTGTAGCTGTCCAAGCCTAGCTCCTTTGCCGATCTGTTGAGCCCGAGGAACATCGACAATCCCCGGCCGGCAAAGCTGCGGGCATTCGCAAGCTTTATCTCATCTTGCGGGATATCCTCTGGATTAACCATCTTGCCATAAACCGTATGAGGAGATGCGTTGCTGATCACATGCGCCGTTCTGATCTCAAGGCCGTCTGAAAGCTTGACTCCGGCCACCCTGCCCTTTTCGACAATTATTTCAGATACCTCGCTGTCATACCATATCTCGCCGCCGTTTTTGATTATCTCTTCGGCAAGGGTCAGGCTGATCCCATGGCTTCTTTTCGTGGGTATCTGCGCTCCAAGACCGATATAGAGATTGACCATCAACGCATAATGTATAAAGCTGAGCTGGCTTTCAGGCGCACCGAGATACGACCAGTAGACATTGAGTATCCTTTGTGCCTTTTGTGGCATTTTTATCGCATCAAGGACCTTCTTGACCGGATAAGCGGCAACCCTCATGAAATTGGGATACCTGCTCCTTAGAACCTTGCTGTCCGGCTGGCCCCTCATCTCCGTCAGATAAGCCATGGCCTCCGACGTCTCATCTGCAAGGTCGAAAAAAGTATTCATGGACGGCCTGCTCCCAGGCACGTACGACTCCATTTTTTCTATGAACTCTTTACGGCCGAACGGCATGTTGTACTCTTCACCGGTATCCAGGCATATGACCTTGAACGCTTCAGGGACGGTTACAAATTCCAATTTGTCCACTACCCCGAACTGTTTAAAAAGCTTATAGAGGTTTCCGTTCTTATCCCTGGTGCCATAATCGCAAAGCTCATGCAGCGAAGCCTCGAACTCAAACCTTCCCCGGATAAAGCTGGTGGCGAAGCCTCCGGGCACGCTCCCCTTCTCAAGCACCAGCACCTTCTTGTTCTTCAGCGCCAAGGTAAGTGCGGCGGCAAGGCCTCCATTACCGGCTCCGATGACTACGGCATCATATTCCAACATATGCCCTCCATCTGTTTTTCTGCTTATCATTTTATTCCATCAACAAGCTGGCGTGATGAAAAAAAACTGCTTGCAATAAAAATAATATCAAAGAAGGAATGCGCACATGGTATCATGATGGTTATGATAAGAATAATCACCGCAGATATAACAACTTTGGATGTGGATGCGATAGTAAACGCAGCGAACGAGAGCCTGCTTGGCGGCGGAGGCGTCGATGGGGCGATACACAGGGCCGCAGGCAAGGAGCTTTTAGCAGAATGCCGCACTCTTGGAGGGTGCAGAACTGGAGATGCGAAGATAACAAAGGGCTATAAGCTCAAAGCGCGGCATGTGATCCATACCGTCGGCCCCGTATGGCATGGCGGAGGATACGGAGAAGAGGAAAAGCTCAAATCCTGCTATAGGCGTTCTCTGGAAGTCGCAAAGGAAAACGGGATAAAGAGCATAGCCTTCCCTCTTATAAGCTGCGGGGTATATGGGTACCCGAAAAGAAAGGCGGCAAAAGCCGCCCTAAAAATCCTTGAAGAATCCGATCTGGACATAACCATCTGCTGCTTTTCAGCCGAAGATGCCCAGATCTACCTCGAAGAAATGAAAAAAGATTAATTATCCTTGCTTCCCTCATCAACGGTCTTAGGGATGATAAGGTTCAAAAGGATGCCTACAACGGTTGCCAAGGCAACTCCTCCGAGAGAGAATTCAAAATTCCCTCCGACCTTGAACTGAAGCATGCCGCCTCCGATTCCTATGACCAGAATGACAGATGAGATCGTAAGGTTCCTCTTATCCTTATAATCGACCCCGCTTTCCACTATGGTCCTGAGACCGGAAGAGGCGATCAGGCCATAAAGAAGCATTGAGATGCCGCCCATGACAGGATTCGGAATTGTCTGGATGATCGCTCCGAACTTATGCAAGAAGGAGAGGATGATCGCAATTACCGCCGCCCCTCCGATAACCCAGACCGAATAGACCTTTGTTATGGCCATTACGCCGATGTTCTCACCATAAGTAGTATTGGGCGGGCCTCCCCAAAGAGCTGCCCATGCTGTTGCAAGACCATCTCCAGTAAGGGTCCTGTGCAGTCCCGGGTCCTTATAGAAATCCTTGCCTACGACCTTGCTTGTGACCAAGGTATCTCCAAGATGCTCGCATATTGTAGCCAGAGAGACGATTATGAATGTCAGTATTGGCACAAAGGAGAACTTTGGAATTGCGAACGTCGGCACTCCGAACCAGTCAGAATTCCTGACGATCGAGAAATCAATAAGATGGTACGCGGGGAAGAAGAAACCCATGATGAGTGTGAAAAGATAGCCGCCCACAAGGCCGATGAGAATAGAAAGGGTATTGAAAAACCCTTTGAAGAATATTGTCGCAATGATCGCAATTGCAAGAGTGACAAGAGCGATGGAGAAATAAACAAGCGAATAGGTACCGTTGTCATACATTGCGCTGTCCATCGCAGTCGGCGCCAGGTTCAATCCGATGACTATGATCACCGAGCCGATTACAACCGGCGGCAATGCCCTGTCAAGCCACCCGGTTCCAACAAATTTGATTATAAGAGCGACGACGGCGTAGAAGATGCCCGCACAGAACGCACCGCCTAAGGCATAAGGCATGCCGTAAGCGCTGCCGATGCTGGTCAGAGCAGGAATGAACGCAAACGAGGATCCGAGGAAGGCCGGTACCTTCGCACCTGTGATCAGGATGTAGATCAAAGTTCCGGTTCCAGCAGAAAAGAGAGCGGTGGACGGAGAAAGCCCCGTCAGGAGCGGGACAAGGATGGTCGCTCCGAACATCGCAAACACATGCTGGAAAGACAGCGGGACCCATCTCGCAAGATTCGGTCTGTCGGAAGGTCCCAAAATGGTGTTGTCTTTCATAATGACCCCTTGATAATAATGTTAGAAAGACTATATCACCAAAGGCCTTTTGTTTAAATACTCAAAGGCTTACCTGTTCGGCTTTCTGCGCCCTCTTGCGCCCTTTCAGGTTCTTAAGGAATCCGATATACATCACAATTCCAACCGCGAAAGTCAGCACATCGGCTATCGGCTGCGCCAGCTCTATGCCTGTGATGCCTAAGAATCGTGGAAGCCCGAGAATCAAAGGTATGAAGAAAACCCCCTGCCGGCAAAGGGCGAGAAAGGTTGCCATCGCAGCTTGACCTGTACATTGCAGGGCCATATTGGCAGTTGTCGATATCCCAGTAAGGCATAATGCAACGCATTGGGCCCTCAAAGCGACTACCCCGATTGCAATCACTTCCAGATCATCATGCCTGAAAGCCATTATGATCGGCTTGGCAAAAATAAAACAGACAGAAGAGACGATGAACATGGCAAGAGTTCCAACATTGCTTGTGAACCGGGTTGCATCATGCACCCTGTCAAAGCGCTGGGCCCCGTAATTGAATGCCGCAACAGGCTGATAGCCTTGGCCGAGCCCGAGCATGAACGAGAACAGGAAATATGTGATGCGGCCGGTGATGCTCATTGCAGCCACAGCAGCATCGCCGTATCCGGCGCTCATGATATTCAGAGCAATTGTAGCAACGGAGGCAAGCCCTTGCCTGGCAAGAGTCGGAAGCCCGATGAAACATATCTCCCTGTATATTCCCAGTTTCCTAGAGATGTTACGCACCGATAGCTTGAGATTGCTTTTTCCTCTCAAAAACATCGATAAGAGTATGAAAAAGGAAATGAATTGGCTTAATGCAGTTGCAATAGCGGCTCCCGCAGTCCCTAAATTGAAACCGAATATGAACAGCGGATCGAGTGCAATATTCAAAATTCCACCGGTCGTGATGCCAATCATGCCATAAACTGCTTTCCCCTCTGCACGGAGATAATTATTCATGATAAACGACAGGCACATCACAGGAGAGGCTATCAATATGTATCTTGCATATGCTCGGGCATATGGAAGAATCGTTTCTGTTGCACCCAAAAGACGCATGAAACCGTCAATGAACACAGACCCCAGCACAGCCAAAAGAAGAGAAAGGACGATGCCTAGAAAGAAACCGCTGGAAGCATATATGTTGGCTTGCTCATCCTCCTTTGCGCCAAGACGCCTGGAAGAAAGGTTTCCCGCTCCCATTCCGATTGTGAAACCTATTGCCTGGATTACCGCCATGATTGAAAATACAATGCCGACAGCCCCTGCCGCAGAAGTTCCAAGCTGTGCGACAAAAAAGGTGTCGGCCATGTTATATATGCTCGAGACGAGCATGGAGACGATTGTCGGAACGGCAAGCTTCAAAACAAGCCGTCTTACCGGTGTCTCCGTCATTTTCTTATAGTGTGCTTCACGAACGGCATCTTCCATATCAATTTCCTGTTGCTGGTATTAGAAAATATCATAATTCGGAAGCCACTAGTTTGTGAAGTACTTAACAAAATTTCATTCTCAGCTAAACAGCTCGGCTATCTCCTTGGCATATATTTCGTTTATCTTATGCCGCTTAAGCTCCTGCTTGGCGCTCAATTCTTCTCCCACCTTGAAACTCTTTTCCAAAAGGGTGAATCTGTTGATCTGCTCAAAAGCCTTGAAGCCGCGCCGCGAGGAGACCTTCTCCTGGATTTCCCTGTTTATCAGGGCCTTCACCTCTTCCATTTCAGAGAGGTCCTCCCTGTTTACATAAGGGATCTTCATATCCTTGAGATACCTTTCCACATTCTTTTCCGCTATGACGATCAATGCTGCAAGATATTTCTTATCTTGGCCGACAACAACCGCCGTCTCAATATATTCGCTCTCGTTCAAAGCCGCTTCGATCGGAACCGGCTCGATATTCTCCCCTCCCGAAAGTACAATCGTATCCTTAGCTCTTCCAGCAATGCAGAAAAGGCCGCTTCTTGTCGTTATTGCAAGATCCCCCGTGTTGAACCAACCGTCCTTATCGAGAACTTTATCGGTAAGATCCTGCCTCTTAAAGTAACCTTTCATCACCTGCGGACCACGGACGTATAGCACACCCTTTTCTCCAGGAGCGGCCACAGTGCCGTCATCTTTAAGACATTTGATTTCAGTGCCTTTCATGGCGAACATGAAACCGCGGGTCGGATGATCGAAATTCTGCGCACCGACCAGAGGTGCAGTCTCAGTAAGGCCGTATCCGTCTATTAGAGTGACGCCGATTGCTGAAAAGAATGTCTGGACGTCCTTGCTCATGGATCCGCCTCCGGAAATTCCTCCAATAAAATTAGGACCGAATTTTGATGTAATCGGCTTGAATGCGACCTTGCGTCCAAGTGCAGCTATTGGAGAAAGCACAAGATACGGAATGATTCCAACAATCCAGTCAAGAATCCTCGACCTGCGCTTGATATCCGGGAGGCGCCCTTCAATAAGCTCTTTGGCTGCATACTGCTTTTTTGCAACAGAGAGGAAGAAATTGAAGATTTTCCTCTGTGCCGGAGTTTTTGATTTCAGGTTCTGGTTCACCCCTGCCTTCACAGTCTCCCATATTCTAGGCACGGAACAGATGTAATGGGGTTTGACATTTGCCATATCGACAAGCATGATCTTTCCGATAGGCTTGCTGTATGCGATCACATCAAGGTTATCAAGAATGACATACTGAATAAGCCGCTCAAAGGAATGCCATACGGGAAGGACTGCAAGCCACCTCTGCTGGGGGCGCACATTCTTTATCGATGGAATCTGGGCAAGCTGGTAGAGCATGTTGCCATGGGTAAGCATGACGCCTTTTGGATTTCCGGTTGTTCCGCTTGTGAATATGATGGTGCAGATATCCTCCTCGCTTCCAAGGGCTATCTCATGCTCGATCGCCTTGCGGCCGCCATCCTTTGCCAAAAGCTCCACACCCTCTTTGATCAGATCGGACTGCAGATATACAGCCAATCCTGAAGCTTTCTTGCGCATTGCCAAATCATCCTGCCCTGCTGCAGGTTTTAATCCATCCATAATGACGACAGTCTCAAGCATCGGCAGCTCTTTCTTAAGAGCTATGATCCTATCGGCCATCTCCAGGTTTTCAGCAAAACAGAATCTTGCTCCGGTCTCGAAGAGTATGTAACGGATCTCATAATCCATCGCATCCCTTCCACGAGGAGCATCTGCAGCTCCCAAGGCAAGGATTGCCAGATCCGCGACCATCCACTCCGCCCTGTTGTCGCTCATGAGCCCCACGATTTCTCCCCTTTTCAGGCCAAGCTGCTTAAGCGAGGACGCCAAGGCCCTTACATTTTCCTGCAGCTGGATATAGGTTGTAGGATGGAATTTAGCCTTCTCATCTTTCGACAGCTGGGCTGTATAAAGGGGATTTGAAGCAACCCGCTCATCAAACATCTGAACCAAAGTTCTGTACATTATAATTATAACCTCTTTATTTCTACATTCTGACAATAATCGTCAATCTGTCAATAAAGTATATCAATTCACCCACTTGTGTCAATATGAGGATTTAGGTATTGAATTTATCTTTTCTTTTTGTTACAAGGAGATTACAAGGAAAATGAATTCCTTGGCACAAACCTAAAACTGCAAAGGGGGCTGCCGTTTGATCGGCGGCTCCTTTTTTTGCAAAAAAATCCGGGCCTCGAAAGAAGTCCGGATTAAAAAGAGATATAGAAAATTATTTGTTCATCGCTTCAGCAACTGCAACTGCAACTGCAACGGATGCGCCAACCATCGGGTTGTTGCCCATTCCAATAAGTCCCATCATCTCAACATGGGCTGGAACGGAAGACGATCCTGCGAACTGAGCATCGGAGTGCATCCTTCCCATGGTATCGGTCATGCCATAGCTTGCAGGACCTGCGGCCATGTTGTCCGGATGGAGGGTTCTTCCTGTACCGCCGCCGCTGGCAACGGAGAAATACTTCTTGCCAAGCTCGATGCATTCCTTCTTGTAAGTTCCTGCAACAGGATGCTGGAACCTTGTGGGGTTGGTGCTGTTTCCGGTGATGGATACATCGACACCTTCATAATGCATTACAGCAACACCTTCGCGGACATCGTCAACACCATAGCAGTTGACTGCAGCCCTTTCACCCTTGGAATAAGCGGTTCTGGAAACCTCTTTCAGCTCTCCGGTGAAATAGTCGAACTTTGTTTCCACATATGTAAAGCCGTTGATTCTGGAAATGATCTTTGCAGCATCCTTTCCAAGACCGTTGAGGATGACCCTGAGAGGCTCCTTCCTTGCTTTGTTCGCATTCTTTGCAATACCGATTGCGCCTTCTGCAGCAGCAAAGGACTCATGTCCGGCAAGGAAAGCAAAGCACTTGGTCTCATCGCTAAGAAGCATCGCAGCAAGATTTCCGTGTCCAAGCCCTACCTTTCTGTCATCAGCAACAGAGCCGGGGATGCAGAAGGACTGGAGCCCTTCACCAAGGCTCTTTGCGACATCATAAGCGGTCTTATTACCCTTCTTGATTGCAATTGCAGCGCCTGTGATATAAGCCCAGCAGGCGTTCTCAAAACAGATCGGCTGGATGCTCTTGACGATGGAATATACATCCACGCCTTTTTCATCACAGATCTGCTTGGCCTCCTCGATGGAGGAAATGCCATACTTCTTCAGTGTTTCATTGATCTTATCGATTCTTCTTTCATATCCTTCGAACAATGCCATATCTTCCTCCTCATTCCTTTCTCGGGTCGATGTACTTCGCAGCATCGGCAAAGCGGCCATAAGTCTTCTTAGCCTTTTCAAGGGCTTCCACAGGATCAACGCCCTTCTTGACATTGTCCATGAACACACCCATGTTCACATATTCATAGCCGATGATCTCACCGTTCTCATCAAGGGCCTGGCGAAGGATGTAGCCTTCTGCAAGATTGAGATATCTCGGTCCCTTGAGCTTCGTCGAATAAACGGTTCCGACCTGTGAGCAGGTGCCCTTTCCAAGATCTTCAAGTCCAGCTCCGATAACAAGGCCGTCCTCGCTGAAAGCGCTCTGGCTTCTTCCATATACGATCTGCAAGAAAAGCTCCCTCATAGCTGTATTGATCGCATCGCAGACAAGGTCTGTGTTGACTGCTTCCAAAAGGGTCCTTCCAACAATGGCCTCGCTAGCCATGGCGGCAGAGTGTGTCATACCGGAACATCCGAGAGTTTCAATAAGAGCCTCTTCGATGATACCGTTCTTGATATTGAGAGTGAGTTTGCAGGCACCCTGCTGAGGAGCGCACCAGCCTACACCATGAGTAAGACCGGAAATATCCTTGATCTCCTTTGCATATACCCATTTTCCCTCTTCCGGAATGGGAGCGCAGCCGTGCTGCGCACCGCACTTGACTGTACACATGTTTTCAACTTCTTTTGAGTATTTCATGCACATTTCTCCTTAAAATACTTCCGCTGCCGCCAGCGCAACAGCAAGCCATATATTATGATAATACGAAAACAATCGGTTTTACCATACCAATCAGTAAAAAAAGATTGATAAAAACGCGCCTGCAAGGGGGATGTGTAGGACACAAAACGCACTAAAGCGCAGGCATGCTCAGACAAGCCCCTTTTTTGAGCGTATGACCTTGAGAGCCATCAATGCTACCATTATTAAAAGAGCGATGGAGATGGTGGCGATGCCTCCTCCGATCCCGGCCGCTTCAGCAACCTGTCCGACTATAATCGGCATCAATATCGCTCCGATGGTGGCTGTAGCGATACAAGTTCCAACTGCGACCGTCGAGCTGTTGAAACGGGGATCCATCGTTGAAAGCGTGGTAGGATATATACCGCTCATGCTGAATCCAACCCCGAGAAGGGATGCAACGATTACTGCGACATTACGGGTGCTTATCATCAGGACAAAGAATATGGACATGAAAATCCCCATTACGAGGATCAAAACAGGTTTGCTGACCTTATTCGAAACACTTGCGCATGTCAGGCGGCCGCAAAGGATCATTATCCATAAAAGAGACTGCATCGTCTGAGCCAGGGATGTGCTCATGATTCCGCTATCTTTAAAATAGGTTACCAGCCAGCCGATTAAAGATCCCTCTGCACAAAGATAGAAAAACATTATGGCGGTATTCAGCCAGAACCCGAAGCTTGAGGCAAAAGGCACCGCCTCCCCTTTCTTCTTTTCCATCCGGGACGAAGAAAGCTTGCTGTTTGAAATGAAAAAGAGTGATAAAGCCATAAAAGCCGCTACAATCCATGCGGCGGCCCTCCACTGGGTCCTTGAGGCGGCCACAGCTATGAAGGGGCTTAAAAACGCGCCGATTGCAAAAGATGCATGAAGAACATTGAGCCCGGCCGCTTTGTTGCCCGCATTCTCCGAGACGACCACATTGGTTATATTGCTCAGCGTACCACGGCCGACTCCGGTAAGTGCGAATGCAACCAAAAGCAGGAAAGGATTGCCGGTAAGCGTCATCAGCAGCAAGCCAAGCACGATGCACGAGCCCAAAAGCAATGTGCTCTGTTTCCTTCCTATCGCATAAGGAAGGAAGCCTGCGATCATAACGGCGCAAAGGTTACCGATCTGATGTGCGGAGAGCACATAGCCGCGGAGAGCATAACTCATCGCATACTCTTCCTGCATTGCGGGAAGAAGGGCGCCTAAAAGCGTGCTCATGGCTCCGGAGCACAGGAAAGCGAAATAAATCCTATAAACAAGCGAAACATTCTCCTTCTTTATCTGAAGGAACGAGGACATTGAAAACATCAGAATCTCCTAAGCTGACGAAACATGTTGTATCATACATGAATAACGCATACAAGCATGTTTGAAGATAATATAAAGGGAAACATCACATATATTTATTGATTATCTTCATGATTGTATCTTTATCCTTAAGACGCTCACTACTCTCTTTTTCAAAGATTATAGAAGGATTGATTTCCAGCGCATTGCAGATTTTCAACAATGTTGTCAAAGTGGGAGTCCTCTCTCCATTCTCAATATAATTAATCATGGTTTGAGATACTCCAGCCTTCATAGCCAGCTCAAACTGAGAAAGCCTGGCCTTCTCTCTTTCTTTTCTGAGCCTGGATATGACATCATTCTCCTGCTCGGAAATAATGCGTTCACTCATTTTTATTAGGATGATACAATTCAGTTGTTACTCTCAACATAATATAGTGCTGTACTTCAATATAATTTAGTGGTATGATTTGATTACATTTTTTCTGGAGGAAGTAATGAAAAAAACAAAACCGCTACTTGTACTGTTGGCAATGATATTATGCCTTCTCGCCATTTCCTGCGACAACTCTATAAACAACTCGGGCTCTTCAACCACAGATCCCGATGTACCTACAAATCCTGATGAACTTGTTGCATTCGGAGCCGCTGATTTAGTGAAAATTCAAAACATGTTCTCAAGCATAAAGCCTTCATCAGATCCGATACTAGGATATACATATGAATCAAAAAGCGATATCAATTATGAGTACAAGTTTGACAACTATGAATTTGATCAATTGAATCTAAACGGAACGGTTACCATACACGAACAGGACTCAACAAAAACAGTGAATGGAGAACTGGCTCCTTACGCGGTAACCAACCTAAAAGTAGTTTTAGATGAAGAAACATATGAATATATCAAGGAATCAGGAACCATATCAAAGGATGGAGCCGAAATAACAGCCGAAGAAGAAAATGAATTTATCAACGATGTCCTTAGCCGTGTTCTTAGACTTGGTACCACAGAAAATATTACGATGACTGACATGACAGGAACAAAAAACATAACCGCCAAGTATGTAGATTCCCCATTCATAGCAACCAGCCCAGACGATGATGCAATATATACCGTAAATGGAGAATTATACGCATCTGAAAAGATTGAAAATGCCATTCTCCATAAGGATTCAACCTGCACCATCACTGTCACAGCACCAGGAACAACAAAAAAGTTAACAGGACAATCAAGCTACAGCATGGATATCAACAGTGAGAATGGACCATACGATATAAGTTTCGAATACCTGTCATACAATGGCACTTATTACGATACCTCAACAATAGCTGAAGAGTATAAACTTGATATTTTACGATTTATAACAGCTGAATAAAACTGATGGCTCTAATAAGCCAAAACCTATGAATAAATATATTCCCACAGTCTGGGCAGTAAAATCCTGCCCAGATTTTTATTTGCCATAATCCTTCTGAAAACCAATTAGACAAGTAAATCTTTTAATATCATCAAAACAATAAAACAATCCATATGGTAGAACATTGACCATATACAGACTAAGAAATAAACTGGGGTCGGACATATGAGAATACTTATTTTGAATGGAAGCCCAAAGGCAAAAAATTCCATAACGCTTCAGAGCATGAGGTATCTGGAGAAGCATCATCCGGAACATGCTTTCAAGTATCTTGATATCGCCTCGAAGCTCAAAAGCCTTGAAAGGGATTTTTCTCCGGCAGCAGAGGAAATGCAAGCATCGGAGCTGATAATATTCACCTACCCCGTATATACTTTCCTTGCACCATACCAGATGCATCGGTTTCTGGAACTTCTCAAAGACTCAAACACGGATATAAGCGGGAAATGGGCCACGCAATTTACGACCAGCAAACACTTCTTCGACACGACTGCTCATCGCTTCATGAAAGAAAACATGCTGGATCTGGGGTTAAAGGTCCTTCCCGGGCTATCTGCCGATATGGAGGATCTTCTCACAGAAAAAGGAAGGAAAGAGCTTGAAGACTGGAATGAGATGACAGAGCTGCGCATAAAGCTCGGCACTTACGAAGGCGGAAGAAAAAGATGCATAGCTGAATGTGTGCGCCCTTATGAGCAGCAGGTGGAAGATATTGAAAAGACCTGCGATAAAAGCATATCCATTGTCACAAATGCCGATGAGAGCGATATTCCGCTGAAAAACATGATTACGGATTTCCAGCACTCTCTTACTTTAAAAAGCACCGTTTACAATATAAATGAATATCCATTTTCCGGAGGATGCCTGGGATGTTTTTCCTGCGCAAAGAGTGGAAGGTGCATCCATAAGGACGGCTTTGATTCATACCTTCGCGACAAAATCCAGAATGCATCCGGCATCGTATATGCCTTCAGGATCAAAAACCACTTCACCGATTCAAGCATGAAGTGCTATGACGACAGGCAGTTCTGCAACGGCCACCGGGCGGTTACCGCAGGACGGCCAACCGCGTATATAATCGCAGGAGACCTGAGCAAGGAGGATAACCTTCGCACATTGATCGAAGCAAGGGCATCGGTTGGGGGAAACTATCTTTCAGCCATAGCGACGGACGAGATGGAAGATATTGCAAAGTCGATAACCGATGCGGCAAAGGCATTCTCCTATTCCATCGAGAAAGATATCGTTGAACCAAGGAATTTCTACGGAATCGGAGGAAACAAGATATTCAGGGACCTGGTGTACGAGATGCGGGGACTGATGAAAGCCGACCATAAATTCTATAAAGCAAATGGATATTACGACGATTTTCCGCAGCATCATAAAAAGAGGATTCTTTTCATGAACTTTGTCGGGCTGCTGTTATCGCTTCCCGGAGCCGAAAAGAAAAAAGGAATGATGACAAAAGGGATGCTTGCTCCTTATGAGAAAGTCTTGAATGATGGGAAATAACAAATCTATTTTGATGCAGAGAAATCCGCAGCCTCCCTTACCCATGCCATAAGTTCATCATCGATGTCCTCTTTTTTAGAAACGACCACATGATGCGTCCATCTATTCGGATACG
Source organism: uncultured Spirochaetales bacterium (assembly GCA_949300325.1). Classification (GTDB taxonomy): domain Bacteria; phylum Spirochaetota; class Spirochaetia; order Sphaerochaetales; family Sphaerochaetaceae; genus Ornithospirochaeta. The sequence continues at coordinate 37,789 of CASGDQ010000033.1, forward strand.
GTTCAATTGCGGCGGCTATCCGGCTTGAGGCCGCCCTATATGGCAGACCGAATGTGACGACGATATATTTTTCAGGCATGTCCTTCTTTTTCTTGACCCTGAGAAATGATATGCAGGAAAACATGTGCCTGTTATAAAATGATATCTGGCTGGATTGCACACGAAGCCTTACATCTGGAATCTCTTTTCCCACCCTATCCTCGAATGTCTCATACAGCGGCAATGCATCCATATGGTCTTTAAAGAAAAACAAAACATCCTCTTGCATAGCATGAATGATATCACATGATTGGAAAACATATTCA